>NZ_JBBPHP010000001.1:0-584985 GCF_038039535.1 Catalinimonas locisalis | reverse complement strand
CTGCTTACCTCTTTCGCTTTCTCTGTAAGTAGCTGTAGCGAAGATCTTATCAATCCTGATCATAGTGCCATGCCTCCCAAAGATCAGATCAGAACTCCTCCCAGAAAAAACTAATCCTATGATGTTCAGAAAAATAGAAAAGGCTATCGTTTACACTGTGATCACACTGCAAACCATAGCCTTACTGGCACTCTTTCAAAAATTTGTGGCAATAGTTATCTAACTAAAGCTTATTTTCCCATGCTGGCTTCATGCTCCTGCATGTACTCAATGGTAAGGTTACTTAGCGTTCTTACGCCTAGTTTAAGACCACTATCATCTATAAAGAAGTCAGGGGTATGGTGGGGAGCGACTTCTTCCGGCTCTTTATCAGCAGACATGCCTCCCAAGAAGAAAAAGAAGCCGGGAACTTCCTGCGCAAAGTAAGAGAAGTCCTCGGCACCGGTTACCGGATAGCGCAAAAGCACATTTTCCTGTCCGGCAGTCTCGTTCAGGATATCTACTGCCCAGGCCGTAAGTTCAGGATCATTGTAAGTAACCGGATAGCCACGGGAGATATTCACTTCTACTTCCGCTCCGGCACTTTCTCCTATATTGGTAGCGATCTCACGGATACGCTCATGAATTTTATCCTGCATTTCAGGGTCCAGAGAACGAATGGTTCCGATCATCGTCACCTCTTCAGGGATGATATTGCTGCGCACGCCTCCCTCAATTTTTCCGATCGTCACCACCGCAGGCGCTTTGATCAATTCAAGGTTGCGACTCACGATCGTTTGCAGGCCCATTACAATTTGCGAAGCCGTGACGATAGGATCTACGCCTGACCAGGGGTAAGCACCGTGCGTCTGAGCACCTTTTACCTTGATTTCCAGCCCATCTACACTGGCCATAGTACCTTCGGGACGATAGCCTATCTGATTGACTTTAGTCTGAGAATTGATGTGTAAGCCGAAGATCACATCTACATCAGGATTGGTCAACGCACCTTCTTTAATCATGAGGTCAGCACCTCCTTCTTCTCCTTCAGGGGCACCTTCTTCAGCAGGTTGAAAAATAAACTTAACGGTTCCCTGTAAATCATCCTGCATGCTGCTCAAAGTCTCGGCTACCCCCATCAGAATGGCTACGTGGGTATCATGTCCGCAGGCATGCATTACGCCTACATCTTCGCCATTGTACTCGGCAGTTGCTTTGGAAGCAAAAGGAATATCTACCCTTTCTGTGACTGGAAGGGCATCCATATCGGCACGCAGGGCCACTACCGGGCCGGGCTTACCGCCCTTAAGCACACCTACTACGCCTGTATGGGCTACTTCGGTCTGCACCGCTATTCCCAAAGCTTTCAGATGCTCAGCCACCATTTCCGCAGTACGAAACTCCCGGTTGGATAGCTCCGGATGTTCATGAATATCACGTCGCCAGGCGATTACTTTTTCATCAATCTGATCAGCCATTTGGTCTACTTTGGCTTTCAGGTCCTGGGCGGAAGCGATATCCACAGCAAAAAAAGCTGTCAATAGCGTAAACAGTAATATATTTTTATACATCGTAAAAAAGGTTAGGACTTAATAGAAACTGTATGAAAATATAGGCGCTTTGTTAATAATTATCAAATAAAAAGAGCGTGGCTTTAACTAACACGCTCTTTATCACTTAACGTCTTTATCTTCTCATCCTTATGAGACTTGTAACTGCGGGCCTCCCGCTTTGATTTCTTCACTGGCATTTTCAGCAAACTTCTCAAAGTTATTGGCAAACTGCGCTGCCAGGTGCCTGGCCTTCTCATCATAGGCATTTTTGTCACTCCAGGTATTGCGAGGGTTCAGTATCTCAGCAGGCACCTCAGGACAGGAAGTAGGCATATTTACACCAAACACCGGATGTTCTTCATACTCTACATCATTCAGCTTACCTTCCAGCGCAGCAGTAATCATAGCTCTGGTATATTTGAGCTTGATGCGCTTACCCACACCATAGGGCCCACCTGACCAACCGGTATTGATCAGCCATACATTGACCTGCTGCTGTTCCATCTTCTTGCCCAGTATTTCCGCGTATTTGGTGGGGTGCAGGGGCATAAAGGGTGAACCAAAACAGGCTGAGAAAGTAGCCTTAGGTTCATTGATTCCTGCTTCTGTACCCGCCACTTTGGCAGTATATCCGGATATAAAATGATACATTGCCTGCCCCACTGTTAGTCTTGAAATGGGAGGCAATACCCCGTATGCATCCGCGGTAAGGAAGAAAATATTCTCAGGAGTTCCTCCTACAGAAGGCTCTTTGGCATCTGCAATATGATAGATAGGATAAGAAACCCTGGTATTCTCAGTAACTTCTTTGTTAGCATAGTCTACTGTACGCGTGCCGGGTAGGAAGCGGGTATTTTCCAGAATGGCGCCAAACTTAATCGCATTCCAGATTTCCGGCTCTGTTTCCGGACTCAGGTCAATTACTTTGGCATAGCAGCCACCTTCAAAATTAAAAATACTGTTTTCTGTCCAGCCGTGCTCATCATCACCAATCAAATAACGATTAGGATCAGCGGAGAGAGTGGTTTTACCGGTACCTGAGAGGCCAAAGAAAATAGCTGTATCTCCGTCTTTACCCATATTGGCACTACAGTGCATGGAAAGTACATTTTCCTGATCGGGTAAGAGAAAGTTAAGCACACTGAATACACCTTTTTTGGTTTCTCCGGTATAACCCGTTCCTCCCACCAGTATCATCCTGCGCTTAAAATTGATGATGGCAAAGTTCTCGTTGCGGGTACCATCCACGTCGGGATTGGCCTTAAACTCGGGTATCGCCAGTATGGTAAAGTCGGGATGAAATTCAGCGGCTTCGCCCTCATCTAACCTCAGGAACATATTGTAGCAAAACAGATTGTGCCAGGCCTGGGTGTCAATCACTCGGATTTTCATGCGGTACTTAGGATCGGCACCGGCAGCAGCATCACGTACATATATTTTTCTGCCATCCAGAAACTTCACCATCTTCTCATACAGCTGATCAAACTTAGCGGCATCAAAAGGAATATTGATATCTCCCCACCATACTTTATTTTCAGTCATTTCATCTTTTACGATAAAACGATCTTTGGGAGAACGGCCGGTAAACTTGCCGGTGTCGCACATCAATGCACCTGTATCGGTCAGCACACCCTCTCCTCTTTTTACAGCTTCTTCTACCAGTTCGGCAGGGTGCAGGTTCCAGAAAACACCTTTGGTATGATGAATACCCATATCTTCCAGGCTCTTGAGAACGGATGAAAGGTTAGTTCTTTTCATGGTTTTATTGGTTTGAGAAAAAATAGATTCACTTGTGTTTTCAATGACACTCAAACTTCATCATATTAAGAAAAATCTTCTATGACAAAAGTTAGCCATAAAACTGATAATTGTCATTTCTTACCCCTAATATCACTCCTGCTTCATCCATACAGCTTTTATCTCCAAACACATCAGGGACATAGCCGTTAAGCATGTAGCTTTTTAAATATCATAGTTTGGATTCTTTACTTTTTTACATTGTAGCAGCAATAGGAGGTACAGCAGTAGTTTGGTGGGGAGGCGATATGCTGGAATCTTCTTCTGAAAAATTAGCCGTCTATTATCGTCTTCCCAAAATTTTTCGTGGCGCTATACTAGCTGCCGTAGGCTCCAGTTTTCCCGAGCTTTCCAGTTCAGTTATTTCTACCCTTATCCACGGTGAATTTGACCTGGGTGTATCCGCCATCGTCGGCTCAGCCATCTTTAATATTCTGGTTATACCCGCCATCTCAGGCTTAGCATCTGGTAAGCTGGAAGCTAATCACAATCTGGTGTATAAGGATGCCCAGTTTTACATTACTTCAGTAGCTGTACTTTTGCTGGCCTTTTCTTTTGCAGTCATCTATAATCCGGTAGAAGGTGAGCCCCTTAGTGGGGAAGTAAACCGAGCCATTGCACTGGTGCCTTTTCTGCTCTATGGGCTGTACATTTTTTTACAGTTTCAGGATGTAAAAGACGAACGGGCTGAAAAAGATGACCCCCGCCCTCAGGACATCTCTCCGCGAAAAAGCTGGCTCAGGCTTCTGCTCAGTTTAGTATTAATCGTAGGCGGAGTAGAAGGCCTGGTAAGGGCTGCCCTCGGTTTTGGAGAATACTTCAATACGCCCAGTTTCCTCTGGGGTTTAACCATCATTGCCGCTGGCACCAGTATTCCCGATGCTTACGTAAGTGTCAAGGTAGCCCGAAGGGGTGAGGGGGTAGTCAGTCTTGCTAACGTACTGGGTAGCAATATTTTTGATCTGTTGGTAGCAGTGCCGGTAGGCATACTGATTGCCGGAACGGCACCCATAGACTTTAAGGCAGCTGCTCCTATGATGGGCTTCCTTACGCTGGCTACCATTGTATTGTTTACCATGATGCGCACCAAACTCACCCTCAATAGAGCCGAATGCTGGAGTTTGTTAGTGCTTTATATTGTATTTATAGGGTGGATGGTACTTGAAACCATAGGCATCACCTCTGTAGTTCGGTAAAGCATATTTTATATTATGATAATATGCTTAGCGTTTGAAGAGTCAATAGCTGCTTTCTATCTTTAGCTTCATAAATCTGCTATGCCTTGAAAATCCGATTCAGAGAAATCTATCCACGCTTTACTGAGGAGTTAAAACGCCTGAGCCATCTGGAAAAGCTGGCTGAAGTAAGACCTCCCATACCTTCGCGACGCGTTCTACTGTTCATTCTTGCCCTGCTGATTGCTATTGTAGTGGTCAGCCTGATGTTTGAACATAGTAACCTACAGCAGGAGGCTATTTTTATGACGGGCATTTTTGTGCTGGCGGCGCTACTTTGGGTCACTGAAGCACTACCACTTTTTGCTACCGCTATTCTTATCATCGGGCTGGAAATCATCTTCCTGGCTAATCCAGGAAATTGGACTGGACTGGGTTTTGAAGGAGGTTATTCTCCTGACTATCGTGAGTTTTTGGCGCCCCTCTCCGATCCGGTGATCGTACTCTTTTTCGGAGGTTTCATACTGGCCCATGCGGTACTTAAAGAAGGGGTAGACAAAGCAATGGCCAGTGGAATTTTGAACGCATTCGGAGGAAAGCCCTTGTTCGTCATGCTGGGACTGATGTTTATCACCGCCCTTTTCTCTATGTGGATGAGTAATACTGCCACCACTGCTATGATGATTACGCTGGTCTACCCTATGCTGGAGCAGATACCCAAAGGAGACCCGTTACGGAAAGGACTACTGCTGGCGATTCCTTTCGCTGCCAATATCGGGGGCATGGGTACGCCTATTGCTTCCCCTCCCAATGCGGTAGCGGTATCATTTCTGCAACAGGCGGGTTATGAAGTTAATTTTCTGGAGTGGGTACTGATCGCTACCCCGCTTATGGCTTTCCTGCTTTTATTTGCATGGTTACTACTTTATAATTTTTTCAAGCCTAAAGATCCTTCTCTGGAGCTCAAACCTACCTCCCGCAAAATAGATGGCAGGGGCTGGTATGTCATCATCATCATGCTTATCACGGTTTTGTTATGGCTTTCTGACCAGTGGCACGGCTTATCTACCGCAGTGGTGGCGCTCTTTCCTGCCATTGCCTTTACTGCTACTGGCTTGCTAACCAGAAGCGACATCAACACTTTAGAATGGCATATTCTAATCCTGATCATGGGAGGTATCGCTTTGGGGGTAGGCATGCAGCTTACCGGCCTGGATGAGGTATTTGTATCTTATATTCCCGCTCAGGGCAGACTGGTACTGGCAGCTATGGTGATCGCTACCATATTGTTCAGCACTTTTATTTCCAACACAGCAGCGGCTAATCTCTTATTACCCATTGGTATTTCCTTTGCCCTGCAAAACATGGGAAGCGGTACTCCCGGACCGGTACAACTGGCAGTGAGCATTGCGCTGTCTGCTTCTCTTGCCATGGCATTGCCTATCAGTACTCCACCCAATACCATCGCCTACAGCAAAGGTGATCTGGTGACCAGTGATTTCACAAAAACCGGAATTATCATCGGAGGATTAGCCGTGATGCTGATCATCGCCCTGGGCAACGCCATCATCAGCTTCTGGACGAGTTATTGATAGACTATGCAAGGGTGCGGACGCATAACATACGCGCTCGACTACGCTCTTTGCTATTTAATTACAGGAATTCCATGATTACGAATGGGCTCTAATACATGTTTAACTTCAATATCTGATAAACCAAATAATAATATTATCTTTTCTATTTTCTTATTTTGATAGATAAATCTTATAATTAATAAGGGAGGAGATCTGCTGCCTACATACTTATATTTTACTTCTTTAAGTTTAATGTCGTGATAAACAACATGAGGTTTAAAAATATTTAGCCAATAGTTAACCTTTAAAGAATTAATTTTTAACTCTGCATTTACTGTAGATTTTAATAAAATCAAGTATACAATAACAATTATAGCTACAATTGTGATTGCGAGGTTATATTCTCATATCATATTAAAAACTACGTATGTTAGTCCACCAAAAAAATAACAAGTAACGATTGGTACATAAAAAGGTGGTCGGGTTTTTAATAAAAGTTTATCACTAGCTTTCATCTAGTTATTTATTTCTTCATTACTATTTATGTTGTTTTGGACTTCTATCACTTTCAACCTTAAACCTTCAACCTACTAACCTCTCTGTAGCAAAAAGACGATATAGGCAATGTAGCAAAGCAGAAATACTACGCCGCTGATGCGGCCCACCGCCCGTTTTCTTTCTAGACTTACCGATAAAATCAGCAAAGTACTGGCAAAGATGATCATGAGGATATCAAAGTTGCTGAGCACATTAAAAGGTAGCGGGTTGATCAGGGCGCTAATGCCCAGAATCCAGAGAATATTGAAAATGTTAGAACCTACGGCATTCCCTACCGCAATATCGGTATTACGTCTTTTGGCCGCCACTGCTGAAGTCACCAGTTCAGGCAGTGAAGTACCAATAGCCACGACTGTCAGTCCTATGAAGCTTTCGCTCATGCCCAGCTGGGTAGCGATATGGATAGCCCCATCTACCGTCCACTTACCGCCCATAAAGAGCATCACTACTCCGAGCAGTACCAAACCACCTGCTTTCAGCATAGGCTTCTCTTCATAACTTTCCACAGTTTCTTCCCCTCCCTCACGAGAGACCTTAAACACATACAGCATGAACAGGACGAAGAAAAACAGCAGTATGCCTCCATCTGCACGGCTAATACTAAGTCCCAATGGTTTATCAAAAAGCGCAGCATTGGCAAGGAAACCCACTAACAGGGCAGCCATCAGGGAAAAGGGAATCTCCGACATCACCGTACCTCTCTGCAAAGGAAGCGGATAAATCAGCGCAGCGACTCCCAGGATGAGCAGGATATTGGCAATATTACTTCCGAAGACATTGCCCACCGCCAGTTCTGCGCTTCCATTCAGACTGGCCAGAATATTAACGATCAGTTCCGGCATGGAAGTACCAAATGACACAATGGTCAAGCCAATGACAATATCCGAAACCTGGTATTTTTTTGCGATAGAAGAGGCACCATCCACCAGCCAGTCAGCTCCTTTAATCAACAACACAAAACCTAAGACAAACAGTATGTAAATTAGCATAAACGTATTAAGGTATCAATCTGCTAAATTACAAAAGAAGAAGCTAAATTGACACAAATGATTTGAGTCTTCATGATTAAAGCATTTTCTTTTTGGAAGGCAAATGAAGTAGTAATAAAAAACGTAAAATCTAAAATTTACCACCAATGGCCCATTGCAACGGCTCTTTATAAAGTGCTAATACCCTCACTTAATAGATCAACGAAGCTATGGCGAAGGAGTACCGAAGGGATAGCGAAGGCTTAGAAAAGGGGAATTCTGGGATAAATACCAATATAGCAACTTTACCCACTTTTCAAGTCTCTTCAAAGCTCAGCAATTTAGCTGTATTATTTTACATCACATTGAAATTTTATTAAATTGATAGATGGATTTTGCGCTATTAGTGAGAGCAAAATACTTTTTACGGATTGCAAATAAAATATCAATAATATACTTATGCCTGACTTTTCTGCTATACGCTGGAAAACCCAATACCTGATTTTTCCTGCCATAGCGTTCCTCCTTCTGGCTTCCTATCTGGTATGGAATAAAGGTGTTTTTGCTGACAATAAAGTGGATTTTAATGCTGAGATCCGCCCGATTCTCAACAAAAAATGTATCACCTGCCACGGTGGTGTAAAGCGTTCCGGGGAGTTTAGTCTCCTTTTTCGTACGGATGCTCTCAGCCCCAACGAATCCGGTAAACGAGCCATTGTACCCGGCAGCGTGGAAGAGAGCGAGATGATACGCCGCATCACCCATCATGACCCCGAGGAACGCATGCCTCCCGAAGGCGACCCCTTGCCTAAAGAAGAAATTGAGCTGCTCACCCGCTGGATAGAACAGGGTGCTCACTGGGAAGACCACTGGGCCTATGTAAAGCCGGAACCTATTGACCCACCTGAAGTGCAAACGGACTGGGTTGAGAATGATATTGATAAATTTGTGTTTCAGAAATTACAAAAGCAGGAACTGAAGCCTTCAGCCCGTGCCGACAAAGCTACGCTGCTCAGGCGTGTTAGTCTTGACCTTACCGGTTTACCTCCTACGCCTACTGAATTACGTGCTTTTCTGGCTGACTCCACTGCCCAGGCTTATGAAAAAGCGGTAGACCGCCTGTTAGCTTCTCCTCACTATGGCGAACGCTGGACAGCCATGTGGATGGATCTCGCCCGTTATGCCGACTCCAAAGGTTATGAAAAAGACGGACATCGCAACATCTGGAAATACCGCGACTGGCTGATCAAAGCATTTAATGAAGACAAAACTTTTGATCAGTTTACCATAGAGCAACTGGCAGGGGACCTCCTGCCCAACCCCAGCGATGAGCAGATGATCGCTACGGCTTTTCATCGCAACACCATGAACAATGACGAAGGAGGTACCGATGACGAAGAGTTCCGGGTAGCTTCGGTCATTGACCGGGTCAATACCACCTGGGATGTATGGCAGGCTACAACTATGGCTTGCGTACAGTGCCACAGCCACCCTTATGACCCCATCCGTCATGAGGAGTACTATGAGTTTTATGCCTACCTCAATAATACCGCTGATGCCGATGTCCCCAGTGAGGCTCCTAATCTAAAGCAGTTTAAAAGGAAAGAAGACCGGAAAGACCTGGAAAAGATTAAAAACTGGGTGATTGAGCATACCGCTTCCGCCGACGATAAACTGGAGAGAGGCCAGGAGGTCGTTAAACTAGTAAAATTTACCGAGCCCAAAATACACCCTAAAAACTATAAGAATGTCACCGATGGTGCCCTGGCAGACGGTAAGTACCTGGAAGCAGATCATGGAGGGTATGCCATGATTCCTGATCTTGCCCTGGAGGGTAAAGACCAGATTATTCTCAGCTACTCAGCCAGCAAATCTTTGGGCACTATAGAATTCAGGCTGGATAGCCTTAATGGTAAACTGCTTGCGGACTGGCCGGTAAATAAGCCTGAGGACGCCAGAGGGTTTATCAAAACAATTATCCCTATCAAGCCTGCCAGCGGACGTCATGATGTTTATATGCTGTTCAAAAGTCCTCCGGGAGCAGGAAGAACTTGCCGGATAGAATGGGTACTCTTCAACCAGGCCTTACCTGGTAAGGAGGAGCCGCATTACTCTCAAATCAAACGAACTTTCGTTAGCTTACTCAATACCAGCGAAGTAGAAAAAACACCGGTGATGATAGAGCGTCCGGAGGACTATCGCAGGAAGACGCATGTATTTGTCCGGGGCAACTGGCTGGTGGATGGTGAAGAAGTACAGCCTGATGTGCCTCAGGCCTGGCCTGCCCTTCCGGAGGGAGCGCCTGATAACCGCTTAGGCATGGCACAGTGGATGGTGAGCCCTGAAAATCCTCTTACGGCCCGAGTAGCAGTCAACCGTTTCTGGGCACAGCTTTTCGGAAGAGGCATTGTAGAAACCATAGAAGATTTTGGTACGCAAGGGGCTAAACCTACTCATCCCGAATTACTGGACTGGCTAGCTATGGAGTTTATGCACGAGTACGACTGGAGCATTAAAAAACTGCTGAAGCAGATCGTGATGTCAGCTACTTACCAGCAATCTTCCAAAGTAAGCCCTGAGTTACAGGAGATAGATCCCGCCAACCAATTAATGGCCCGAGGCCCCAGAGTACGACTTTCTGCCGAACAGATCCGTGACCAGGCACTGGCAGTAAGCGGCTTGCTAAGCGACAAGATGTATGGCCCCAGCGTAATGCCTCCCCAGCCCGAGGGAATATGGCAGGTCATCTACAGCGGACAAAAGTGGGAAACCAGTGAAGAAGAGGACCGCCATCGCCGTGGACTCTATACCTACTGGCGACGTACCAGTCCTTACCCTTCCATGATTGCTTTTGACAGTCCCAGCCGGGAGTTTTGTGTAACCCGCCGCATACGAACCAATACGCCTCTACAGGCTTTGGTCACACTCAACGATCCGGTTTATATGGAAGCAGCTCGCTCACTGGCACTCAGGATGATCAATGAGGGAGGAAAAACGGCTGAAGAACGCATTGCCAAGGGATATGAAATTGCCATGGTCAAACCTATTGAACCTAACAAAAAGGCCGCTCTGATAGAGCTTTACCAGGAGGCAGTTACCTATTATCAGGAGAACCCAGGAGAGACCCCTAAAATGACTGCCGGGGAAGAAGACCAGCAACTGGCGGCTCTGGCCGTAGTAGCCAACGCTATGATGAATTTAGATGAATTTGTGACTAAAGGGTAAAGGGTTGAAAAGTCACAAGTTAAAGGTTTAATGTTTGTAAAATATTCATTGCCAAATCGTCCTTTTATATAGATTTACAGAAGCAAAAGGAATTAAAAAAACAGAGATATGAAACTTTTTGAGGAAGCCAGACAACGTGCTGCAGAACTGGAAACCCGCCGACATTTTCTGAGGAAATGTACTTCAGGGCTGGGAGGTATTGCGCTGGGGTCTCTGGTAGGCTGCAATCCTTTTGGTGGTTCTAAGCCTCAAGCTAATACCGCTCCCCCTATCAACCGCAATCCTCTGGCACCGGCAGCGCCACATTTTGCGCCCAAAGCCAAGCGGGTCATTTATCTGCATATGGCAGGTGCGCCCTCTCAACTGGAACTGTTTGACTTTAAACCGGAACTGGCAAAGCTTCACGGTTTAGACTGTCCTCAATCACTTCTGGAAGGAAAGCGCTTTGCTTTCATTCAGGGAGTGCCCAAGATGCTGGGCCCACAGGCAAAATTTGCCCCCCGTGGTGAATCAGGAACCATGGTTTCCGACCTTCTGCCTTATTTTCATGAGGTAGTAGATGAAGCGGCCATCATCAAAACTTTACACACTGATGAATTTAACCATGCTCCGGCGCAATTATTGGTACAAACCGGCAGTTCCCGCCTGGGTCGCCCCAGCATGGGTTCCTGGGTTACTTATGGCTTGGGCTCTGAAAATGATAACCTACCCGGCTTTATCGTGCTGGTTTCCGGGGGCAATACGCCCAGCGCCGGAAAAAGTGTATGGGGCAGCGGCTTTCTACCCACTATTTATCAGGGGGTACAATGCCGCTCCGAAGGTGATCCTGTACTGTATGTTTCTAACCCGGATGGTATGAACCGTGACCTGCGCCGTAAATCATTGGATGCTATCAACCGTATCAATGAGCAGGAGTACCAGGAGATGGGTGATCCGGAAACTTTAACACGCATCTCTCAGTATGAAATGGCTTTCCGCATGCAGATTTCTGTACCGGAGATTATGGATATTTCTAAAGAACCGGACTATGTGCATCAGATGTATGGCACCGAACCCGGCAAAGCCTCATTTGCGAATAACTGCCTGCTGGCCCGTAGGCTAAGTGAACGGGGCGTACGCTTTATCCAGCTTTATGACTGGGGCTGGGATACTCACGGTAGCAGTAAAGATGGCGCTATTGAACACGGATTTCGTGAGAAATGCAAACAGATAGACCAGCCTGTCGCTGCACTGCTCAAAGATTTAAAACAAAGAGGATTGCTGGAAGAAACCCTGGTGGTCTGGGGCGGAGAATTTGGCCGCACACCTATGCAGGAAAACAGAAATGGTCGTGAGATGCCTTTCATGGGTCGTGATCACCATACCGAAGCCTTCAGCATGTGGATGGCCGGTGGTGGCATAAAAGGAGGTATCAGCTACGGAGAAACCGATGAAATTGGCTATTATGGTATCAAAGACCGTGTGCACATTCATGATTTGCAAGCCACTATTTTGCATCAGATGGGTATGGATCATGAGCAGCTTACCTACCACTTCCAGGGCAGGGATTTTCGTCTGACAGATGTCGCCGGAAAAGTAGTGAAAGATATTTTGGCATAGATTACTTATATTGGAAAAATGGATAAGAAAGAATAAGCTTCTTTACCCTGAAGATTATAAATACAACAACGATTATGGAGCAAACGACCTCAGACCTGGTATTATTTTTCGGGCGGTTTCACCCGCTCATCCTGCATTTACCTATTGGCTTTTTATTAATTGCCTTTGTGCTGGAAATCCTCTCCCGCTTCAAGAGGTTTGAAGCGTATAAACCTGCCGTAGGCTTTGTGCTTTTTCTGGGTGCCATCTCTGCAGTTGTCGCTGCTGCTCTGGGGCTTATGCTGGCCCAGGGTGGAGGCTATGGCGAAGAGTTACTAAGCTTACACCAGTGGCTGGGAATTGCTGCTGCGGTTACGGCTATCGTAGCATTTTTACTCAATTGGCAGGCCAGCAAACAAGCCTCTCCCGGCTTAGACAAGGCTTATGTTTCTGTGCTTTCTGTAATGGTAGTAGTACTCATGGCTGCCGGTCATTATGGAGGTTCACTCACCCACGGCTCCGATTATCTGACCCAATACATGCCTAACCCGCTGCGTGCAGTGGCCGGCTTAGAACCCAAACAGGAAAAGAAAGCTGTAGTCATTACCAATCTCCCTGAAGCACAGGTCTATCATGATATCATTTATCCCATTATAGACGCCCGCTGTGTGTCCTGCCATAATCCCGATAAGAAGAAAGGTGAACTGATGATGCATACTGTAGAAGCTTTGCAGGAAGGTGGGGAGAATGGTGCTATCTTCGTGGCTGGAAATACGGAGGAAAGCGATATGATCAAGCGCATCCTGCTGCCCGAAGATCATGACGATCATATGCCCCCTGAAGGTAAAAGCCAGCTTACTGATGAACAAGTGGAATTGCTGAGCTGGTGGGTAGCCGAAGGGGCTCCTTTTGACAAGAAAGTAGCTCAGGTTAACGTTAGTGATGACGTACAAAAAGTACTCAATACCCTGGTAGACCCCAATGCCAACAAAACCGAAGTGGAGATACTGCTAGCCTCCGAGGTAAAAGCCGCCGAGGAGCAGACCTTAAGTCAGTTGCAGCAGGAAGGTGTACAGGTAATGCCCCTAGCCGCTGAAGTCAACTGGTTGCAGGCACGGATTCCTCTTTCCAAATCAGGAGATTCTCTGATGCAGGCTTTACAACCCGTTGCTGAGCAATTGACCTGGCTGGACATGGGCGACACAAAAACGACTGACCAGGCTCTGACAGCGATACCTAAATTTACCAAGCTTACCCGTCTGCACCTGGAAAACACCCAGGTTACCGATGCAGGACTGCAACATCTGAAAGATATGCCTTATCTGGAATACCTTAACCTCTACGGAACCCAGGTAAGCGATGAGGGCATACAGCAACTGAAGGGATTAAAAAACCTGCGCAAGCTTTATCTATGGCAAACTCAGGCTACCAAAGAAGGCGTAGCGCAACTCCAGCAGGCTTTGCCTCAACTGGAGGTAAACATGGGTATTGAAAACTGGGGAACTGTAGCCGCAGATAGCTCGGTAGCCATGACAGAATAAAATAATGATTAACGAACACTGAAGAATGATTTAATAGAGGGAAGATGTACTTTCCATACTAAATCAAATACCAACCTAAAACTTATGCTCATTATTGATTCTTACCCCCTAGCGGTAGTGATGCTCTTCGTCACTATGCTATGCTGGGGTTCCTGGGCCAATACACAAAAATTAGCTACCAAAAAATGGCCCTTTCAGCTTTTCTATTGGGATTATACCATTGGCACAGTCCTGCTGGCTTTGATTTTTGGACTTACGCTAGGCAATACCGGGGAAGAAGGACGCAGCTTTTTTGAGGATTTATCCCAGGCAAACACTGAGGCCCTGCGATCTGCTTTTATTGGAGGTGTTGTTTTTAACATTGCCAATCTGCTTTTGGTAGCTGCCATTGACCTGGCAGGGATGGCAGTGGCTTTTCCTATCGGTATAGGACTGGCTTTGGTATTGGGTGTAGTGGTCAATTATGTGGCTGTTCCGGTAGGCGATCCGGTTTTGCTCTTTTTGGGCGTGGCGCTGGTGACGGTAGCCATTGTACTGGATGCCCTTGCCTATCGGCAAAAATCCGGAGGAGTAGGCGTTACAACCAAAGGAATAATGATTTCGCTGATCGCCGGTGTACTGATGGGCTTCTTTTTTCGGTTTGTGGCAGCAGCAACCATTCAGAATTTTGCATCACCAGAACCGGGCCTGATGACGCCTTTTAGTTCGGTGTTTGTTTTTTCTATAGGGATATTTCTTTCTAACTTCCTCTGGAATACTATTTTCATGTACCGCCCCATATCGGGAGAAAGAGTGAGCTATCGGCAGTACTTTACGCAAGGCAATACTCGTTTGCACCTGATCGGTATTTTAGGTGGGGTTATCTGGTGCATTGGTATGTCTTTCAGTATGCTGGCCTCCGAACAGGCGGGCTTCGCCATCAGCTATGGGCTTGGGCAGGGCGCTACCATGATCGCTGCCATCTGGGGGGTATTCATCTGGAAAGAATTTGCCGGAACCTCCTCCAAAACCAAACGGCTAATCACCACTATGTTTGTTTTCTTTACCATCGGCCTGGCGCTTATCATCCTCGCAAGGCTGAATTAGTGATTAATGATTGATGACTAATGATGAATGAATTACCTTCGTTCGCCAACCAAATCATTACTCATTTTTTATTAATCATTGTATTATGTCTCGTCTTATACTTTTCAATAAACCTTTCCAGGTACTTTGTCAGTTTTCTCCCGAAGGAGATAAGCAAACCCTAAAAGATTTTATATCCATTTCTGATGTATATCCTGCCGGAAGACTGGATTACGATAGTGAAGGCTTACTGTTGCTTACCGATGCCGGATATCTCCAGCACTTGATCAGTGATCCCAAACATAAAATGAGTAAAACCTATTGGGCGCAGGTAGAACGCATTCCTGATGATCAGACGCTACAGCAACTCTCTGAAGGCGTCATGATGAAGGATGGACTGACCAAACCGGCGCAGGCAAAATTGATTGACGAGCCAGAACTCTGGCCTCGTAACCCTCCGATTCGGGAACGGAAAAATATTCCTACCGCCTGGATAGAACTTAAAATCAGCGAAGGTAAAAACCGGCAGGTACGCCGCATGACGGCTGCGGTAGGTTTTCCCACCCTCAGACTGATTCGTCAGTCAGTAGGACCCTGGTCTTTGCAAAACTTACATCCGGGAGAGTGGGTAGAAGTGCCTTGCCCCAAAAACAAGCAGGAGTTGCAGAAATTGATGAGGAAATAACCTATAAAAGACTATTACGATCTTCATTTTTTAATCACCAATTCTAACTTTCCTTCTTCTATTAATTTATTTAATTCCTCGTAGCTTAAATTGTATTGATCAAAATTACTATCTAAAGGCCTATACACTTCAATATTATTTTCTTTAAGCCAAGCCCATAAATCTGTTGTGTCTGAATGTTGAATTCCGTAGAGCCTTTTCCAGGTTTTTTCTACTTTTTTAAACGCTTTTGTATCTCTATTGATAAAGATGTCCCCTTCTTCAGATTGAAAATAGAAATCCTGCTGGTCTCCATAATGATCCTCTATTTCCATTAAGTAAAGCCCCATGACTATAAACAAAAAGACAGATAGCAGTGACATCCCAAATATTAGAGAAATGATTTTAGCTTTTTTGCCCATTATCTACTTTTAGGAACGCTTTGCGCTTGATTCTTTGATAATCGTAATTTACTAAAGTCTAGAGCAAAGCCGGGGAGGACTGGCTCAGCAGAAAGAGGTTGATCAAAATTCTGATATACATGTACTTCCTGGTCTGGCTGATAAACATATACTGTTTTAGATTCTGGGTCTATTAACCAGGCCAATTGAGCTCTATTCTCAATCCAGCTTTTCATTTTTTCCTGTAAATCATCCAGACGGTCATTCTTTGACTTTAGCTCAATCACAAACTCAGGGCATACGGGGGCAAATTTTTCCTGTTCTTCTTCACTGAGTTTTTGCCACTTTTCCAATGACAACCAGGCTGCATCAGGTGATTTTACGGATTGATCGGGTAAGGTAAACCCGGTGGAGGAATCAAAAGTTATACCTAAGTTATGCTTATCATTCCACTGATAAAGCTGGAAACTTATACCTGCATTGATACTACCTGCGTTTGATCCTGTAGGTGACATGATAATAATTTCTCTTTGGGCATTTCTTTCTATATTCAGATCAGGATTAGCCTGGCAGAAGCTAAAAAATTCGTCATCACTCATTTGCATCTCTTTGCCCTTCAAAATGATTTTATCTAACATATCTAAAATCTTTGTATCCATAAAAATTACGCCTATCTACACTATTAAACAAACGAATATTTGGGCAAAAAGATAAATAAAGCATGTGCAGTGATGTTTGAAAAATAAAGCGCATTATATATCTTCAAAACTTATCCTAACCTAAAGACCATGAAAAAAGTAACCATCACTTGTCTGATACTCCTCTGTGTGCTTACTACCTATGCCCAGAAGAAGCCTAAAATTAACGCCAACAAGAAAGCAGTAATCGCTTCGGTAGAAAGCAAAAAAGACCAGCTTACCGAGCTGAGCGATAAGATATGGGCTTATGAAGAAGTGGCTTTTCAGGAAACCCAATCAGCTAAAGCCTTGGCCGACTTTGCCGAAGCGCAGGGGTTTAAAGTCAGCCGAGGCGTGGCTGACATTCCTACCGCTTTTACCGCCGAATATGGTTCAGGAGAGCCTGTTATCGGTATACTGGGTGAGTTTGATGCGCTGCCCGGTTTATCTCAAAAAACTGTACCCTACAAAGATCCTCGTAACGTAGGCGCTCCCGGCCACGGCTGTGGACATAATTTATTTGGTGTAGCTTCTCTGGGAGCCGCTACTGCCATCAAAGAATTGATTGAAAGCGGAGAACTGGAAGGGACTGTACGTTTTTACGGAACACCTGCCGAGGAGAAGTTCTTTGGCAAACTCTGGATGGTACGTGAAGGGCTGTTTGATGATGTGGATGTCGTTATGGACTGGCATCCGGGTGATGAAACCAAAGCCAATGTACAGAAAGGCTTAGCCCTGGTAGACTTTATCGTTGAGTTTGAAGGCCAGGCTGCCCATGCTTCCGGTGATCCCTGGAACGGGCGAAGTGCTTCTGATGCGCTGGAACTGTACACCACCGGCATCAATTATTATCGCGAACACATTAAGCCTACCGTTAGGATTCACTACCACATACAGGATGGCGGACAGGTGGTAAATGTAGTACCGGATTATGCCAAAATCTGGACCAGAGTACGAGACACCAACCGTGAAGGCATGGAGAAAGTATGGAAACATGTGGAGCGCATTGCAGAGGGCGCATCCATCATGGCCGATGTAGATTATAAAATCAGCCTGGTTTCCGGCGTACACGAGGTACTAGTCAACCGTACCGGCGCTGGTGCTTTGCAGGCAAACCTGGAATCTCTGGGTGCTATAGAATACACCGACGAAGAACAGGATTTTGCCAAAAAAATTCAGGAAGCTACTGAATCTGAAATATTAGGTATTGAATCTGTCATTGAGCCTATGGAAGAGACCTTGGAAAACCCTATGGGCGGCTCTACCGATGTGGGCGATGTGAGCTATGTGGTGCCTACCATTCGCCTCAGCGCCACTACCGCTCCCAAAGGCACGCCCTGGCACTCCTGGGCAGTAGTAGCCTGCGGAGGCATGTCTATCGGGCATAAAGGTATGGAATACGCCGCCAAAGCCCTTTCCATGACCATGGTAGATTTGTTTGAGAAAGAAAAACTCAGAGAAGACATCAAAGCGGAATTCAAAGAGCGTAAAGGAGATTATGAGTACAAAGGTATTGTCCCTGATGGTCCTCCTCCAATTGGAGCGAATTGAGAAAAATAAGTAGAAGAGGAGTTGAAAATTTAACTCCTCTTCTACTTATTTTTAACTCAGTAAATTATTCAATTAGTGATATGAGTGAATTAATTGAACAACTTAATAAAGTCATTGTATCAAGAGACAAGGACAATTCAAAATATTACGAGGAGTTAGTCATTTTAATGGAACAGCTAACTTTTAAGAGTAGTAAAGAAATAATGGCAATGATGGACTATGCACATGAACATTGTTTTTCTGAACTACCAGTATCGGCAAGAAATTTAGCATTAAGGTTAGCTGTACTACAAGAACCTGAAAACGTTTCTTTACTGGAAAGAGCGGCTTCTGATTTAAGTCTTTTTTCACCCGATTGGGATAACGAAGTTAAAAAACTTGATAGGCAAATTAATCTTTTGAAAAAAGATGACTTATAAATATTCCTCTGAAATTTTTTATCTTTAGCCACCTCAGCCCGGCATGAAGCATTCACCTTTTGTTTTATCGTTGTTTCTTTATTAAGTCAGCATTCCTCTTTTTTTGATTTTTTTTCTTCTTTTGAAACTTTCTTAGATAAGAAGGCGTAAATGTAAGTGATTACTCACTTTTATGACAGAGAAGCAAGAACGTATACTGAAAGCAGCTTTAGATTTATTTGCCAGGGAAGGCTACAATGCTACTTCCACCAGCAAAGTAGCTAAAGCAGCCGGTGTATCCGAAGGATTGATCTTCCGGCACTTCGGAAATAAAGAAGGTTTATTGCAGGCGATTTTGTCTCAGGGAGAATCGCGTATTAGAAACCTCTACGCTAATATCGTGATGGAAACTGATCCCAAAGAAGTAATACGCAAAACCATTGAAATTCCTTTTTTAGTCAGTGAATCAGATTATGATTTCTGGAGACTGCAATTTAAACTGAAATGGGAGCTTGAGCATTCCAATCATGAAAAAATGGAACCTCTGCAAGTAACACTTGCTCATGCTTTCAAAAAATTAAATTATGCTTCTCCGGAGCTGGAAGCCGAGCTAATGGTACATTTATTAGATGCTTTAGGAAGTGCTATCCTCAAACAAAACCTTTCCGATAAGCAGCAGATGAAAGATTTCCTTTTACAGAAATATCAGGTTTAAAAAATTTTACTAGAAAATAAGTGATTACTCACTAACAAACAAAATATTATGAATACTAAGAAAGTAGCATTAGTCACCGGAGCCTCTTCAGGCATGGGAAAAGATACCGCCAAGAAATTATTACATGACGGGTTAGTAGTCTACGTGGCAGCCCGAAGACTTGAGAAAATGAAAGATCTGGAGGCACTAGGGGCCATCCTTATCCAGATGGATATCAGTAAAGAAGAAGACATAATAAATGCGGTAACACAAATTAAAAATGAACATGCAGGGGTAGATGTGCTGGTCAATAATGCGGGTTTTGGCAGTTATGGAGCGGTAGAAGATACTTCTATTGACGACGCCCGTTATCAATTTGAGGTAAATATCTTTGGGTTGGCAAGCCTCACACAGAAACTCTTACCCTACATGAGAGAAAAGAAAGCGGGGACGATCATCAATATTTCTTCCATGGGCGGCAAAATGTACACCCCTCTGGGAGCCTGGTATCATGCTACCAAACATGCGCTGGAAGGCTGGTCAGACTGCCTGAGGATTGAGCTGGCTCCCTTCAATATTAATGTGGTTATCATTGAACCAGGCATCATTACTACTGAATTTGGCGATGTGATTACCGGGCCTATGTTGGAAAGGTCAGGAAAAACAGCTTACGCCAAAATGGCACAATCAGTAGCAATAGCGTCAAAAGAATCATACGAAAAGGGAAATGGCTCACCCGGTACTCTAATCGCCGATACCATATCAAAAGCCATAAAATCGCGCAAGCCTAAAACACGCTACGTCAAGGGAAGTATGGCAAAGCCCTTAATCTTTCTTCGCTGGCTGGTCAGCGACCGAATGTTTGACAGGATCATTATGAGTCAGGTCAAATAAACTCAGCAATAAAAAAAGTGCAGTCAAAGGCTGCACTTCTCGCTTTTTAAGTGGGTTTGATATTTTCTTATTTGGTGTTAATGCTTTTTGAGTAACTATAATCATTATTCTTGAGACTTAATCTGTAGTGCTTACCTCTCAACTGAGAAATATCTAAACCGGTAGAAAACACCTCTTGTGCGTCCACCTCGGTTTTATAAATTACCTGCCCGTATCTGTTGTACAACTTGAGAGAAAGCGGAGTCTCCATAGGGTTTTTAAAAACTACCTTAATCACATCTGATTCGGTCCTGATCACTGGTTTAAAATACACACTTTTTTCTTCTTCCTGTATAGTAAATTTCTGAGCGCTAATGCCTTCTATGGTTCTCACCTCCACAGTATATTCACCGCTAGCTACTTGAGAAAAATCATATGCTCTTGCAAAAGACGAACCTTTATGAATCGTTTCTGCATGAAGCAATCGTCCTTTTTCGTCCTTGATCTTCAGGAAAGACTTCTTTCCTTCCATAAGATTATCAACTTTGATATAAGCTTTTTTCTGATTAGCTGAGGAGGCACTGATAGTAACACTAAGTTGTGCGCCTGATTTGTTTGGGTTTTTGGGGTTTGCCATACTGCTGTGGATCATCGCACTCAGCAATAAAGCCACTAATACTAATTTTTTCATGATAGTCTAATTTGGGTTAATGTTGTACCAATACTTAGACACATCTTTTGCCAAACTCAAAAACAGCCAAATTATTGAAAATAAGCAGTTTACACCAAAAACACCTGTACGTTAACGGACAATCCGATGTACACTATTGAAAAGTGCTTACTGAAAAAAATACCTTTGAGAGGCAAAAAAAAGCCAACAGTAAAGAGTACTGTTGGCTCAATAAAAAACTAACTGCAATTTTATTCACTCCGCAGAGAACGCACCGGATTAGCAGAAGCTGCCCTTGCCGACTGCCAGCTTACGGTAAGCCATGCGATAAACAAAGCTGACAAACCAGCTAAAATAAATATTCCCGGCCCGATACTAATACGGAAAGCAAAACCTTCCAGCCACCAGTCCATAATGAAGTAGGCTAGGGGAATGGATAGTACAAAAGCGACGATCACCAGCTTGGTAAAATCTTTGGAGAGAAGAAGGATCACACTGGAAACGGAAGCGCCCATCACTTTGCGAATGCCAATCTCTTTGGTTCGCTGCTCCGCCATAAATGAGGCAAGCCCTAACAGCCCCAGACAAGCTACTAAGATTGCCAGCACTGTAAAAACAGAGAAGACTACACCTAGGCGCTGCTCCGCACGGAACAGGGCATCATAATCTTCATCCAGAAAAGTATACTGAAAGGGTTCGTCTCCGGCATATTGATCCCAACTACTTTCTATCATGTCTAGGGTAGCTCGTACATCACCAGCAGCGATACGTACCGAAATATTTGAACCGCTGGTGGTGAGCATCAAAGCCAAAGGACGAATGGAGTTGCGCAGGCTCTCATAGTTGAAATCTTTGATGACGCCCACCACCTTATAAGGTTGCATTTGCCCATATTCACCGCCAAAGTAAAGTATCTCCTGATTGAGAGCACTTTCAAATCCAAACGCTCTGACAGCGGCTTCATTAAGCAGTATTGCCGCAGTATCGGTAGGAAAATCGTGGGAGAAATTTCGGCCTTCCAACAGCTCAATGCGCATGGTAGGCAGATGCTCATGATCTACATGATAGGTAGAAATAAGAATGTCTTCTTCCGTACCTTTCTTCCTGAAAATAGTGGTATTATTCACTCCGGGAGGCACATTGTTGGAAATGGAGACATCCACTACCTGAGCCTTATTTTTCAGTTCTTCTTTGAGTACCTCCTGGGTACCCTCCGGAAGCCGCCAGGCCCCTTTGATCACGACTACATTCTCCTTCTCAAAGCCCAAATTTTTGTTGCTGGTATACTCCAGTTGCTGATACACCAATAAGGTACAGATGATCAGCGTAATAGAGATAAAAAACTGAAAAACTACCAGTGCATTACGGATTCCGCTACTTTTCATCCCTGCCTTGAGTTTGCCTTTCAGCACTTCTACCGGACGGAAAGAAGAAAGGTAAAAAGCAGGATAACTGCCAGCCACTACTCCTACCAGAAGCATCAGCGCTAACAAACTCAGCATAAACCATGGCTCAAAAAATAAGGCGGTAGAAATCTCTTTTCCTGCCAGATTGTTAAAAGGCCTGAGCAAAAGAATAGCAGCTACCAAAGCCAGCACCGTAGCAATCAGGCTAAGCAGTACCGATTCTGTCAGGAACTGACGTACCAGATTGGAGCGCATGGAACCTAAAGTTTTACGCACTCCCACCTCTTTGGCACGGTTGGCCGAACGAGCTGTAGCCAGGTTCATAAAATTGATACAGGCCAGTAAGATGATAAAGAA
Organism: Catalinimonas locisalis; assembly: GCF_038039535.1. Lineage (NCBI taxonomy): Bacteria > Pseudomonadati > Bacteroidota > Cytophagia > Cytophagales > Catalimonadaceae > Catalinimonas > Catalinimonas locisalis. Next base: position 562,281 of record NZ_JBBPHP010000001.1, on the reverse strand, counting down.
AGCGATTGCTGCAAAAATGTAGACATAGGTAATATCGCCATTAGGCTCAATCTCATCACTCAGATTGGAATGCAAATGAATATCCAGTAAAGGCTGTAAAAAATAGCCGTACTTATTTCCCTGCTTCTTAAACTCATCCAGAGAAACACCCATAAACTGCTGTATCTCTGGCCCTACATATTTTTCTACCAGGCCTGCCAGCTTATCTTCCAGAGCTTCTGCTGAAGCACCTTCATTCACCAGCAGATAGGTCATAAAACTATTATTGAACCAGCCTTCAGAACGACTGTATTCCAGGGTGCTCATAGAGCGTAGCATATTGAAGTGAAAGTGCGCATTATCAGGAACGTCTTCCAAGACGCCAGTAATGTTATGGGGTGTTTTGTCATTGCCCAGCAGCAAAGTTTTGCCTAAGGCAGGCTCATTACCAAAATATTTTTGGGCAATGTCCTCGGGAAGCACCAGTGAATTAGGTTCGCTAAGGGCGGTAGCAGGATCACCTTCCATCAGCTTGAAGCTAAACACATCAAAAAAGGTAGAATCTGCAAAGAAGATATCATCTTCAGAAATCACCATCTCTCCATAACGAATCACCTGTTGATCCTGATAAACATAAACTCTAACTGCATTTTCTACTTCCGGCAGTTCGTCTACTGCTGTAAAGGCCAGCGGAGGGGTGGTGTTGGTCGTAAAAATCTCCTGATCGGCAATCTTGCCATTTAGGCCTATACGGTAGATTCTGTCTGCTTTGGTATGAAAAGTATCATAACTCAGCTCATGATAAACGTATAGCAGGATGAGCAAACAGCTGGCAACGCCAATACTCAAGCCCAGAATATTAAGCGCAGTGTATAGTTTATGATTTGCCAGATTACGGAAGGCAATTTTTAAATAGTTTCTGATCATCGTTCAGGCATTTTGGTGGGTAGAAGGATATTCTACTCAGTAGATGCACTTTTGTTGAAAAGGTTGCAGTTAAGTCAATAATTTTTATTCATCATGAAGTAAGAACATGACAATTGCCGCCGATTAATCACGTACCAGCCAGTTATATGTTTACTCACTCCTCAGACTGTCTACCGGATTGGAGGTGGCGGCTTTGATGGATTGATAGACAATGGTAAGGCTGGCAATCACTACAATGATGCCTGCTGCCAGCAGGAAGACCGGCGCTCCCAGATTAATCTGATAGGCAAAATCTGCCAGCCAGCGCTTCATCATCAGGTAGGATACAGGTACTGCCACCAGAAAAGCAATGCCAATCAGCAACATAAATTCTTTGTAGGAAAGTGCCATCACCTGCCATACCGAAGCCCCCAGCACCTTGCGGATGCCGATCTCTTTGGTCTTTTTGCTCATAGAAAGCGTGACTAGCCCAAACAGCCCCAGACAGGAGATGAAGATGCCTAAGGCTGTAGTAATGCTTAGGATGGTACTCAGGCGCTCCTCTGCCCGGTATTGGGCATCTAACTTTTCATCTACAAAGGAGAATTCAAACTGCTGGTTAGGAGCCACTTCTTTCCAAACTTCCCTTAGTTCATCCACCGTCTGTGCCAAATTTTCCGACTGAACTTTTACTGATATCTTAGGGGTGGAATTGTCTTCAAACATCACATTCTCACTGCCTTTGAAAATACCGTAGGGATTCATCACCAGCAGCGCAGGCTCTATGGCAGCGTGCAAAGACTGGTAGTGGAAATCGCTCAGTACACCAACCACCTGATACTCCTGAAAAGGTGGGGGAAGCGTACTACCTACCGCCTCTTTCAGGTTAAATGCCTGGGCAAAAGTCTCATTGATCAATACCCCTGAGCGGGCGTCGGCTCCGCTTTCCACATTAAAATCTCTACCCCGAAGAAGTTGTAAGCCGTAGGTTTTTACAAAATCCTGATCCACAGTATTCATATTGAATTCGCGGTAGGTTCCTTCTTCCGTGGTAAAGCCCACTTCTATCCAACCTGATTGTCCAAAGGTGAAGAAAGAGGTGGTGACTTCTTTGACTTCCGGCAGACGGTCAAGCGCATTCTGGATCAGCTGCTTTCTCCCGAAATTTTCTTCCATATACTGATCCATCGTACTGCCCGACATGCGGCTTTGCATATTTTGAGGAATTACTACGATCTGTTCTTTGTCAAAGCCCAGGTTCTTATTTTGCAGGTAAGTCATTTGCTGCTTCATCACCAAAGTACCAATGATCAGGATTGCCGCCAGTACAAACTGAAAAGCGACCATTCCTTTCCGCAGTGTTTCCCGGCTATAGCCCATATTCAGGCTCCCCCGAAGTATCATCAGTGGCGAGAATCCGGAGAGGATGAGCGCAGGATAAACGCCAGCCAGAAAACCCACCACACCTACCAGACCGAACAAAAACAAAACGTTAGGCAGGCTTATCAGAAAGCTAAGCTCTTTGCCTGCCAACTGATTAAAATAAGGCAATAAAATTATGACCAATAGGATGCCTAAGAGGGTTGAAATAAATGTGATCATAAAGGCTTCGCTCCAGAACTGCGACATCAGCTGGCGACGCATTGCACCTACTACTTTTCTTACGCCTACTTCTTTGGCTCTGCTCAGCGAACGTCCTACCGCCAGGGTAACGAAGTTGATGCAGGCTACTACCAGGATCAGCAAGGCTACTGCTGAAAGGATGTACACGTACTTCCAGTCGCTGACAGCCACTCCACCCTTGGGAAAGTCCGTATTGAGGCGAATATCCGTCAGGGGTTGCAGGCCGACAGTGTATTCTCCCGGCTTATAGTTCTCGCCCAGTACCTGCTTCACCATGGCATCCAGCTTGCCTTCCAGGGTCATAGCATCAGTCTGCTCCTCCAGCAAGGCATAAGTTTCCACACTGACATTGTACCAGCTTGCCCGTCCTCTTTCACCCGTAAAAGCTTTGTTGTTATCGTAAGGAATGAGCATGGTGTACTGCAGACTTACATTGGAAGGCAGATCGGCCACCACCCCACTCACGCTGAACTCCTGAAATTGATCGCCCAGTTTGATGGATAATGTTTTGCCAATAGGATCCGCATCACCAAAATATTTGACAGCATAAGATTCCGTTAACACCAGATCCTGTAGCTTGCTTAGCGATACATCTCCTCTCAGCACCTCATTGTCAAACAGCTGGAAGAAGTGCGGATCAGCGTAAAAGACTTTTTCGTTTTGCGTATCCTCTCCATGCTTTACCAAAGACGAGATGCTGCCCACCCGTACTGTAGCCTGAACTTCTGAAAAACTTGAATCCAGAGCAGGACCTAGCGGCATAGGGGTATGGGTATTGAAAAATATTTCATCAGGACCATAATCTTCCAGTACCCAGGACCGGTAAATCCGGTCGGCATGGGCATAAGAGCGGTCAAAAGAAAGCTCATCCTGTACGTAGAGCCATATCAGGATGCAGAAAGTAAAGCTCACCATCAGTCCGGATATGTTGATGATGGAATATAATTTCTGTTTGATCAGATTTCTATAAGCAACTTTGAAATAATTTTTAAACATGGCATTTGAATTAGCAGGTTGTGAAAACTGTCTTTTGGCAATGAAATAGGGTCTGAAAAAAGTGAGCACATTCATCCAGTAGAGAAGATTGGCCTTTCTGGCACCTTCTTCGCTTACCCATTCCAGGTAGGATTCGTGCAAATCTCCTTCAATCTCCGGGAGTAGGTCGGGGTCACAAAACCAGCGGAGGAACTGTTTTGCACGATGGGGAGGTTGTTGAAGCTGTTCCATCTTGGTCAGGATTAAATATTCTCCCAGGCAATCCGCGGGATACTTTCCCACATACGGTTGCGCATCACCCGGCTTTCTTCCAGTACCTGCTTGCCATAAGCCGTTACGCGAAACAGCCTCTTCGGACGTCCGCCTCTTTCTTCCGTAGCCCCTCCCATGCGGGAGATCAGAAAGCCCTTATCTTCCAGGCGATTGAGGGCCGCATGTACTGTACTGAGCGTCATGCTCCTGCCCGATTGTCTTTCTATCTCATCTTTGATACTCACCCCATAAGCATCGTCATACAGCACGCCCACAGCCAGCATCACAAGTTCCTGAAGTTCACCGAGATTTGTTCCTTTCATATACCTGATAATATCAAATTGTCCTCTTGAAGTTAAGTTACTGCAAAGCAATTACTATTTAATTTTGATATACTGATTAGTTTCGTATATGACGATCAAATACAATACCAATGTTCATAGTGAGCTGGAAAGGGCATTTTCCGGTTTTTATTCTGTCCGCTGGCGGGCAAATGCTGTAAAAAAGCGGACAGCATAAATTGTTTTCTGCTCTTTGGCACCTTAGTCAATACGGTATTGATTTGACTCATAAAAACCTGTCTTCCGGGAGGTATTATGCACTGAAGAAATGCTTATACTCTAGTGAGCGCTATATTTTTCTTTTTTCCAGCCAGTCGTTTACCATCTCTGACCATAAGACCCATCAAAAAGAGATTAGTAACTCCTATCAAAAGTTCGGCAATCTGTAATTGCATGAAAGTAGTGTCTATCCTACCATTCTCAGCTCTTTGGTAAAGCAATACTGCCAGCAAAATTAGTATTCCTCCATTGATCGCTATCCATCGCATACGCCTCATTTTCCTTTGGATTAAAGGGGCTTTGGATTTACCCGCCAGTTTTTTACCACTCAGACCCAATGCTGGCATCAGGAATAGCATTAAGGGTAGCATGTAAAATATGCCAGTTTTCACTTTCATAATAATCACTTCATCCCCAATCAACTCGGCTATTAGGGAAGAGGAAAAAAAGGTAAAAATAAGCGTCATAGCCAGACCAGCTGCAGTAATGTGCATGCTACTAAGTGTTTTCCTTTTCATAATGTAAGTTTTAAATTAATTGATATATCAAATATTATAATGAATTTTTAGTGCTCGGCTTGAAGCATACATAAAGTTAAAAAATTAATTGATATATCAAATAATTTACCCCTGAATTTATCTGAGATTTTCTATTATCCGACGAGACAGTTCATTAAGCAAGCTGATTTCCTCAGCAGAAATATCCACAGTTGCTTTTTTCAACACAGATTCGGCACAATGGATAAGCGGTTTCCTGAGTGCTTTACCAGCTTCAGTGAGATAAATACGCCGGTTGCGCCTGTCATCCTGATCTATCTGGCGCACGATTAAGCCTTTCTTTTCCATTAGCTCCAGCGTCCGCGTGACGCTCGCGTTATCTTTTAGTGTAATCCCGGCAATTTCCAACTGATTGATGCCATCTTTTTCCCATAGGCGATTCAAAATTGACCACTGCTCAGAAGTAACATCATAGCCAGCTGATTTAAAGGTTTGATTCAGGTGTTTTTTAAGAAAGTTAGCCGCTATGTTAATATTATAGCCAATAGAATCATCAAGTGTAAAATTGCTCATACAAGGAATTGTGGTAATCAAGCAGGTAAGTAAAAGATATATCCTTAATTACGAAAAATTATTTTACGACAAAACTCCTTTCCCGGCCTGTTTCCTTAAACATTTATGCTCATTCAATCTACATTTCAGGCAACTCTGAAATGTATAAAGGGAAAACAAAGCATTGCACCTCAAATGTCATTACTCAAATCTCTGAGTTTGGGATTAGTTTCCTTAATGAGGTTGAGTTTCCATTCACGTTTCCAGTTTTTCAATTGCTTCTCACGGGCTATGGCATCGGTGATCTTGTCAAACCATTCGTAGTATAACAGATATTTGCAGCGGTATTTTTTGGTAAAGGCAGAACCTGTTCCCTCCTGATGCTCAGAGGTTCTTCTTCGAATATCATTAGTCACTCCGACATACAATGCCGTTCTGGTCACATTGCTCATCACATATGCATAGCCCCCTCTCATTTTTATTCTATTTTCTCCCCCTAAGTCACCCTGAACTTGTTTCAGGATCTACACTATAAGCATACAATATTTTGCATGAGAAAGTGAATACTAAGTTTGGATGCTGAAACGAGTTCAGCATGACGTTTTGATGTATTACAAACCCATCTCTCCCATAGACGGTGGCACTTGCTCACTAGCCCAGGCTTTGTTGGGTTCATCGCCCATTTCCAAAACCAGTTCACCGCCCTGTATAATCTCTTCGTGGAGCAGATAGCTGCGCTCCAGTGGCTCACCATTTAGCATGGCCGATTGGATGTAGCGATTTTCATTGGAAGTATCATTGGCTTTGATGGTGAAGGTATTAGCATTGCTCATGTTAATGGTGGTCTCTTCAAAAACAGGGCTACCCAACACATAATAGGGCATGCCGGGAGATACCGGATAGAAGCCCATCATGCTACAAACCAGCCAGGCCGACATCTGTCCGGCATCTTCATTTCCACTCAGCCCTCCCGGCTCCGCACTGTACTCTTCCCGGATAATATCACGTACCCACTTTTGCGTCTTCCAGGGCGCACCGGCGTAGGCATAGAGATAGACTGTCTGATGACCGGGCTCGTTACCATGCCAGTAGTAGCGCTTCTCAAAAAGGGTATCCAGCTTTTGAATGAATTTCTCCTTACCTCCCATCAAATCCATCAGTCCGGCTACATCATGAGGTACGTACCACGTATATTGGTAAGGAGAGCCTTCGGTAATGAAGCTGGCACGAGAAGCAAAGGGGTCAAAAGGTTCTATCCAGCTACCATCAGCATAACGCCCCCTCACATAACAGGTGGTAGTATCAAAGACATGCTGGTAGTTTTTTGCTCGCTCACGTAAAGCTTGATAATCTTCCTCCCTGCCTAATTTTTTGGCTACCTGCGAAAGCACAAAATCATCAAAAGCATACTCCAGCGTACGCGACACCTGCTCTTTCTGGTGAAATGAATCCGGCACCGAGTCTTCCAGCGGAATATAGCCGTACTCCAGATAAGACTCCATCGCCCTTCTGCCCTGCCCGTTGAGATAACTTTCTCTGTCGGGATTGGCCTGAAAAGCATTTTTACGCATCAGGGAATAGGCCAGCTCCTGGTCAAAATCGTCTATGCCTTTCATCCAGGCATCACCGATCATGGCGGTCACATGGTCGCCAATCATGGCGGAGGTGTAGCTGTTCCAGGCCGGGAAAATAGGCAGCCATGCCCCTCCCTGCACGCCTTTGTCAATAAGTGAACGAATCATGTCATTGGTTTTCTCCGGATTGAGAATGGTATGCAGAGGATGTAGGGCGCGGAAAGTATCCCACATGGAGAAGTCTGCATAGTAGTCAAAGCCTTCTGCCTGAAAAACATTTTTAGATTCACCGAAAGCTACGTAAGCCCCATCTTCATCACTGAACAGCCGGGGAAGTAGCATCGCATGGTAAAGGGCCGTGTAGAACATACTTTTTTCTTCATCACTGCCTCCACTTACCTGTACTTTGTTGAGTTGCTGGCGCCAGGCATTTTCTGAAGCCTGTCTCACCTGCTCAAAGTCCCAGCCGATGATTTCAGCCTGCATATTTTTCCGGGCCTGATCCAGGCTGGTGTGTGACATGCCTACTCTTACCATCAAAGGCCTCCCTTCGGTAGCAGGCATCTGTACATAGGCGCCCACCGCCTTTCCTTCTCCTTCGGCCCTATCCTGATCCGCCATAATTTCGTCTCCTCTCCACACACCATAGCTTTCCATGGGCTGCTCAAACTGAATGACGAAGTAACCGCTGAAGCCTGCACTTTCTCCCCAGCCCTGATAAATACGATGTACTGGGTTATAACCGACAATCTCATTGTTTTCCGGTATTACTCGCACATAACCTTCCCCCTCATCACTATTGGGTTCTATCACAAGATAGGTAGATTCATCAGTCTGAGGGGTAAAGCGTAGCATGGCCGCCCGGGAAACTGCTGTTACTTCTGCCTGTATCTGGTAATCGGCTAAGTCTACGGAATAGTAAGAAGGCGTAGCTGTTTCTGTATCATGCGAAAAAGAAGATGCTCTTTCGTGAGGCTTTACTTTGAGTTCGCCATTCAATGCCATGATGGTCACACTGCCGTAATCCTGGGTGCAGGAACCGCTCATCCAGCGGCTGCCGCGAAAACCCTGTATGCTATCGTCTTTATAATAATAGGGAGAGAGACATTTTTGCTCACTGGCCTGTGTCTGAGGTGTCCACTGCGCCATGCCGAAGGGAACGCCCACTGCGGGAAAGGTCTGTCCTCTGAGTTCAGAGCCCGCTTCGCTATGGAGCTGCGCACTCTCAGTAGTACTGGCAGCCGTGCCAATCAGCGGATTGACATAACTCAAAGGATCACTGGGTGAATAAGTAGTAGTTTGACTATCAGTAGAACAGGCTGTTGCGAAAACAACAGCCAGCAGGCAAAGTGCAATATTTTTCATAGATTGGATGCGTAACATAAATTTCATCTCGGTAATTTCTCTCATTCAATAGATTTATTCAAATTTATAAGCATAAACCAGTCTACCTAAGCCATGCGTACACTTGTCCTTTTTATTTTTTTAGTCTCTTTCAGTTTTTCGCTACAAGCCCAGCAGTGGTATAAAGGCAACCTGCATACCCATTCTTACTGGAGCGATGGGGATGATTTTCCGGAAATGATCATGGAATGGTATAAGTCACGGGGCTATCATTTCATTGGCTTATCCGATCATAATACGCTGGCTGAAGGTGAAAAATGGAAGCTCATCCCTGACTCTTACGCCCACCGGCAGGGCTTTCAGAAGTACCTGGACAAATACGGGGAGGAATGGGTAGAATACAAAAAAGAGAGAAATGACCGTATACGGGTAAAGCTCAAAACCCTGGCTGAATACCGCCCGCTCTTTGAGGAAGAAGGAGAGTTTCTCATCATTCAATCTGAGGAAGTGACCGATGCTTATGAAGACAAAGCTATCCACATGAATGTGACCAATGTGCAGGAGCTGATAGAACCCGAGCATGGCAACAGTGTAACGGAGGTGATGCAGAATAATATCAATGCAGCCAACCGACAACGACAAAGAACTGGAGAGCCTATGTTTCCACACATCAATCATCCCAACTTCGGCTGGGCCATCACGGTTGATGATATGATTCCGCTCACCGGAGAGCGCTTTTTTGAAGTGTACAATGGTCATCCGCTGGTGCACAATTATGGCGACTCTACCCACATGGGGATGGAAAAACTGTGGGATATCCTGATCACCAGCTACATACAGGCCGGCAAGCCCATCATGTACGGGCTGGCTACCGACGATGCCCACAGCTATCATGTGTACAATACTGACCAAAGTAATCCTGGCCGCGGCTGGGTGATGGTAAGAGCAGAAGAACTGACGCCAGAAGCGCTTATTGCTGCTATGGAGCTAGGGGATTTTTACAGCACCACTGGCGTGGAACTAGAGGAGCTTACTTATGGCAATGACTCACTGGCTGTAAAAGTAAAAGAAGAGGGCGGGATCGACTACCGCATACAGTTTTGGGGCACCAAAAAAGGCGGAGCGGAAAGCGCTGGGATCAGTCGTGATGCCATGGGCGTACTACTTAAAGAGGTAGAAGGCTCGGAAGCGCACTACAAACTTCAGGAAGATGAACTTTACGTGCGAGCTAAAATTATTTCTACCAAACCCAAGATCAATCCTTTTCAAGAAGGAGATGTGGAAGAGGCCTGGACCCAGCCGGTGGTGTTTGATTAATCCCGTATCTCTTCCTCCGGCAAAGGAGGTACCCACTTACCATTCAGCATCACCTTTTCTATCTGGTACATGGCTTGGATGTCTTCATAAGGATTTCCTCTCACCAGAATGAGATCAGCTTGTTTGCCTGCTTCTATGCTGCCCAGGCGATCTTCTATGCGGAGGAAGCGGGCATTCTCCATGGTAGCTGCCAGGATCACTTCAGCATTGCTCAAGCCGCTTTCTGCCAACAACTCCATTTCCCTTTGGTATGCCCAGCCAAAATCCGAATAAGGCACGATGGCATGAGAACCCACTACTACCGGGGCTCCTGCCGCCTTGGCTTTGCCTACAAAAGTCATCATCTTTTCAAAACCCTTTGCCTTTATACTATCAGTATTTTCTCCTTCCAGTTGGTACTCAAATATGCCCAGCGTAGGGCTTACTACCGTCTGATTTTCCACAATGAGCTGAATCAATGAGTCAGCTTGGGCGCTGTTAAGATCTATGCTGTTCCATACCTCATATCTTCCGTTTCTCCGAGCGTTGTTGTCTGCCAGTACCGCCTGACGATAGCGCTCTGCTTCCCGATAAGGGATCAGGTCTATGCCAAAAGAAGTGACATGCTCAATACCATCTATGCCTGCATGAATGGCATCCGTAGCTGATGTGATTTCCAGATGAGCTACGGCAGGGATGCCATACGCATTGGCTTCTTCACAAATGGCTTGCATGATTTTAGGAGGAATCCGAAAATACACTTTGATGGCCGAAGCTCCCTGCGCTACAAACTTGGCTATCTGTTCTTTTGCCTCAATCTCATCCCGCACCATAGAAGAGTTTTTGGGATACGCAGGAGGAAACATATCCAGATGCGGCCCAGTAAGGAAGAGACGGGGAATGGGTTCACCGGAAGCTCTTACATTAGCATAACTTTCTATCCAGGCGCCGGGATCTCTGACAGAAGTTACGCCATTGTGCAAAAAATGGGTAGGCAAAGCCTGATTGCCCAGGTGAAAGTGTGCGTCTATTAAACCTGGCATTAATGTTAAGCCATCGGCTTCTACAACTTCAGTGTCCTGAGGAATTTCTATACTACCTGCTTGTCCCACTTTCCATATTTCACTGTTCCTGACAATTACCGTGGCATTCTGCACTGGCTCACCTCCATATCCGTCAATGAGTGTAGCCCCTACAATGGCGATGGTCTGCTCACCGACGGGAATTACATCCTCATTCACTGCCTTGATTTCTATAGTCTTTCCTTTATTGGAAGAACCTGTTTCTTTTTCATCTTCCGCCTGCTGGCTACAGCCAGCTAATAAAAGGACAAGTAAGCTTAGTTTGATAATATGACTCATGGTATTGATAAGTGGTAAATAGGGTGTTATGCATAGAGATCTGCCAGCTTTTCAAAATCTGACAGGCCTAGGAAATTTCTATCTGATGTTCAAAAGGCGTGATGCCTGTGATGTAGACGCACTGGGCTTCCAACTTAGGTAGCGCTCCTCTGAGTTGTGTCCAGCTATGCTCGGCTTTTCCGGGGCCAAAGCGTATTTCGCTATCACCTTCTTTGAGTGTTCCGTAACCTTCTTCCAGCAGGTAAGCCTCTTCTGTATCTTCCACCTTCTTCACACCACTCAGTTTGCTGCCTTTGCGGAAGGCCATTTCCAAGGCTACCGGCACACGGTCGGTACCCGTTATGCTGATGTCCAGCAAAAAGCCTGTACTGGTTTCACGAATCCGAATCTCGGAAAGAAATTTCTGCACTTCGCTCTGAGGGCGTTCATCACGAGGTAGCTTTTCCCAGTCACCATCCGAAGTAGGCAGTTGGTCTTCAGCAAAAGGCTGATAGTAGGGTCCTTCCAGCCACTGACGAAGCACAAATTCATCGCCTTCCCTTTCCAGCGATTCTCCTTCAAACTGCCCCTTGCCAAAAAAAGCAGAGGCCAGTCGTATACCTTCCAGCGCTGCCTTACCTTTGAAGAAAGTAAAAAAGATAGGGTTCTTGGCCAATATGGTTGCATCCCTTTCACCCCGGCGAATGCGTACCAGATCGGAACCAGTGAATACTTTGAGATAATCCGTAGGCAGTGCAGAAGCTTGCGGCAAAGGCTTTTTCAAGTCAATATCCTTCGGACCAGATTCCTCCGAACCGGATTTCTCCGAATGGGATGCTTCTAAAAAATAAGCCAGTGCATTACTGATGGCATCGGTTTCGTTTTCTTCCAGATAAGCTGCCATCGCAGCGAACTGTCCATTCTGCTCATGTAAAGCCATGTATCGGTAGGAATAGTAATAACGCTCCACTGTTCCCCGCTGATATTTATCCTGCCTCCCCGAGCCTTCCGACACCACCTCTCCGTTGGCATGCAGATAGTAAAGTGTCATTTCCAGGTTTTTTCGGACCGGCTCATACAGTTCAGGCTTATCCATCAGGCGGACCACCGTAATCAGACTTTTATTCACAATCGGGCTATAGATCAACGTACTTTGCTCGGTGTACTGCCCATCTTCATCTATGTCTATCTTTTCCTTCAGCCATTCGTCCACTCTATTCACATAAGCCGGATCAGGAAACAGATGATGGATACGTGCCAATGCCATACATACTACCCAGCGATGGTTAGGGGTATGTATCCCCCCTACCGACAAAGCTTTTCCCGCCCTTTGCAGGTAAGTTTTAAGATTTGCCCTGACAGGCTGAGTAGCGGGAGAAGCATCCCGCTCCAAAAGTGTATAGCCCAGGCTTACCGGTTCTACCGTAAAGGCCGTATCAGGTGTAGAGTGAAAATTTGTTGAATGCAGATCAATGGTGCCATCAGGATGCTGGGCTTTGAGCATATACTCACTGGCATGGATCAAGGGTTGAATGAGTGCTTCATCATGATAATATTTGGAACCTTCCGAAACATAGCCACAGCTTAATGTCTGAAAGAAACCGGCAGTTTGCTGAGGGTTGTGGATACCGTAATTGTTTATAACACCTCCGAACCAAAGGTGTGAAGGATCAGTCTCCTGCATTTTCAGATTACGGGCGATGTACTCGTCATAATTTTTGACAAATTTTTTAAGGAGTTCTTCGGTATTGCTGGATAGAGCCGGTAAAAAATTGCTATTGAGTGGATTAGTCCATAGGGGGAGCACACAGGCAGTGCTTCCCATCTGCTGTAAGAACAGTCTTCTTTCCATGAATTAGTTTGTTGTATCCTAGTGTAAGGTTGCAAGCTTTCAAAATAGAGAAAGTCACCCTGACTCGCAAATGAATTAGGGCAACCGTATAGTAGATTGCTCTGTACAAGCTTTTGTTATCATTATACAATCTCCCCAAATCTAATCTGTAGACCCAATCTAAGGGTATTTTGAAGAGGGTGGGTGCGACCAGGCTGCGTCCCAAAGGGAAGTAAATAAGCCAGATCCAGGCTTAAGATTTGATAACGCACACCCAGGCCAGTGGTAAAATATCGTCTGTCTCCTTTATCTTCTGCTTCATGATAGTAGCCTCCTCTCAGCCATACAGTTTCTTTGAATCCATATTCCAGCCCTGTACCTATCATGATTTCGCGTAGCTCCTCAGCAAAACCGCCCGGGGCATCGGCAAAAGAGCCAAAAGTACCACTGAACCAGTTCTTATCAGCCCCTGGTATGTATACTGAATCGGGAGTAGGAACCATGAGCTTTCTTAGGTTGAAAGACCAGCTAAGACTGTGATGATTATAAATCTGTGAACGGAGAGAAGCCCCTATATTGATATTGGCTGGCAAAAATTCTTCGCGATCAAAGTAGCTCATTTTAGGTCCGAGGTTAGCGATATTCGCTCCCACAGCCAACTGACTTTCTTTTTGTAAAATCTTGAAATCTGTCTGGTACAATGCTCCCAAATCTACGGCAAAGCCGGAAGCAGATTGAGGTGCACCTCTCGTTGAGGGAAGGCCGCTGTAATTATTGCCTATGTATTTGGCACTTCCTCCCAAGTTCCACTGCTTATTCAGTTGATGCGCATATGACAGGGAAATTGACAGATCATGCGGATTATCCAAAAATGCTAAAGCACCTGATGGAGCAGCAAGCTGTATACCTCCCAGATCAAAATAGGTGAGTGAAAGTCCCCAGACTCCTTTTTCACTCATTCTCTGGGCAGCAGCAAAATGATAGAGATCCATATTGCTCACTACTTTACGCAGCCAGGGAGTATAAGAGAAGGAGACATTACTTTTTTCTGGAAGCAGAGTCAGCCTGGCAGGGTTCCAGTAAGCGGCATTGGCATCGGTTGAGAGCGCTACTCCCGCCTCACCCAGACCTGCGCTACGGGCATCAGGGGTAATCATTAAGAAAGGTGCGGAAGTAATGGGTAACCTTTCTCCCCCCTGACCAATTATTACTGATGACTGAGAGAAAGAAACATTTGCCAGCACAACAAGAAACAGGGAGATGGGCAAAAAGTGATTTGGTTTTGACATCATAAGAAATTTGGTTTGAGTTCATCAAACACAAACTGTCTATTCATTTCTATCTAAAGAGATATTCACACCTTATTACCCGTGTAAACGCTCAAGGAAACAGATCATTGTAGCGAGAATCAATATAAAACTTCAGGAGGGATTTTAATGAGCAGAAATACAAATAAGTTGTTATTATTCTGCATCTGTTTTAATTTACTGAATATGCCTGATCAGTATGGGCAACGCATACCTACAACAACCTATTATGAAAAATACGAGCAGAAGAAAGTTTATCAAGCAAGCAGGAGCAGCTATATCCACAGCGTTTGTTTTTCCTACCATCATCCCCGCCTCTGCCCTGGGCAAAAATGGCTTTGTCCCCCCCTCCGACAGGATCAACCTGGCATTTATCGGTGCCGGTAATCAGGCAGGAAATGATGTAAGAAGCTTTTTGGAGGATGAAAGGGTACAGATTACCACCATCTGCGATGTAAACAAACAAAGTGCCGGATACTGGGATGGTAAAGTAGCCGGGCGGGAGTTTATCATGAAAATGGTAGACGATGCCTATGGTGAGAAGTACGGTAAAAAATATAAATCATGTCGTGGCTACGAAGATTTTAGAGATGTGATTGGCCGTAAAGATATAGATGCCGTGGAAATTGTTACGCCTGACCACTGGCATGCCATACCTGTACTGATGGCCACTGAAGCCAAAAAAGACATTTACTGTCAGAAACCCCTGGCCCTTACCATAGCCGAAGGCAGAGCCATGAGCGATGCGGTCAAAAAACATGAGGTAGTCTTTCAGACGGGTAGCCAGCAGCGTTCCAACATGCATTTCCGCAGGGTATGTGAACTGGTGAGAAACGGTAAGATTGGAGAGTTGCAAACTACCACCTGCAGCTTGCCTTCCGGCACTCCTGACTTCGGCAAGACAGGGCACCTGACCGAAACTGTGCCTGTACCCAAAGGCTTTGATTATGATATGTGGCTGGGACCAGCGCCAGATGCACCTTACTGTCCGGCCCGCACCCATGTGAATTTTCGCTGGATACTGGACTATTCCGGCGGCATGGTCACGGACTGGGGAGGGCATCATCCTGACATTGCCCAATGGGGCATGAACACCGAATATACCGGCCCTGTGAAGATACAGAATGCAAAAGCTACATGGGCGGATCACCCCATCTGGAATACCGCTACTGAGTTTTATTTTGAATGTATTTATGAAAACGGATTAAAACTGATTGTGACCAGCAGTAATGAAGGTAATGGGGTGAAGTTTAGTGGCACAGAAGGCAGCATATGGGCCAGCCGGGGCGGACATGATGCCGATCCTAAAAGTATTCTTGAGGCAGAGATAGGACCTGAGGAAACACATCTCTACAAAAGCGACAACCATTTTCGTAATTTTATTGACTGTGTATTGTCCAGAGAAGAAACCATCGCTCCCGCAGAAGTAGCGCATCGCTCTATCACCATTGCGCACCTGGGTAACATTGCCATGATGTTGCAGCAGGATCTGGAGTGGGACCCTCAGCAGGAAAGATTTGTGAATAACGAAGAAGCAAACAAAATGCTTTCCAGAAAAATGCGTGAGCCCTGGGATAAGGTATATCAAAAATATATGGTGTAATCACCTTACTCTCCTAAAAAATTTACTTCAAAAAAGAGTGGATTTTCTTTTCAAAATGGAGGTTTGAGTATTCCGCTATGACGGGGGGCTATAAGTCTTGCATAGCCTGTAATACTTCCAGGTACAGGCTAGGTTTGTCCAGATTAACCAGGTCGGCCTCAGACCTGATTACAGCCTCAAATTCCTCTTTGGTATTGCTATCGGCATAAGCCATGATCTGTATGCCTAGAGAGTCGCAGAGCTGAACCATTTCTGGAGTGATCTCCTGTACATTACATTCTATGATGTTGGCATTATGCTCTTTTTTTGCTTCTTTCACCTCTTCTAAAGAATGGGCGTTGATCTTTACTCTTAGTTCAGGAGCCATTGCTCTGAAATCTTCCAGCATACCTTCACTCCAGAACCAAAAAAAGGTATCATCTTCCATATTATACTTACGCACCAGCCTGACCACTTCT
Source organism: Catalinimonas locisalis (assembly GCF_038039535.1). NCBI lineage: Bacteria > Pseudomonadati > Bacteroidota > Cytophagia > Cytophagales > Catalimonadaceae > Catalinimonas > Catalinimonas locisalis. The sequence goes on along the minus strand of NZ_JBBPHP010000001.1, from coordinate 546,163 downwards.
TCCAGATCAGCGGTTTTTACATCCAGGTAAACTTTGGCCTTCCTTTTGATCCAGCGTAGGTATTCTTCCAGGCGGGGTACTTTTTCACCGGCATATTCCTCACCAAACCAGCTACCCGCATCCAGTTGGTCAATGTACTCAGAAGTTCTCAGGCGGATAGGCCCCCAGCCATCGGTAGTGCGTCCAAGTCCCAGGTCATGCATGATGTAGTGTACGCCATCCAGGCTGCGATGCACATCTATTTCCACATAGTCTACCCCCAGTGCTATCGCTTTGGCAGCCGCGGCAAAAGTATTCTCAGGGGCCAGATGATTAGCGCCTCTATGCACTACTACTTCTATGGGATGATCTTCGAGCAGGTTAGCAGCAGCTTTTTCCTGCAAAGCATAATTTGGTACATACTCCTCATAAGCAACCTCGGTGGGAGAGCAGGCGAGGGAGGCAAGTAGTAGAAATAATAAGTACTTAAAACTTCTCATGGCTTTATTGAAAGCGTAAAAAAGGTCTGACAAATATGTCAGACCTCAATATAATGTCTTTCAGCGGCTTTAGCTTATTCAAGGGGCCCGCATCCACCCCATCACTTCATCACTTCAAACACTTAGTTGATACGCATATCTCTTGTGTTGATCAGGGCACCGGCTCCTTTAATGGCGGCCTGAGCGCTGGGCACTACTTCTTCAAAATCATCTTCTTCAGCAGCATTTACCTGCGCTATTTCCTTATCCAGCTTTCCAAGATAGGTTCTGTATTTTTCAATATTACCCTCTAATACGCTGGCATCTTCCTGATCTCCCGGCTTTGCTTCCAGGTTTCTGATATGATTTTCCAGTTCTGTCTTATGAAGATTCAGGGTAGACAGAAGTTTCTGTTTTTCTAATCTAAATACATCAGTACTAAGCGCAACCGGCTCACCATCTTCCATATTAGTATTCTCCAGTACTTTTTCTTCCGGATACATAGCAGAGTCTTCGTTATACTCACTTTCAGAAGCAGCTACTGCTTCATCATCTCCTCCCGGAAGGTCCTCTTCCTGCAAGCCATAGGCCTCCGGTTCTTCTCCTTCCTCTCCTACTTTTGGTCCTTTGGGTTGTGGATCACAAGCTGCAAAAAACATAACGCCTGCGACCAGCAAAGAAGAAATAGATAAAAATTTGAATATATTCTCACTTTTCATTGTTACCTCCATTAGTTTAAAAAATTGACGTATACTTGACTATAAAACAAGTAACTCTCCATACTGTTTGGCTTAAGCCAATAATGATTTTGGCTATACTTTTGCTTCGACGGTATACGTTAAGCAACAAGAAGAACTTGAATATGAAACAACATACTCTATTTTTAGCCTGCATTGGCTTTTCTGTGATGCTACTCGGTAGTAGCTTTCAGGTACCCAATATTGAGCTGGTCAAAACCAAAATCACCGAAAATATTCAGATTGGGGTGCCTAAGTCATTCCAGCCGATGACTGAAGACCTGCTGAATCAACGCTACCTGACAGCCCGCAAGCCCATCGCTGCTTATACCAATGATAAGCAGATGATTGACCTGACAGTCAATACTTCTAATACCCGCTGGCAGCCTTCCGACCTGCCCATGCTTAAAGATTTCTACAAAGCCAGCCTGCTGGAACTGTACGATGAGGTGAGTTTTTCTCGCGAAGAGATTGAAGAAATCAACGGAAAGGATTTCGTAGTTTTTGAATTCACTTCCATTGTGAGGCCTGAAGAAAATGCGCTGAATCCCCAACAGCCCGTACGAAAATATACCCGAATACAGTATAGCGTGCATGGCGGTAAGACACTGGTGTTTAACTTCACCTGTCCTCAGGCATTACAACAGCAGTGGGAAGGCACTGCCGGGGAGATTATGCAAAGCATCCAAATTAAGTAAGTGTGGGTATACTGAAACCTGATGACGAGTATTTTATGCAGCAGGCACTTCGTCTGGCCGAACAGGCTTATGAAGAAGGCGAGATTCCTGTGGGGGCGATTGTTGTTTCCAATGAACGCATTATTGCCAAAGCTTATAACCAGACCGAAAGACTTCAGGATGTAACCGCCCACGCTGAGATGCTGGCGCTTACCTCTGCCTTCAACTATTTTGGCGCCAAATACCTGCCCGAATGCACGCTATATGTCACTTTAGAGCCCTGCGTGATGTGTGCCGGAGCGCTGCACTGGGCACAGTTAGGAGCATTGGTTTACGCTGCCCCTGATGAAAAAAAAGGCTTTACGCAATACAACGACCGCATTCTGCACCCACGTACGCAGGTGAGACAAGGCACACTTGCATATGAAAGCACCGATTTAATTCAGACTTTTTTCCGCCGCATGCGGGGTAAGGAAGATTAGTAAAGCGTATAGCCTACGCCAAAACGGATCGCCAGATTGCTGCGCTCAAAGTAATAGTCCGTCATAGCTTCCAGCCGCCAGTTGTCAGTGATCTTGCGGGCATAGCCTACGCCAAAAGCATAGTCTATTTCTTTGCCCAGTAAGGGCCGAAAGCGCAGGAATACCGGATTGATAGGATAAAAACGCATCCCCGGTACAAAGCGCACACTTTCTGTCCATACTTCCAGACCGGCAGTAGCCGCCAGTTGTTCGTAAAGAAAATAGTTGAACTCCAGACCAAACTGTGCTTTATCTACAAACTCAAAGGGATCACGGTTATCTGTTTTGTAAGCATCAAGCTGTGCAGTGAATAAGTATTGGGCGTTAACTTCATGGGCATGTAGCACCACAAAAAATAATGAAAGTAATAAGAGTTTCTTCATAGAGACCGATGGTTTCGGTAAAGGTAATAGCTATTCCTTTTGTTCGTAAAGTTTTTTTAGTTCATTTAACTCATCCCGCATCCTGGCAGCTTCCATAAAATCCAATTCTTTAGCAGCCTTCTCCATATTTTTCTGCGTCTTATTGATCAATTTCTCCAGATCATCTTTGTTCATATACGCCACTACCGGGTCGGCGGCAATGCTGAACTCTTCCGGTCCGGCATACGCTTTTTTGACTGCCTTTTTGGAATCAGCGACACGGGTAGAGAACATAATGGCTTCCTTGGATTTAAGCACTGTTTTAGGCGTAATGCCATGCTCTTCATTATATTCCATCTGCTTACTACGGCGCCGATTGGTTTCGTCAATAGCTACCTGCATAGAGCCGGTAACTCTGTCTGCATACATGATCACCATGCCGTTTTCATTACGTGCGGCCCGGCCAATAGTCTGTATCAAAGAGCGTTCATTTCTCAGGAATCCTTCTTTGTCCGCATCCAGAATCGCTACCAATGAGACTTCCGGTAAATCAAGCCCCTCACGCAGCAGGTTAACGCCTACCAGCACGTCAAACTCACCTAGTCTCAACTGTCGTAATATTTCTACTCTGTCCAAGGATTTTACTTCAGAGTGAATGTAGCGGCTGCGTACGCCTGCTCTTTCCAGAAACTTCTGAAGTTCTTCAGCCATACGTTTGGTCAGTGTAGTCACCAGCACTCTCTCCTGTAATTTTACCCTTTCGTCAATCTCTCCCAGTAAGTCATCAATTTGGTTGAGACTAGGCCGTACTTCTATCACAGGGTCCAAAAGACCGGTAGGGCGTATCACCTGCTCTACTACGATACCTTCAGAAGTGCGCAACTCATACTCGCTGGGCGTAGCGCTTACATAAATCACCTGATTGGTCATGTCTTCAAACTCATTGAAGGTCAACGGGCGATTGTCCAGAGCAGAAGGCAGGCGAAAGCCATAATCTACCAGACTGGTTTTGCGAGCCCGGTCGCCACCCCACATTCCTCTTATCTGGGGGATAGTCACGTGGCTTTCATCTATCATCATCAGATAGTCTTCGGGAAAGTAATCCAGCAGGCAGAAAGGGCGCTGCCCGGGTTGACGTCGGTCAAAGTAGCGAGAGTAGTTCTCAATACCCGAGCAATAGCCCAGTTCCCGGATCATCTCCAGGTCAAATTCCGTACGCTCTTCTATCCGCTTGGCCTCCAGAAAACGCTTTTCGTCTTTAAAATTCTGTATCTGCTCTACGAGGTCATCCTGTATTTCGTAGATGGCTTTCTGTGTGGTGTCCTTTGCTGTCACAAAGAGGTTGGCCGGATAAATGGAAATCAGTCGTTCGTCGGCTATTTTTTTACCACTATGCGGGTCAATGCGGTGGATCGCTTCAATCTCATCTCCCCAGAAATAAATACGATAGGCAAAGTCGGCATAAGCGGCAAAAACATCTACTGTATCACCTTTTACTCTAAAATTACCCCGCTTAAATTCTGCTTCCGTACGGCTGTAAAGGATATCTACCAAAGAATATAAAAGTCTCTGGCGCGACAATACGTCGCCCTCCTGCAAGCGAATCACATTTTTTCCAAACTCATCAGGATTCCCCAGACCATAGATACATGACACTGAAGCCACCACCAGTACATCACGCCTGCCGGAAAGAAGCGCAGAAGTAGCACTCAACCTTAGTTTCTCAATCTCCTCATTGATAGACATGTCTTTTTCTATGTAGAGATTGGTGGTAGGGATATAGGCCTCCGGTTGATAATAATCGTAGTAGGAGATAAAATACTCTACTGCATTTTCCGGAAAAAACTGCTTGAACTCCCCAAAAAGCTGCGCTGCCAAAGTTTTGTTATGACTAATGACCAGCGTAGGACGGTTGAGGTTGGCAACCACATTGGCCATGGTAAAGGTTTTTCCGGAGCCGGTTACTCCCAGCAGGGTCTGTGCTCTTTCTCCACTCTGAATGCCTTCGGTAAGTTGGCGTATGGCTTCCGGCTGATCACCGGTTGCTTCATATTCTGATACGAGTTTAAAATCCATAGTACAATGATCAATGAGTAATGAACAACGAATAATGATGCAATTGTTTAACAAAACGATTTTTACGGATCATTGATCACCGTTTGGTTAATCATTATTCATCAGCCATTATTCCAGATTTCCCAGCTTTTTTCTGCTTGCAGGTGAAGCATTTCCAGGCCATTTTTTACTGAAGCTCCTTTTTCCTCACTTTTCTTCATAAAGAGAGTTACCTCAGGATTGTACACCAGATCGTAGCAGTAATGGGCTGAACTCAACTGCTCATACGCGATATCCGGATAGGTGCCCACATTGGGAGACATGCCCAGTGGCGTAGTATTGATAATAAGCTGAAAGTCTTTCAGATGATGTTTTTCCTTTAACTCCTCATAGCTGATGGCATGCTCAGAAGATTCTCGGGAGATCATCAGAAATTCAATCTCCAGGGCATGGAGAGTGCATTTTACCGCTCTTGAAGCTCCGCCTGTTCCCAGAATAAGCGCTTTTTTGACTTTTGTAGTTCCCAGCCAGTTTTCTAATGACTCTTTGAAACCATAATAATCAGTATTAAAACCGATACGTTTGTTACCCTCAAATTTGATGGTATTGACTGCGCCTACCAATTTAGCGCTTCCATCCAAACTATCCAGGTAACGCATCACCTGTTGCTTGTAAGGAATAGTAACATTCATCCCGCGAATGTTGGGATGTTGCTCAACCACCTGAGGAAACTCCTGTATATCTTCCAGTTCAAAAAGCTCGTAACCAGAGTCTTCAATATGCTCCTGCGCAAACTTATTACTGAAATATTGTTTAGAAAAAGAATGACTTAATCGGTAGCCAATAAGGCCGTACAAATTCTTCATATCTCTAAAAAATAAAAGCGTTACTAATTTTTGTAAACGCTGACTAATCTCTAAAAAATAAAAGTTTTTGACAACTCAGCAGAAAACAGCAGGAAAAAAGATGATCAGGCAGGCTGCTTGGCAATAAAATGCTCTATTTCCTTAAGTTTGATTTTGCCTTCGTAGTAAGCACGTCCGAACACTACCCCATACAAACCCAGATCTCTCAAATGCTCTATGTCTTCCAACCGCTGCACTCCCCCACTGGCGATCAACTTGATACCCGGAAATTTGTCCATCAGGTCGCGATATAGTTCAAAGGACGGACTCTCTATATTTCCTTCTTTGGAAATATCGCTTGTCTTGAGAAACTTAAGACTACGGCTATAAAAATACTCTACATGGTCAAAAAGATTGATGCCTGTATCCTGTTGCCAACCCTGAATGGCTATCTTTCTTCCTTCCCGCGCGCCGGTAAGGGCATCCCCTCCCAAAACGATTTTCTCTCTACCATAGGAAATAATCCAGGAGGCAAATTCCTCCGGATTTTTAACCGCCAGTGTGGCTGCCGTGATACGACGTGCCCCAGACTCAAAAGCTTTGTTGACATCCCCATCCGTATTAATTCCTCCGGCAAAATCCACTTCCAGATTGGTATGACCGGCGATAGCTTCCAATATATGAAAATGTATGGGCTTGCCTTTACGTGTTCCATCCAGGTCTACCAGTTGTAATTTGGTAATGCCATGATCCTCGAACTTTTTAGCCAAATCAATAGGACTTTCTTCATACACCTGCTCACGGGAAAAGTTACCCTGTTGCAAACGTGTAATCTTGTTGTTCAGGATAGAGATTGAGGGGATAATTTGAATTTTCCTTAGTTGCATAACCTTTAAACAGTAACACTTCCAGCAAAAAAATGGAATTGAAATATACTATATAAATTCTTTTTTTATAAAGTATAAACACAATATATTCCTAATTTCTTGGATAGGTTTCAAATATACTGCTAAAAAACTAATAATATAGCAAAGCCAGGCATTAAGAAAAGATGATTTTCCTCCATAAGAATTTTCCACTTCCCCTTCCCAGTCAATCATCTTTGTTTTTCTTCTTTACCTATTTCAGGCGGTTATGCCTACTTAGGATAAATTTCGGAGGTAGTAAGCTTATGGTTTATAAATAAATACTCCATGATTGGTTGCTACATACATAGCTTCTTCCATAGCGCCAGAGAATAAGCCTAGATCCAGGGCAGCATACTGTTTTCCCTGCATCCCAGCATGCTGGATAGTACTCCAGCTCTGACCAAAGTCTGTGGTGGTATAGATAATGATATCTCCTACATCATTTCCGCCATCCGTACCCGCTGCATATACTTTGCTGCCTTCTTCCAGGCTGCCTTGCATATCATGAAAATAGCTGTAATTATCCGGGCTAAGCACAACTTCCCAGTTTTCTCCGGCATCCTCTGAGTAGATGATGCGTCCTTCCATGCCTACCAGTACCTGATCTGAGTTTTGCGGATTGATCACCATAGCGTAGACCGCATTATCACCTTCAGAAGGAACTTGCACTGGCAGCCAGTTTTCACCGCCATCCGTAGACTTAACCATATATGGCGAGAATATACTTGTTTCACCTCCTGCCCAGATTACATCGGGGTTTTCTTCACTTACCCGGATCAGGTCAGCCTGATAGCCTATATTATCCCAGTCAGCAAATACACTGGTCCAGCTTTGGCCACCATCGGTAGATTTAGCCACATTATATGAGCCTCTTCCGAAGATTATATCAGAGTTAATAGGGCTTACATCCAGAGCCTGACAAGTAACAGCACCCTGCTGTCCGCCAAAATCTGATTGTACGGCAGTCCAGTCACTCCCACCGTTATTGGTTTCGTATAAAGTAGCGGAAGGATTACTTTCACTTAGCGCTACACTAGCCAGCAAACGCTCGTTATTTAATATGGCAAAGTCAGTAATCTCCATATCGGACAAGCCAGCAGCTGTCCAGAGGGTATCTTCACTGCCCAGCATTTTTTTAAACATTCCCTGCTGAGTAGCCGCATATACCCAGTCCCCGGAAACTTCTACCTCATTAACACGATAATCACCCAGACCGCTGTATGTCCACGTCTGAGAAGGGATTTGCTCGCTTCCATCTCCAACAGGATCATCATCCTCACATGCAGTAACAAAAAATAATGCTAACACTGCCCAAAAAAGAGTAGTCTTAATATTCATAATTTAAAAAGTTTTGAAGTTAAAAAAATAGAACTACTACACTTAAATTACAGGTAGCAGGCGATAATAGTTCAGAAAAATGCCATACTGATAATACCACTGAGCATCAACAACTTACAGAAGTTACTCAAAAAATTAAACTTCCTTTTGGTATCAGCATACACAAGGCGTACAATAAAGTAACTAATAGGGATGATAAGAATGAGGAAATAAGCGATCAGAGTCTTATTCCCCAACATACCCGACATAAAAAACAGCAAAAAAATGAATAAGGCAGAGAGAAAATACAAAAACAGCTTAGTATAACGTACGCCTAAAAGGATGGGTAATGTTTTGCAGCCGAAAGACTCATCACCCTGCATATCTTCTATATCCTTGATGATTTCTCTCAGTAAAGATATAGCAAAAGCGAAAACAGCATAGGTATATACCAAAAGTTGGTTCTGAGGGAAGTATATTGATACTACCCACACAGCCAGACCGGAAAGACCGGCAATTACCAGATTACCCACCAAGGGAAGGCGCTTGAGCTGATTAGAGTATAACCAGAGTAAAAAGGCAGCGCCAAAATTAACCAACCCAACCTTTGGAGATAAATAAAAACCTATGCCAATACCCACTACGTTAAGCAGGCTGTGGGCAATCATTACGTATCTCCTTTTGATCAGCCTTCCGACGATTACTCTGTTAGGTTTGTTGATGTAGTCAATCTTTACATCATAATAGTCGTTGATCAGATAACCAGCCGCAGCGATGATGGTGGTAGAAAAAATCAGCAGAAAAAGCTCATAGTCTTTTGCATAATCTTTCCAGGTGGAATGTATGTCTGCCAGAAAAATAGCCGTAAAATATTGTGTCAACGCAAGGATAACAAGATTATGCGCCCGGGTCACCTTGGCAAAACCGGTGAGTATAGACTTTCCACGATATGCAATGCTGGCAACCTTCATCTTTATCTATAAAAATACGCTTATTATGGTATTGAATTGTTAACAAAAAAACTTAAAGATTTAATTCATGAAAAATAATTAGCCATTTTCTTTAATAGCTCAAAAGAAACATTATCATAAATCTTATTGTCTTAACATACGGCTAGTTTCACTGGCTAGCTTTTCATACTTACTGAGGCTGTCTTATTAAGTTACATGAATCTTCTTTAACTTCGCATCTGGAAAGAAAATCGTATTATGAATATAGCTAAAGAAAAACTGCATCAATTACTGAGTGAAAAAGTCTTAATCCTGGATGGCGCCATGGGCACCATGATACAGGGCTATCAGCTTGAAGAGGAAGACTTTCGTAATGACGCGCTTAAAGATCACGATAAACCCCTAAAGGGTAACAACGATCTACTTTCTGTCACACGCCCTGATGTAATCAAAGAAATCCATGCTATTTACTTTGAGGCTGGGGCTGATATTGCCGAAACCAACACTTTTAGTTCTACTTCTATTGCCCAGGCTGATTACAGTTTGGAGCACCTGGTATATGAGCTAAATTATCAGTCGGCCAAAATCGCCAAAGAAGTGGCTGAAGAGTTTACTGCCCGGCAGCCGGATAAGCCAAGGTTCGTGGCAGGCTCTTTGGGTCCCACCAATCGTACTGCTTCTCTCTCTCCCGATGTAAATGATCCGGGTTACAGAGCCATTACTTTTGATCAGCTGGTAGAAGCTTACCGTGAGCAGGCTATCGGCCTGATTGATGGCGGAGTTGACCTACTACTCGTAGAGACTGTATTTGATACCCTCAATGCCAAAGCTGCCTTATTTGCCCTCAACTCACTTTTGGAAGAGAAAGGGCTGGAAATCCCTATTATGGTATCCGGTACTATCACCGATGCCAGCGGACGTACGCTATCAGGGCAAACCACCGAAGCATTCTGGAGTTCTGTGATGCACGGAAACCTGTTTAGCATTGGCCTTAATTGTGCGCTGGGCGCAAAAGATTTACTGCCTTATATCAAAGAACTGGACAAACATGCTACCTGCCACGTTTCCGCCCACCCCAATGCTGGTCTTCCCAACGAATTTGGGGAGTATGACCAGACACCTGAGCAGATGGCTGCAGAACTTGAACCTTTTGTAAAAAACGGTCACCTGAATATTCTGGGAGGCTGCTGTGGTACAACTCCTGAGCATATACGCAAGATTGCTGAAATGGCAGCCAAGTATTCGCCGCGGAAGATAAAAAACTCAAGCCTATCAGAAGTTTAAGCTTTTACTGATGCTTGTAATGAATAATGAATGTACCCAATAAAGAGTATGAGTAATAATACAAATATAGAAGATTCACTAGTTGCCAAGGTAATTAAAGACCCAAACATACCGGACATGCGTCTCAGTGGGCTGGAGCCTCTGATTGTAAATGAAACTACCGGCTTTGTAAATGTGGGAGAGAGAACGAATGTAACCGGCTCTCGCAGATTCGCCCGCCTTATTACTGAAGAGAAGTATGAAGAAGCTATTGAAGTAGCCCGCGACCAGGTAGAAGGTGGAGCCCAGGTGATTGATATCAATATGGATGAGGGAATGCTGGATAGTGAAGCCTGCATGGTCAAGTTTATCAATCTTATCTCTGCCGAGCCGGATATCGCCCGGGTACCCCTGATGATAGACTCTTCTAAATGGAATGTGATAGAAGCAGGGCTTAAGTGCGCTCAAGGAAAGAGCATTGTCAACTCTATCAGTTTAAAAGAAGGAGAAGAAAACTTTATCCAACAGGCAAAAAAGATTAAACTATACGGTGCAGCAGTTATTGTCATGGCATTTGATGAAACTGGTCAGGCCGATAATTATGAGCGACGCATAGAGATCGCACAGCGCTCGTACGACGTACTGGTCCACAAAGTCAAATTTCCTCCCCAGGATATCATTTTTGACCTCAATATTTTTCCTGTGGCTACCGGTATGGAGGAGCACCGTCGCAATGCGATAGATTTCTTCCGTGCTACCAAATGGGTAAGAGAAAATCTGCCTGGCGTACATGTAAGTGGAGGAGTAAGTAACGTATCTTTCTCCTTCCGGGGGAATAACCCGGTGCGGGAAGCCATGCACTCTGCTTTCCTTTACCATGGCCGCCGTGCCGGTATGGATATGGGTATTGTAAACCCCAGCATGCTGGAAGTATACGATGACATTCCTAAAGACCTGCTGGAACTGGTGGAGGATGTACTGCTGGACAGAAAGGAAGATTCTACCGAGCGTCTGCTAGATTTTGCCGAACAGATCAAAGACAAAGGCAAAACCAAAAAGAAAGACGATAAAGAATGGCGCAAGCTGCCTCTGGGCAAACGGATGGAACATGCTTTGGTCAAAGGTATTGTTGAGTTTATTGAAGAAGATGTAGAAGAAGCCCGACAGCAATATGACAAGCCCATTGAGGTAATTGAAGGCCCATTAATGGACGGCATGAACGTAGTGGGTGACCTGTTCGGCTCCGGTAAAATGTTTCTTCCCCAGGTAGTAAAAAGCGCCCGGGTGATGAAAAAAGGGGTGGCTTACCTTATTCCTTATATAGAGGAAGAAAAGGAAAAGTCAGGTACTGCCCATGAAGCCAAAGGTAAAGTGCTGATGGCTACTGTGAAAGGTGACGTACATGATATCGGCAAAAACATTGTGAGTGTGGTACTAGGCTGCAACAATTACGATGTTGTGGACATGGGCGTGATGGTTCCGGCAGAAGATATACTCGCCAAAGCCAAAGAAGAGCAGGTGGATGTCATTGGCCTGAGTGGTTTGATTACTCCCTCCCTGGATGAAATGGTGAATGTAGCCGAGATGATGGAGAAAGAAGGGTTTACTATTCCCCTGTTGATCGGTGGGGCTACTACCTCTAAAATTCACACGGCTGTAAAAATAGAACCTAATTACAGTGGTTCGGTCATCCACGTGCTGGATGCTTCTCGCTCTGTACCAGTAGTCAGTAATCTGCTCAACAAAAATGCCCGCGATGCTTATAAGGAACAGATCAGGGAAGAATACCAGCAGATGCGCGACAGGCATTCTAAAAAGAAACAGACTAAGAACTTCGTACCTATTGCAGAAGCCCGGGAAAATAAATTCCAGACAGACTGGTCGTCACGTAAAGTAATCAAGCCCCGTTTTCTGGGGTTCCGTACTTTTGATGATTATTCTCTGGAGGAAATTAGCCACTACATAGACTGGACTCCCTTCTTCATGACCTGGGAGCTGGCCGGAAAATTCCCTAAAATACTGGATGATGAGGTGGTGGGCGAACAGGCGCGTATCCTCTACCGTGATGCGCAGCAGATGCTCAAGAAAGTGATAGATGAGAAATTGCTCACTGCCAAAGCAGTAGTAGGCTTCTTTCCTGCAAATGCTATCGGTGATGATGATACTGAGCTATACGAGTTTGATAATCATGGTAATGAAGATCGTACTAAGGTGCTTACTACCCTACATCACCTGAGACAACAAACAAAAAAGGCTAAAGGCAAAGATTATATGAGCCTGGCTGACTTCGTAGCTCCCAAAGACAGTGGGGTTGAGGATTATGTAGGGGGCTTTGCCGTAACTGCCGGACTGGGTTCTGATGAAATCGCAAAAAAATATGAAGAGGATCATGATGATTATAACTCTATCATGGTCAAAGCGATTGCTGACCGGCTGGCGGAGGCTTTTGCCGAACTGATGCATGAGCGTGTGCGTAAAGAGTTCTGGGCCTATGTACCTGACGAGCAGCTTAACAATGAATCTCTTATTCGTGAGCAGTATCAGGGGATACGTCCTGCACCCGGCTATCCTGCCTGCCCGGACCATACCGAGAAAGATACGCTTTTCAAACTACTGGATGTGACGAAAAACACAGGAATTTACCTAACAGAGAGTTTTGCTATGTTTCCGGCATCTTCGGTAAGCGGTTGGTATTTCTCCCATCCTGAGTCCAAATATTTTGGTATCTCAAAGATTGATAAAGATCAGGTAGAAAATTACGCCAGACGCAAAGGTATGGAGCTTCCTGTTATGGAAAAGTGGCTAAGCTCTACCCTGGGATACGATCCTAAATAATACTATTTGAGATTGTATATTGAAAATTAGAATAAATGTCTTCTCAAGCCTTTGTCTACAACTTACAAGCGGACAAAGGCTTTTTTATTCTAACAAAATTTTTTCTGGAACTCCCTTAAGTTTATTTTGGTAAAAGCCGGGGGTGCATACTTTTGAATAGGCGAAAAAACTATAGGCACTTGACCGGGTCTTACCTGACCAAGTCTCGTAAGACCGGATTAGGTCGGATAATGTGAAAAAATCTTCTGTATGCACCCCTCAGCTACCAACTAATTGTAGATGATCAACGCTTGATGATTCGCGTATAATTAATTAGCTGAAAGTAATGATTGATATTAATCAATTATGTTCATACTTTAAGCATCCCCTACATAAATTAGTATATATTAACTATCAATTTCGACATTGATAACTAGTGAGAAAAATATATTCACTATTTATAACTTACCTATAGTTATGTATTTATCTACAATCTTGTCTTGCAGACCTTTAATCTTTCCTGTACGTTGGCCATGATAACGTCAATAGACTTACTGATTTTTTCTGCCTCTTTATGTATAGGCTGATCTTCTTCTCCTCTTTCCATCTTCTTTCTGGTTTTATACATTTCTTCATAGAAAAGGTCTAGCCCTAACATATCAATCAATACTTTCGCTTTATGCATAGTGGCGCTGATTAGCTGTTGGTCCTTTTCATAAAGGGCTTTGAGATAATTCTCCCGAAAGGTGTCAAGAGAGCGTAAAGCCATTTCATAGAATTTTACGATTTTGTCAGGAGTCTCATGGAAAGGCTCTTCTGCTTTTTTAAAATCAGGACTCAGTATATCCTCCTTAGATTCTCTTTTGCGCTGAACATTTGCCGACTGTCTCTGAAGTCTATTGTTTTCCAGAGAAGTATATTTTGTGATTTTATTGTATAAATCCTGAGGGTTGAAAGGCTTGGTAATTATATCATTGATGTGCTTTGCCCTTTCATCACTGTTGAACTCTGCAGTAGTGTCTGCTGTAAGAGCAATGATGGGAGTGTTGGCGTATACTTCCATCTTTCGGATGGCTTCGGAAGCAGCATACCCATCCATCTCTGGCATGCGTATATCCATAAGGATAATATCGTAATGGTTTTTCCTGGCCAGCGCTACTGCCTCCCGTCCATTGGTAGCTTCGTCAGCGACTGAATTGTTCCACCATTCCTCAAAATATTGTTGTACTACCATGCGGTTGATTGCCACATCTTCTACCAATAAAATTCGTACAGCTATATCATTCCGCAATGTTTCCCCAGCTTCACCATAACTGTCTACTGTCGAGGTAAGCTGTCCTTCCGCTTTTTCTTGTTTGAGTGTAAAAGAAAATACTGAACCTTCTCCTACCTTACTTTCTACTTTTATCTCGCTTCCCTGCATTTCCAGCAGGGCTTTAGTAATGGTAAGTCCCAAACCTGTACCTCCGTAGTGACGGACCGTTGAACTGTCGGCCTGGGTAAATTTGTCAAATATTTTGTCCAGATTTCCTTGAGAGATGCCTATGCCAGTATCTCTAACCGAAAAATGAAGGAACACAACATCTTCTTCTTCCTTCTCCTGCCTTACCTCTACCATCACTTTTCCTCCCTGGGTAAACTTGTTAGCATTGCTTACCAGGTTATTTAGTATCTGGGCCACCTTAACCTGATCACCTTTGACTACCTCAGGTACCTTATCTTCAATATGAGTTTCAAGTTTATTGTTACGCTCTTTTGCATAGATAGAGTGAGCCTGCCGTATACTATAGAGTAAGCTTTTGATATTATATGCCGAAGTCTCAATCTCTACTTTGCCCGCCTCCATTTTGCTGTAATCCAGGATATCGTTGATCAGATTCATGAGATTTTCAGATGAAAACTTTAAAGCTTTAAAATTTTCCAACTGATCCTGGCGAGGGTTTTTCTTTAGTAACAAACTGCTCAGGCCAATGATGGCGTTGAGGGGAGTACGTATCTCGTGGCTCATGGTAGCCAGAAAGTCCTCTTTGGCTCGGGCAGCTTTTTCGGCTTCGTTTTTGGCTTCACTTAAAGCCGCCTGGGTCTCTTTGATCTGAGTGATATCATCAATAAAGCCATACCAGCTGGCAAGTCCATCATCTTTTTTTAGTGCCTTGGAGCTGAGCTTGACCCACCTTACTTCTCCTTTTTTATTACGAATGCGGCACTCAAGACGAAACCCGTCTAATTCGGCTACTGCACGATCTCTTTCTTTTAGATAGTCATCCTTATCTTCTTCATGAATTACTGATAATAGCCCCTCGGGGTTATTTAGTAGTTCTTCCTGTGTAACACCAAACAGATTATAACAGGCTTCGCTGATATACAGGAGGTATAAATTTCCTTCTTTGTTCTTGCTAATTTCGTAGATTACTCCTGGTACATTGTTACTAATATTCTCCAGCTGAAGACTCTTTTCTTTGATCTTTTTTTCAGCTGACATTCTTTCCAATTCTGCCCCCGCCCTTATGCTTAATAAAGTGAGGAGATAATCGGTGTAGGAGTTTTCTTTCCAGGGCTCTTCATCCATCATTACCAATATACCGATAGATTTCTCTGTGAGAGGAGAAGAAATAGGGACTCCTACATAACTTTCTGCACTCCACCGCTGAAGCTTATCATCATGAGGAAACTTTTCTTGTACTTTCTCCATATGATAGCTACTGTTATTATTTGCAACTACCGCACATGGAGTATTCTTAAGCTCATATACAAAGTTTTCTACCAGTACACCGTGTATCCGGAAAGCTAATGTTTTGATAGCTTTTTCATTCTCCTGAAAAACACCAATGTACACATATCCCATCCGAAAAATAGAAGATAACTGCTCAGTAAGGTCTTTGAAAAACTCATCTCCGGTTAGGTTAGCACTACGTTTGGTAATTTCCTGAATTTGTCGTTCCAGCAGTATTTTCTGCGTTATCTCACGGTTAATATTAGCACCCCCTATAATTTCGCCCAACTGATTAGTGATTGGAAATAAAATACCTTCAAAATAATGCTCCGTCTTACCATTATTCCCAGTGGTTTTGAAAGCTTCTAATTCTATTCTTTCCCCTTTAAAGGTTCTTTCAAAATATTGACGAACAATTTTTTGCCTATCAGGAAAGCTCTCCAACTTAGTCATCAGATTATCATTCAGGCGTAGGTCAAGCTTTAAGCGGTTATAGTAGTCTTTTCTGGTGCTATCATTAATAGCTATAATGTTAAAATCCTTATTTATAGCAATTATATTATCCGAGCCCTGATTGATGATATTGCTTAGGGTACTCTGGTTTCGGTCAACAATATCTGCCGCTGTTTTACGATCCGTAATATCTATACCTATACCATTGATACCGCATACTTTACCATCTTTTATCAAGGGTTTGATTTTAAGATCATACCACTTTTTTTCTATCTGAATCTCTACCTGAACTTCCTGTTCTGAATGCAATACCTCTTCTTTAATCTGGTGCAAACGCAGGGTATCTTCCTGAGAAAGGGCTTCAATTTCAAGGTCAGAACGACCGATGATTTCTTCACGGGAAATTTTATTGAAGACATTGTATATCCAGAGGTAGCGTAGTTGCTCATCCTGATGAAAAAGCATTACACTAGAATTCTCCAGAGCAAGATGAAACTTTTCCCGGCTCTTCTCCAGGTCTTCTTTGATCAGGATAAGTTCGGTCTCTTTTTGCTGAAGCAGATCATTGCTGTGAGCAAGTTCAGCATTAGCCGCACTTAACTTTTCATTGGCTGATTGCAGCTCTTCATTAGAAGTTCTAAGCTCCTCATTGGCTGATCGCAATTCTTCATTTAATGACTGAAACTTTTCATCAGTCATTTCCGCTTTTTCTTTTGAGTACTCCTGACCGTTGCTTTTCTCTTTATGCACTGCCGGGTAACGCTCAATGTAGCTTTGAATCTCCTCCCCTATCATTTCAGCTAACAATATCTTATCGTAGCATCCAGCGTTGAGAATTGCCCGGGGCATTCCATCCTGCTGTGCTTCCTGGGGATCTTGTACCAGGATGTAACCCCCGCTTTTTTTGAGTTCTTCCGCTCCTTCTTTACCATCTATGCCCGTGCCTGAAAGCACAACGCCTATACCATAGTCGCCTGAGTTCCGGGCTATTGAGCTAAACAGTGTATTGACAGAGGGTGCAAACTCTACATGATGAGAGGGCTTTGTTAAATGGATAATGTTGTCTTCTATTGCAACATCATATTGTGGGGGAGCAATGTATACTTTTCTCGCTTTGATTGCTACGCCATCTTCTACTTCTGTTACTTCCCATTTTGACGTTTTGCTCAAAACTTCTAACACGTCACCTTTAAAATCCTGGCCAAAATGCTGAGCAATGATTACCGAAAAGCCATAAGATTTATGTGGCAAATTGGCAACAAAGTTTGTTAAAGCATCCAGACCTCCTACAGAAGCACCTATGCCTACTACAAACAATTGTTGGTTTCCTTTGAAAGAACTCATTAAAAATTTGCTCTAATTATATCAGGAAAAAATACCTTTTATTTTCTTTCTCGTTTTGCCTTCTGAGCTGAAAATAAGATACAGTTTATTAAAATTAATAGTCTTAGTGAGCAAGCTAGTGCTTAATAATATTTTATTGTTAAGCAGTTTTACGTTGTCAACTGTTAAAAATTAATACTTGTTCAGATTAAAAAAATTAGCTATTATTTCCAAGAGGTCTGTACTAAATAGAATACAAATATAATACAAAAAATAGTCTTACTGACTACACTCAATAAAGCGTTCTATGTCTTTTGTTTTTCCCAGAATGATTATTTTGTCAGTCTCGCGCAACTTAGTATCAGGCCGGGGTACACCAATGATGTGGGCCACTTCTTTTTTTTCACCTTCCTGCTCTTCAGTAAATTTTCTCTTTACGGTAATCAGATTAAGGTTAAACTCCTGTCGTAATTTAATATCGGCAATGGTTTGCTCTACTACACGCTTAGGAGTATCTATTTCTACGATTTCGTACTCATCCGGCAGGGATAAGAACGAACGTATACTCGGCTGAAGCAAGGTTTCAGCTACACTTTTACCTACTGTATCTTCTGGAGATAGTATTTCTTCTATTCCCAGTTTATCCAGTATCGTACGTTGCTGCTTGTTGGCTGCCCGGGCAATAATACGCTTTACCTTTAGCTCCTGCAAAATTACGGTAGTCAGCATAAGGCTTTCAAAATCTTCACCGATCGCTACTACCGCGGCATCTACTTCCTGCACATTCTGGGCCTTGAGAGCCTTTGCATCTGTTGAATCCAGCGCTACTGCTATAGCTACTTCCTCCTTCACACGTTCCACCTTATCGATATCGTTATCTATGGCAATCACCTCTGCACCACGTCCGGCGAGGGTAAGTGCAATAGACATTCCGAACTGACCTAATCCAATGACTGCAAAACGGTTATTCATTTTATTTTTGATTTTAAAAAAGTACCCAGCAACTGAACTGCTGTAGGGCATTCCTGCCCAGCGTAAATGTGATTATTTGGAACAATAATATCTGAGTAGTGGCGATGAGGCTCAATAAACTGTTCATAGGCAGGTACTACCTGAGTACTGTATTTGTAAAGTATATCTTCCAGCAGATAGCCTCTTTCTCTGATGTCGCGATTTATGCGTCTTTGAAACTTCAGATGCTCCTTTACTTCCACAAATACCTTCAGGTCAAGCTGTTCCCTTATTTCAGGATAATGAAAAATAAAAATCCCCTCCACTACAATGATCGGTGCGGGAGCAAACTCCAGAAGTGCTGTTTCCTTCTCCAGTTCATTGAATTCATAGTCCTTACGATAAACCGTTTTCCCTTCTTTAAGTTGGCTCAGATCGTAGGCAAACTGTTGAACATCTATAACCTGGGGGTCATCAAAGTTAAACTCCCTTGCTTCTTCCGGAGATGAAATTAGCTTATCGTAATAATAGTTATCCTGCGAAAACAGGCAAATACTCTCTTTTTCAAGTGCTGTCTGCAACCAATTTAACAGTTGGGTCTTGCCTGAACCACTTCCTCCTGATATACCTACTATATATGGTTGCTGCATAAAGACTAGATTTGCTTTAGAAAGGCCGCCAGTTTATGAGTAGCAATCCCCCGATGGCTGATTTTGTTTTTTGTAGCAATATCCATTTCCGCAAAAGTCTTGTCATAGCCCTCTGACACAAATATGGGATCATAACCGAAGCCCTCCTTCCCTGACCTGCTTTTGGTAATGTAACCCTTCACAATGCCTTCAAATTGATGCTGCTCACCTGAAAGTATCAGCGTAATAACCGTACGAAACTGTGCGGTACGATCATCTTGATCTTTTAAAGCTTCCAGAAGGCGCTGCATGTTATCTTCACTACTCCTTTGCGGACCGGCATAACGGGCGGAGTACACACCAGGCTCCCCATCTAGCGCCTTTACTTCCAGCCCCGTATCATCTGCAAAGCAGTCTATTCCGTAGCGATCATATACATAGCGGGCTTTTTCTGCTGAATTACCCTCTAAAGTATCCTGATTTTCGGGCAGTTCCTCTTCACAGCCAATACCTTTCAGGCTCTGCACCTCAAACTGACCGCCTAGTAGCTGGCGAATCTCTTTAAGCTTATTGTCATTGTTGGTAGCAAAACAAATCTTCATAGCAAATTTAGTTGATAGCTTCTACTTCCAGGTCAAATCTAAGGATAGAGTAAGGTTTTATTGTAATATAAGCGCCTTCATCCTGAGGAATAAACCTCTGATAGTATAAATCTTCCATTAGCTCGTATGGCATTGCAAAATAGCCAATTCCATAAGCCTCATGAGAAGGGATAATGGCAGTACCTTGTTCATTCAGGCTCATCTCACTTATCGCAGTTTTAAATCCTGAGATTACCCGGTTTTGGCTCATGTCTACCGGAAATGCCTGAGCAGCATCGGTATTACTGTCAAACTCTGTTCCATCCAGGAAAGTACCCGTGTAGCGCAGTTGGACCGTGCTGTTGGCTTCTACCTCCGGAGTTTCTCCTGCCTGCGTTTCTGCATAGTAAACTCCTCCTTCCAGACTATCGGCTGAGGTAAATCCATTTTCAGCTAAGTAAGCTTTGATTCTGGCATCTTCAGCTCTTTTTTGTTCTTCTTCACTCAGTACTTCCGCCAGTTTCACTTTCATGATTACAGCGCTGTAGGCAGGTAATTTATTTTGAATGCTGAAAGCTCCGTAAGCAGTATTGAAGGGCAGATAAGTACGCACTTCTTCTCCCTCCCGCATATTGGAAACAACTTCATACAATGCTCCGGGTAGAAAGATACGATTAGGGACAAAAAGAAATTTTGCCGGTTCACTATTTTGAGATTCTTCCAGTCTTTCAATCAGTTGACCATCCAAGGTTAGTAGCTCATAGTATATGCCTACTACATCATTCGTTCCCGGAGCCTCTCCATCTTCGTTTTGAACGATTGGTTCTAAGTAATAACCGTTTACGTTATTTTTAGCAATCCCATTATCAGCCAGATAATTTTCAATCTCAAGAATTTGGGCTTCAAGCCTTTCTTCTATTTCCGCATTCGGATCTTCTTCCTCGCTACACCCAATAAACAGCAACATAGCCGTTACTACAGAAGTAGTTATCAGCAAGTAATTAAATGATTTTTTCATGCTTATCTAACGTAAAAAATCCGGTAGTTCGTACCGGATTTTATTATTTATCATATGTTAAGAAACTTAATTAGATGCCTGTTTTACATCTACCAGCTCTACATCAAATACTAAAATAGAATTTTCTTTGATTACACCACCTCTTGCTTGAGGACCATACGCTAAGGGCGAAGGGATATACAAAGTAGCCTTGCCGCCTTCGTTTAAAAGCGCTATACCTTCATCCCAACCTGGAATCACAACTCCCTGTCCAATAGGAATTGCTAGTGGTTCTCCACGATCGTAAGATGAGTCAAATTGAGTACCATCCAGAAGCTTTCCGGTATAGTGTACATACACCGAGTCACCGGGAGAAGGTTGCACTCCTGATCCTTCCTGCTCAATCACATAGCGTAAACCGGAATCAGTAGTTTGGGCATCAATATTATTCTCTTCCAGATACTGCTCAATTTTTGCGCTGTCAATTCCCATCTGCTCTTCCTGCTGCGCCAGCATATCTTCCTGCTGTTTACGCATCATTTCCATGCGGTAAGCCTGAAAATCTTGTTCATTCATCACTCTGTCTACACCTATATTAAAAACGATGTTAGACAGAGAATCAATAAAGTCAGGGATAGGAGCATTGAAGGTATTAACAA
This sequence comes from Catalinimonas locisalis, assembly GCF_038039535.1. Taxonomy (NCBI): domain Bacteria; kingdom Pseudomonadati; phylum Bacteroidota; class Cytophagia; order Cytophagales; family Catalimonadaceae; genus Catalinimonas; species Catalinimonas locisalis. Next base: position 524,950 of record NZ_JBBPHP010000001.1, on the reverse strand, counting down.
ATACTTCCTCAGCACTGATTTTGAAGAGTACACTGTCTCCTTCCTGCAACATGCTGAAGCCTTCATAGATTTGGCCCTGTGCTGAAGAATCTATTTGGATGGGCACCGGCCCTCCTTGCTCAATGGTACTAAAAAGCAGTGAATCATCTTCGGTGGAGTAGGTCATATTGATCAGCATGATCTCCCCCATCTGAGGACTTGCTCCTTCTCCTTCTTCTATGTACATATACTGCAATCCCGAGTCTGTGGTCTCATAAGAACCTCCGCCTACCTGATCACAGGCTGATAATAAGGTAGTTGCAGCCAGGCCTACTAAGCCTAAAATGTTAATTATGTTAAATTTCATGTTAAATATATTTCTTGTTTTTTCTGATTCGTATGTAATTGTTTTTTATACTCAGGAAGTAACTTCAAAAACTTCTCAACAGTTTCCTTCATCCCCACTCTTGAGATCCCTCCCGCAGCATTTTTATGGCCTCCTCCTTCAAAATGCTTGGCAGCAAGCTCGTTAACGGCAAAGTCACCAATGGAACGAAATGACAATTTAACTGCATCATCGCGCTCAATGATGATGGCTGCCATCGTAATTCCCTGAATGGAAAGCGCATAATTTACCAATCCTTCTGTATCACCGGTACGTGAACTGAATTTTGATAGATCTTCCGCAGAGATAGCAAAATATGCGGTATTGTACTCTTCTAAAATTTCCAGCCTTTCACTCAAGGCAAAACCTATGAAGCGGAGACGGTTCAATGAGTTATTATCGTATACCAGCTTGCTTACCTTAGAGGCATCTGCGCCCAGGCCGATGAGTTCTGCCACCACCTCATGTACATGCTTGGTAGTATTGGGATGGCGAAACGAACCTGTATCGGTCATGATACCAGCGTAAAGGGCTTCAGCAGTGTGTTTATCTATCAGCTGCTGTTCTCCCATATCTACTACCAGCTGATATATCAGCTCACAGGTAGCGGCAGCCTTGGTATTCCAGCATTCAAAGTCTGCAAAATCTTCTTTACCATGATGATGGTCAATAAGCACTTTGACAGCCTTTGCTTCCCGTATAGGCTGCTCCATCTTATCTATTCTGTTGAGTGAACAGAAATCCAGACAGAATATAACCTCAGCGTCACTGATAATTTCGTTGGCAGCACTTTCATTTCCCTCATTGTATACCAATACCTCATCATTTCCTTTCATCCAATGAAGAAATGCAGGGTAATCGGTAGGAGAGATGACTTTTACCTCGTGTCCCTTTTTCTTCAGAACAGAAGCCATGCCCAGTGATGAACCCAGCGCATCTGCATCAGGATTGACATGCGGGACAATCACAATACGCTTAGGCTTATCTAATAATTTTTTAAACGAATTAATATCTTGCATTACTTATCCAAAACTACCGGGGGTAGTATTTGCTCAGTGTTAAACCACAAAAGTGGAAATAAAAACGGTAAAAACAAAAGAGTAGTTTGCATGCGTACGGCATGCTGTTTTGCTTATCCAGGTTGCTAATTTTATCTATTCTCTGATAAAAGTATAATACAAGGAGTCCATTATTAAAGTTCAGGCAGGTTTGTTAATTTTGCTGTTATCTTTAGCAAAGGCACCAGCCCTGAAAGATTGAACTTATCATTTTAACTATCGTTCTTCATATAACGAACAATAATCAGTTTAACATGGAAACCACGGATAAAACTAAAGCTCCTAAGTATAACGTACACATTTACCTTGAGTCTAACCCTAACCCAAATTCGCTCAAATTTGTAACCAATCTGATGCTAATTCCTGAGGGAGAAAGTTTTGACTTTCCTGATGCGGAAAGTGCTGCCCATGCCCCACTTGCTCAGGAACTGTTTGACTTTGAGCATGTTGAAAGGGTATTTTATATGAGCAACTTCATTACTGTCACAAAAAGCCAAGAGGTAGAATGGGTAGAAATCCAGGACCAGATCAAAAAGCATATAAAATCTTTTCTGGAAGAAGGTAGAGCCATATTGGTAAATGAAGCAGTTGCCAATGGAACAGCTATTAATGAAGACGATAGTGAAACGGTTAAGAAGATCAAAGGCATCTTGGATGAATATATTCGTCCGGCAGTAGAGCAAGATGGAGGTGCTATCAGTTTTCATTCTTACGATGAGGGCGTAGTGAAGGTGTTGTTACAAGGCTCCTGTAGTGGTTGCCCTTCCTCAACAGTTACACTGAAAGCAGGGATTGAGAACCTGCTCAAAACCATGCTGCCCAATGAGGTAAATGCCGTTGAAGCAGAAAGCGTATGATGCGCGTGTATAGATTTAGCAAAAGGAGCTATCTCAAGCCTATGAGATAGCTTTTTTTATGCCATTAGTTTTAAAAGCAGGTATATCATACCCAATGCTAAAGTGATACTGCCGTAGACTTTCAGCACCTTGATACGAGGACAGTAGTCACTCCACCACAAAGCCAGCCATGGGCGGTACAAACCAAATATGGTAAGCAGAAAGAAAATTAATATAAATATCAATAGTACTTTCAATGTGTATACTTTAAGTGAAAAGGCTTAAAAGATTTACTTTCCTGAGTGTATACTCTTACTCTGCTATTTTAAGCTGGCTAAGATCAATCATAAAAAAAGCCTCCTGAGGGGAGGCTGATTTCATAAATTTGTTAATTCTTATCTTCTTCTTATAGCGATCTTTTGACTTCTTTTTCCTCAAAGCCTTCAATGATATCGCCTTCTTTTATATCGTTGTAGTTCTTGATACTGATACCACATTCATAACCAGCTCTTACCTCATTCACATCATCTTTCTCACGTTTAAGCTGATTGATTTCACCCGTATAGGCTACGATACCATCACGGATCAAACGTATCTGGTTATTTCTCTTCACTACACCATCTGTTACGTAACATCCAGCTACAGTACCTATTTTAGATATCTTAAAGATTCTTCGTACTTCAATATTACCGGTGATGACCTCCTCAACTGTAGGAGCAAGCATGCCTTCCATCGCATCTTTGATCTCATTGATAGCGTCGTAGATGATAGAGTACAGACGGATTTCAATCTCTTCCTTCTCAGCAAGATTTCTGGCACTGGCAGAAGGTCTCACCTGGAAACCAACAATGATTGCATCTGAAGCTGAAGCCAGCAATACATCTGATTCTGAAATCTGACCTACTGCTTTGTGGATAATATTGACCTGAACCTCTTCAGTAGAAAGTTTTAGCATAGAATCAGAAAGAGCTTCTACTGATCCGTCCACGTCACCTTTCACGATGATATTCAGCTCTTTGAAAGAACCTATGGCTAATCTACGGCCAATCTCATCCAGTGTAATATGCTTCTTAGTACGGAGCGACTGTTCGCGGTGAATCTGCTCACGCTTGTTGGCAATCTCTCTGGCCTCACGGTCAGACTCCATGACATTAAACTTGTCACCTGCCTGAGGAGCACCATCCAGTCCCAACATCTGTACTGGTGTAGAAGGGCCAGCCTTATCCAGTTTCTTTCCGCGGTGGTCAAACATGGCTTTTACTTTACCATAATGTGCACCGGCCAGAATCACATCGCCAATCTTCAACTCGCCTGCCTGCACCAGAAGAGTAGTTACATAACCTCTACCTCTATCCAGGGTAGCTTCAATTACTGTACCTACTGCTCGCTTGGTAGGGTTGGCTTTTAGCTCAAGTAATTCTGCTTCCAGCAATACTTTTTCTAGAAGATCATCAATACCCTGACCAGTCTTGGCAGAAATTTCCTGGCACTGATATTTACCACCCCAGTCTTCTACCAGTATATTGATATTCGCCAATTCTTCCCGCACCTTATCGGGATTGGCGTTAGGCTTATCTATTTTATTGATAGCAATTACAATAGGTACTCCGGCAACCTGCGCGTGATTGATTGCCTCCTTGGTTTGAGGCATCACATTATCATCCGCTGCGACCACCACAATAACTACGTCCGTTACGGAAGCACCTCTGGCACGCATGGCTGTAAAGGCCTCGTGACCGGGAGTATCTAAGAAAGCTACGCGTTTGCCACTTTCAGTCATCACATCATAAGCACCGATGTGCTGAGTAATACCTCCTGCTTCACCCTCAGTAACTTTTGCACTACGGATATAGTCAAGTAGGGAAGTTTTACCGTGGTCTACGTGACCCATAATGGTTACGATAGGAGCTCTGTCTTTCAGGTCCTCTTCTTCGTCTTCCTCTACCTCTACTGATATTTCGTCTTCAGTATCCGTGAAGTCCACATCATAGCCAAACTCATCGGCGATTACCGTAATAGTTTCTGCATCAAGACGCTGGTTGATAGAAACGAACATGCCTAAAGACATACAGGTAGAGATTACCTCATTGACGCTCACATCCATCATAGATGCCAGGTCATTTGCAGAGATAAACTCAGTAACCTTGAGTTTCATATCCTGCTCCTGCTCAGCTGCCTGCTGCTCCCGTTCACGGCGATCAGCACGACGACGCTCCTGGCGGTTACGTGACGCTTTCCCTTTTTTGCCGCCTCCACTTAGTTTGGCTAGCGTTTCCTTAATTTGCTCTTGAATTTCTTTTTCGGAAGGCTCTTCCTTCTTCGGTCTTTTCTTACCGCCACGGCCTCTTTTGTCACCGCCTTTACCTCCTCCGGGAGCAGAACCTTTGCCAGAAGCTGGAGCTCTGCCTCTATCTCTGCTTTCTCCGCTTTTCTCATCCTGACTTTTGATTCTACGGCGACGCTTCCTTTTCTTCTTATTGCCACCTTCATCTGAAGATGCCACTGGCTTGGCTTTCTTTTTGCGTTCTTCAGGCAGGTCTATTTTACCTACCACAGTCAGCCCTTTCAACTGATCTGCTCTGGTATTGATACGGTCGGATTTTGACGCTTCGCCTTCTTCCGCCTGGCCTTTTTCTTCGGCTTTCTTAGTTTCGGCTTTTTGGATCTCTTTTTGGTTTTCTTTTTCTGAAGAAGCTGTATCACTACTTTTCTGCGATTTTTCTTCTTTGGCCTCAGCAGCAGGCTTTGTAGTTTCCTCTTTTTCTTTAGGTGCTTCTTTCTGCGTATCTTTTGCGTCAGGCTTTTCTTCTGCCTGAGTTTCTTCCTTCACTTCCTTAGGCTCTTCTTTCTTATCTTGAGGTTGAGAGGTGGTAGAGGTCTCTTTTTCTTCTTTTTTATCTTGAGCTGGAGGAGTAGAGGTAGTTTCTTCTGCTTTGGGCTGAGATTCCGGTTTTTTCTCAACTTCTTTCTTCTCAGCTTCAGGCTGAGGAGTGTTTTTGTCTTCTGCTTTTTTATCTTCCTCTTTTTTAGGAGCAGCAGACTTTTTTCGGCTCAGGCTATCCAGATCAATCTTGCCTACTACTTTGATGCCTTGCAGGCGATTGGATACCTTTTCCGGTTCTTCTTTCGCTTTTTCTTGCTTCTTGCTTTCGGCTTTAGGCTCATCTTCTTTGGCAGCATCTTCTTCCTGCGACTTAGAGAGCCCTTTGATAAATAATTCTTCTTCGTCCTGATCTTTTTGCTTCTCCTTCTTAGAAGAATCAATGATCATATTTTCTGAATGCTTATTACCAATGGTGAGGCCAGAGGCTTCCTCTTTATCCAAAGCAGAAGACGCAAATTCCTTGGCAAGCATATTGAACTGCTCAATGGGAATCTTCGCATTTGGTTTATTGTCGACCTCAAAGCCTTTATTAGCAAGATGCTCTGTAATTGTAGACAGACCTACATTGAGCTTTCTTGCCACCTGGCTGAGCCTCATCATTTTTTCCTCTACCATACTCAAATATCTATTATTTTCTATTCTAAATAAAAATATTATTCAAATTCTTGTTTAAGAACCCTAATTATGTCCTCAATAGTTTCCTCTTCAAGGTCAGTTCTTCTTACAAGTTCATCTTTTGTGAGTGTCAAAACGCTTTTAGCGGTATCTAAACCGATTCTTTTTAGCTCATCAATCACCCAGCCTTCTATTTCATCTGAAAATTCTTCCAGATCCACATCTTCATCGTCCTCCGTACCTGCTGTTTCTCTGAAAACATCAATCTCATAACCTACCAAACGGCTGGCCAGTTTGATATTTTGCCCTCCCTTTCCGATGGCAAGTGATACTTGGTCAGGTTTCAGAAAGACAGATACACGACCTGTTTCAGGGTCTATCTTAATCGTGCTGATTTTGGCAGGGCTAAGCGCACGCGTGATGAAGAGCTCCAGGTTATCCGTGTAGTTAATTACGTCAATGTTTTCATTTTGTAACTCACGAACGATACTGTGTATACGGGAGCCTTTCATACCCACACAGGCTCCTACCGGATCTATGCGATCGTCATACGACTCTACTGCAACCTTGGCCCGTTCGCCAGGTTCACGCACGGTCTTACGAATCATAATCAGGCCATCGTAAACTTCAGGCACTTCACTTTCAAACAGTCTTTCCAGAAACTTAGGTGCCGTACGAGACAGAATAATTCTGGGATTGCCATTTACCATCTCTACACGATGTACGATAGAACGAACCGTATCTCCTTTTCTGAATTTATCTTTATGTATTTGTTCTGATTTAGGAAGAATCAGTTCATTACCTTCAGCATCAATCAGGAGAATCTCCCGTCCCAGAATTTGATATACTTCACCAACAATAATTTCTCCTACCAGATCTTTATACTTGTGGAAAAGAATATCTTTTTCCAGGTCTTTTACTTTCTGGATAAGGGTTTGGCGAGCCGTTTGCACTGCTCTGCGACCAAAGTCTTCCAGCTTTATTTCTTCAGCCACTTCTTCTCCAATCTCAAAATCGGGCTCAATTTCCTGGGCTTCTGACAGGCTAATTTTGTCATGATCCCAGATATCTTCAGAATTATCATCTACAATTTCTCTGAATCGCCAGATTTCCAAGTCACCCTTATCGGCATTGATGATGACGTCAAAGTTATCATCCACACCATATTTCTTACGAATCATTGTACGGAAAACGTCCTCCAATATACGGATCATCGTAGGGCGGTCTATATTTTTGCCTTTGGCAAATTCCGCAAATGACTCAATTAATGTTGTAGTATCCATCATTTTATTTAAATGAAGCTAAGACGTTTGTTTTTTTAATGTCCTGAAAAGGGATTACTACTTCCTTAGTTTCTCCCTGCTTTTTTGATTTATCTTTACTTTTAACTTTAAGTTCTTCCTGTAGTACGATCTGCTGTTCATCTACCTGCGTCAGCTCTCCTTTTACTGTGGTGTTATCCTGCAGGAGTACTTTTATTTTTCTTCCCACATTTTTTTTGTACTGCCGGTGCATTTTCAGGGGTAAATCAAGTCCGGGAGAGGAGACTTCCAGTGTAAAGCTTCCGCTGATCAGTTCTTCTTCCTCCATCAAAGTTCCTAACTTACGGCTGATTTCTGCACAAGTGTCAATGGATATGCCTTCATCTCCGTCCAGATGAACCACTACTTTCTGGCTGTTTTTAGCATTGGATATGCTGACATCTACCAAAAAAAGAGATTGATCCTCCCCTTCCAGCATTTCCTGTACCCATTGTGATATCCTAACCTCTGCACTCATATCTTCTATTCAATAATAAAAAAGAGGGGACATTTGCCCCCTCTGTATTAGTTTTGAAACCACGATACAAAGGTAGTGAAAATTCTGCCTAAATCAAACAGAAAGCAAGATTTGACTTTCTAATCTTTAAACATTTATTCACCTATAATATCAAACAAGCCTCTTACTAAATAGATTCCTATCTCTCCTTAGTTTTATGCTTACCATAAATTTTCTTGCTTAGCGATGAACTTATCTTCTGGCAAATACAATTAATAAGCCACTATGTCTGTTGAGTTTTGGATCATTTAGCTAGTTTTAGTCATGCGTAATCATCTGTTAATTATTCTTAGCGCTCTTATATTGCTTACTGCCTGTCAGCAGGACGCTGAGCAAGCACTTTCTGAGAAAACTACGGATAGCTTTCCTAAGGAGGAAGTTGCTGTTCCTGCATTTAACGCTGACTCTGCATATCACTTTGTGCAGCAGCAAGTGGACTTTGGTCCCAGAGTTCCTAATACTTCCGCTCATCTGGCCACGGCTGATTTTCTTAGAAAAAAATTAGAAAATTATGGTGCTGAGGTGCAAACCCAATCTTTTGAGGCTCCTGCTTTTGACGGCACTCCTTTAGCTTTGCAAAACATTATCGCCTCTTTTAACCCCAAAGCAAGTAAACGTATTCTGCTGGCGGCCCATTGGGATTCCCGCCCTTTTGCAGATAAAGATGACGAGCGCAGTCAGGAGCCCATTGATGGTGCCAATGATGGGGCAAGCGGCGTGGGTATACTCTTGGAACTGGCTCGTTTGTTTCAGCAACAACCGCCGGAAGTAGGCGTAGATATTATCCTTTTTGATGGAGAAGATTATGGAGAACCGGAAGGCCACCATCAGACCAGCGAGAGTGGCAATCAGGTGTGGTGGTGTCTCGGCTCTCAATATTGGTCTGAAAATAAGCACCAGAAAAACTATATAGCTTACTATGGTATTCTGCTGGATATGGTGGGTGCTGAAGGTGCCCGGTTTTATCGGGAAGGGGTTTCTATGAGAGCTGCTCCCAGCATCGTGAAGAAGGTATGGGGTCAGGCACAAAGTTTAGGACATGGACGTTACTTTGTCTATGAAAACAGTCCGGAAATTGTGGACGATCACATTTACGTAAACTACAATGCGAAGATTCCTATGATTGACATTATTGACTATGCTCCGGGCACAGATGCGTATTTCCCTGCTTACCATCATACGCACGAGGATAATATGGAGCTTATCAGCAAGGAGACGTTAAAGGCAGTTGGTGAAACCGTAGCCAGTGTGGTATATCATGAATAAGCAAAAAGCCCTGCAATAAAACAGGGCTTTTCATAATTTCCTACTACAAGTTCTTACTTGATATTTTGAGTTAACAAGTTCATGAGGTATTCTCCGTACCCACTTTTGAGCTGCTTCTGAGCCATCTTCTCTAGCTGTGCTTTGCCAATAAACTTCATCCGGTAAGCGATCTCCTCAATACAGCCAATTTTTAGGCCCTGCCTTTTTTCAATAACCTGTACGAAAGTACCGGCCTGCATGAGAGAGTCAAAAGTACCGGTATCCAGCCAGGCCGTTCCCCTACTAAGAATACTCACTTTAAGTTTTTCTCGTTTCAGATATTCTTTATTTACATCGGTAATCTCATACTCGCCACGTGCACTGGGTTTAAGATTACGGGCAATATCAATTACGTCATTGTCATAAAAGTAGATCCCGGGAATAGCAAAATTTGACTTAGGCTTTTTAGGCTTTTCTTCAATGGAAATCACCTTTTCATTTTCGTCAAACTCTACCACGCCATAGCGCTCCGGATCATGTACATGGTAGGCATACACAATGCCACCTTCAGGATCAGCATTGCTTTGCAGTAAACGGGCGAGATCACTGCCATAAAAAATATTATCACCTAAGATGAGCGCTACCTTATCATTACCGATAAAATCGGCTCCGATCGTAAAAGCCTGCGCCAGACCTTCCGGCTTTTCCTGCACAGCGTAGGAAAAATTACAACCCAGCTCACTTCCATCTCCCAGTAATCTCTGGAAGTTGGGCATATCGTGGGGTGTAGAAATGATAAGTATATCCTTAATACCAGCCATCATCAGGTTGGATAACGGATAGTAGATCATAGGTTTGTCATATACCGGCATAAGCTGCTTACTTACCGATAAAGTAAGTGGGTGTAAGCGTGTTCCTGATCCACCGGCCAGAATGATCCCTTTCATAAAAATTTATTTTGGTTAAAATCTGTACAAAAATAGAAAATCAGAATCCAGTCATGCTATTTTCTATGATTTCCTATGTTCTTAATTTATATACAAATAAGTATAGCAAAAGTATACGGAAGCACGATTAATCAATATCTTTGCCTCCCCCAAAGCAATACAAAAACTATGCTCTGGAAGGAAATAAAATTATTAGTTCGTAAAGAAATTGTACTTGAGTGGCGACAGCGCTATGCTTTCAATGGTATTCTGCTTTATGTAGTGAGTGCTGTTTTTGTCTGCTACCTCAGCTTTAACCTGCAAAGAGGGACCCTACAGGTGGTTACCTGGAATGCTTTGTTCTGGATTATTATGCTGTTTGCCGCCATCAATGCCATTGCTAAAAGTTTTATGCAGGAAAATTACGGGAGGCAGATTTACTACTATACCCTTAGCAGTCCGCAGGGAATTATTCTCTCTAAAATACTGTACAATGTAGTCTTAATGCTCATTCTGGCATTTACCTGCTTGCTGGTATATGCGCTGGTATTAGGCAACCCTATTCAGAACTGGGGATTATTTATTGCCAATTTATTTCTGGGCGCGGCCGGCTTCTCTACTACGCTTACGATGGTATCAGGCATTGCATCCAAGACAGGCAATAGCAGTACCTTAATGGCCATACTGGGTTTTCCGGTGATTATCCCCACACTGCTTATGGTGATCAGGGTATCCAAAAACGCAATTGATGGGCTGGACATAAGTGTAAGCTATGATGACCTGATTATATTAGCGGCAGTCAATGTGATTGTAGGGACAGTTTCTTACATTTTATTTCCCTATTTGTGGCGAAGCTAACTAATTTGCAAAAGATTTTGTTGCTGATACGAAATGGATTTTAACGCTTAATACTATGAGCTCTCTATTGAAAAAAAGCTGGTGGAAAATACTAACTGTAGTCTTAATGGTCTATACCATCACTGCTGGTTTGCTATTTGAGGTTCCTCGCCTGGCTATTCTCAATGAAACTATACGGGTGCTTTATTTTCATGTCCCTATGTGGTTTGGCATGCTGATACTGCTCGCTGTATCAGTGGTATACTCCATCAAATACCTTAGTACTCCTTCTCAAAAAATTGATAACTATGCTATTGAATTTGCCAATGCGGGTATTCTCTTTGGCGTACTGGGGATACTGTCGGGTGCTTTGTGGGCCAACTTTACCTGGGGTTCCCCCTGGAGCAGTGATCCTAAGCAAAACGCAGCTGCCATCGCCTTGCTCATTTACTTTGCTTATCTCGTACTGCGCAATTCATTACAAGATGAGCAGCAGAGAGCTAAGATCAGTGCGATCTACAATATATTTGCTTTCTCAGCACTGATTCCATTGCTTTTCATTTTACCCCGACTTACTGACTCATTACACCCTGGTAATGGCGGTAATCCAGGTTTCAATGCTTATGATCTGGACAGTAAACTGCGTTTGGTATTCTATCCGGCAGTACTGGGATGGACATTATTAGGTATGTGGTTTACCAGCCTTCGTATTCGTATCAGAGAAATAAATCAGAAAATAGATGAAAAAACTGAAGAACAATATATTCCGACTTCAAAGAGTACTACCGGACATCCTGCCGGGCACTCTGCTTAGCCTTGGCTTATTCTTAGTTACTAGCCTTTCGGCTCTTGCACAAAGCGCTCCGGTAGAGGAAGTAGCTATGGCGGATACCTTCCGTGCTGACGGCAAGATTTACGTAGTGGTAGCCGTTATCCTGCTAATTTTTGTGGGCTTGATACTATATGCTGTTAGAATTGAGCGTAAAGTCAGCCGTTTGGAGAAAGAGCTGGAAAAATAAATATAGACTGAAGATTTAGTTGGCTTATAGGGAAATTAAAAACCACCAACTACTGTTAGCTTACTAAGCTTTTGGTCCTTAAATTCGTAATTTAACGCATTTCGTTCATCATGAAGAAGACCCACATATTTGGCATCGTTATCATTGCCCTCTGTGTTATGATCATTATGTCCACTGCTGGTGATGCCAGTACTTATGTTTCTTTTAAAGAAGCTAAAACATTAGCCACGGGGGGTGAAGACAAAAAAATCCATGTAGTCGGACAACTTTCCAAAGACGATCAGGGGAATATTGTAGGCATTCAACCTTCTGAGGATAAACTTTCTTTCTCCTTTGTGATGGTTGATGAAAACCAGCAGGAGCAAAGGGTTTTTTATAATGAGCCTATGCCTGCCGACTTTACCCGCTCCGAACAGGTAGTGGTAATCGGTTCCTACCATAACGATGTTTTTGTGGCGGATCAAATATTGATGAAGTGCCCTTCTAAGTATCAGGAAAAAGAAATCAGCTAATCTTATGTTCAATGCTTTTCTAGGAAATGCCGGGCATCTTTTCGTCATCATTTCCTTCATTACCTCACTGGTTGCCGCTTTTGCTTACATCAAAGCAAGCAACTCGCACGACCTCGAACAGAAACAGTGGAGAAATTACGCCCGTGGCGCATTTTATCTGCACGGTATTAGCGTACTGGGAGTGGTAGCTACGCTCTTCTACATTATCTTCAATAATCATTACGAATACCACTACGCCTGGAGCCATGCTTCCCGCAACCTCCCTGCCTACTACGTGATTTCCAGTTTCTGGGAAGGACAGGAGGGCAGTTTCCTGCTGTGGATATTCTGGCATGTGCTTCTGGGAGTAATTGTCATTAATACCAATAAACGCTGGGAAGCGCCGGTGATGGCGGTTTTCGCTTTTGTACAGGCTTTTCTGGCTTCTATGATCTTAGGGGTAGTCATCGGTGATGTGAAGATTGGAAGCTCTCCTTTTATCCTTCTGAGGGATGCGATGGAAGCGCCAGTGTTTGCTACTAATCCAGAATTTGTTCCTGAGGATGGAACCGGTCTTAATCCTCTTCTTCAAAACTACTGGATGGTCATTCACCCTCCTACCCTATTTCTGGGTTTTGCTATTACCATTATTCCTTTCGCTTACTGCATTGCCGGGCTTTGGAAAAAGGATTACGAAAACTGGGTGAAGCCCGCCTTACCCTGGATGATCTTCGGTGGAGCAGTGCTAGGTTTGGGCATTATGATGGGTGCTTATTGGGCGTATGAAACGCTTAACTTCGGTGGTTACTGGAACTGGGACCCTGTAGAAAACGCAGTCTATATCCCCTGGCTCATCATGATTGCCAGTATTCATACCCTGATCATCTTTAAGAATAACGGTACTGCGCTCAAGACATCTATTGTGCTGATTATTGCCAGCTTCGTATTGATTCTGTATAGTACCTTCCTTACAAGAAGCGGTATTTTAGGAGAAGCTTCAGTACATAGCTTTACAGATTTGGGCCTTTCAGGACAGCTACTGGTTTACCTGCTTTTCTTTACTGTAGGTGCCATTGTACTGGCGGCCATCCGTTGGAAGCATATTCCTACTTCAGAGAAAGAAGCCTCTGCTTATAGCAGAGAGTTCTGGATCTTTATCGGGGTGACTACACTCTGCCTGATGAGCTTTCAGGTCCTGATCCCTACCTCCATTCCGGTTTGGAACGCTATTGTAGAACTGTTCGGAGGTATATCCAATATGGCTCCTCCTGCTGATCAAATTGCTTTTTATACCAAATTTCAACTTTGGTTTGGAATTGCTATTGCTCTGCTTTCCGGTACCGGACAGTTTTTCTTCTGGAAGAAGATGGATAAGGAAAAACTCAAAAGCGAGCTTACCATTCCTGTGGTAACTGCCTTGTTATTGAGTTCTCTGGCAATCCTAATCGGTAAAGTGAGTGACCCGGTATATATTTTACTACTGACTGCCTCTATCTATTCTGTAGTAGCTAATGCCAAAATACTGATCAAGTTTGTACGTAGTAAAAACTACCGTTTGTCCGGTGGTTCTGTATCTCATATTGGTATCGCTATGATCCTGATTGGAATCCTTTTCTCTTCCGGTTATTCTAACGTAGTGTCTATTAATAATTCAGGCTTACTTCTCTTCAAAGATGCTCCTGATGATGCTAATGTGGAGAACATGCTGCTCTGGATTAATGAGCCTCGGGAGATGGGAGAGTATGAGCTTACTTACAAAGGCTCTCGCATTGAAGTGAAAGATATGCCTGGTTATGTAGAAAAAAGCGCATTGATCCGTACTGATGACGATTATACTGCCATCGCCAGAAAAGATCTGGCTAAGGATGGTGAAGTATATTTTGAGAAAGGCGATAGTGTAAAAGTATATGCTGAAAACACCTACCATGAGGTAGTGTATAAGCATAAAGAAACCGGTAAAGAGTTCTCATTATTTCCACGCTCTCAGGTTAACCCTAATATGGGCCTGATCGCCTCTCCTGACATTCGTCGCACCTTTGGCAAAGATTTGTATACACACGTATCTGCTATTCCCAATGAGGAAGAAGAAAAAGAGTGGAGTGAGCGCGAAGAAACGGAAGTACAAATCGGTAAGCAGTTTTTCATCAATGATTATGTAGCCGTACTCGAAAATATAGAGCGGGTAGATGAAGTAGAAGGCACCCCCATACAGGAGGGTGATCTGGCAGTAAAAGCAAACATCAGAGTGTACGGTGAGAACGAGGAATATGTGCTTACTCCTTACTATCTCATCCGTGATCGTATGGTGGGCCGCGTACCTTTTACCTCTAATGAATTGGGCATTAGGCTTACTTTACTCAATATCAAACCTGAGGAAAACTCTTTTGCCATCGGGATTGAGACTACCCAAAAGGATTATATCGTGTTGAAGGCTATTGAAAAACCGCTTATCAATATATTGTGGGCTGGTACCATCCTGCTGATGATAGGTTTCGGTATAGCTACCAATCGTCGCTACAAAGAGTTTGTAAAACAACGCGAGCAGGAAAGTACTACCAAGCCTAAAAAGAAAAGGAGTAAAACTGAGCCCAAAAAAGCCAAGGGTACAGTTTCTGTATAAATTAATCTCAATATTTCGTTTTATATCATAAAATTAAAAGACCCGCTATCCGGGTCTTTTTTTATATACTTAGCCACCTCACTTATGATAAATTATATTGTCTGGAATCCTGATGGAATCATCTTTGACCTGGGATTTATCGCCCTTCGCTGGTACTCATTACTGTTTGCTCTGGGCTTTATCCTCAGTTATCAGATTCTTAGTGTTTATTTCAAAAGAGAAGGAGTAGCACAGGAAAAATTAGACAAGCTTACAATTTACTTGGTGCTGGCTACCGTAATTGGAGCTCGCCTGGGGCACTGCCTGTTCTATGATTTTGAGTACTACTCACAGCACATCGCAGAAATCTTTCTGCCGGTAAGATTCAGTCCTGAGTTTGAGTTTACCGGTTTTCAGGGCCTGGCCAGCCATGGAGGAATTTTAGGCGTTTTTATCGCTACTATTTTATTCTGTAGGAAGTATAAGGTAGAGCTACTTTGGTTATTAGACAGGCTCAGTGTGGTGGGTGCCTTGGCCGGTTGTTGTATCAGGCTAGGTAATCTTATGAATTCTGAAATCATTGGAAAACCAGCTACAGTGGATTGGGCTTTTATTTTTGCTAAAGTTGATGATGTTCCCCGGCATCCCGCTCAGCTTTATGAAGCCATCGCTTACTTTCTGATCTTCGTAGTCCTCAGCATTTTGTACAGGAAGACTCATAAACCTTCTGGTTTTATTTTTGGGCTTTTCTTTGTGCTTTTATTCAGTGCACGCTTTTTCATTGAGTTTTTCAAAGCTGATCAGGTAGCCTTTGAAGCTGACATGACTCTGAATATGGGGCAATGGCTCAGCATCCCTTTCATTATTTCTGGACTGGTTCTGATGTTTTTGAAAAACAAGTCACTCCCTCCTCATCCTGAAAGTAGGAGCAGTATCAGCAGCAAGGCATAAAAAACCCTCTGGCTCAATAAGATCCAGAGGGTTAAAGTTATTTTTTGAGAAGTTTATCTATCTTCTGATATTTACTTCATCTACCATAGCGGTTGCTACCGGACGTCCTTTTTTGGTAGTCAGGTTACTGACAATGAAGTTACCTACTTGTCTCCCCTGCTTCACGCCTACTTCGCAGGCAGGCATATAGTGGATTCCTCCGTACAAACGGCTGATCGCTGCTTCCTCAGAGGCTTTGATAAACGACTCAAACTCACGGGGAGGTAAACCATAAGCTACTTCGGTAGTATCTTTGAAATGAAAAGGTTCACCATACAAATGGGTCAGCGCTACTGCTGCTGACGATGATATCACACTATGTCCGCTGGTATATTCAGGAAAAGGAGGGGTCTGAAGCAGCGGCGTCCAGTCGGGATCAATATGCTGGTTAATCACGGTTTCAGGACGAATCAGATTACTGCGGTATTTTTCATCCCAGCAGCTGATAAATCCATCCATCAGTGCAATAGAGGTTAGGGTGTATGCTTCTATTGACTGCATCAGACTGGCATTAGCCAGACGAGAAGCTATGGCAGTGATACCTATCCAGTGCCCACCGGGAGTAATCTTCTTGGTAGCGAACATCACATGCCCCTGATGGTGAGAAACGTAAGGATTGCAATCCCAGAACTTAGCGATTTCTTCCTGCTCATCTGTCAGATTTACGCCTGTACTATATACCTCCATCATTTCTTTGTAGAATTGGCTGTTTTCGTCCATGCTGAATGGCGTGGGAGGCGCAGGTCTGAACTGCTGAGCTGAATCAACCACCAGGGTACGAATAGAAGCCCAGTGTGGTTCAATTCCGTCCATATAATCCGGAGGTGTAGGCTGCCAGCGGCCAGGCTCATCTTTTACAGTAAACTTAGGGAAAGTTCTGGTCTGCTTATAATTGTCTTTGTCTGCCCAGGCCATAATATGGTCTGCCACCTGCTGACCGTAGGCTAGGGAGTTTTCGTAAGCATCAGAAGAAAGGGCTGATTCATATTTGCTGTAAACCTGCTGCTGATACTGGTCCATTTTCTCTTCGGAGAAGATCAGATTTCTGCCTACCGTAGTAAATGCATGAATACTGGCCAGCGAAAAATTATATTCTTTACCTTCTTCGGGTTGGGGAGCCTCTTCAAGCCCACTGATTTGTCCGGCAAGGCTCTGGTATTCAGGATGATCATGGATAAGGGCCTCATAAGCCGCCATACTGGCATAAGAATAAATACGACTGGCTACCGGAGGTGAGAAAATATCGTACACAATGATATCGGTGAGCTTTTGCATGGCACCATGGATCAATTCACCGTCATTAAAATCCATTTCTGTTTTAGGCTGGCAGGAAACTGCCCATAGAATGATACCAGAAAGAAATAGGTGTTTGAATGTCTTCATAAGAAATAATCAGTTCTTTATATCAGCAATTGTTCGTTGTTCCTCACGTAAGAAAAGGTGTATCTGTACTGCTGAACCTGCAAAGTAACAGCTTTTCTTGTATTTTCACTAACAGTAAGACAACAGTGATTAGTTTCTACTACCTGAGATTTTCCCGCAACTTACCTTAGCCAATACTACTCCTGTTCACCCTATAGTGAATATACATTGCCTACTTCTGAAAGCGGAATACATCCTTTTTGATCACCCGGTACCGGTTCGTAAGTCAGCAGATTTTTACCCACTTCTTCCGATGAGAAGTAAGCAGAGATCACTATGGCTTTGAACTGACGATAAAAAGGCACCGGCTTGATATCGCCGATAGTCTCTCCCCAGATAGCATGGTTGATATGTCCGGCCTTTTTCTCCTGTTCCAGCAAAAAAGCTTCCTGGTCCTCAGCGGAAAGGTTGGCAAAAGTTTTTCCATGTACCTTCTGACAGCCTTCTTCAAAGGCCTGTATACCCTGGGTAAAATTCTGCTGATCTTTCTCTGAATAGATATTTTTGACGAATACATCAATGTATTGATCAATTCCCAGGTCTTTAGCCCCTGGTGTTTCTGTTCTGGGCAATATGCACTCCGCCATAGCAGATACAGTTTTGGCCTGCGCCTCGGTAAAGAACTGCGGCTTCCATGTCAGTTGAGGCTCCGACTTACAGGCGGTCCATAACTGACTTAAGGTAGATGCGGAAAGGGTATAGCCTAAAATTAGCCCGCTTTGCTTTAATGCTTCTCTTCTGTTCATAGGATCAAGCTTTAAGATTTCTTTTTTTCATTTCGCTTACTGCGTGATCTACCGCACGGGCGGTAAGTGCCATGTAGGTGATGGATGGGTTTACACAGGAGGCGGAAGTCATACAGGCTCCATCCGTTACGTACACATTGGGTACTGCATGTACCTGATTGTACTTGTTCAGCACAGAAGTTTTAGGATCGCGACCCATACGGGCTGTGCCCATCTCATGAATTCCTTTGCCGGGAGCTCCTATGTTGTCATAGGTCTGTACGTCTTGCAAACCGGAGGCTTCCAGCATTTCTTTGGCATCGCTCATCATCTGTTTGCGCATTTCCAGTTCGTTCTCCTTAAACTCACAGTCAAAAGTCAAAGTAGGTAAGCCCCATTTATCCTTTAACTCATGGTTCAGCGTCACTTTATTGTCATGGTAAGGTAGACACTCGCCAAAACCCACTAATGAGAGGGTCCAGGGTCCTGGCTTAAAAAGCTGATCTTTAAAATCTTTACCCACTCCAGCCATATTGGCCCCACGTCCCCAGTTCTCACGTCCCGAATCACCCTGATAGCCATAGCCTCTTAAGTAGGGCAGCTTTTCTTTAGCCGGATCAAGATTACGGTAACGGGGAATGTATGGGCCGGTAGGTCTTCTGCCTTTATAATACTGATCTTCAAAACCATCGTAGGTACCATAAGCACCTACTTTGTAGTGATGGTCCATGAGGTTGTGCCCCAGTTCGCCGCTATCATTGCCTAAACCATTGGGAAATCTGTCGGAAGTGGAGTTGAGCAAAATCTGTGTAGAACCCAAAGCAGATGCGTTACAAAAGATCACGGGAGCATAATATTCCAAGGCTTCCATAGTCTCCTCGTCAATGACGCGTACTCCGGTGGCCCTACCTTTCGCCTCTTCATAAATGATAGAATGTACGATTGAGTGAGGACGCAGTGTCATATTACCGGTACGCTCCGCAGCGGGTAGGGTAGCGCTATTACTGCTAAAGTAAGCACCATAGGGACAGCCTCGGGAACAACGGTTACGGTATTGGCATTTGCCCCGGCCCAGTTTGAGATGTTCTTCGGTAGGCTCTGTCAGGTGGGCTACTCTGCCGATAGTGAGGTTTCTGCCGGGAAACTCAGCTTCTATTCTTTTGCGCACATGCTGCTCTATGCAATTGAGCTCCATAGGCGGGAGAAACTGCCCATCGGGTAGTTGAGGCAGGTTAAGTTTTTCGCCGCTAATACCGGCAAAGGTTTCTACATAATCATACCAGGGAGCAATATCCTGGTAACGGATCGGCCAGTCTACGCCATAGCCATCTTTCATGTTGGCCTCAAAATCCAGATCACTCCAGCGGTAACAGTGCTTACCCCACATGATAGACCTGCCGCCGGTATGGTAGCCCCGAATCCAGTCAAAACGTTTGACTTCGGAATAAGGGTTATCAATATCATCTACAAAGAAGTGGCGGTCAGATTCGCTCAGGAAACCGGTACGGTGCTGCTTATGCTGGCGTTCGTACTGCTCAGGCGTAACCGCTCCTCCGAACTCAAAATCCCAGGGATCTTTGTTCATCGTAGGATAGTCCTGAACGTGCCTGACCATGCGTCCTCTTTCCAGCACCAGGGTTTTTAGCCCTTTCTCACAAAACTCTTTGGCAGCCCAGCCACCACTAATACCTGAGCCGATGATGATAGCATCATAGGTATGTTCTTTATTTGCCTTGATATTAAGATTTGCCATGTGATAGCTTGTTTACATGCGGATTTTTTTAGTTGTATTCAAATCACAGTCAGGAGCAATAAAATAGTGGAGAAACTT
The DNA here is from genome assembly GCF_038039535.1 of Catalinimonas locisalis. NCBI lineage: Bacteria > Pseudomonadati > Bacteroidota > Cytophagia > Cytophagales > Catalimonadaceae > Catalinimonas > Catalinimonas locisalis. The sequence goes on along the minus strand of NZ_JBBPHP010000001.1, from coordinate 505,290 downwards.
TCTTCAAATATTTTATTTCTGGTCTATGTTATGAACTCACGATGCTGAGTCTTTTTTCTGCTAATAAATGCTCCTGTCCATCCTCAAAACGAATGACAAAGTTTCCCAATGCTTCCATACCAAATTCATGAAAGGGAAGATCCTGGATAATATAGTAGTCTTCCGCCTTTAGTTCAAACTTTTTATCCCCCAAGACAAGGGTATCACTTCCAGTAATTCTACAAATTTTACCATTGATTTCTTTTCCCTCAAAATCATCTCCAAATTCAAACCTCACATAGATTTCCTGCCCAATTCTAAACTGATCCTGATTTCCCACGCACTGTTCTTGCTGGTCCAGGGAATCGCAAAATTTGATGGAATATTCCGGGCTGGTGGAGCATCCCATCATCAGGCTAATGGCTCCCCAGTACAGTAGCAATCTTTTGCTCATTGGTAAGTGGCTGTTTTTTTAAGTCTTTGTATACAAACTCTAATGGTGCATTATTCTTGACAATGCTGTAAATATCTTCACCCTTAAAATCAATTTTCTGGATATCGCGTACCTGTCCTTCAATGTAGAGACCAGTAAGTCTGTTAGGAATCCACTCAAAAGAACCGTCGCCATTGTTTTTGAGAACAGTTCCATAACTGGCATCGTACCTGCCTCTTTCTATGGTTACTTCATAGAAGTTTCCTGCCATCAGCAACTCATCCAGCCCATCTTCATCCATATCCTGGGTATAAATCGCCTGTACTGGTGACATCTGTGCCTGTAAAGGAAAAGGCTGAAAACTGAACTCCATATTTCCTTCATTGACAAAAACCCCGGAGCGCAACTCATAAACCTGCAATTTTTCTGCTCCTTCCAGCATATCTCCCGGAAAAACCTCATCCACATCTGCTCTGGCAAAATCAATGTATTTTACAAAGCGATTTTTGATATCGGTCAATTGTGAGCCTATCTCATCCTTGGTAGCAAAGAGGTATTCTTTTCCACCTACATAATAGGTCATAATCTGCTCCAAACTTCCGTTGTCATCTATATCTTTCACATAGAGGGTCAACGGTTCTTCTACCGAGCTTTTTAGCTTGGAGTTAAGTCCCAGATTACCGCATACCAGATCCTGATCACCATCTCCGTCAATGTCAGTAATTTCTATGGTATTCCACCAGCCATGCGTCTGGGCGAGTGATGCTGGTTCTGCTTCTTTCAGACTACCTCCTTCATTTTTGAAAATAGTGATGGGCATCCACTCTCCTACTATAATAAGGTCTTGCTGCCCTTCGCCATCTGCATCCGCCCAGGCTGCGTCTTTGACCATACCCACTTCTGAGAGTCCGGGAGCTTTATCTTTGGTTACATCCACAAAATTCCCGTTTCCATCATTTTCCAGCAAATAGCTTTGAGGAGTAACTCCGTAGTGGCGGGGCACCACACGACCACCAATAAAAAGGTCCATGTCGCCATCCTGATCATAGTCGGCACTGCATACTACTGAGCCATTGACATAAATTTGAGGCATTGCTGCGCGAGCTCGGGTAAAATTCCCGTTTCCATCATTTTTATAGAGCCTTACCATCAGCGCTTCTTCCTCTCCCTGAAATTCGTTACCTCCGCTCACTACAATCAGGTCAAGATCCTGATCACCGTCAACATCAACAAACTCTGCTCCCACATCTTCTGCCACGCTATCTGCCTGCAAAGCCGCTTGTGGTAACTTTTGAAAACTATTATCAGACTGCACATAAATTGCTGCGGGCTGCCACTTCGCTCCTCCCACAAAAAAATCTTCTTTCCCATCTCCATTGATGTCTCCCACTGCCATTTTAGGACCTTCGGTAGAGGACATATGAGGGATGAGCAGCTCGCGGTTAAACTCAATGAAAGTATTTTCCTCATGCTTATAACCTACATCCAACTGGTCAGAAACATCTTTAAAGAGGGTTTGCTGAGGTTTTGAAAAATCATACTTGCCGCTGGCATTACTTTGTTGAAGCGCTAATGTGGTATCCACTTCCACATCATACAGCACCTCGTACTGGTGATCGGGCCATATTACCACCAGAGAGTCCAGTCGGTTTCTATTCCCCAGGCCGATGATCAAATCAGTAGGTACTGATGACTGATAGCCTCGCGTGGCGTATACTTCCTGTATAAGCGTTTGGGAATCAAGAGGAATGATTACACGGGTGCCAACCCCTTTGGTATTGGGCGCTGTGCCCTCAAATTTGAGCTTGAGATAATGATGATCGTTCGCTTTTTGAGCACTATCAATACTACGGTTTTTGTAGATAAAGGCTTCCTGATCAATGTTATTGGTCACCAGGTCCAGATCGCCGTCATTATCCAGGTCTGCGTAGGCAGCTCCGTTAGAAAAAGACTCTTGTCCCAGGCCCCAAGCTTTTGACATATTTGCAAAGGCCAGCCCACCTTTATTCTGATACACTACATTAGGGATTTTGACGATGGGCATTTTTTCTACCAGCGCCATATCTTCACTGGTAAGGTCACCCTCCAGCCGATGCTGAAGTGCGTCATTGGAGATATAGCGGATGTAGTCCAGATCGTTAGACCGCCTCTTGATGCCGTTGGCTATATAAATATCTTTGTGACCGTCCAGGTCAAGATCGGCCATGAGGCTGGACCAGCTCCAGTCGGTAGCGCTCATGCCGGTCATCAGGCCAATTTCGCTGAAGTGCCCTTCGCCCATATTGAGCTGAAGGGTATTGCGGGCAAACTGATGATTATAGCCGTACTTGAGCTTGTAATTATACACATCATAAGCATCTTCTCCGGCAGAGGTTTTCAGTTTGACCGGATCAGCAGGAAGCATGTCAAGGGAGACAATATCGGGCAAGCCATCATTGTTGATGTCGCCAATGTCATTGCCCATAGAAAAACGGCTGGTGTGTTTGATGTACTCCTGCAGCTTCTCGCTAAACGTGCCATCCCCATTATTGATATAGAGGTAATCATTCTCATGAAAATCATTACCAATATAAATATCGGGATAACCATCCCAATTGAGATCTCCTACTGTGATACCCAATCCATAGCCTAAAGCACTGCTGTAAATACCACTTTCTTCTGTTACATCCGTAAATTTTCCTCCATCATTTCTCAATAGCTTATCACCGGCGAGAGGGTGTGTTTCGTCTCTGAGGCTGGCTTTACCAAAAGTACCATTGGAGTGTACCGAGTGGTTGAGCATGTACATATCCAGGTCGCCATCCAGGTCATAGTCAAAAAAAGCGGCCTGGGTACTGAAGCCTTTGAGGTCAAGACCATATTCGGCTGCTTTTTCTTCAAAGGTAGGCATACCTGCAGCATCATTGCCCATGTTGATATACAGCTGATTTTTCCCACGGATATTCTGGTAATCGCCCAGTTGGCTTACATAAATATCCAGTTTGCCATCCCCATTCACATCAGCCATAGTCACACCAGTAGTCCAGCCTCCTTTTCCTTTTACATTTGCCTGCTCGGTAATGTCCTGAAATTTGAAATTACCTTTATTAATATATAGCTTATTATTTTCCAGATTGGAGGTAAAATACAGATCGGGCAGATCATCTCCGTTGAGATCGCCAGCGGCCACACCTCCTCCATTGTAAAAGTAGAGGTAGTTAAAAATATTCATCTGAGGCGTTTCCGTCAGCGTGTTCTGAAAATCTACCCCTGTATAAGATGCGGGTAGTAACTCAAACAACTGCTCAGAATCTGAGCGGTCACCGCAGGCTGCACTAACGATCAGAAATAGTAAGGGCAGTATTCGCCTTCGGCTCGCCTTGGTATTCATATATTTCAGGTAGGTCATTATTTTTTGCTACGATAAGCAGTTTTTTATTTCCAATCGTTTTTGCCACTTCCATTTTGCGTACCTCGCCATCAATGTGTAATCCACTTTTATTCCCTTTTACCACTAATAGTTGGCCATCTTCAGCTTTTAGCATCAGCCCCGTATTGGCATCATAGCGTCCTTCTTCTGGTTTTACTCCCGAAAAATTTCCCGCCATCACATAATCTGTTTCCATATCCTGATCAAAATCATCAGCAGCAATGGCATAGATCGGTGAAAACTGTACTTCTTCCGGCAGATTATAAAGGCTGTATGAGCCATCCCCATTATTGATTACTACAGATGACTGCAGGTGATGTACTTTATTGACTACTGCATTGTTCAGTTGCTCTTTGCTAAACACCTGAGACAAAGTCTTTCCGGCATAGTCTTCATAATAAGTAAAGTCTTTCTTCAGAAAATTCAGCTGTGCCACCAGTTCATGTCTCAATGCCATAGGATACAAACTATCTCCCTTGTAACAGGCATATACGTGATCTACTGTCTGGTTATTGTCAAAATCGCTGATATATAATTCCAGGGGCTTTTCTTCACTAGCCTTAAACATGCTGTTATTCCCCCAGTTTCCAACGATGAAGTCCATTTCTCCATCTTTGTTGACATCGCTCACCTCAATACTCCTCCACCATCCGTTGGTTTTGGTGAGACCGGGCACATTGTGTAGACGTTCTAAATTGGCGCCATTATTTTTAAACAAAGTGATAGGCATCCAGTCTCCTACTACTACCAGATCCAGATCATCATCATTGTCAAAATCAGTCCACTGCGCATCGGTCACCATACCGAAAGAAGCCAGCTTTGGCGAAACGGTGGCGGTAACATCACTGAAGTTACCTTTTCCATCATTCTCAAGTATATGACTGGTGGCAGCTACACCATACTGAAGCGGAATGCCTCGGCTGCCTACAAAGAGGTCCTGATCCCCATCATTATCAAAATCTGCATTCCGCACGCAGGCACCCATTTCACGCAAAGGAGGCAGGGCACGCTCATTCCGTTCATAAACTGGCCTGCCGTTACTAATGGACGTAAGCAGGTAAAGACGATCCTGGTACTCGCGGGCATTTTCGCGGAAGGCATTACCTCCACTGACTACGTATAGGTCCATATCGCCATCATTATCCGCATCAAAGAATTGAGCGTCTACATCCTCATAAATACTGTCCTGGGCTATATCCCACTGTTCGCTAATCTCAAAACCTCCTTTGCTGTTTTGCAGATAAATTTTACCGGATTTTCCATGTGCTCCGCCAATATAAAAATCATCCAGGCCATCCTGATTGATATCGCTCACAGTCAGTGCCGGGCCTTCTTTGGAGAGCATATGATAGACCAGACGTTCGTAGTCAAAGTCTACAAAAAGATCTTCCTGATGGGCAAAGGGGGGATTGAGCACATTATTTTGTTTCCGAAAAACTGTCTGTTGATTATCGCCTCTAGGTAATGCTGTTTGATCTGCATCTTTGATATCTAAGGTCAAATGCTGATTGGCTTTTACCTCATATAATTTCTGTACCTTATCATCATATCCCCAGTGTATGATCAGACTGTCAACGCTTTGCAGACTATCTATCCCGATGATCATGGCATAATCCATAGAAGACTGAAACCCTTTAGTAGGCACATTCTCCTGCATAATATGATGGTCTTTTACGTAGGCATGAACCCTAGCCCCTACTCCAAAACGATTTTTGTCAGGACCTACAAACGAAAGTTTGAGGTAGTTGTTCTTCAGGCGTTTCTCGCTATTATTTCTGTAGACAAAAACTTCCTGATTGACATTGTTGACGATCAGGTCCAGATCACCATCATTGTCCAGATCGCCATAAGCTGCACCATTGGAGAAAGAAGGCTCATCCAGTCCCCAGTTTGTTGATACATTCTCATAAGAAAGGCTACTGTCTTTTTTGAAAAGGTAGTTGCTAAGCTTATTGGAAGGCATTCGGTCTACCAATTCCTGAAAGTCAACGGTTTCTTTGCGCATAGCTTCCAGCATGGCTTCATCGCTCCCGATAAAGCGGATGAAATCCTGGTTGGTCACATCTTTGTAAATGCCATTGCTGACAAAAATCTCTTTGTTGAAATCATTATCAAAGTCGGCGATTAAGGCGCCCCAACTCCAGTCAGTAGCATGCACTCCGGCCAGTTGTCCTATTTCTTTGAAAGTACCGTCCTGGCTATTGAGCTGTAATGTATTGCGCATGTACTGCTCATAATAGTCGTTTTTCAGCTTAGTTTGGTGCACATCATAAGACTCAAAATTGGTCATAGTCTTGAGCCGCTCATCGGTCTCGGGAAGCATATCGGTGACGAAGACTTCAGGGTAACCGTCATTGTTCAGGTCGGCGGCATCGGCACCCATAGAGAAATGACTGATGTGTCCCATTCGCTGAGGTAATTCATCTTTAAAGGTGCCATCCTTCTGGTTGATATAGAGATAGTCTCTCTCAAAAAAATCGTTGGACACATAAATATCAAGCCAGTTATCCTGATTGACATCGGTAATGGTCACGCCCAGGCCAAAGCCGATTACACTTCCGTAAATCCCTGCTTCCTGGCTAACATTTACAAAGCGATTATTGTCATTTCGGTACAGTTTATCTCCTCCTGTACTATCCCTTACGTGCCGGATATTTTCCAGCCCCAGTGTAGAAACCGGCCGAAAAGAGTTATTGAGCACATAAACATCCAGGTCACCATCTTTGTCATAGTCAAAAAATACGGCATGCGTGCTAAAGCCTTTATCGTCAAGCCCATAAGCGGCTGCCTGCTCACTAAAAGTAGGTAAGCCATCAGGACCATTGCCTTCGTTGATGAAAAGCTCGTTTTCCCGATGGCCGCCTTCTATATCTCCTGAGTTACAGACGTAAATATCCAGTAGGCCATCGCCATTCACATCAGCCATGCTTACTCCGGTAGACCAAATCTTTTCGCCTCCCACACCGGCTACTTCAGTAATATCCTGAAATTCAAAAGTCTCACCTTTAGCATTAGCTTTATTCAAATAAAGACGATTAGGCTGCATATTGGCAGTGAGGTAGACATCCGAGAAACCATCATTGTTGATATCTCCTATGGCCACGCCACCACCGTTGTAGTAATTACGATACCTGAATACGTCAAAGTCTTTGCTGAGGCTGAGTTCATTGGTAAAATCAATGCCTACTTCACTTTCTGAGAGGGGGGTAAAAAGGTGGTCACCGGCATCCGAACAGCCCCAAACCAGCAGTGCTATCAACCAAAAGCTATGTTTCATGATACCCTTAATCAAATGTTGTTCTCTTTCTATCCTTCCAATGGCTGGAGCATAGTAGTAGTTCCCCGAAAGATAAAATCTTAAAAAGAAAATAGAGCAAGCAGCATATAGCTACCTGCTCTATTAACTATTGAGAAAGCTATTCTTTCAGCTTAATATCCAGGATTCTGTATCAGGTTAGGATTGGAATCCAAAGCCTGCTGTGGTATAGGATACAGCACTCTGAAAGGGTCAGTAACTTCTTTGTCGCCCCAGGTATCATCAAAAGTACCAAACCTGATCTGATCAGTTCTTCTGATACCTTCCCAGTATAACTCTCTTCCTCTTTCATCCAGAAGCGCGGCATCATCCAGACTGCTAAGCGGGCTTGCACCTCTCAATTCTCTGAGTTCATTTACCATCGCCAGAGCTTCGCCTGTCTGTCCGCTTCTATACATTGCTTCTGCTTTCATTAGGAAAACATCTCCATAACGTAGCTGAATATACCTTCCCTTGTCAGCCGGGTGGTACTTGATAGCGCGGTAACCATCGTCAGTATCCGCACCAATCAAAGGTACTTCAGGTTCAAAAGACAAAGGCTGATTATTTCTGCTGTTGATAATCACTGTACCACTATCACTATACTGTTGCCCATCTAAGAACCCACGACCAATACCTGAGAAAGGAGTCCCATCGGGAGTGGCTTCAATTCCTTTTCTAACATCACTATCTTCAAACTTCGCATAGAAGTCGGCAAGGGTAGCAAAACCATTCCAACCACTAGGGTTATTATCGTAGTGAAGTGTCATATAATACCTGTTTTCAGGATTACCGGCACCTTCACGGTTTACGAAAATAAGTTCACTTTGAGCATTTACTGTGAAGTTCTGATAAAATTCTTCCTCCAGCGCATAGCCTTCAGCTTCTACCATATCAGCATACTCAATTACCTTGGCCATATCAGCCGGATCAAAAGTAGGGCTAAGCGCACCCTGTTCATTTACTTCTGCCATGTATACACCTTTATTGAGGTAAAGCCTGGCTAACATGGTAGCCGCTGCTGCTTTGGATGCCTGATCGTTAGTAGGTGATGGCGCTAACGAGGGAAGATTTGGCAAAGCTGCCTCAAGGTCTTCTAAAACAAAATTGAAAGCTTCTTCACGGCTAAATACCCTGGGATCTACTTCTACTCCCTCATTTACTTCTCTAAAAGGCACCTGCCCATACATATCCATGACGTGCCACATGTAAAATGCTCTCAAAAACCTGGCCTCTGCCTCCTGCTGCGCAGTGGGAGCAGGATTGTCTGAGGCAAGCACCTGATTAGTCAGGAATACACGGCTGTTTAATAAGTTCCATGATCCAAGTACATACTGGTGAGTAGCATCCCAGTTATGAGCATGTAGCAAACGCCACACACCATTATCCCCCCAGTCCGTACCTCTGGTTGGGGGAATCATTTCATCTGAGGAATGCACCTGAAGCGCATAAATATTCGCCTGATCAGCAAAGGTACCAAGTTGATTATACGCTGATTCTAAAAGCGCACCGGCATCTCCAGTAAACTCACCGCTTTCGGTTTCTGTTACGATTGATTCCAGTTCCTCCACTTCCAAATCTGTACAGCCTATGTAAAATAAGCTGAAACAGAGAAGCAGTGCTAAACTTTTTAAAGATTTATGATAATACATATCAAAGATTGTTTAATCATTAAAATGAGACATTGAGTCCGAACAAGAATGTTCTTGCTCTGGGGTAAGCAGTATAGTCAATCCCGAAAGAAGGCACATCATCTATTGCTTTGTTCACATTCACTTCCGGGTCTTGCCCGCTGTAGTTTGTGATGACAAATAGATTTTGCCCGGTAAAATAGAGCCTCAGGTTAGATAAAAACTCAACATTTTCCATGTTAAAATTGTACCCTAATGTCAGGTTCTGCAACCTTACAAACGATGCATCTTCCAGAAAGCGGGTAGAAACCTCAGGGGCATTGACACGCGACTCGCCATTTCCAACCACATCACGCGTGACATTGTTTCCCCCTGCCAATGCTCCGGCAGTAAAGTAGGCGTTCTCAGTATTATTATATACATACTGACCAAATTGGCCATTGAAGAATATACTCAAATCAAACCTTTGGTAATTAAAATTATTTGTGAAGCCCACATTGTATTTTGGCAGTGGGCTACGGCCTACAAATTGCTGCACATCACCTTCAGGGTAGATAGTTTGCCCATCATCAGCAAAACCTCCGAAAGGACGTAAGTAGTAAGCAAAAAGAGGTTGATTGTTTGCGATACGTTGGGCAAAAGCACCTGATAACCCCTGACCGCTAATGGCACCTGTATTTACTAAACCATCATAGTTTTCTATGCGGTTATCGTTATAAGAAGCGTTTGCTGAAATTGACCAGCCGAAAACTTCAGTATCTACCGGGTCAGCATCTACTACCACCTCAATACCTTCGTTAATTACATCCATGTCCAGATTTTCCCACACAAAGTCAGTAGGTGCAGGCTGTGCGCTCTGGGTTACAAAGAGGAGATCCTGAGTAGTCTTATTATAATAATCAACTGAACCTCTTAACCGATTATTAAAAAATCCCCAATCAATCCCAATGTTGATTTGCGTAGTAGATTCCCATCTCAAGTCAGGGTTTTCAAACGCAACAGGTAGTCTGCTACTTGGTACTACTGTTACTCCAGTGGGAGATACGTTGAAGCCTTCCTCGCTATAGCGCTGGCGGCTTGTGTAGCGATTGCTCGGGAACTCCTGATTACCAGTAACACCATAACCGGCTCTTAACTTAAGGTCAGTAAATGCTTCAGGCACAAAATCTTCGTCGCCCAGTCTCCATGCTGCAGCAAATGAAGGAAATACTCCATACCTGTTTTCTTCACCAAAACGGGTAGAACCGTCTGCTCTTACTGTTGCCGTCAAAAGATATTTATCAGCAATGTCAAAGTTCACACGACCGAAGAATGACTGCAGTTCATCTACTCTATAGCTAGAGTTTGCGATAATGCCCCCTAAACCTGAAGTATAGTTAACCGAAGCAAGGTTGTTCAGAATTAAATCAAGATCTGTTACCCTGAACCCAGCGGCCTGTGTTGTTTTGGTTTCTCTCTGGAAACGCTGATATGAGTAACCCACTACCGCATCCAGCCGAAGGTTATCAGATAGGTCATTATTATATGTAAAGTAGTTTTCCATCAGTGTATTGATGGCATTAACATCTTCAAAAGCAGCGCGCCCCTGACCCACAATACCCTGTACAACCAGATCCGGGGAATAGCCAGCCTTACGGGTAGAAGCTGAACGGTCACCTCCCAAAACTGTCTTGAAATTAAGACCTTCGGCAATTTTAAAATCAAAGGTTACATTACCCAAAGCTCTTACAGTATTGGTATAATCATTACTAAGCTCTAAAAATGCAACAGGGTTAAGCTCGGTTACACTTCTTTGGTATAGCTCACCATCCTGATATACCGGATAAGTGGGGTTAAGCTTCAACGCAGCTCCCAAGAGGTCACCGGTGGCACCAGCATTGTCAGAAATAGGTACGTTATTATCACGAATATCAGATACAGTTACCTGTGTACTTACCGTCAAACGATCATCAATAAAGCTACTTGATCCGTTAAAACGCGCTGACAGCCTTCTCAATCCGCTCCTGTTTACAATACCTTCCTGATCCGTATAGCCTAGTGAAAGTCTATAGCTTCCGTTGTCATTACCTCCACTATAAGATAAGTCATGGTTGTGAGAGATTGCGGTTCTTAAGATTTCATCCTGCCAGTCTGTATTAGCTCCAAGATCCAGCGTTTCCAAGGCCTCATCTCCAGCAGAAAGACCATTAATATCAGCATACGCCGCTACAAACTCATCAGCATCTAAGAGGTCGTACTTTTTGGTGATGTTACTGATCCCTACATTATAAGAATAGTTCAGAGTACTTTTTCCGGCTTCCCCGGTTTTGGTAGTGATAAGCACCACTCCGTTGGCACCCCTAGAACCATAAATAGCTGTAGCAGAGGCATCCTTAAGAATGTCTATGCTGGCAATATCGTTGGGATTCAAGAAGTTAAGCGGGTTTCTGGCTGAAGAACTACCGGCACCTACATCTGCTCCACCTCCACTTACGTCCTCACCTGCCAGCGGCACACCATCTACTACAAATAGAGGGTTATTTCCACCACGTACAGAAGAAGTACCACGAATTCTGATATTTACGCCCGCACCGGGCTCTCCACTTGCCTGGGTGATCTGCACCCCTGCAGCACGTCCCTGAATTAATTGCTCAGGAGAAGCAATTACTCCGGCGTTAAAATTTTCAGAACTTACAGATGATACTGCACCTGTTACATCTCTTTTCTCTTGTGTTCCATATCCGATCACGACAACCTCGCTAAGTGACTGGACATCAGCCTGTAGTTCTACATTAATCGTAGAGCGTCCATTAACCTGAATTTCCTGGGTTACATAACCGATAGATGAAAACACCAGCACATCACTGCCTTCTGGCAGCGTAACATTATAATTTCCGTCCAGATCGGTCACAGTACCTGTGGAAGTGCCCTGTACCAATACGTTCACACCAGGTAAAGCCCCTTCCTCAGGAGCCGTTACTGTACCAGAGACCGTGGTTTGCGCATACGCTACACTGGCAACGCTAAATGCACCAAGCAGCGTTAGGATATACCTAAGCTGTGTAAAAATTCTCATAAGCAGTTAGTTAACTTGTGTAAATAAATTAATCAGATAACGATTCAGCTAAACAGCTGTTTGAAAAAATGATATAAATTTCTCAAAAACTTGCCAAAATTAAACATAAATAATAAGACAACCACAAAATTATTTATCATTATTATGAACAATGAAATATAAAGAAATTTCAAAAAAACTTATCATTCACTGCATTATATGAGATATTCCTATGTATCTTATCAAAATATAAAAATGCGCAATCGGTTTTTATTACGTTTTTCTCAATTCCTACCTTTAAAAATATTTCCATTAGGTTTTCTACCGTGACCTCTTTTTCTCAATCCACTATTAAATATCTCATGCTTTTGCGTAATATTTTGCTCAAAAATTACCATATTAGAGGTTAAAAAAAGTATTTTTGTTCGGGGAAAGAGCATTGTCCTTCAGCCAGACAGTACTTTGTTGAACGCTGGAAAACACTTTTTGAAGTGGCAATACTTAAATGATAGGATTACTTACATGCATAAGAACATCAGGCTGTTTTTCAGTTAAATTGCTAACAGTCCTGTACTGACGAACTAATTAAACTAGAACTATGAGAAGTATACGATTTTTTCTAATGGCAGCCTGGCTTTGTTTAAGTCTCGGTGCTTTTGCGCAAACAACAACTTATCAAGTTGCACCATTTCCAGTAGGAAATGACAATAACGATGGCATCAACAACCCCTTAGCTACGATTACAGAAGCCATTGACCGGGCAGCAGATAATGATATTATTAAAGTGTTGGCGGGAGAATATGAAGAAGGAAATATTCTAGTAAATAAACCTCTAACTATTACCGGCCTAGGTGAAAACGCAAGCCTTGCACCTGCTGTTGGTGATACTCAACTATTCAATATCACTGTTGGTGGTGTAACCATAGTAGGGCTAGAGCTTATAGGCAATACTAATGCAAACGCTATTTTATTAGGGGGAGGTAATGGGCTTACCATTCGTCAAAATACTATTTCTGGATTTGCTTCGGGTATTGTAGTAGCTCAAAACGCAGGCGTTAGCATTAGTAATAATTTCATCAACAACAATACAAATGGGATACAAATTGAAACCGGGGCATCTATTACTGGTACCATCAGTGAAAATAATCTTTCAGGAAACACTAATAAAGCTATTTTAAATGGTTCTGGTGTTTTAGTAAATGCTCCGAATAATTGGTGGAGTTCAGAAGGTAGCATCCTACAGGACGTGACTGGGTCAATTACAGGAAATATTGAATATAGTCCTTGGTTAAAACTCTCAACAGATACAGAACTACAAACGGAAGGTTTTCAACCTAACTTTGCTGCTTTAGCTATTTATAAGCGTAATAATGACGATCCAGAATTATTGGATAATGCTTTTTCTGCGCTGGATGAATCAGGACAGCTTACACTTTATGGCAGCACAATTTCATTTAACGCTTTAGATGTAGACAAAGCCGCCACTTTAATAGGAGTTACGTACAATAACAATACTCCTGTTATTGAAAACCTTAGCGTAAGTTTAATTAACAACAATGGAGTTAGTATAAACAATGTTATTCAGGTCAATGAGATTACATTAAACAGTGGAAATATCATTGTTGACTCGGAACAAAACGGAAGATTACGATTAACAGATCAAGCCATTGAGGGCCTTTCAGAGCAAAATGGAAGAATCATTGGTAGAGTCACATCAATTCCTAAAAATGTGCCTGCTAATGAAACTTTTAGCGCTTTAGGGATAACTATTGCACCTAATGATGAGACTGGTTCAGATGCCCTTACGAACTTATTTGTAGAGCGGATTACTGGTGGCGCAGGAATAATCCAAAATCAGGTCAATGGGGAGACATTTCAGTCTATTCGTACATATTGGAATATCAGTGTAGATAATGATAATTTCAGTTCACGCTCCTTAACTTTATCATGGTCTTCTATTTATGATAACAATGTTTTCCCCAGTGTAGCAATAGTTTGGAAAAACTCAGGAAGTGAGATAGTTGAAGATAACTGGGTGCAAGTTAATGAGATACCTATAAATGCTGTAGTCAGTGCAACTGAGAGAAGTATAGAGGTAGATGTATCTAGCTTCTCTCAATATACCGTTTCAGATGTTAACAAACCCCTCCCCGTAGAACTCACCTCTTTTTCTGCTTCTCTACTGGAGCCGCATGTGGAGCTGAACTGGGAAACGGCTTCTGAAATTAATTCTGACTTCTTCGCAGTGGAGCGTAGTGAAAATGGTAAAGATTTTAAAGAGGTAGGTAGGCTCAAGGCTGCCGGTAACTCCAATGTTCCTCTCGAGTACCGCTACATAGACGAGCAGGTGGCCAATCGCCTGAGCGGTTCGGTATTTTACCGCCTGCGTACTGTAGATTTTGACGGCTCCTTTGAATACTCTGACATCACTACAGTTACTCTCTCCGACGACGATATTCCTATGATTACTGCCTTTGCCCGTGAAGGACAGCAAAGCCTCAAGCTTTTCACCCGTGCTATTGAGCCTGGTGACTACCGCGTGTGGATCACCGACCTCAGCGGACGCAAAGTGTTTGAGCAGGACTTACAGCTTGCGCCTAAAGAATCTTATGAATTGGGTGTAGGTAGTCTGTCACAATCCATCTATCTGATTCGTTGCGAAGGAAAGCAGCTCGCTTTGTCCAATAAATTCAGGGTAGAAGAAGTAGATTAAAGACTTTTCCTGCTGATTTTGAGGTGATAAAGATTGGAATCCAAGTGCTAATCTTCTATTTTTGCGACCTTGAATCAGAAAGTTCATCTAACCTTATATTGAATAATGGCAAATAAAGGAAAAGTCGTACAGGTGATCGGGCCTGTAGTAGACATTAGCTTTGAAGGAGAAAACTCTAAGCTGCCTAATATCCTGGATGCGCTCATCATCAACCGTCCGGATGGCTCTAAGCTGGTATTGGAAACGCAGCAGCACCTGGGTGAAGATAGAGTACGTACAATCGCTATGGAAGGTACTGAAGGATTGGCAAGAGGAATGGAAGTGATTGATACAGGACAACCGATCAAAATGCCTACCAGCGATGAAATACGGGGGAGACTTTTTAATGTAGTGGGTGAAGCCATTGACGGCCTTCCTCAACCTGCTTTTGGAAAAGGACGCTCCATTCACAACACCCCTCCCAGATTTGAGGACCTCACTACTTCTGAAGAAATCCTGTTTACCGGAATCAAAGTTATTGACCTCTTAGAACCTTATTCCAAAGGAGGAAAAGTAGGTCTGTTTGGTGGTGCAGGTGTGGGTAAAACTGTACTGATCCAGGAATTGATCAATAATATTGCAAAAGCTTATTCCGGTTTTTCTGTATTTGCCGGCGTTGGTGAAAGAACCCGTGAGGGAAATGACCTGCTTCGCGAATTTATTGAGGCTGACATCATCAAGTATGGCCACGACTTCAAAGAATCTATGGAAGCCGGAGGCTGGGATTTGAGTAAGGTAAACCTGGAAGAACTGAAAACATCACAGGCTACGCTGATCTTTGGACAGATGAACGAACCTCCCGGAGCACGTGCCCGTGTGGCGCTTTCCGGACTATCCGTAGCGGAGTATTTCCGTGACGGTGCCGGCTCCGATCAGGGAAATGATATTCTTTTCTTTATTGATAACATCTTCCGCTTTACCCAGGCTGGCTCTGAGGTATCAGCTCTTTTAGGACGTATGCCTTCCGCAGTAGGGTATCAGCCTACGCTGGCTACTGAGATGGGTTCCATGCAGGAAAGGATTACTTCAACCAAGCGCGGTTCTATTACTTCCATACAAGCAGTATATGTACCGGCAGATGACCTTACTGACCCTGCACCGGCCACTACTTTTGCTCACCTGGATGCGACTACTTCTCTTTCCCGTAAAATCTCCGAGTTGGGGATTTACCCCGCAGTAGACCCTCTGGATTCTACCTCGCGTATACTGACAGCAAGTATCGTAGGAGATGAGCATTATAACACTGCACAACGCGTAAAAGAGCTATTACAGCGCTATCAGGAGCTACAGGATATTATTGCTATCCTCGGAATGGACGAACTTTCTGAAGAAGATAAAGAGGTGGTACATCGTGCACGTCGTGTACAGCGCTTCCTGTCTCAGCCCTTCTTCGTAGCGACCCAGTTTACCGGTATCCCCGGGGAACTGGTAGATATTAAAGACACCATCAAAGGATTTAACATGATCATGGATGGTGAGCTTGATCACCTGCCTGAACCTGCGTTTAACCTGAAAGGTACTATTGAACAGGTAATTGCAGCGGGTGAGAAAATGGTGGCAGAAGCCAAGTAATATTTGCAATATTCACGGCAGGGATAATTACTTCCCTGCTTTTTAATATCATAAAGTATGCATCTGACGATCATTACTCCAGATAAACAGGTTTTTGACGGTGAAGTAGAAATGGCCACATTTCCCGGCAGCGATGGCTCTTTTCAGGTATTGAGAAACCACGCTCCATTGGTAAGCTCATTAGGCAAAGGTGATATTAGCTATCGTACCCGTGATACTACTGCCAACGTATATGTAGAAGGTGGTGTAGTGGAGGTTTTGAACAACAACATTACTGTTTTGGCCGAAAAAGCCTCTTAGGAAGAAAGATTACTGATTTAGATTGGAAGCGGGTGCTGAGAAGTGCTCGCTTTTTTTATGGCAACTGGTTTTTTCTTACGAAAAGCCGACCGATATGACTGAGCATCCGCTTCTCAAAGGCCCAGAAAAAACGAAATTGGCCAAATATAAAGCCGTAAGCCAGTAATATTACCTGATAAGCAGGTAAAATAGTCAGCAGGTAATAAGGGACTTTGATCCAGGCCGATGTTTCTTCTGTAATGCCGGCTAAATTATACAAAGGCTGTTTTAAAAACATCACTGTAAAACCGGTACAGGCAAATACGATCAGAATGACGATGACCTGCCAGATACTTTTCACTTCCCAACGACCCTGTAATTTCTCAAGCCAGCTCATAGTAGTTGATTTGAGTGCAAATTGTTTTTTCCAGTAAGAATATGTCTAACATCATTCTGGCTATTTATAAGATACAAGATAAATTTATGTGAGATGGTGAAAAGCCCTCCAATAGATGGTATCAGGGGGTGATGCCTCAAAAAATACTCTTTCTTTTTTGACAGGATGCACAAAACTTATACTGCGGGCATGCAAAGCAATATTCTGGTCAGCATTGGGAGAGGGGTAACCGTACTTGATATCTCCTTTGATAGGGCAACCCATGGCTGCCAGTTGTACCCTGATCTGATGAGACCTTCCGGTTAAAGGTTTTACTTCCAGCAAATAATCATCTTTTTGCTGGGCTTTCAAAACATAATCAAGCACAGCTCTTTTACTTTCGCTTACTTCTTTATTAAAGGTTTTGGTCACGTTACGGCTATTATCTTTTCGTAGCCAGTGCACCAGTTTACCTTCAGGAGCCTCAGGTCGGGAAGATACAATCGCCCAATATGTTTTTTGTACATCTTTGGTTTGAAAGAGGCGATTCATCCGGCTAAGTGCTTTGGAGGTACGAGCCATGACTACCACTCCGCTTACCGGCCTATCCAGGCGATGTACCACACCAAGAAAAACCGCTCCTGGCTTGTTATATTTTTCTTTTAAATAAGCCTTGCCAGCTTCTACCAGAGGTTCATCGCCTGTGATATCTCCCTGCACCAAAGTACCCGCCGCCTTATTGATAACCAGCAAATGGTTGTCTTCATATAAAATATCCGGTTTTATCATCAAGGGTGAAGCTACAAAAAAATCATTTTTCAGAGAATGCGAATCTCATTATTTCAGCTTTTCGCACCTGATCTCCGCGGTATTCTGCCAACAACATGCTTCATAGTTATATACTGACAAACGACTGAATCTATTTTGCGCATCTTCAAAATTCATGCGCGAGCTGATTTTTTTACCACAACATGAAGTAATGGTAGTTTCAAAAAACTCACCATCAGGAGCAAATGAACCTATGAACTCAAAATACGCGCCTCGCCTATCGGTCCACATGTGATGCCAGGTATCTGTGCTTGATTGATACTTGCTAAGCCCTCTGCCTTTTATGCCTAGTTTTTTTACTTCCAGATCCTCCTGTATCAGGTTTCTACCCTGAATTAGTTTTACCTCACTATTGATGCTCATAGTCTCACCAGGCTCACAATATTTGATATGCCATTTTCCTACTTTATATCTGAAGAGGGTCTCCGATAATTTTTCATACGAATGAGCTTCTCTAAGTGAAAAAAGATAAGGCCCCACCAATGCAGCAAAAATTAAAGATGCCGATGTCATTCTTTACTCTTTAGCCGTCTTTGGTAATGAATCTGCCAGATTTGCCGCCAATTTTTCCCTCCATCTTCTGAAGCCTCCCAGGTCCAGAGCAGGCTATCCTCTTTAATCTCAGAAAATACCATCCTGAGTATAATGCTAGTGCCCTCTTTGGTGAGCTGTTCGGTAGAAAAAATGCGCTTATCTCCTTCTACTTCACCTGTAAAATTGAAATAGCTCCCTTGATTATCTGTCCAGGCCTGATGCCAGCTTTGAGAACGGGGATTATATACGGAAAGGCTCATCCCTTTCAGAGGTACTTCTTCCTTTTCACTGTATGACGCAAAGTTTTCCTGTATCACTTTTCCGTCCAGAATTCTGACAATCCGATTATAGCCTATGCTTACACTACCATCTTCATGGTACCACCTGAGATCCCATTCTCCTAGCCAGAAATCAAAATAACTTTCCGGAGCAGGAGGTTCATCATTGGATAAGGCATTAAAACTTAGCAGACAAAAGAAGAAAAGCAGATGAGATGTGTTACTGCATTTTTTCATAACAACTGTTCTTTTTCAACAAAATGCCATGAATAAAATCGCTAAAGGTACATCCCGATAGGATTAGACTCTTTATTCCAGATTAGTTAAGCTGTTTTTGCAGCTTAAGCTGCTGCTTACGAAATTCAGTAGGCGAGGTTCCGGTTGTTTTCTTAAAAGCATTATAAAAGGATGCTTTGGTATTGAAGCCTGCGTCAAAAGCCACTGCCAGAATTTTGACATCCTGATAGTCTGCATCCGCCAATAAGCGCTGAGCCTCCTCTACACGGTAGCGATTGATAAAGTCGGAAAAGCTTAGCCCAATTTGTTCGTTAATAATCTGCGAAAGATGATGCCGGGAAATCTGTAAAGCACCTGCCAGATCATCCAGCTTAAGCTCAGGAGACAGATAGGCTTGCTCCTGCTTCATATATTGTAGTAAATGCGCAGTATATGCTTCCGCTTCCTGTGCATTGAGTCCCGATTTAGCATATTTTTCACCGGTTTCTTCAGCATATCCCGCCATAATTTCCGGCTGACAATATCCCATATAGCCTACAGTGTAAATAAAAATTGTCATAGAAGCTGAGATTGCGTAATCGTACATGATATTGAAATCAATGGTATGAACGAGCAGATAGTAACTTACGAAGCTTAAACTAAATCCCAGATAACAATACGCTGACTTATGCATCCACTTCAGTTTTTTTGAGGTAAAATCATCTCCCTCCAGGCTGAGCTGCTGCTGTATTCTTAGGTAGATAAAGAGATAAACGCAGTAGGCTACTACATGAACATTCAGCGAAACAACTCTGAACAACATTGCCTGCCTGCTATACAATACATTGGTTACGCTCTGGCTCAGTGCTGAAGTCTCTACATTGAAGTAAATGGGAGCATACCATACAAAAACCAAGGTAAAAGGTAAATAATGTAGCCAATCTTTTCGCTCAAAGGCTTTTCCGTTGAGTCGGTGGAAATACCCTAAAAATAGTGGCCCGATAAGCATAGGGAAGAGCAGCACAATGCCAAAGGCCCGGTGAATGTAATTGATGTATTGTGTCCAGTATGCTACATAGTATACCAACGAAATGGCAAAGAGCAGAACGATGGCTGACAACAGGTGATTGGCCGATCGCTTTCCTTTTTTATGAAAATAGATTACCCAGGAAAGGAATAGCCCCTGAGCCGCAGCAAACAGAAAGATGATGGTCCAATGGTCTAGGGAAGGAACTGAGGGATTCATTTTTCATTAACTTATTCACTCAATTTAACCAATCTCCTTCAGTAAATAAAGCCTGTCTTTTAGGGTAACAATTAGTTTTGACCGAGCAAATCATTTTAAAAGAAGGTTAGGATAAAAAAAAACTGCTTCCCAATGAGAAGCAGTCTTATATAATTTCAGAAAAAGTTTAATACCTAGTTTTCAGGATTTTGGCCTTGTTCTTCTTCTATTAGTTTAGTGATTTGTTGCTGCACCTTGGGGCTATTCTGATACGCCATCATAATCTGACGGTACTCGTCGAACTCCATACCTTCTTCCTCTACCGCTGCGGCAATCTCAGATTGAGTCTCTCTCTGTACATTCATCACCTTTTGTGCTGCTTCATTAAAAGTAGCCATTTCATCTGCAGATGCTTCAGCATCAGCTTGTGGGTCCTGCTGTGCAGTGGCAATCTCATTAAAACGATTCACATCCATCTCGGTCTCTTCTATCGCCTGAATCATTTTCTGTTCAGCTGCCTGCTGCACCTGCACTACACTTTTATTGGCTTGTATAAATGTTTTTAATTCTTCATCGGTAAAATTTTCTTTTACCGGCTGCTGTTGCGCAGCACCTGGTAGGCCTTGGGCATAAAGATCTGCCGAACTAATCATCAGGACAGAAAGGCTTGCGCATAACATTGCAAAAAATTTACTCTTCATAGTTTTCATACGATAGTCTTATTTGTTCCAAAAATTTGTACTTAAAAGTACTAAAGATTAACCTGACACTTGCCAATTGTTTTCAAAAAAATTGTATTTCTCCCATATTATTTGAAATTTTCAAATAATATACTTGAATTCTACAATTGACTTTCTATGAAGAGATCACTCTTAGCTTAGTATTCAGAGGTAAAATGGAAGTCAATATCAGGGAAGTTTTCCTGTACCATTTGCAACCAGGCTTTGGTTTCTGCCATAAACACATACTTGCCTTCTTTATCTTTGGCGATGTAGCGTTCTTTGGAACGGATAAACTCACGCAGCTTTTTAGGATCTTTACTACTGATCCAGCAGGCTTTGTAAAGGTTGATAGGCTGGAAAGTACATTTAGCCCCATACTCATGCAGCAGACGATACTGAATGACATCAAACTGTAGCACACCCACTGTTCCTACTACTCTTCTGGAACCCATCTCGTAAGTAAATAACTGCGCTACTCCTTCGTCCATAAGTTGGTTAAGACCTTTATCCAGTTGCTTGGTTTTCATGGCATCCTGGTTAATCACCTCTTTAAAAATCTCCGGTGAAAAGCTGGGAATCCCTTTAAAGGTACCCTTCTCCCCTTCGGTCAAAGTATCACCAATTTTCAGGTTTCCGGTATCATATAAACCCACAATGTCTCCGGGAAAAGCTTCCTCAATGATCTCCTTATCCTGTGCCATAAAGGCGGTCACATTGGAGAATTTGAAGTTTTTATCCAGACGGGTATGGTAGTAGTTTTTGTTACGCTCAAACTTACCGGAACATACTCTCACGAAGGCAATACGGTTGCGGTGACGAGGGTCCATATTGGCATGTATCTTAAAGACAAAGCCGGTAAACTTTTCTTCTTCAGGATCCACATCTCTTTCCTCAGTGGCACGGCTTTTCGGAAAAGGAGCAATGTTAATAAAAGTATCCAGCAGCTCTTTTACTCCAAAGTTATTGACGGCACTGCCAAAAAAGACGGGTGCTACTTCACCACGACGATAAGCCTCAATGTCAAACTCAGGATATACGCCATTGATCAGCTCTTCATCTTCACGAAGCTGAGCGGCGAAATCTTCCCCAATCTGCTTTTCCAGCGCAGGATCGTTGATATCTTTAATACTCACCCCTTCATTCTGTAGCTTTTGCTTGCTGGGCTGGAAAAGAAATAAACTCTTATTATACAGGCTATATACACCTTTAAAGCGCTTACCCATGCCAATAGGCCAGCTCAGCGGGCGCACTTTGATATTCAGTTTGGCTTCAATCTCATCCAGCAGATCGTATGGATCCTGACCTTCCCGGTCCAGTTTGTTGATGAAGGCGATGACCGGCGTATTACGCATACGGCAGACTTCCATAAGCTTTTCAGTCTGCGTCTCTACTCCCTTTACGCAGTCAATGACCATAATGACGCTATCTACTGCAGTTAGGGTACGGTAGGTATCTTCAGCAAAATCCTGGTGACCGGGAGTATCCAGCAAATTGATTTTGATGGGTTCAGCATGACCGTTCTGGTACTCAAAACCCATCACGGAGGTAGCTACTGAGATACCTCTCTGCTTCTCTATCTCCATAAAGTCGGAGGTAGCGTGCTGTTTGATTTTATTGGATTTTACCGCTCCGGCAGTTTGTATCGCTCCTCCAAAAAGGAGTAATTTCTCCGTAAGGGTAGTTTTACCCGCATCCGGGTGACTGATGATACCAAAAGTTCTTCTCTTCGCTATTTCTTGTGTAAGATTCGCCATGTAAATGCGCTCGCTTTCTTTATATGTATGTTGTTCTTAATGCTATTTGAATCCGCTAAAACTTTGTATTGCCTCAAAAATCAAATCCTCTCCAACGGTTTCAATAAGCAAGAACAAATTTTAAGTGCGCAAAATTACGGAAAAGAAAAGATTTTTTGAAGTATCACCGAATTTTGGATAAAAGCAGCCATACAACATTATTATTGTGTTATCCACACACAATAGCAGGATGCTACAGGATAACTTCTTAAGTAAAAATTATCTTCTTAAGAGTAAATGCATGGTCTGCTCTCGGCGATCCTTAGCATAGCACAACTAACACAAGATTACGAACAACCTTTCTGCTGAAATACTATGAATACAACAGCCCTACTGAGAATTACTGTATGGATTGTACTGCTGGGCGGGGTTCAAGCCTTTGCGCAAGCGCAGGGACAAACCGAAATTACCAATCTACAAGCGGAATATCAGAATACTCCTCTCGGTATTGATGTGGAAAACCCTCGCTTTAGCTGGCAGATGGAATCCCCATCGGGAGAGCGAGGTTACTATCAGACTGCCTACCGCATTGTGGTGATGAATGAAGAAGAAAAAGTGGTATGGGATACTCAAAAAAGGGAAAGTGATATTTCTCTAGGCATTACTTATGAAGGCTCTGCCTTGCAACCCACTACTCGTTATACCTGGATAGTCTCCGTATGGGACCAGGATAACGATATTACTGAAAATTCTTCCTGGTTTGAGACCGGCCTGATGAATCCTGACCCATCTCTGGCAGCCTGGAACGGTGCTGAATGGATCGGTGGCGGTGATGATGATTTGGTGTTTTATCCTCATTACCTGTCTGTTTTTAAACTCAACTATCAGCTACAATTGGATGAAGCCTCCGGCTCCACCCAGGCATCTTTTGTATTGGGTGGTAATGACAAACGGCTGATGGATAAGGATCTCAACCTTCAGGGAATAGAAAATCTGCAGGATGAGAGTTTCATCAGCTTTGAACTGGATATCTCCGAAGTGGATGGTTCGGAGGAAGGTCTGGCCAAATTCAACATCTACCGGGTAGGCTATGCTTCTGAAGATAATCAAGATGTCCCCTTCAAAAGTTATGATATTCCTTTACGTCTTGTCAGCAAAAAAAATAAATATGAGCCTCATCATTTTCATGTAAAAGCCAATTTTGGCCTGTTTGAAATCTACCTGGGTGGAGAGGAGCAAGAGAATAAAATTAATGTAAGTGATGATTCTCCCTCTCCTTTTGGTGGTGGTGGCATCAACTTAAATCCCGTTGGAAGTGGCAATAACTATATCAGCTATCCTATGGTGGCTGATATTGGTTTTGAGGTAGAAGCCGGTCAACAAGCTCTTTTTTCAAACGTAGAGGTAAGGAACTACCGTGCGCCCTCTAATGCCCTCTTTGCCGAAGATTTAGAGAACTCAGAGAGTTATCAGGGAGCTTTCTCAGCTTTTACTGAACAACCAAATGCAGGAATTTCTGTATCTGAAGAGGGCTATACGGTAAGCGGAGGTGAGGATGGTACACTAATACTGGCTGACCTGAGCCGGAATGCAGCACCTATGCTGCGCACTGAGTTTGCTACCGACAACAAAGCCATTCAGAAAGCCAGGTTATACGCTACTGCCCGGGGTATTTATGAAATGTACCTCAACGGAGAAAGAGTAGGCGAATCTTATTTCAGCCCGGGTCTCACCCAGTACAACAAAACCCATATGTATCAAACCTATGATGTGACAGCGCTGCTGGAAGATGGAGAGAATGCTTTGGGCGCCTGGCTGAGCGAAGGCTGGTGGAGTGGCAACATTACCTTCAGCGGTGAGCACTGGAATTTTTTTGGCGACCGTCAGTCGCTCCTTTCCAAACTCGTTATTACTTATGAAGATGGCAGTGAGCAAACCATTACTTCCAATCCTGATGACTGGAAGTATTTTGACAATGGCCCCATTCGCTACAGCAGCTTTTTTCAGGGCGAAGTATATCATGCCCAGCTTGAAGAAAACATTGAGGGATGGGCTACTACCGATTACGACGACAGCCAGTGGGAAGCCGCTGAAGTAGTTCCGTTAGAGGGCACTGCTTATCTGGAGACCACTACTGATCGTGCCGGAAACACCACTACTTTTGATTATGATGAGCTCTCGCTCATTGGTCAGATTGGAGAGAACCCCGGCATCGTAAAAACGCTGGAAGCCCAAAGTGTAGAAGAGGTTCGGCCCGGCGTATTTGTCTACGACATGGGCCAGAATATGGTAGGCTTTCCGCAGATAAAGATAGAGAATGGAAATGCCGGAGATACCATCATCATGCGCTATGCCGAGGTAAAGTACCCTGAGCTGGAGGAATATGGTGATAATGTAGGCATGATCATGCTGGAAAATATTCGTGCTGCCCTAGCTCAGGACCTTTGGATATTGAAAGGTGGCGATGAAATGATACAGCCTCGCTTTACCTTTCATGGGTATCGCTTTGTAGAAATCACCGGCATTGATGAAGCACTGGCACTGGAAGATGTGAAAGGTAAAGTAATCAGTTCCATTGACGAACTTGCTTCTCATTACGAAACTTCCAATGAGTTGGTGAATAAACTCTGGGAAAACATCAGCTGGTCTATGCGGGGTAATTTTCTTTCTATTCCTACCGATACCCCTGCCAGAAACGAACGCATGGGCTGGAGCGGTGATATCAATGTATTCTCCCGGGCTTCTACCTATCTGGGCAATATAGAACCTTTTATGAGACGGCATATGCTGGCCATGCGGGATATTCAGCGTGAAGATGGACGCTTTACTGATGTTGCTCCGGTAGGTGGTGGTTTTGGCGGTACGCTCTGGGGCAGTGCAGGCATCATTGTGCCCTGGGAGGTATATCAGCAGTTTGGCGATCTGGCCCTACTAAATGAGCACTATGATGCCATGAAGGATTATGTAAACTTCCTGGCTTCTAAACAAAATCCTGAAACGGGTATCCTGAATGAAGGACCATTAGGAGACTGGCTCAGCCCGGAAGGTTTTAAAAATGACAATACCCTACTATGGACGGCCTATCAGGTTCGGGACCTGGAAATTCTGGCCAAAACCGCTGAGCTGCTGGGTAAAGAAGTGGAAGCAGAAAAATTCTGGCAACAATATGAAGAGCGTAAAGCTTTTTTCAATCAAACTTATGTAGATCCCGAAACGCATAAAACCATACATTCCGGTCATCAGGGTCCAACTTTTGGTCCTCCTATCCCGGAAGACAAAAAGCCCAAAGCCGGTGACCTGGTAGATACACAGGCTTCTTATGCTATTCCTCTGGCCTTTAAGGTATTCAATGAAGAACATCAACCTTATGCTGCACAATATCTGGCTGAAGCAGTCAAAAGAGAGAATGTGGACGAAAAGATGGTGATGCGCCCTGAGTATTCGCTCATGACCGGCTTTATAGGCACGGCTTCGCTGAACGAAGCGCTTTCAGAAAATGGCTATGATGATGTGGCTTATCGTCTATTACAGCAAACTTCTTATCCTTCGTGGCTGTATTCGGTGATCAATGGTGCGACTACCATCTGGGAGCGTTTGAATTCTTATACCGTTGAGGAAGGTTTTGGAGGTAATAACAGCATGAATTCCTTCAACCACTATTCTTTCGGAGCTGTAGCCGCCTGGATGTATAACTATTCCCTGGGTATACAACGAGAGACGCCCGGATTCAAAACATTTATCCTCCAGCCTACCCCTGATCCTACTGGTGAAATGACATGGGCCAAAGGTTACTATGACTCCATGTACGGAAGAATTGAGAGCGAATGGAGAATGGAAGAAGGACAGTTGGTGTACAAAGCTAGGGTTCCTGCCAATTCCACAGCTACGCTTTATTTGCCTGCCGGTTCTGTAAAGACTGTTGAGGAAAGTGGAAAGCGATTAAAAAGAGCCAAAGGTATTAGCGACATCAAAGAGGAAGAAGGTAAAATTATCTGCAAACTAGCTTCAGGAAGCTATGAATTTGTGGTGGAGCGGTAAAATAGTTTGTGAGATTAATCATTTTAAAGCTTCACCAGTTTTATAGGCTTTACTTCAACCTTAATCCAGACATTACCCAGCCAGTAGGGGTCATTGGCAATCCACTTATCTAGTTCTGTACGGGAATCAAAGCGGCAGTATAGGGTAGAACCAATCATCTGTCCATCATCGTTGAGGATCGCCCCTCCTTCAATCAAGTGCCCTTTTTCTTTCATCAGGGTTGCCTGTTTAAGATGGGCTTCTCTTACTTTTAGCCTACGAGCCAGTGCATTTTCATCATCGGCATCATAAGCAATGACCATAAATTCCATACAATTATTTTGAGCAAGACTATCCTATCCGGGACGATCCTGTCCGGGACAATCTTACAAATATCAGTTATTTAGGCTATGACGCCAAAGCTAATATTATAAAATACTGACAAGAGGTAAGTAATTATCCTCAGTTTCCTTGCGAAATGTGTTACTAAATTTTCTTTGCCACCAAAAAAAGCCTGCTGAGATCAGCAGGCTTCGTCCGTTCAATAAGATAATAATATGATTAGCCAATGGCCTGCTCCAGATCGGCAATCAGGTCTTCAGCATCTTCTATACCTACGCTTAGCCTGATCAGAGAATCGCTCAGTCCGGTTTTTATCCGTTCTTCCTTAGGTATACTGGCATGCGTCATGCTGGCAGGATGACCGGCCAGTGATTCTACACCTCCTAAAGATTCTGCCAGAGAAAACATTCGCAATTTCTCCAAAGCACGGAAAGCATCTTCCATTTTATCTCCTTTTAGTACAAAGGAGATCATCCCCCCAAAGTCACGCATCTGCTTCTTCGCGACTTCATGACCGGGTAAAGTAGGTAAGCCCGGCCAGTATACACGATCCACATTCTCGTGGGCATTCAAATATTCAGCTATCATACGACCGTTTTCGCAATGACGCTGCATGCGTACATGGAGGGTTTTAATGCCTCTAAGTACCAGAAAGCAATCCTGCGGTCCGGGTACAGCTCCACAGCTATTTTGTAAAAAGCCCAGCTTCTCATCCAGTTCCGCTTCTTTTACGATGGTACAGCCCATCACAGTATCCGAATGGCCACCTAAATATTTGGTAATAGAGTGCACCACAATGTCAGCCCCCATATCCAGAGGGTTTTGCAGATAAGGCGTAGCAAAAGTATTGTCTACCACTACTTTGGCCTGATGGTCTTTGGCCAGATCTACCACTGCTTTGATGTCTATGATGTTCATCATAGGGTTAGTAGGCGTCTCTATCCAAAGCAGTTTGGTATTGCTGTTCATCTTGGCTTTGATCTGTTCCAGATCATTCATAGGCACAAAATGAAATTTGATACCGTAGTTAGCAAAGACTTTGGTAAAAATACGGTATGTTCCTCCGTACAGATCATTAGTGCTGATGACCTCATCGCCCGGCTTCAGTAGTTTGATCACCGCGTCGGTGGCAGCCATTCCCGAGGCAAAGCAGCGGGCATGTGTACCATTCTCCAGGGCTGCCAGGCTCTTTTCCAGCGCCAGGCGGGTAGGGTTTTGGGTACGGGCATATTCAAAGCCTTTGTGCTTGCCGGGAGAGCTTTGCACATAGGTAGAAGTCTGATAAATAGGCGTCATAATCGCACCGGTGGTAGGGTCGGGTTCTACACCAGCATGAATTGTTTTCGTTCCGAACTTCATATAAAAAATTGTTATCGTTTAAAATTTGGCTGCTTGAGCGCTATGAACAATATTAGCCAATATATGATTCTTATTCTTTAATGTGCGCCAATAATTTTGACACTATTCACCCAAATTCTACGTACCAACCGTCGTTCTGCCCTGCTCACGCTCTGGATGGCCATTGTTCCACTTACTGTCAGTTCACTCATCACCCTATATGCTTTAAGTCATGAGCAATTTATCCAAACGTTTGGGCAGTTGGAATGGGCAGTATTTTTTGTGCTTTCATGCTTTAGTATGGCGCTGGCACTTACTCCTACTACTTTTATAGCCTTGCTGAGCGGGTATTTTTTAGGCATGCTTTGCGCTCCTTTTGTCATTATCGCCTACATACTGGCTTCTTTTTTAGGCTATCAGCTTACCCATGTGATAGACAATGGGCATTTCATACAAACGATTAGAGAGCTTCCCGGAGGCAGAGGCGAAAAAGCATTGCGTTTTCTGGACGGCATACAGCATAATCAGTTTGGTCTGATCATCATGGCCAGAATTTCTCCGGTGCTACCTTTTGCCATCATGAATGTGCTGCTGCCCATAGCAGGAGTACGACTGAAAGAATTTCTATTAGCGGGAACGATTGGCATGTTACCCCGTACGCTGCTATTTATTTGGCTGGGAAGCCAGGCGCAGGAACTAAGAACACTGATAGAAGAAGGCCGCTCAGACTTTACTGCCCAATTGATGTTTGTAGTCTTGCTGGCTATTTCTGTTTTTGGACTATTGTATTATGGAAAGCGGATTTTAAGTAAGTATGTACAATAATACCATTTTGTTCTTTTACGAAAAATAAACTGCTTTATGGAACCCTTATCAATTATCCCTCTTATTAAAATATACCAGAAAAGCTCCTTTCAGAGACTCATTTATGATCAGCTGCTCTTAAAATCACGTATGGAGATTTTTTCTTGGCTTGCATTTTCCATGCTTTTTACACTTACGTATGTTTAACTTGCTCTTCTCCATCCAGCAAAAGGTACTATCCTTTTATGGATTTTTAACTCACTTAATTTAGTCGGTGCAATTCAGTCAATTTATATTGGTAATAGAAGGTGTAATCTCATCTGCTTCAGGTTTGTCAAAAAACACAGGAAATATCAAAAGCTAATGATTGTAGATGTTGGGAGGAAACAATGAAAAAAATTAGAGCATACGAATTTCAAAAGCAAATAGGAGAATGGACAAAAGACAGACAGAGTCTTGATGATTTAATCAGATTTGTTCATTCGTACTCAAAGCCCTCCATCACTGTTAACAAACTTGCTTTAGTAGGTATATATATAACAATTGTTTTAGCACTCGTTAACTACCTTCCCAACATGAATATTTACAAATTTTTTCTATCGTTCATTTTTTTCTCCACTATCCTCTATTTTGTGCTATTTAGTGTTTTTTCAGTTTTGGATACCATAATTCATCGTAGAAATCAAATACGGGGAATTATAGAAATATTAGAACATATACGATTTTATAACATAGCTGCCAGTTGTGCTCCCTTGAGAGGAACAGATCCATTGAAAATTTCGTAATTTTAGGATATGGAAAGTCCACTTATAAATAGAATTACCGTCAACCCTGACATTTGTCACGGTAAACCCACCATTAGAAATAAGCGGTATACTGTAGATTTAATTCTTGACCTTTTGTCCGCCGGATCAACTCATGCTGAAATCTTGGAAGATTATCCTAATCTGGAAGAAGAAGATATTTTAGCATGTTTGGCCTACGCAGCGAAAGTAACAAAGTACTCGAGCTACACTAAAATTTCAGTATGAAGCTGCTCGTGGATGCTCAACTTCCAGTAAAGCTTTGTGAAGTACTGAGCCAGCTTGGAATGGAATCCATCCACGTTGACGAACTTCCAAAAGGAGATGAAACACCCGACATGTAAGTTACCAAGTTTGCTGATCGTGAAAACCTTACTGTTGTAACCAAAGATTTTGATTTTTACCACTCACATATGACTCTGGGGAAGCCAAAGAAGTTATTCCTAATTACGACTGGAAATCTGAAGAATAGACAGTTATTCAATCTTTTCAGAAATAACACTTTAATCATTAAAAAAGCTTTGAAGAGAAGTAGTTTTGTAGAACTTAGTAACGAAGGAATAACCGAACATAAATAAACTGAGAGCACAACATTGACTATCCGCAATGAAGAATTAAACGCTACTTTGAAAGTAATAACGTTTAATAAATTTATTTGTAATATGACTCTGAGTACTCTGAAACCCCGCACTCCACCCATAACCAAAACCGATAAAGCCCCTTTTCATCAAGAAGCAAGAGCAATAAAATAGAAGTACATTCTATTTTATTGCTCTTATTTTATTTCATTACAAATGAATCACCTCATCATAAGCTGCGGCAGCGGCTTCCATCACGGCTTCAGACATGGTAGGGTGAGGGTGTACCGACTTGATGATCTCATGACCGGTAGTTTCCAGTTTACGAGCCGCTACTACCTCAGCAATCATCTCGGTTACGTTGGCCCCCAGCATATGAGCGCCCAGCCATTCTCCATACTTTTTGTCAAAGATCACCTTCACAAAACCATCGTTGGCTCCGGCAGCACTTGCCTTACCTGAAGCTGAGAAAGGAAACTTACCTACACGGATGTCATAACCGGCATCGCGGGCAGCCTGCTCAGTATAGCCTACCGAAGCTACTTCCGGCCAGCAGTAGGTACAGCCAGGGATGTTGTTATAATCCATAGGTTCTACTTCCATGCCTGCGATTTTCTCTACGCATATGATGCCTTCGGCAGAAGCTACGTGTGCCAATGCAGGACCTTTTACGATATCGCCAATTGCATACACACCGTCAACATTGGTACGGTAATATTCATCTACCGCTACCTGGTTTTTTTTATCGTTGAGTTTAACCCCTACCTGCTCTAAGCCTAAGTTTTCCAGATTGGTAGCGATACCCACTGCTGAAAGTACCACATCACAGTCAATAGTCTCTTCGCCTTTCTGCGTTTTTACTTTTACTTTACAGCCTTTGCCTTTGGTATCTACATTGGTTACTTCCGAGCTGGTCATGATTTTGATGCCAGACTTCTTGTATATTTTCTCCAGTTGCTTGGATACTTCTTCGTCCTCTACCGGCAGTATACGTGGCATAAACTCTACTACTGTTACCTCAGTACCGATGGTATGATAGAAATAGGCGAACTCCATTCCGATGGCTCCTGAGCCTACTACCACCATTTTCTTGGGCTGCTTCTCCATCACCATCGCCTTGCGATAACCAACGATTTTTTCATTATCAATAGGCAGATTAGGCAATTCGCGAGAACGGCCTCCGGTAGCCAGGATAATGTGCTTAGCCTTATAAATTTCTGACTTTTTATCCTCGTCGGTTACTTCCACGGAACCCTTGTTAATGAGCTTGCCATGACCGGCCAGTATGTCTATTTTGTTTTTGCGAAAGAGGAACTGAATACCTTTACTCATCTTGTCGGCAGTATTGCGACTACGCTTTACCATGGTAGCAAAATCTACCGAATGGTCTTTAATGTCTATACCATAATCTTTTGCATGTTTGATATAGTCGTATACCTGGGCGCTTTTGAGTAGAGCTTTGGTAGGGATGCAGCCCCAGTTCAGGCATATGCCTCCCAGTTCTGCTTTCTCCACTACACCTACTTTCATTCCCAGTTGTGAGGCTCTTATTGCTGCCACATAACCGCCCGGGCCACTCCCGATGACGATGAGATCATAACTTTTATCAGCCATAATTTTTCTGTATTGGATAGGTTTGGTGCAAAAATAATTGATTTAAACTCTTAACAAAATTAGCCCTTTGGTCTATTGAAGGCACTAAAAAGGAAGTGCATTGTAAATAACGGTATCAGAAGGAATTGGTTGAGCCTTACCGAAAAGGTGTGAAAGCCTTGGACAGACTAAGAAATTTAATTCTCAAACTGTAATATTAACTGATAAATGTACCAACATTTTTATTTGCAGATGCTTACCTTTTAAAGCCAATACCATATGCCGATGAGAAAGCGTTAAACCTTTATGTCAAAGTACAAACATATTTTATTTGACCTGGACCATACCCTCTGGGATTTCGAGAAGAATGCTACTGAAACGCTTTGTGAGTTGTATGAAAACTTTCAGCTGACCAGCCTGGGTAATTTCAGTGTGCAGGAGTTTTGCCAGACTTTCCACAGGGTAAACCATCACTTATGGGCGCTCCACCAGCAGGGAGCTTATGAGCAGAGTAAGTTAAGGTCAGACCGTTTTAAGAAAATATTTTCAGAGTTAGGCGTGGCCGAGACGCTTGTCCCTCATAGCATTCAGGATGAATACCTTAGGATATGCCCCTCTAAACCTCATGTCTTCCCCTTTACGCATGATATCCTTGAATATTTGAAAGAGCGATACCAGTTGCATATTGTGACCAATGGATTTTCAGATGTGCAGCATATCAAGCTCAAAAGTGCCAGACTCACCGATTATTTTACTCATATTGTGACTTCGGATGGCGCTGACCTCCGCAAGCCTAGGCCTGGTATTTTCAAACATTTACTTGAGCTTATCGGTGCAGATGTTTCGGAATGTATTATGATTGGCGATAATCTGCTCACTGACATTGCCGGAGCGCATAATGCCAATATAGATTGCATCTACTTTAACCCTAACAAAGTGTCCCACAGAACGCGTACAACCTATGAAATTTATTGTCTTAGTGAGTTAAAAGGAATTTTATAGTCTGCTATTCCATTATTATAGTGAGAACTTAAAGGTTCAATTATTACATTTCTTTCAAAATCAGACTCTAACTGCTATATTGAAATCCTATTTTTGTAATCTTACTTCACCAAATTTTACTTTCATTAATGTATATTAACGCAAAAGCAAAACAGGCTAATACCTACGATGCCATCGTCATCGGCTCCGGTATCAGCGGAGGATGGGCTGCTAAAGAGCTCACCGAGAAAGGTTTGAAAACCCTGGTACTGGAGAGAGGTAGAAATGTGGAGCACGTCAAAGACTACCCCACCGCAACCAAAGCTCCCTGGGAACTCCCCCACCGTGACCGCGTATCTCCTGAAGAGATAGCGGAACACTATCCCAAGCAAAGCCGTACTGGTTATACTATCCGCGAATCCAGCAAGCACTGGTTTGTTAAAGACAGCGAACACCCTTATCAGGAAAACAAGCGCTTTGACTGGATGCGTGGCTATCATGTAGGAGGAAGGTCCATTATGTGGGGGCGCCATAGCTACCGCTTCAGTGATCTTGACTTTGAGGCAAACGCCCGTGACGGTTATGGCGTGGACTGGCCTATCCGCTACAAAGACATCGCTCCCTGGTACGATTATGCCGAGAGCTTCGCTGGCATTCAGGGACAGAAAGAAGGCTTACCCCAATTGCCTGATGGTAACTTCCTTCCCCCCATTCCGATGAATTGTCTGGAAGACCATTTCAGAAAAAGTGTAAAAGACAAACTGGGGCATGTCGTGACGATCGGCCGTACAGCTAATCTAACACAAAACCATAACGGGCGTACCAAATGCCAGTTTCGTAACAAATGTATTCGTGGATGTCCTTATGGTGCTTATTTCAGCAGTAATGCTGCTACCTTACCCGCCGCAGCTGCCACCGGTAACCTCACGGTAAGACCATTCTCTATTGCTACGTCTATCATTTATGACCCCGAGAAGAAAAGAGCTACCGGTGTACGCGTGGTGGATCAGGAAACGATGGAAGACATGGAGTTCTACGCAAAAGTGATCTTTGTCAATGCTTCTGCCGTAGCCTCTACCGCTATTCTGATGAATTCCAAATCGGATGCCTTCCCCGAAGGTATGGGCAACAGCAGTGGTGAACTGGGACACAACCTGATGGACCACCACTTCCGCGTAGGTGCCAGTGGTACTTATGATGGCTTTGGTGACAAATATTATTATGGTCGCCGTCCTACCGGATTTTATATTCCCCGCTTCCGCAATGTGGATAAAAAGAGCGAGCAAAAAGATTATCTTCGTGGTTACGGATATCAGGGAGGCGGAAGCCGTGACAACTGGACTGCGGCAGTCAGTGAACTCAATTTCGGCGCGGGAATGAAAGACGCCATTGTGCAGCCCGGCCCTTGGTCTTTGGGGATGACTGCTTTTGGCGAGACCTTACCCTATCATGAAAACAAGATGATGCTGGATTACGACAATCTTGACAAGTGGGGACAGCCTACCGTGCGCTTTGATGCTGAATTCAAAGAAAATGAAAAGGCCATGCGTAAAGATATGGAAGTAGCCGCTGCTGAGATGCTGGAAGCTGCCGGTATGAAAAACATCAACACTTATGATGCCGGAAGCTGGCCAGGGTTGGGTATACACGAAATGGGAACTGCCCGCATGGGTAGAGACCCTAAAACTTCGGTGCTCAATGCCAATAACCAATTGCATGATGTACCCAATGTGTATATGACAGACGGTGCCTGTATGACTTCTGCTGCCTGTGTTAACCCTTCATTGACCTATATGGCCTTGACTGCCAGGGCGGCTGATCATGCGGTGAATGAGTTGAAAAAAATGAATGTTTAATTCTGACCTAATAACGATCTATAGATATGATGGATAGAAGAACCGCATTAAAAAGAACCGCGCTCATGATGGGAGGAGCTCTCTCCTCTTCTGCCATTGCCGGTGTACTGAATGGTTGTACTGCCGAAAAGCAGGTAGACTGGAAGCCGGTATTCCTCACTGACGACCAGGCGGTAGCTACTGCCGAGCTGGCGGAGCGCATCATTCCGGCAACTGACACACCCGGTGCCAAAGATGTAGGCATACCCGAATTTATGGACATGATGCTCAATGATGTGTATACTGAAGAAGAGCAGCAACACTTTGTAGACGGCATTACCAAGCTAAACCAGGACAGCCAAAGTCAATACGGCGAAGATTTTGCTAATCTGGAACCTGAGCAGATGGATGCCATTATCCAGATGCAGGCTGATGCTGTACAGGGCTATGAAGGCGCAGGTAAGCCTTTCTTCCTGATGGCCAAAGAACTGGTAATGCTTGGCTTCTATACTTCTGAAATAGGGGCTACTCAGGTGCTACAGTATTCACAGGTACCTGGTCGCTACGAAGGTTGTATCTCAGTAGAAGAAGCAGGCGGCAAGACCTGGGCTACGGGCTAACATTAAATTTCGTACAAATTATGTTGAAGAACCGGAGGCCAAAGCTTCCGGTTTTTTATTTTCAATACTGTGTGACGGACGCACGACTTATTATAAGTATTCTTTCATGTAGCTTTTCTTAATTTATTCTGTTTTTAATACAATTTTATAGTAGAATATTGCAGTATAAATACTTACTGCATGAAATATATAATTCTACTATTCATTTCTCTTTGTTTCAGCCTTTCCGTTTATGCACAGTCACCTGAAATCTGTGGTAACGCCATTGATGATAATGGTGATGGTCTCATTGACTGTGAAGATCCACAATGCGGTTTTCTACCCCAATGTGATAAAGAAACCAACTGTTTTAACGGAATAGATGATGATGGAGATGGCACTATTGATTATTATGACAGGGATTGCTCGGATAATCCCGCCAACCCCAATAAATATATTAGTAACGAAGCCGCATGTACTTCTTTTCCTGCAAATGTAAGTTTTGAACCAGAACCCGCCTGGGATTCAGATATACAAACGAGTGCCGCATTAGGCATGCCTAGTGTTGCTGACCTGGATCAGGATGGTTATCCTGAAGTCATTAGCATGAACAGTGAAACTGGCTGGCTTTATGTTCTGGATGGACGTACAGGTAGTACTTTGAATCAGGTAAGAGTGAAAACTGGTCAACTGTATGCCTATCCGACAGTAGGAGATGTAGATGGTGATGGCTTTGGTGAGATTTTCACCATTGATCTCAATGGTGTTATCCGTGCTTATGAGCATGATCTCACATTAAAATGGACAGCGACCAGCACTTTTACCGGATTCGGTAGACATCTGGCATTAGCGGATTTTAACCATGATGGCAAAGCTGAATTATATTCTGTAAATGAGATTTGGAATGCAGAAACTGGCACGCTATTACTCAAAGGAAGTCATGGCAGCAGTATGTACCCTTCAGCCAATGACTGGCATCAAGAGTTAAATGCTACTCCTGCCGCAGTAGATATTTTGCCTTCCCCAGGCTTAGAACTGGCTGTGGGTCATATCGTTTACACTGTAAATATCACGAATACCGGAGGTATTAGTGGCAATAGCTTAACTGAGGCAAAGAATATGAACAATGCGGGATTATTGCCCGCAGATTATGCAGGCTATTATCCTGCTGATGCGGATTGGGGCGGACAAACCCATAGCCAGACCGCTGTAGTAGACTATAATCAAGATGGAAACCTGGATGTCCTTATAGGAGGAGCCAATGGAGGTATTGATAGTATCACTACCGCTTTCTTTTGGGACATCGCCAATGATGCCGTAAAAACTTTCACTGTAACCAAACCCGGAAATAACATTCCTACTTTGATCAGAGGAACATACTCAGATTTGGCAGGTAATAATTGTGATACTGGCGATGAATGTTACTGGGAAAGGGGTATGGGCAGTATCAGCGTGGCTGATATTGATGGAGATGGTCAGCTGGAAGCAACCTTTGTATCGGGCTCATCACTCTACGCGCTGGAAAGGGATTTCACCCAAAAATGGGTTAACCATGATGATTTCTGGGATAGTGGTTCAGGAATCACCAGCCTTAGTCTCTATGATTTTGATGGAGATGGAAGTGCTGAGATTCTATACAGGGATGAGATTGACCTGTATGTTATTGATGGTACTACCGGCCTCCCCTTAACCGAGTATTCAGGTACTTTTTGTAGCTCTCAAACACAGGTAGAGTATCCTATCATCGCTGATGTGGATGGTGATGGAGAGACGGAAATTATTCTTTCCTGCGGAGAAGCAGAAAATATATTCGGCAGCTCACCTGCTACCAGTGGAACCCGGACAAATGGATTTATACGCGCTTACAAAGCGGCTCAGGGCAATGGCTGGGCTCCTACCAGAAAAGTGTGGAACCAGTATGCCTACTACAATGTCAATATCAATGATGATCTGAGTATCCCCAGATATCAGCAGGCGCATCATCAAAGTTTAGACGCAAATTGCCCTAATACACTGCCCCTAAATAAATATCTTTCTCAATCTTCACTCATCACACCTTGTGGCGACCCTGTCTTTCCTGCTGCCAAATTAGATTTTGAAGGAGAAGGACTTCAAATTATCTCTACTGCCAGCTGTGCTGAAAATGAAATAGATGTAAGGTTGCGCTTTAAAAACACTGGAAATAAAGCTGTGATTGAAGCTATACCAATTTCTTTCTATACTGGCAATCCTACTGCAACTTACAGTAATACTGATGAAAGCCCCTATCTGACTACTATCAATTTAAATCTGAATGAAAGTTTGCAAGCCACTCAAATATTAGATACCATCATTACCGTACAAGCGATACCCGGCGAGTATGAGTTATTCGCTTCCTTTAATGACATAGGGCAAAACAATAGTAGCAACGAAGCATTCTACCCGCTTACTGAATTAAATGGAAGCATCGCAGAATGTGATGATACCCCTACGCTTTTCAGCATAATGGTAGTACCTCAATCTTTTGAGGTAAAAGCGGTAAAGATCAGGGACAATAGAAACTGCCCCGGAAATGTAACTTTAAACAATGGTGAGGTACAGGTTCTAGCTCCTGACGACACACCATTTCCTACTTCTAATTATTCCTTTACCTGGACCAACATACAAACAGGCCAGGTAGTAGGTACAGATGCCTTACTTACTGGTCTCGATTCAGGAACATATCAGATCGTTGTTGAAAATACAGACTATGGTTGTCTTGGGTTGGCAGACACTATAAAGGTTGAAAGGCTTGAAGACTGGCCGGATACGCAAGTTATTACTTTAGAAGAACTGCAGCCAGTATCGTCTTGTGTTCCCGGCACTGCGGATGGAGTAGCCCGAGTGCTGATCAATGGTCAAACTGCTGATGAAAGTGAATATGATATTGAATGGGAAGATGAGCAGCAGGCTGGAATATTAGCAATTGGCGATACAGTATCTAACCTCAAACCTATTCTGTACAAAGTAACGGTTATCAACAAACTCACTGGATGCTCGAGTAGCGAAACGATTGATATGACATTGGATGGACCGGTGATGGATTATCCCACAATTACTGTAAACACCAATTGTAAAAGTCCTAATGGCTCCATTTCTGCCAAACCATCCACAGGATATGCTTCAGATTATGGGTATATGCTTATCCAGCTTAGCCCTGTACAGGATACCATTCTTATACATAACAATGGCTCATTTACTGGTCTGGATGAAGGCTTATACGACCTTCGTATGTTTGATCCAGTTACCAAATGCGGTAAATATACTGATGGTATAGCAATCGAGGTAACCAAGGAAATCAATATAGATGATTTGACAGTGGAAATCACTAATCCTCAAACTGCCTGTAATCAACCTTATAATGGACAACTACAGGCCGTAATTAATAATCCTAGCATATATGACTTTGTCTGGTATAGAGGGACTGTTACTACTGGCCCAACGGCTGAAATCGTAGCTACTGATTACATTACTCCCGATACCTTAGGCACAAATCTTACTGATATCTACACTGTAATAGCTACCCGCTTAAGTTCAGGATGCTCTGTAAGTCAACAAATACAACTTACTGAAAATATTCCATCTGCTAATTTCAGCTATGCCTATTCCACTTATTGTCAGGATAGTAGTAATCCGCTTCCGGAAATACATACTCTGGGTGGCACCTTCTCTTCTTCTCCAGGACTGCTAATTGATGCAAATACCGGAGAAATTGATCTGTTAGCCAGTACACCCGGCGTGTATACCATAACTAATACTATTGCAAGCGCAGGAGCATGTCCTGCCAGTAGCCATTCTTTTATGCTTCAAATTGTTACAGCAGAAGATGCTTCTTTCTCTTATGCGCAGTCAAGCTATTGTAAGAA
This sequence comes from Catalinimonas locisalis, assembly GCF_038039535.1. Lineage (NCBI taxonomy): Bacteria > Pseudomonadati > Bacteroidota > Cytophagia > Cytophagales > Catalimonadaceae > Catalinimonas > Catalinimonas locisalis. The sequence continues at coordinate 466,220 of NZ_JBBPHP010000001.1, read as the reverse complement.
TGAGGCCAATCCGGTGGCAAATATCACAGGCACTCCGGGAGGCACATTTTCTTCTACTTCCGGGCTGGTTTTTGTAGATACTACGACTGGTGAGATAGACCTTGGTAACAGCATTTCCGGAACCCATGAGGTGACTTATACTACTTCAGGGAGTTGTCCAGCGATGTATACTTTTGACTTTACAATTCATGAGGCTCCGGTTATTACTTCAGTTAGTACGTCTAATACTTCCTGTGATGGTTTTGATATTGATTGGGATGCTGTACCCGGTGCGACTGACTATCTGGTAGAAATTTCGGAGCAGTCGGATTTTAGTAATATCATTGCAAGCAGCAATATTGCTTCTACTAATTATACTTTCTCTGGTCTTATTTCAGGACAAACGTATTATTACCGGGTAAGTAGTGAGACTGACTGCGGAACGATTACTTCTACCGTTGAATCAATAATTACTGAAGGTGTTCCTACACAGCCCGCTAACCTGCTAGCTACAGCTGCTTTTGAAAATGGATTCACCCTAAACTGGGATGCAACAGAGCAGGCTACTGACTATGTGGTAGAGATAGACGATGACCCTTTGTTTTCTAGTCCTGAAATTTCAAACATTATAACAGGTACAACTTTTACCGCTTCGGGTTTAATGTCGGAAACCTCTTATTCAGTAAGAGTAACTCCAAGAAGCACATGTGGTACGGGGTCATCTTCAGAAATTACCGCCCAAACTTCTTCTGCCCTGCTCGTATCCGACTCCCTGGCCCTGGTAGCGCTTTATTATGCTACCGACGGAGATAACTGGACAAGAAATGACAACTGGCTTACAGGACCGCTTGATAGTTGGTATGGGGTGACAGTAAGTGAATGGAAAAACCGAGTGTCACGCTTATCGTTACACAATAATAATTTATCCGGAACAATACCTTCAGAAATAGGAGAGCTTAATAGTTTGTCTTATCTCTATATGTCTGAGAATCGGTTGGAAGGTGAAATCCCTGTTAAGTTAGCTCAATTAACTAATTTAGGCGAACTAAATCTTAGCTACAATAACCTAGAAGGACTAATCCCAAAAGAATTAGCAGCGCTGAAACTTTTGGTCAATCTGGGATTATCCTACAACCAGTTTAGCGGAGAGCTCCCTAAAGAAATACTCAATATCTTTGTAGAAAATGATTCAGAATTTGACTCTTTAGCAATAGAGGGCAATCATCTTGCAAAATTACCAGTCTATCCTGAAGGGATAGGCCCCTCATTTATGCATTCTGCAAGCATTAATAAACTCACTTTTGATGATATCTTGCCCAATTTAACATATTTTGATTCTTATTTAGGTAAGGCATACGCTCCTCAGCGGGCTATTGGCGTAGACGCTAGCTTATATTTAGATGAAGGTGATTCTTATACCATCGACTTAGGCATAGACGAGGAAATTACTGACAATCAATATGTCTGGTTTAAGGATGATGTGGCTTTTGATACTACCAATGTCAATTACTATACCTTCTCATCATTAACTATCCAAGATGAAGGTAGATATACATGTAAGGTAACAAATGCCGGAGCACCTGATCTTACCCTTTACAGTTATCCGGTTACCATTTATGTAAGTCCTGAAAATGAAGAACCTACTTTATCCGTTTCAGCTTCTAAGAACTGTATAGATCAGGAGATTAGTTTTACTGCTAATGGACGAAATGGGTATGAGACGTATCGCTGGTTTATTCGTAGGGACACAGGTTACTCTATTATCTTATCAGATTCTATCACCACCTCTCCAACTTTGGTGCATAGTTTGGATCAGGAAGGTGACTATACCGTTCGGCTTACCCTCACTAATCCTTATCTTGATGATACGGTATTGGTAGATCATTTTAGCATAAAACCTTCACCCGAAGTGAGTCTACTTGCCTCTATGAATTTGAATACCGACTCTCTCATGCTTACTGCCATAGAGGGTTATGCTGCTGATACTTTAACATTTGAATGGTACAAAACTGAAGGCCAGGAGCATATCAGCATAGGCAGTAAAAACACACTCTGGATTAAGGAAGGAGGTACTTATAGTGTAAGCGTGATCAACCCTGCTGGCTGTGAGACTGAAGCTGAGATTTTTGTCATTGACACTCGTCCGGAGACACAGACCATCACTTTTGATACTATCCCTGATAAGGTCTATGGCGAGAGCTTTGAGCTAAGTGCTACAGCTTCTTCAGGGCTGGCAGTTACTTATGAAGTGATTGCTGGGCAGGAGTTTGTCAGCATCAGTGATCAGACAGTCAGTATTCTAGGCGTAGGCTCAGTGACTATAAAGGCCAGCCAAAGTGGTAATGGAGAATATCTTGCCGCTGAGACGGTCAGCCAAAGCTTTAACATCAGCAAAGCACCGCAGCAAATCAACTTTACTGCTATCCCGGATATGCTGCTGGAAGAAGGAAGCTTTAGCCTGGAGGCCAGTAGTAGTGCTGGCCTGCCTCTGACTTTCTCCTTCAATGGTCCGATTGTCTTAAGCGGAAAATCAGTAAGTCTGATAGATACCGGAAAGGTCACTATTACCGCTTCTCAGGAAGGTAACGATCATTATTTGCCAGCTGCCTCTGTATACCATACCTTTATTATCGGACAAGAAAAGATCATAGAAAAAGATACGCTTCATCAGTTGAGTATCCGTATTGATACCGAAGCTAATAACACGTTTCCCCTCAAGCTTAGCTTATTCAAAAAGCAGGATGGAGTATATAAGTTGATCAATCAGGAACGTATGTTTACAACATCGCTCTCTTACGAGAACCTGGCGGAGGGTGAGTATACGCTCAAGATAAAAGCGGAGCAAGGTCCATTTCTTCCTACTTATCTGGGTCAGTACTTATTACTGTCTGAAGCTGAGAGAGTAAGCCTCACCCAAGATACAGAAGTTAGTCTGAGACCTATTTCAATTCCTGAAGTATTGAAAGAAATAGGGATAACGCTCCGGGGAAGATTTATTCAGAGTGCACAAGCCAGTAATGGCCGACTGATGATCAGCCAGGAAGCTTTGGATGGCATTCCCGTAGTTGGGCTTACCATTTACCTCATAGACAATCAAGATCAAAACTTAGTAGCCACTACCTCTACCGATGGTGATGGTAAGTTTATGTTTACCAATCTATCTCCCGGAAGCTATAGCATCAAAGCGGACCACAAGGCCCTGCCAATGGATGCTTCCGCAAGCTTTGAGGTAGCGCAACAGTCTCTGGAACTTACGGTAGTGGCCGGAGAAGAGATCAGCATTGTGGCTAAAGAAGAAGTAGAGGGAGAAGTGACGGCTTTTGAGGATGAGATCAGGCAGCAGCTTAGGTTTTATCCTAACCCGGTAGAGGATATGTTGTATCTGCAAATACCTTCTAGCCTGATAGGTGGAGAATTAAAAATCTTTGATACGCACGGGAAACTGGTATTTACTGCTGCCGTCAATCATACCAAGATCAATTGCTCTCTATCGCACCTCAGTAGCGGACATTATCAGCTGCAGATTGCTCATCAGGGGAAAACATATGCATTGAAGATCCTGAAGCGATAATCTAACTCTATACAAGTAAGTAAGCACATGATTCATCATGTGCTTACTTACTTGTATTCAAAAATTTTAGCGATCTTTAGAATCAGAGGCAAAAGTTTATTTGTAATTGATTCTTTCAAAACCATCTGGTAGGGTATACAATGACCATTGGATAAAGTATTATTTTATCCCGCTGGTTGCTGTATTTTCATCCAACATCGGACTGGAACTGTATGAGTTGCAAAGCGTCTACACCCTATTCAACTCCCTCTGGGCTATTGCCATTTCATACGGTGCCTGGTTCATATTCAAATATGTTTTATTCAGCTTTGATCATATCCAGATATTCAAAACCAGATTTTTGTATCAGCTCAGTACAAACCTGCTGATCATTTCCCTCTTTCTGACTTTGATGGACTTCGTATATGTCAGCCTATTCTGGCAAACCAACTGGCCGGAAAACTCTGACTTTCTCCAGATTGAATTACCGGTTAGCTGGATCTGGATTATGGTGCTGCAGCTTTTGTACTCCACAATTATTGTGAAAAATGAGAAGCCTCCAAAAGAGCTGATACAAGCTGAGGTAAAAATACCGGCATTTCGCGGAAACCAATCCTTTCAGTTGCTTCAGTCAGAAATTGCCTATATTTTTCTTCAGGATAGAATCGCTTTTCTCATAGCCAAAGATGGGGGGCAATATATGGTGAATGCCAGTTTAGATCAGCTTGAAAAAGAATTAGCCTCATCATTTTTCAGGGCAAACCGCCAGCTTATCATTTCGCGCGACGCGGTAAAGTCTTACCAAACCCTGCCTTCCAGAAAGATTCTGCTTAGCTTATCCCCCGATCTTCTTTCCAATCAAAAAATCAGTAAGCTGAAGATCACCGCATTCAAAAAATGGCTGTCCTGCTAGTGTCCATTTCCCATACAAGATTGTCCACTTCACAATTTTGAGTGAGAGTACCATCCTTTTTTGAAGACTCATTCTGTTATTTTGCTATACCGAAGGAGCTAACCATCAACCTATGTTAAGAGTTTTAGTCACCGCCCAGGCTTTCCTGTTGCTCATTACCTCAGGATTTTTTATTCGTAGCTTTGCTCAGGAAAAGCAATCTGTCTGGCAACATCAGTTAGGCTATGAGCATATACTGCTGAGCGACCAGCAAAACTCTCCCTTACTGTATCAATCCAATAATCTAAATATAGCGACTGACTTTTTGAGCGTTAGGGAAGCTTCACAACATAAGATATCTATACAGTTTTCACTGGGTAATAATCAGTCCAAAAGGCATGGCCAACGTGTGGCTACCCTTTCTGACCCTGTAGATATGTATGGAGTGCAGGAAAGCTGGGAAACAGAGGCCAATCCTTCTCTCTCATTGGTGAATATAAATCTTTCTTACGCTTACTTATCAAAGCTAAGCCTGGGAGGAACTTCACTATACCTGGGAGCGGAAATCTCGGATAATTTCTATCAAACTGGCATAGGCTTAGATAATTGGTTTTTCAACGGTCTTTCCTTAGGCCCCAAACTCGCCAAAACTTTTAATCATAAAAAGCTCAGCTTTCCGCTGGAAATTTCATTCCCTCTTATTGCTGCTATTACCAGCACTCCTTATGCCAAAGATCCCAGCAAACCTGTAGACAGCTATTTTACCCCTTATTTACAGGAAACACGTATTGCACTGCCTGATCAGTTCCGAAGACTCAACTTTTCGCTGAGCGTGAGGATAACGACTCATGAAGAGAAGGTACATTCATTAGGCGTCATGTATCAGTTTTACGGGCTGGGATACTATTATTACGAGCCTTTGCGAATGATTAGCAACAGCTTTAGCATTGTTTATCAGCATTAAACCAGGAGCATGAGAACGCTACTTGTCATTTTTATAACCATCCTGCTTTCATCCTGCCAAGAGACATTTTTCTCAGATATCCCAGAGGACACTTACGAAAACAACATTCTCTCTTTATGGGAGCAGTTTGACAGATACTACGGTCTTTTTCCGGTAAAAAACATTGACTGGGATTCAGTACGTAGCGCAGCGCTTCAGGAAATCCAGCATGTACAGAGTGATGAGGAACTTTACACGCTTATGATTGACATGCTGGCAATATTGAACGATAGTCATGTGGGGCTGTTACCAATTGGAACAAATCTGCCCGTCTGGCAGGGAGGCAGGGCTGGCAAAATAGATACGATTGACGATTTTCATCTTGATGTTGTCAAAGCCCATTATCTGCAAGAAGAGCATTTTGCAGGATACTTTTATACCTATGGCATGCTCAACCATAGTACAGGCTATCTCCATATTGAAGGTTTTTCTGATCTGCCCAGGCACAATGAGGATGCATTAGATGAGGTTATCAGCTACATGAATAAAAATGCCGAAAATATCATTATTGATATCCGCGGAGGCTATGGTGGAGAGGATGTGCTGAGCCAGTATATCGCCGGTAGATTTGCTAAAGAAAAAAAACCGTACATGCTCAGCAAGGTCAGAAATGGGCCAGCGCATTGTGATTTTACGGAGCCTATCACCTGGTATGTAAAGCCAAAAGGCGAGTCTCAGTTTTTGGGAGAAAAAGTAATTTTAACACATGATTATACGCTTAGCGCCAGAGAAACTTTTGCGCTGGCAATGCGCGTAATGCCAGATGTTACTTTTGTAGGGGATACCACAGCGGGAGGTTTTTCTAACCAGATCAATCGGGAACTTCCCAATGGATGGGGTTTTTCATTGAGCATCGGAGACTGGCGCGACGCTAATGGTATAAGCCATGAAAGTATTGGGCTCATTCCGGATTCACTTGTCCTGAATACCAGAGAAGAAATCCTTTCAGGAAAAGATCATGCCCTTGAAACAGCACTAGATATTCTGACTCCCTGATTTATGGCAAATCATTAAGAGAAACTGTATAAGTTTTTCTTCCATAGATTCTTCTTCCTTTGTCTGTCATCCCTTCTACAATAATCTCAAATTCTCCCAGCTCATCAGCATTATTGAAAGTCAGGCTATGAGCTTCGTTGCCAGGGTTTACCGCAGGTTGCCAGTACAGTAATGTCCTGAAGTCCGGCTCATGGGCTGGCAGTGTATCTATCGGGGAGAATGTTTGGATACGGCTGTATAAGTTCATCTCTGCCTGCTTAGCGGAAGGCGATATTGCTGGCAGATAAGCATCTCCATCCTTCGTATAGATCGCAATCGTACCATCAAAGCGGTATTCTCCATAATAGGTGCGACGATTTACTGTCTCTATCCGTTCCATCTCGCGGGGAGGAAAGCTGACCAGAAAGTTTACATCATGGATCAATACCCCATCCAGAAATACTGAAGGCTCACCCGGCAGAAAAGTGCGGGAGGGGATGTCAAATACATCCAGATTGTATACCCCTTTATTTTCTCTGAGGCGAATGCCTGGCATCAGTTCCCGATTGACTTCCACAAAATTGGGCAGCTCTATATAATCCTCCACCCTGATCTCAAAATTGGGCGCTCCGTAAAAGCGGAAACCCTTTTTTTCCTGAGTAGCTGTAGAATCTCCGACCTGAAAAAGATCGTATTGGGTTTTGATTCTGGCTCGCCTGGCATATGATTCTTGCAGTTCGGTGAGTACACTTTCGGGAACATCAGGGAAAAAAATTTCCTGATAAGTATTCTCCTCCATAAATTTATCATCCAGTGTCCAGCTCACCTGCAAGCTGGTATCCGCCATTTGAAGAATAATATCTTTCCTACCTATTACATTCTCTTTGATTGGAATTTGAAAGCTGCCATCCGCTTCTACAAAATCATATTCAAAGTAGGGGTTTCTGCCCGGAACGGATAAGACTACAACTTTTCCTCCTATCTTTTTTTCGTTCATACTTTCTGCTTTACCGCTAACGGTCAGGCTTTCATCCTCTCGGCTATAAGATCCAATCACCTTACTACTTCCTGCCCGAGGTGGGAAAAGGCTTTCTTTGCTGATCAGCGTTTGATTGATCCAGGCAGTTCTTTCGGAAGGACTTAAAGTTGCAGGAATTTTCTCCGGCTTTATCAAACCAGAAGTCAGGCGCTGCTGCTGAAGGTAGCTGCTAAGTGGATTTACTTTTCTTACTGTTACCGCAAGCTGGGCCGGAGCATCTGTTTCTCCAAGGCTTAACGCCGCACTAACTTGCTCTCTCGGCTGATAAGTTTCTTTGTCAAGCTTTATATCCAGGCTTTTTTCTGTAGGGTTATGATATACCAGGCGTTGCACCAGCACTTGCTGCTGCTTGTCCAAAACCAAAAGCTCCAGAAGACCGGCAGGAAATGACTGAGTATTGATGTCCGTAGTATAGGCATCTTCATTGTATTGCTGACTGTAAAGCACCGCATCACGATCCCGGAGGATAAGGGTATAGTCATCCCTTTCACTGTGATGTAGCTTTAAGCTCAGGACCTCATTGCTAAACTGGCTCTGGACAGTTGTACCCTGAGGCTGTGGTTTGGGCAATGCCTGCCTGAGGGTGTCTCCTGAAGTGTACATCTCCAGCATATACTCTTTTTCTACCTCAGGTATAATTGTGAATATTCCCCGCCCCGATTCAAGTGCCACTTCAGCAAGCGGCAGGCTATCCTGCTGACTGACAACTTTTGTGGAAGTGATGGAATCCATCATCATTTCATCTGACAACTGCACCAGCAGGCGGTTGGGTAAGCCCGCTATAAAATTTCCTCCTTCAGGAAAAAAAGTAACATCTTTTGTGAATGAGAACTGGGCAGGTTGCTGAACAGCTAAACTCTCTTCATATGGATTGACGATCAACAAGGGCTGAGCGCTGTAATCTCCAGAATTTCGCATCCACTGCGTATAAGCCCTAAGCTGATACCAGCCACCGCTGAGTGTATCTGGTATCTGTATCTGTCCTCTGCCTATACCATTTTTGATACTGTAAATACCCTGCAACACCACCTGACTACTGCTCAGCACTTCCACATACAGTACCTTGCTCACCTCTTCTGGCTCAGCCTGGGTATCATCCATTGATACCAGGGCCTGAAACCAAAGCTCCTCACCTGCAGCGATTACTTCTTCAGAAAGCTGTAGCCTTAAGCTTTCCTTAAGCTGACTGGTTTGGGAAGTTTCCAGCCTGTCGCTTTTTGCGGATGCCTCAGCGGGTAAAACAGAGGCCGACAGTAAAGTATATAGGACTAATAATGTTTTCACCAGAATGAGGGGGTTTCGGTAGTAGTTCCAACCAGTAAACTGCAATCGTAACAATAGTCAGGGGCATTTTCATCGCCGGCAATGCATTCGGTAAAGCCTCCGGGTGAGCCTCCCGGCCCTGGAGGCACTTCGGAGCGTGTCACAAATTTTCGCTGCTCCGTAACCGAGGATGCCTGAAAATAGCCCAGCACCAGTTCTGTATCATCATTCACATTGTACATATTGCCGGGGATAGGTGAAGGAGGAGGTGCAAATACAGAACCTGAGTTTTCCTGTTGTGCCTGTACATTTTCCCAGAAGGTATAAGCTCTTTCTGTCAATGCGTACTGTTTTACCAGGAGACTATAGCGGCGTTGCAGCATCCTGCCACTTTTTGCTACAAAATTGATTTTTCGTCTTTCTATCCTGTCCCTGCTTAGCCCCTGCGTAGAGGCAATGTTAAGGTAGCGCGTCTGTGTACCTGACTGATAACAAATAGGAATATTGAGCTGCATCGGTGTCGTGAGGGGAGCAATAAACTCATAGGTTTCCTCCCAGCTCCAGCGATAATAGCCTGTCTGATTATCTCCACTACCGGTGTTCAGGTAAAACTGCAGCCCCCACTCATCCAGAATGGTCCCCAGAGAAGTTACATAGGGGCGGCTGTCCAACTCAAAGAATAGGCTGTCAATGGCTGGTACCTCCGGCATACGTTCTGGTAGCGAAGCGTAGGATTTACCCTCAGGTGTAACAATATGTAGCGTATAGGTTTTACCTACCTCACCGCAAAAAAAGAATGGGTCAGTCACATACTCTCCCGCCTCTACTTCAGTCATATCCGCTCTGTTATTTTCTTCATCGGTAATAAATACTTCGGCCCCACTTAACTCTACCCCTTCATAAGTCTGCAGGCTGGAGGAAGTATAAGACAGCTTCACAGTATAAGGCTCACTGGTATTGGTAATTACCCCATCTACTACCAGTAAAGGCTCTCCAGAAAGAGACTCATCAAGCTCTATACGATCCACACAGCTTGTCAGTAGCAGTATGCACCCCAGCCATATCGTAAGTTGTTGCTTCATCAAAATTTAAAATTATAGGTGACTGAAGGAAAAGGACGACCCAGAATAGAAAGCTGATAAGCATTCAGCGTACCGCCGGAATCATTCCTGAAAAATACGGAATACGGATTATTGCGTCCGTACAAATTGTAAACCGCGAAGGTCCAGCTGGAATCCCATTTCTTCTTTTTCTTAAGATTACCATCTACCGAGAAAGATATATCCAGACGATGATAGTCAGCAATACGGTACTGGTTACGAGCGGAGAAGTGGGCGATATCCTGATTACCCACCCGGTAAGTACCTTCCGGTAAGGAGACGGGGCGTCCGGTGCTGTAGGTAAAGTTAAAGCCCAGGCGGATACGGCGGGTAAACTGATAATTACCCACCACTGTAAAGTCATGCGGCTTATCAAAATTGGAGGGATACCAGTCGCCCAGGTTGATACGCTCATCCGCATATTCGCCCTCTACCTTGCGCAAGGTGCGTGAGTAGGTGTAAGACAGCCAGCCGGTAAGCCGACCCAGGTTTTTGGCCAGGTAAAACTCTACCCCGTATGCTTTGCCAATGCCGCTCAGCAGGTCTGTTTCCAGCTGATCGTTCATCAGTATCTCTGCCCCATCTTTATACTCCACCAGGTTTTTGATGTCTTTGTAATATACCTCTACCGAAGATTCTATCACATTGCTGATGGCATTGCGGAAGTAACCCACTGCGTACTGATCGCCGATCTGCGGGCGCACATAGGTATCACTCAGCTTCCAGATGTCGGTAGGTGTAATAGAAGTGGTATTGGAAATGAGATGCATATTCTGCCGCATACGGTTATAGCTCAGCTTCACGCTGCTTCTGCTATCCAGGCCAATACGCAAAGCCACTCTGGGCTCAAAGCCCTGGTACTGGGCTATGGTTTCTCCTGACCCATACTGTATAGAATCTACTACCGATCCTGGACTGATGGGTATACCTTCCTCATAAACTGCTACATCCTTAGGACCTACTGCTCTGTAGTGATTGTAGCGCAAGCCAAGGTTCAGCGTAAGATTGGGAGTGATATTAAACTCATCATTGACATATACCGACATATCCCAGGCCTGCTCCTGATCCAAAGTTTCAGGAACAATAAGAGAAAAATCACCTTCGGGTCTTAGTTCTCCCGGTGCAAATTCGTAGCGGGCCAGATTAGCTCCTGCATCTACCTGATGTCTTTCTCCCCAGAAACGAGTCAGGTTCCAGCGCCCCTCCGAGATCGCAAAACCAGCGTCCAGTACAGAAGCTCGGGTACTATCCTGCAAATCTCCTACCTCATAATTGTACTTACTATGGGTTAAGGTAAAGCTTGAAAGCCATTCCTGCGAAATCAGAAAATCCCAGTTGAAAGCCGCCCCCATGTTCTGATAGGCATAAGAAGTATTGCCGGCATAGAGAAAATCGTCATTACTGATATAGCCGGTCAGCCCTATCTTATGAGCCTCATTAAGGCGATAAGTCCACTTGGCATTGGCATCGTAAAAGGAGGCTTCGCTCTGGCGAATGTCCAGATCGTCAACCCGGTTGAGGATCCAGTCGGAATAAGAGGCCCTGCCCCCAATCATCAGTGCGCTTTTTTCTTCTACCAGAGGAATTTCCAGTGCCAGGCGGCTGGCTACCAGCCCTATACCTCCACTGCCTGTAAACTTCTTCAGATTACCTTCTTTGAGTGATACATCCAATACGGAGGCAATACGCCCTCCGTAACGGGAAGGAATTCCTCCCTTGTAAAGCGTAGCGTCTTTGAGCAGGTCCGCGTTGAAAGCTGAGAAAAAACCGAAGAGATGGGAAGGGTTAAAGATAGATATGCCATCCAGCAGAATCAGGTTTTGCCCCACGTCTCCTCCCCTTACGTTGAATCCTGCCGCTCCTTCACCAGCCACGCTTACGCCCGGAAGCAGTTCTATGGAGTTGATCAGGTCTACTTCACCCAGAAAGGCAGGCATCTTCTTTACCTTCTGTATATCCATACGGGTAGCACTCATCTGGGGGCTGCTCACATTATAGTCTTCTGCTCTTTCGGTAATGGTAATTTCTTCCAGGCGAGCAGTTCCTTCATAGAGGTCCACGGACAGGGTACCATCGGAGATCACTCTTACATTTCTGTTTTCATCTTCAAAACCCAGCGAGTTAATCACTAACTGATGTACCCCTACCGGTAGGCTTATGGTAAAGTAACCATTCAGATTGGTAGAGGTGCCCTGCTGAATATCCTGCACAAATACCGTAGCCCCGGTAATGCCCTGCCCGGTAGCCCCCTCCCGTACGTATCCGCTAATGGTAGCGGTCTTTTGTCCGTTATTGCTGAGTGAGTCGCCAATGATGATAAGGCCCTCTTCTTCTCCCTGACTTCGGGCAGCATTCAGGGCATTAGGGTTTTTTAGTAAAAGTACGATGTATTGCTCCTGATAGGGCTGGTAACTAAGCTCAGTATTGGCCAGCAGTTGACTTACCACCTGCTCCAGGGGCGTTTGATTGAAATTACCGGAAAAGGTAAGCCCCTCTACCCACTCCTGCCGAAAAAAGAATCGCACCGGCTCCCGGCTTTGGATTTCTTCAAAAATAGTGATCAGACTTTGTTCTTTGTAGCTGCCTGTCCAGCGAATTTCTTCCAGGCTTTGTGCTAGTGATGGTGTGCAAATACTCCATAAAAAACACGAGACCAGTAGTAGTTTTCTCATAGGTTGGTTGAAGACAATAGTAGGAAATTTAACGGTAATTATTTCCTTTTACAAGCAGACACCTACCATCATCGACAGATTCCTTCATTTAGAAGACCAATTTACTTTTTTTGACCGCTATTCAGATGGCTAGGTTGAGATGTTAATGGTACATACGCTTATTCGGATAACGCTTAACTAGCATTGAGGCTGTCCTGTTGATGGTGATTTATTATCCTCTGTTGTAAGGATGATGTAGGATTCCCCTGGTTTTCCTCTCGGAGAGAATGCGTATTTATGATCAAAATTTCTCAAATTTACCCCATGCCTGATAGAATTAACCGTCCCCATGAAGATACTGCCTCTACCCTCACCATTGCGGGTCAAGACATACCCCCCGGACAGGAAATGCTGGTAGACCTCAACTTTGCCCGCCTACCTTCCCGTACCGAGATCGTTATTCCCATTTCGGTGAGCCGTGCGCTTAAGCCTGGCCCTATCCTACTGCTCATGGCAGGCCTGCATGGCGATGAGATCAACGGCATTGAAATCGTCCGGCGCATCCGCGACCAGGGCTTTCACCGTCCTGCTAAAGGAACAGTCATCTGCATCCCCTTGCTCAATATCTTTGGCTTTGTGCACTTTTCCCGCACCGTACCCGATGGAAAGGATGTAAATCGCTCATTTCCAGGCTCCAAGAATGGATCTCTGGCCAGCAGAGTGGCTTATGTACTGATGAAAGAGATCATCCCGCTAATTGACTATGGCATTGACTTCCACACCGGGGGTGCCAGCCGGGCTAATATTCCACAAGTGCGCTGTAACTTTGAAAATCCACTCAGCAAAGAGCTGGCCCTTGCTTTTGATGCTCCTTATACCCTCCACTCCAAACTGATCAAAGGCTCCCTGCGACATGCGGCCGACAAAAAAGGCAAGAGTATTATTATTTATGAGGGAGGGGAGTCACTACGTCTGAATGAAAGGGCAATACAGGCAGGTATTAATGGCACCCGCAGGCTGATGAAGCACGTGGGTATGCTCAAAACACATCCGAAAAGTGTCAATAAAAGCATTGTTATCCATAAGCGAAAGTGGATCAGAGCCCGACATGCCGGTCTTTTTCACTCCCTCATCAAGCTGGGAGCCATCGTAAAGAGAGGAGAAAACATCGGATTTATCACCGACCCCATCGGTGACTTCCAGATGTACGTAAAGTCTCCCGAGCATGCGCATGTCATCGGCCTGAATAATAACCCGGTCGTCAACCAGGGAGATGCGCTGCTGCACCTGGGGATTATTAAAAAATAGGTCTCCGCAATATTATTTCTGTCATGCCTGTGAAGCTTGTCAGAACATGAAAAAAGTCTATATTGGTTTGCAGACTCCTTTTTGCTGACAACACCCTAAGGCTATGAATAAGTACACTTTCCCTCCTTACTACATTATTTTTTCAATCACATTATTATTGGTTCAATGTAAAAGTGAATCCCCTCCCCAAGAATCTTTAAGCCAAATCGTGGCCGATCAGGAAAGCATCAGAGGACGAAGTGAATACCTCAACTCGCCCTACGTAACGGCTGGAGACAGGGTCTATATGGTAGGGCACCAGAATGGGCAATTTCCTGACCTGGGCTGGCACGTAGCCGGTGAGATGGGCGGTATCTGGGACCACCCGATCAAACTGATGGATGGGTTTACTGCTGCCATCCAGACAGAGGAGCAATCTTATTGCCTGTCAGAAGCCGATACATTTATCAATTACCCCTTTGCCAACCAGCACATCTTTTCTGGCAGCGCTGAGGGTTTGCGGGTAGAACGCTTTCAGTTTGTGCCCGATGCCCGGGAAGCGGTGGTGGTGGAGTATACCTTTGTTAATACGGGAGCAGAAGCCCTCACTTTTAACTTTGTACTGAGCGGACATACGGACTTGCGCCCGGTATGGCTGGGCGAGCGCACCGCTATGGAGGATGCTAAGGACACCATATACTGGCAACCATCTTTGCAGAGTTGGATAGCCAAAGACCAGGCCAATGACTGGTATGTCATCTTCGGCGCTAACACTAGCCCTGTGTCACATTCCGACACCGCTGCTTTCTGTGAGTACCATCCTCAGGGACAGGGTGCTCAGGCTTCTCTGACCTATGCCCTGAGCCTTGCTCCTTCGGATACGCTCAGCATTCCATTTACCATCGCAGGCTCATATACCTCAGAGCAGCAAGCAAAGGCTACTTATGAAGAAGTCAGTGATCACGCTGCCCGCTTCCTTACAGAAAAGAAAGCCCGCTACCAGACCATTGCCCGGCAAACTCAGCTTGACATTCCTGATGAACAGTTGGAACAGGCTTTTCGCTGGCTCAAATACAATACCGACTGGCTGGTCCGGGATGTACCTGAAGTGGGTCGTGGCATATCGGCAGGTATACCAGATTATCCCTGGTGGTTTGGTGTGGATAGTGAATATGCGCTGCAGGGAGCCATCATGATCGGGCAGAAAGACTTGGTGTACAACACCATAGAGCTGATCCACAGGGTTTCGGAAACCACCAATGGCAACGGACGTATCGTACATGAAGTCTCTACCAACGGAGCAGTTTTTAACCCGGGTAACATCAATGAAACCCCACAGTTTGCTTCGCTGATCTGGAAAGTCTACCAGTGGACTGGCGACACTGCTTTTCTGGAAAAATATTATCCTACTGTCAAAAAAGGGCTGGCCTGGCTGTTGGAAGAAAATGATGATGATGAGAATATGCTACCCGATGGCTTTGGCATGATGGAAATCCACGGACTGGACAGCGAGATGATTGATGTGGCCGTGTATACGCAGAAAGCCTTCAGCGATGCGGCAGCGATGGCAGAGGAAATGGGAGATAGTACCCTGGCTCAGGCGTACCGCAGCAAAGCAGCCCTGCTGAAAGAAAAAATCAATACTGACTTCTGGGTGCCAGCCTATCAGTCTTATGCTGACTTTATCGGTACTACCCAACAGGCGTTACATCTGATTGAAGATGCAATCCAACGCGCTGACTCTCTCCACAAACCCTGGGCAGTAAAAGAGCTAAAAAACACCCAGGCACAGCTATCTGACAAGCCACTGCAGCAGAAGCAGGGTTTTGTACTGCATCACAACTGGGTAGTCAATACGCCTATGGAAACCGGAGTGGCTGACTCCGCCAAAGCCTTGCTGGCTCTGGAAACAGGCAGTCGCTTCGTCAATCCCTTTGGCATGTTTGTCACCGGTATTGACAGAGATGAGACAGCGGGTGAAGACGAAAGTTCGTTTGCACAGGTAAAGAAAACCTTCTCCTATACCGGGGCGGTGATGACCTTACCTACCGGCGTACAGGCGATCGCAGAAAACAATTACGGACGTCCTGACCAGGCTTTAGACTATCTGCAGCGGATGACCCGTACCTTCAGCTTCGCTTTGCCGGGTTCTATGTATGAAGTCTCTCCCGACTATGGTATGATGGCCCAGGCCTGGAATATCTACAGCTATGCTGTCCCGATTGTGGAACAGTTTTTTGGCATTCGTCCGCAGGCCTTTGAGCAGCGTATCCGCATACAACCTCAGCTTCCTTCTTCCTGGCATGAGGTGAGCCTGGAAAATGTGATGATAGGAGAGAATGAGATCAATGTCTCTTTACGGCAAAATGATGAAACTTTAACCCTTAATCTCACCCAGGCCCGGGCTGGCTGGACGATAGAGCTGGCCTTTCCCCAAGGCAAGTATCAGGACTGGCAGCTCAACGGAGGAAAGGTAGAGCCAAAGGTGCAGGGCAATTTTGATGTCGTAGAAGTTAGTGGCAACAACCTTTCTCTGGAAGTGAGGTAAAACAGATAAGTAGCAACATTATTTTTATATTGCAAACATGAGAATACAATCTCTTGACATAAAAAACATTGGCCCTTTCAGAGAAGGGCACATAGAGTTTATCACCGAAAATGATAAACAGGAAAAACCGCCAGTGACCATTATTACCGGAGAAAATGGTACAGGAAAAACCATTATTCTGGATGCTATCAGGGGACTTCTTTTTGGAATTTCAGGTAGATTAGAAAGAGAAATAATAAATGATAAACAAAATTTTGAAGTTAAAATATCTATTCCTCAAATAGGAGAAGTAAAGTCAACCAATACTTATTCACATGATCCAAATAGATTTGAAACTTCTATACCGTCTTTTAATAAAAAATTTGGCAATGCTGATAATCAAGGAGAATGGGTGGTTGATTATTGGACCTCCAAATTAGCAACTGATAGCTTTGACCTTCAAAGCCTGACTGCTCCCAAACCTGAAAACCATCTTCTTGATGCTCTCACTGGGATTCACCAAAATATAGAAGTCACCCAGCTCATTACATATTTTGATTATCTCAAGTCAAGCGACAATGATGATGAAAAGAAGATGGGTGAAGCCCTTTTTGAAGTATTAAAAAAAGTTATCCAACTTAGCTTGAATAATGGAGAGTTTAAATATGTAGCGCGTAAAACGCTTACTCCTATCATAGAACAAAACGGTAAGGAAATCTCTCTAGACAAACTGAGCAGCGGAAACCTCTATCTGATACAGCGACTGGTTTCTATGCTGGGAAAAATGTATTCAGCCAATGTTTTGAGTGGAAAGCCACTAAAAGAGCTTTGCCATACTCCTGGCTTACTACTTATAGATGAAGCGGAAAACCACCTACATCCTAAATGGCAGAAGACGTTTCTGAATAACATTCTGGAAATATTTCCTAACCTTCAGATCATTCTTACTACCCACTCACCCTTTATTGTAGCTTCCGTTGAGAATTCCCGCATATATGTTTGTGAATCCAGAGAAGATCATGCAGAAATTGTAGATGAAACTGATGTTTATTCTAACAAACCAATTGATGAAATACTGCTCACTCCTCTCTTTAATACCCAGCCTTTCAATGAGAAAATCAGTAAACTAGTTGATGAGCGTAAGAAAGCTATTGAAGAGGGAGATAACAAAAAGAGGGATGAAATTGAGAAAAAGCTCAAAAGTATCAACCCACAATACTTTTCTTATTTTGATGTAGAGGATCTACTAAGCAACCTATCGGGCAAGTAACTCATGCGTTTTATTCAAAGACTTCCTAAACCTGATATTCTGGAAAGAAAAGAAGAAAGCTGGCGGGAACGCTTTGTAAATAGTGATAACCCAAGGCCTAGCAACAAGCAATATGCACATCAGCAAATCAGAGATAGACTAAATACCATGAGCTTTCACAAGTGCTTCTATTGTGAAAGAAAGCTAAAAGATGTCCCACAGGAAGTAGATCACTTTATTGAAGTAGCGGAAAGAAAAGATTTAGCTTTTGACTGGGATAATCTTTACCTGGCCTGCGATAATTGCAACAATAAAAAGAATAACCTTCATATTCCTGTTACTGAAGCTTTAGATCCCTGCCGTGATTCTGATGATATCATTCAAGAACATTTAATTTTTGAAGATGAAATTATCAGAACCAAGAATGGGTCTCAATTAGGGTTAAGAACTATTCAAAAGTTCAAATTAAATAGTGACCAATTAGATAAAGTAAGACTAACTCAAATAAAATATTTTGAGCAACTTCTAAGCAAGATTTTAATAGCGATGCATCAGGAAGCTAGAGGAATACTTGAGCAAGAAAAAGAAGCTCTACTAAGCTTTAAAAATCCAGATCGCCCTTTCTCCCTGATGTTTAAAGTTATGTTAGACAAATATTCTAACCTCTTAGATTCATAGCTGCATATATATCTCTCCTCCCCCAACTGAACCTATACCGCTAAGGGCTTCGTTAGAAAAAGTACGTGCACCGGAAAAAAAGAGTGGTATTGTTATCATCTGTTTTTTATCCGCTATACCTTTGCAAACAAATTTTTTTATCGCATCAAAACAACATTTCAATATGTCAACAGGATTTTATAAAGTTCCCACACCTACTAATGAGCCGGTTTATGACTACGCCCCCGGCACCCCCGAAAGAGAAGCCCTTCAGGCTACCCTCAAAGCCATGAAAGAGCAGCCGGTAGAAGTTCCGCTCTACATCGGCAGCGAACAGATTACTACCGGCAATAAGAAGAGGCTCAGCTCTCCTCATAATCATCAGTTCACTCTGGGCCATTATCATGAAGGCGATGCTTCTCACGTAAAGCAGGCCATTGACTCTGCCCTCAACGTAAAGGAAAGCTGGGAAAATATGCCCTGGGAGCAAAGAGCCAGCATTTTCCTCAAAGCAGCAGAACTCATCTCCGGTCCTTACCGCTACCAGATGAATGCCGCTACCATGCTGGGACAGTCCAAGACAGCTCATCAGTCGGAGATTGATGCGGTTTGTGAGCTGATAGACTTCCTCCGCTTTAATGTGCATTATATGACGGAAGTGTATGAGCAGCAGCCTCCTATCTCTTCCAAAGGGCTGTGGAACCGCCTGGAACATCGTCCACTGGAAGGTTTTATCCTGGCGATTACGCCTTTTAACTTCACGGCTATTTCGGGTAACTTGCCTACCGCACCCGCTATGATGGGGAATGTAGTGCTCTGGAAGCCTGCCGAAACACAGGTCTATGCAGCTCACCTGCTCATGAAAATCTTTCGCGAGGCCGGACTGCCTGATGGAGTGATCAACCTGATCAATGTAGATGGACCGGTAGTAGGGGATGTAGTATTTAAGCATCCTGAGTTTGCCGGACTGCACTTTACCGGTAGCACCAAAGTATTTAAGCAGCTCTGGAAAACCATTGGTAATAATATTGACCTGTACCGCTCTTACCCTCGTATTGTAGGAGAAACCGGAGGAAAAGACTTTATCATCGCCCACAAATCGGCCGATGCCAAAGCTCTGGCTACCGCCATCATCCGCGGTGCTTTTGAGTTTCAGGGACAGAAATGTTCTGCGGCTTCCCGTGTCTATATCCCTAATAACCTGTGGGAGGAAGTAAAAGGCTATATACTGCAAGATCACAAAAGCCTGAAGATGGGTGATGTGGAAGACTTCAGCAACTTTATGGGAGCAGTGATCAGCGAGACGGCTTTTGACAAAATTGCCGGCTATATTGATCACGCCCGCAAAGATGAGATGGCGGAGATCATCGCCGGTGGTGAATACGATAAGTCCAAAGGCTACTTTATTCAGCCTACCATTATTCAGGCGCATGATCCTAAGTTCAAAACGATGGAAGAGGAAATCTTCGGTCCGGTAGTGACCATTTATGTATATCAGGCGGAGCGCTTTGAAGAGACGCTGGAACTGGTTGACCAAACTTCACCTTATGCCCTTACCGGTGCAATCTTCTCTCAGGACAGAATGGCAGTGGAGTTAGCGATACGCAAACTGCGTCAGGCTGCCGGTAACTTCTACATCAATGACAAGCCTACCGGAGCGGTAGTAGGTCAGCAGCCATTCGGTGGCGCAAGAGGTTCGGGTACCAATGATAAGGCAGGTGCCATGATCAACCTGCTGCGCTGGGTATCTCCTCGTACGATCAAGGAGAACTTTGTACCGCCTAAAGATTATCGTTACCCCTACATGGGCGAGTAGAAATAAACGATATACCGGAAGATTTTAGCAAATCTTCCGGTTTTTTTATTTGATTCCTCTTTCAAGGCTTAACTTTTTTTATCTTTCTTTAGTCTATCCAACAATTGGATACTGAGTATAGCAGCCCTTACCATAACAAAACCATGAAGACCAAGACTACCCGTAAAACCAAAAAGAAAAGTACCAAGAAGAGCAAGGTGCCCTACCACAAAAAGCCGGATAATATGGGCCTGGAAGCCTGGCAGATTGCACTCCGCAAGCAGTTTGGTAATGACAGCACATTTGAAATCGAGAAGCTTACTGAGCATCCTGTTTATGCAGACTTTTCCGTCTTCAACCCTATTACCAAAAGCGCTTATAAGGTAGCTATACGCAGCAGCCCTAAAGCGGTGGCAGCAGGAAACAATGCCAACTTCTGCTCCTGTTATGACTTTAAGACTAACCAGCTAGGGACCTGCAAACATATTGAAGCGGTGCTGGGTAAGCTCTGGCGAAATACCCATCTCCGCAAGTATTTCAAAGAATCCAGTGAAGCTCCTTATACTTCCGTATATCTCAAATACGAGGGTGAACGCAAAGTGATGATACGAGTGGGCAGCGAAAATCAGGAAGTTTTTGAAAGACTAGCCAGCCAATACTTTGACGAAAACAGGGTACTGAAAGCCCGTTCCTTTGCCAGCTTTGATAAGTTTCTGGAAAAAGCCCATTCCCTGCATGATAGTTTCCGATGCTATGATGATGCGCTGGAGTATGTCATTGAACAGCGTGAGAAAGAAAACCGCCATCAGCAGTTGCGTGACCGTATTAAGAATATTAAAAGCGAATATTTTAATGATCTGATCAAAGCCGAACTTTTTCCTTATCAGCGCGAAGGCGTGTATTTTGCAGCCCGAGCAGGCCGCTCCCTTATTGCCGATGAGATGGGGCTGGGAAAAACGATACAGGCCATTGCCGCCGCCGAGTTGATGAAGAAAGAGTTTGGCATTGGCCGGGTGCTCATCATCTGCCCTACCTCCCTCAAATACCAGTGGAAAACGGAGATTGAGAAATTTACAGACAATACCTCTCTGGTAGTGGAAGGCAATCCTCTGGCCCGTATTCCGCAGTATCATGAAGATGAGAGTTTCTATAAGATCGTTAGCTATTATACTGCCGGAAACGACCTCAAGCATATCAATGCCCATGAGTTTGACCTGGTGATCCTGGATGAGGCACAGCGCATCAAAAACTGGAAGACCAAGGTTTCGCAGAATATCAAAAAGGTCCAGTCTACCTACGCCATTGTGCTGACCGGTACGCCTTTGGAGAACAAACTGGAAGAGCTGTACTCCATTATGCAATTCATTGACCCTTTTCTGCTGGGTTCCCTGTTTGGCTTTCTCAACCAATACCAGATCACTGACGATACCGGCAAGGTCATCGGCTATCAGCACCTGAATAAGATCGGGAAGACCCTGCAGGAGGTAATGATCCGCCGTACCAAAAAGAAAGTGCTCAACCAGCTTCCCTCCCGCCAGGACAAAAATCTCTTTGTACCCATGACTGCTATGCAGCATGAAGTACATCAGGAATACGCCGATGTGGTGGCACGGCTGGTGAATAAGTGGAAAAGGATGGGCTTTTTGCCGGAGAAAGACCGCCAGCGCCTGATGATCAGCCTAAACATGATGCGTATGTCCTGCAACAGTACCTACATCATAGATCAGCGTACCCGCCACGATACCAAGGTAGACGAACTGATGAGCATACTGGAGGAGATCCTTGAGGTGCAGGAAGAGAAAGTAGTGATCTTCAGCCAGTGGGAACGCATGACCCGCCTGGTAGCGCAGGAACTGGATGAAAAAGGGATAAAGTATGAATACCTGCACGGAGGAGTACCCAGTGCCCAGCGCAAGGATCTGTTCAAAAACTTCAACCAGGACCCTGAAACTGTGGTATTCCTCTCTACCGATGCGGGTGGAGTAGGGCTAAACCTGCAGGCGGCTTCTTATATGATCAATCTGGACATTCCCTGGAATCCTGCTACCCTGGAGCAGCGCATTGCCCGCATTTATCGTATGGGGCAAAAGCGCAAAGTTTCCATTATTAACCTCGTCTCCAGCGGCACCATAGAGCACCGCATGCTGGACGTACTGAAGTTCAAATCTACCATGGCAGAAGGTGTACTGGATCAGGGGGAAGATGCTATTTTTATGTCGGAAAGCCGCTTCAAGCAGTTCATGAATTCGGTAGAAAACGTAGTGCCCGGCACAGCGGAAGGGGCGGTTGCCGATACGGGTTTTGTGCAGCAGGAAGAAGAGCGGGAAGCCATCGCCCAGCCTGAAGAAAGTACCCATGAAGTGACTGCCGAGCTCTTTATGGAAGAAGAAGATGCACCTGCCAACGGCAAAGCGCAGGAGGTAAAGCGACAGCCAGGAACAGCAGATACAGAAGCAGTACCTATGGAAGGCGCCGAACTCCTTTCTAACGGCCTCAAATTCTTCAGTCAGCTTAGCCAGACGCTCAAAGATAAGTCAGCTACTGAAAAGCTGGTGGCTTCAATCACCGAAAAAGATACCACAAGCGGTAAGACTTACCTTAAGATTCCGGTAGAAGATGAGAAGGTGGTAGAAGAAGCCCTGGGTGCATTGGGCACCTTATTCAAGATGCTGCAAAAATGATTTAGTGGATCCCGACCTTGCAGATTTTCTGGTTCCCTGACCCACTCAGTGTTACCCGGTAGAGAACACAGAGGTTCAACTCAATATTTCTACAGCCTTCCTGCCACAGTGGCCGCTCACAGGTAAGGCTGAGGAAACCTAGGTCTGGCAGGTTTATGAAAGCTGCCAGATCATTTTTTGCTCCAATAAAAAAATCCCAAGCACCTAGCTGATGCTTGGGATTAACACTACCAAACTACTAAACAATACGCTGGTTTTTATGCGGGATAGGTTGGCCTGATAAAACCCTTCTCATTCATCTCTCAACGGCAGAATAGCACCCTATCCCAGATATTGTCGTGCTGCGTTTCGCCATTGGTGAGGTTCAGTTCTGCGTTCAGGCGTATTTCATAGGCGCAGTTCTCCAGGTCACCAAAGCTGCCTACATAATGGGAGGTGCCATTCGCTTCTTCTCCCGGCGTAGTGTATACGATAGGGTCAAAATTATTGGTCGCCCCCGGTCCGCTGAAAGTAAGACCTACACTGCCCAGATTAGGATTGGCCGCGGTATATTTCACCGTAATGGAATCGCTAATATTGCTGCAGCCACCACCAGTCACCAACTCATCCAGATCCAGCGTAGCAATACCCAATTCACTTTGGGTGAGGCCGGGAGCCCACGAGCCCCCCTGGGGTACATTCTGATAAATGGTATTGAAGATAGCAATCGGACGGGAAGTACCGGCCACCACTTCACTGGCGGCATTCGCTGCCTGCCGCTTGATCATGCGAATGCTGAAGTAACGGTTCTTTTGCAGAGGTGCTACCGTGGTGCTACTGTCGCCCGGGGTCAGCGTGCTCATATCCACATTGCCTGAAGCCAGTTTGCCGGAGATCAGGTTGATCAGCCTACCGGTAAGGAACTGGGCAGTCTGGGGCACTACAATCCAGTTGCCATTGAAGGCCACATCTATCTGCCCTGCCTGGGCATTGATGGCATAGATATCCGGGTCATAGTGAGGCGGTGGCGGTGAGTTCACAAACTTGGGTGTAAAGCCGATGATGGTGCCGTTGGCAATATCGGTTTTGAGCACATCCGTCCAGGCGGCAGGATTGGCGGGAATAGGATCAGCAGGGCTGGCCAGTTCGGTGTACTGAAACTTATACTCCATCGGCTGGCCGTTGAGCGTTTTTTCCAGTGTACCCAGCAGTGCCAGCGTACTGAAAAAGGCCTGCTCATTCCAGTTAGCATTGGCTTTATTGGCGGTACGTCCGTCGGCCGGATTGATGTTCAGCACAATATGATACCGCCTCGCGTCGCCAATATGGAAGAATGATGAGATAGGTTCTCGCTGCCCACCCTCTATGCACAGGCGTACGCAAAGGCAGTTGTCCACATTCTCCCTTCCCGGCTTGCGGGCTTGGGAAGGATCTTCTTCGTGGAAGATAGAGCCGCCCAGCGCAAATTTGAAGTAGATGTCCGGTCCGTTGCCCAGCGGAAAGATAGGCGTTTCTACATTGATGAAAGGGGAAAGGAAAGTCTTCTTGAAGTCTTTGGAACGGTAGAAGATACAGAACTTACCTGAGGCATCGGTGATGGCGCTACCCAAAGTATCATCGCTGATCACATCATCATCCATCGCGATTACTTCTATACCTGACTGGGGCTGCCCGGATTCGCAGTCCAGCAATGTACCGCAGATTACCCAGATATCCAGGCGGCGCAATAAGGCACACCACCACTTGCGGGAAAGCGTATAGTTCCACTGGGCCAGCAGCCCTTCGTTGGTCTCTTTCCATCTGGGCTGTATCACATCCAGCGTAGCCTGAAAAGGCTTGTAATTGCGGGGCTTTTCGGTATCTCCCTGCCCGTAGTCGGGGATTTCGGGATAGTAGACATCCACTTCTACCGCTTCGCCTTTGTACTTCTTTTTGTCGCCGTCAAGCTCAAAGCTATAGTTGCCCTGGGCATCAGTAGTGGTTTCGGCCAGCAGTCGTTTCTGCTTGGCTTTGATGTCTTTCTCTTCCAGAAACTGAAAAGCTTCTTTGGCGGGAGCCGCTACCAGGCGGGTGGCGTCTTTGGCTTCAAAACGATACAGCCTCACCAGGGTGCGGCTGAGGGGTAGTTGTCGGTCGTCGCATATCGTGGCATGGATGCGACCTCTCAATACATACTTCATGGTCGTTTCAGGTTAATCTCCGAAGCCGCCCCGGCCTTTTGCCCGGACAGGCTTCCGGAGTTTGGATTAATGTTGCTTTGTGTATTAGTATGAGAGGAAAGAAGAATGTAACCTGAAGAGAGCAATAATCTCTCGCATTCGTATGGGGTGGTGAGAAAGGATTAACGGAAAGCAGGATTACAGCCCTGAGACAGGACGGAAGCTATCCTCTTCCCATTTCAGAGGGTTATCCTGAATGTACTGCCGGATATTTTCCAGAGAACGCTCATTACGAATGATATGGTCGTGAAACCGGGCCTTCCAGGCCGGGCCTGCCATGCAAATGTATGGCCTTGTTTTCTACATTCGTAGGATACCTTTCCTTTGTACCACCGCATCATTTTGCCAATGGTATCTACTGGCAATTCCATAGGGTTATTGGGAATACCGGATTTTGTAGGTCCATGATTAATCATGGACCTACTACCGGTCATATTTCCACCATCAATAATCAATATCATATGAATATGATTTGGCATCACCACCCATTCATCCAAAACCGTATTATTGAATTGTTCAGGAATCATCAACAGATTGTCTTTGGCAATCGTACCTGCCTCTGACAAATGCATGACACCTTCCTGTATCTGACCAAAATAATGCTGCCGATCTTGGGTACAGATGGTAATAAAATATGCGCCACTCTGGGCATAATTATAACCCGGAAGGCGGTACTATTTGTGTTGTTTGTAGGGCATGCGTAGGGATTTAACGGTTCGCCTGGTCGGCCAGGGTGGCCCCGCCATGCCGTGCGATAAATTAAAATCTTAGAAATCATGCGATAGGCATTAGCCTGGGCTTAGCTTTACATTTATTGATAGTTTATATTTTTCCTACTAAGCTGAATCAAGGCATATCATAGTTGCAAACTTTCATTTATCTGTGAGCTTCAGCAACCCTGAAATAATAAAAATTTATTTAGTACCACCTATATTAACCTTATAAAGATTAACCAGCTCATTATAACTCAGTATTATAATATTATTTTTAAAGCTTTTTAAAACTACATCTATTTTACTGCGATCAAAATTATTATGATTGCCTATAACTCCATAAAGAATAGGATTAATCACTTCCACATCTAAATTTTCTTTAGCCCAATTTCTATTTTTTTCTGATTCAAAATATCGTTGATAACCTTGTAATTGGGCTATTAACTCATTCACATAATCAATAAATCTTAGCCTAGAATATCCACCCTTAGTCAATGATTTGTATTTTAAAAGTCCTTTTTTAAGGTCTAATATGTTATAGTATCCTTCTTCTGTTTTTAGTAAATAATCAGGTTTTAATGAGCTTTTGTCCCACCCCTCTTTTTCAATGATTTTTAAATTTATTTGAGAGATAGCTTCAACGTGATTCAGTGCTTTGGCAAAGTCTTGTGAACGGTCTTGCAAAAATTTATCAATTGTTGGCTCGGTAACATCCTGATAAATGATGCTTTTTAGTTGTTTAAGATAAGTAGAATCATTTGTATCAAAATACATATTAAATCCAAAAAAATAATTTGATACAGGCTTAAAATGTGTTAAAAATTTTGTGAGGTTTCCTTTATAAGAATCTTTTTCACAGTTTTTTCCAACAACTATCATTGTGGATATATATCTAAAAAACAATCTATAAGAATCAACTCTCAATATTTCTAGATTAGAAAAAAGCAAATTGCTAGCATCTTTTTTTATAAAAAGAGGGTACTGATCCACTCCTCCTATCCTGGTTATTTTAGGGTTTGTATTTTGAATTTTCAATATTTTTTCAACTGCATAGTTGTCATGCTCAGTACATAACCTAATGTTAGCCATATCTTTAATTGTCTTATCTTCAGCTATGATTGCTGACTTATTAGGTTTAGGATATTTTATAGGAAACCCTCCATTTATATAAGCGGAAGTGTCAGAAGTTTTTTTGAGAGTATCTACTTCCAATTCTTGGAATTGAGCATTAATTTTTCTTTCACCTATTAATTCAGCAATAAAGTGGGTAGGGCTAACAACAATCTTTATTTTCCTGGGAAAGGAATAAATTACCCCCTCTTGTTTTTTCATTAAATCTAATGCAACAGAAGCATTATTTTCTAACCATGTATTTAATATATTACAAGTAATGAATTTAAATTGATCAATATGCATCTCCAGTGTTAATTGATATATGGAAAACCGTTAGATTAATTACAATTTCTTAAATATTTTATACTAACCAGTCGCTTAGCTGCATTCTAGTGCCCTCATATTCGCAAAGCTTCACAAACCTTATTGTTAGCTTATAATAATTGGGCAATTAGGCCAGAGGTCAACCGGATTAATGACTACAAAAATAGATATAATCAATATTACACTCTAGGAAAGCCCCTAGGGTGTGGACAGTATTGAAATGTGAAGTAATCTCCAAAAAAAGAACAAATATGCTTTATAGCTAACGCACCCTCACTTTCATACTTTTCAATCTGCTGACTACTACCTCATTTACATTTGTGACAGGCGAATGTAGACGAATTGTAAGTTGAAGGCCATCCGTAAGTACCTGCTCTACCACACCCAGATTGATGATCTCCATGCCTTCTTTGAGATCTTTAGCACGTACTTCCACATACTCAAAACCATCGGGCTGGGTAAGCATGCTTTCTTTCATTTTTACTTCCCACATCTGGTGAAGCTGCGCCGCGAGTTCGGGAGAAGTTTCTTTTAGTTCCTGGTGTGCTTCAAATAATATATCGCTTTCCTGATCTATCATATTTTCAGAATTAAGAGTAAAACCTTTCCTAATATACAGCATTCACCATACTTCTAAAAACCACTAACCTACCCTCAGCAGCTTGGTTAGGTGTACTTTGCTTTACATCATAGCGTTAGTAGATAGGTTTGTACACTCTGCATAAGCCACATGCCGGTCTGTGCGTTGGTAATCGTATGGGGCTGCACTAAGCGTGTTTTTACTATTGCGCAGGCTGCGAAATGAAAAAGCGGAGGCTACGAAATCAGATTTCGGACTGTGCGAAATGCTTATTCGGAAGCTGCGGAGGGGGAGCAGCTCAGTGAGGGGCTGTAAACATCTGAGCGAAGCTCGGTGCTGTTGCCTACCCGGCAGCGCACTTCCAGCTGGTAAGTACCGGCGGGTATATCCTCAGGCATCATGAAGAGCAGTTCGCCGGGGAAGTTGGTCATCAACTGGCTTACTTTCCATACTGCATTATTCGCTGCTTTCAGGTAGATGCCTTCATCTTCCATATCGGGATTGATTTTCAGATGGCTGCCGGTGAGGCGAACCGGTATGCCGGGCAGAAAGCCATGTACTGGAAGCTGGGAGTCAAAGTGCTTAAAGTCTTCTATGTAAGGTTGGGGGCAGGAAGGCTCCTGCCGATAGGCTTTTTCTCCTTTGAGCAGCTTGCGCAGCCTTTTGCCGGGGCTGGCATTCAGGCAGACCTTATGGCGCTTAGGATCAAAGCGGTCGTGCTCATCCCTGAACTTCCCTTTGATGCTGGCCTCCAGCTTGATCAGCGAAGTGTGTACACTCTGTCCATCCTGTAGCAGATATTCCAGGGCTACCGCATATTCTTCCAGCACGGCTATCACCTCCGAACGCGTAAGGCCGCTGTTGCGCAACATCATCATATCCATGACCTCCTTATCCCCGGCACAGCTATGATGCACCACCCGGGCTACCAGTTCTTCTTTGTTCTTTTTGAAAGGATTGCGATAGAGCGCAAAACGGATGGGCATGGCTTTTCTTTTTCTACTAAAATAGCCAGGAGTAGCTCACTAAACTTGCTGTAATTCAGCAATTTATTACCTGATGCGGATTTGTAAGAAAAGCACGCTGTTCAACATTCCACCGCAACTTTAAAAGATAGCTCAGGAGGATAAAAGAATCTATATGTTTTAAAATTCGTTATCTTGAATCATAAATGAATGGCTTATGAGTACTAAAGAAAAAATCAAGCAGGCGCTGGACACTTTAAGTGAAAAAGACCTGGAAAAAGTAGAGCAACTGGTAGAAACGCTAAAGAGCAAAAAAGGCCGCCGGACAAAGCATTTGAAGTTAAGAGATTTCGGAGGAAAGTTTGATCATGTCAACATCAGAGACATTGCCTATGAGTAAAGCTATCCTATTTGATACCAATGTGCTGGTTTATGCGAAAGATCAACCTTCCTCTTTTCATGATAAAGCAGTGCAATTTTTAGATAATTACGAGGGAGAGATCTATACTACTTCAAAAAATTTAACTGAATATCTCGTAGCAACTACGCGTGGAGATACTCCAATTTCTCCTTTAAGTGAAGCCTTGGAAGACATAGATGATTTCATTAATGTATTTTCTATCCTTTATCCGGACAAAAAAAGTTATCAAAAACTCCTTCAATTATTAACTCAGCACCAGCATAGAGGAAAGAAGATACATGACTATGAAATAGCTGCCATAGCCCTTGCCAACAATATTAAACAGATTGCTACATTCAATGAAAAAGATTTTAGTGGAATAGCAGGAGTACAAGTGATAAACCCTGCTCATCACACATTTTGAATCAACTCCTCTCGCTTAAGTAGATTCCACTTAAGCATACTGATGAATGCAAGTTTGCAACATACTGCTTGCCCTCACCCTCTAAACCTGCAACTGAAAAGCGTTCTCCTGTGCTTTGATGGCCAGTTCGGTAGCCAGGAAGCAGTGGTGCTGCGTCATGGCGGTTTCAGTACGGTTGACCACATCGCTTACCAGTTGCTCTCCATAGGGCATATGGATACCGCTACAGTCATAATACCTGGTTTCTTTCTGGTCTACCAAGAAGAGGTGATTCCCTCCTTCCCTTCCGGCAATGTCAATGTACTTACGGCACTCTATATACCCTTCGGTACCCAGTATAAACAAACGGCCATCACCCCAGGTGTCCAGCCCTTCGGGGGTAAACCAGTCAATGCGGATGTAGCCGGTGGCCTTGGGGCTGCGTACATTCATATCTCCAAAATCGGCGAGCTTAGGATACTCAGGGTTGTCAAAGTTGCCTATTTGAGAAGTAGTCACCTCCGCCTCACTGGAGTCGGTATAGTAGAGGAACTGGTCGCACTGGTGGGATCCAATATCACAAAGGATACCGCCTGCTTTGGCAGGGTCAAAGAACCAGTCGGGACGGCCTTCGGGACGCATGCGGTGAGGGCCCATACCGATGGTCTGCACCACCTTGCCAATAGCACCCGACTGTACCAGGCGGGCTGCCTGTATGGAAGCAGGATTGCCCAGTCGTTCACTGTACATGATGGAGTAGATGCGCTGGGTTTCTTTCTGTACCTTTTTCACCTCTTCAAACTGCTCAGAGGTGATGATGCCCGGCTTGTCTGCCATAAAATCTTTGCCATGCTGCATCACCCTGATGCCCAGCGGAGCACGCTCTACCGGAATTGAGGCACTGACCACCATTTGTATGCTGTCATCTTCAATGATTTCTTCTTCCGAGCGAGCCACTTTCGCATTGGGATAACGTTTGGTGAAGTTCTGCAGCAGATCAGGTTCTTTGGCATAGACTGCTACCAGTTCACCGCCTCCTCCCAGCAGGGCTTCTACCTGTCCGTAGATATGTCCGTGGTTCAGGCCTATTACCGAGAAGCGGATAGATGCTTTGGGTCGGGCAGGTCTGCTGGTATCTACTTTCAGTTCTACCGGACGAGAGCTGCCGGGAGAGGCATTACCAAAAATATTAGTAGGAAGGGCAAAGGCAGCCGTAGCTAAAGAATTCTTGAGGAAATTACGTCTATCAGATGACATGGAGTTCAGATTTAGGTTGTTACACAATAATACATGCTCTGCCTTTCTGATTCAACAACTTATGAAAAATAAGCATAGTGATAAGACATATATGGGCAGGTCATCTATTATTTATAGGCTTATACGCCTATGCCTAAAGCTACGCTTTATCAACTTATTATTAAGTATTCTGCAAAGAGGAAATATGTTATTGCCCTTTCTCCAGGCGAATATGCTTCATCAACCACCATAACCCGCTTAACCCACCGATCATGACAAAGCCATAAAATGGAAGTAGATTGTCTTCTCCTGTACCCCTATACTTTAGCAGAAGCGAATTACTTACCAGCACCAGTCCGTAGGTAGCCCCTTTTACCAGCATCATGACTGCCAGCACATAACCCCATGACTTTTTTTGCCAAAGCCATACACTTGCAAGTACAGAAAGTGGTACTACCAGGGACAAGTCCAGGGCGTAGACGATAGCGGTAGGATGTTGAGTCAAAACAATAGTTTCAGGAAGCTGAGCGGTAACAAGGTATTGCAGGTTGGGAGGAATTTCTACCATGCAGAGTATGAAAGCAATCAGCAGCAGATAGGCAATAATCCAGCGGGCCGAGTCTTTTGTGAAGTGAATACCGCGAAGGGGTAAGGCTGACAGCCCGCCAATCAATGCAAATACAGCGGTGGAAAAGATGAGTACATAGACGAGAAAGAGCGCATTGTAGGCTGCTCCAAAAAGATAAAAAGCATAATTGTAAACCAGGTAAGCCAACAGGCCCATCCAGATCAGCTGAATTTTGAAAATGCCTCTATTCACCATGAACAGGCAAACAAGCATGGCCGGAACAATCACCAGCAATGTCACCCAATCATTACCCTACCAGGCTGTCTGCACAAAAGCATTGTCCTGATAAAGGCCGGGAACAAATAAGCCCACTGACGATGCAAAGGCGGTCAGTATGATGGCAATAAGGCCTAGAAGTTTACTCGTTTTCATATTGCATAGCCATGGCTAAGGCTGATTACAGTACTGCATTATCTAATCTTAATTTTAATCTACAGAAGATTAAGCGCAAATCAGAGTGGGAAGTCATCATTCTGAAGGTTAGTAACTCAGGGCTTGAGGGGATAATACGATGTATCTTTGTACCCTTTGATACTTAGCTCAGCCGCTTACCGACTATGATGCTGAGACAAAACCTGTGCTTATGAAAAGTTCATTCGCTGCCCAAAGCGCGCCTAAGGCTTAGGCAACTTACCATAAATTTAACTGAGCATAATAATACTCTCATGGTGTCTTTTATAGGCTAAAATTATATATTCATGATCCCCAATAACCTAATAGCATGCAAAAAAGAAGAGACTTCCTCAAAAACAGTCTGCTGGCGGCGGGCACACTAGGCCTGAGCGATCTTACCGAGGCTAATCTCCTAGCCAAGAAAATTGAAGTGGGCATTATCACCAACACCATGAGAAGCGAGTTTGCGCAGGATTACCGCCAGGCCTTACAGGCACTGGCTGATATAGGCTATACCCACATAGAAGGAGGTGTGCCTGAATCCTGTAAATCGGCTACCGCCTTCAAGGCTGCTTTGGATGAGCAGGGATTGCAATCCGTAAGCTTGGGCAGTAGTATGGGCAATCTGATGGAAAATATGGATAACTACCTGCAAACTGCCGATACATTAGAAACCCCCTACCTGGCATGCTACTGGCCCTGGTTATCCTCAGCCGAAAACCTGGGCAGGGATGAAGTGATGGAAGCTGCGGAGCGGATCAACACTGTAGGCAAAAGGGCTAAAGAAGCAGGTCTACGCTTTGCGTGGCACAATCATGACAAAGAGTTTGTAGAGGTGGATGGGCAGCTGGCCTTTGATATGCTCATGGAAAATACTGATCCTGACTATACTACGGTACAGTTGGACTGGTACTGGGTGGTGAAGGGTGGTCAGGATCCGGTAGCTTACTTCCGCAAGTATCCGGGACGCTTTGAGCTGGCTCATGTCAAGGATATGAACAATAACCGCGACGGGGGAATCAGTTGTGTGGGACAGGGAATTATAGACTTTGATAGCATCTTTGCCAATGCCGATACCGGAGGCGTTAAACACTTTATTGTAGAAAATGAGCGGGCTGTCAGGGGACTGGACTGCGCTAAGGTCAGTTACCAAAGCATACATCGCATCCTGAGTAAGTAAATGAGTGATTTACCAGCCATAACTGATGCCGGGTTTTCTCTATTGCAAGCATATGGGTACAGCATCTAAGGTTGCGAATCTATAAAATCCTGGAGATCATGATGACCTTCCCTGAGGGTCTTCTATACATTAGGTGTAGATCAAAATATTTCTCCAAACCATGATACGCTTTCCTATGAAAAACTTAACCAACTTCAATAGGCTTACAACAAAGCTGCTCGCCTTCGCGATCTTCCTGTTTATCCTTCCTGCCTGCGACAGCAACGATGAAGCAGAAGAGGTAGGGCCAAACCTTAACAATGCCAGTTCACAACTCTGTCAGAACGTAAGAGGCGCTGAGGCTATTTATTGGGATCTGTCCAACGGCATTCCTCGTACCGACCTGCCCGGGTTTGTCCCTCCTACTGTCAGAACACCAGGAGGATCTTTTTTACATCCGGATTTCCCTCCCCTCAGTTTTGAATACCCTGCCGGATACAGTACCGAAACCTTACGGGCATCTCATACTGCCGGTGTAAACCTGATCCGCCAGGACAATCAGGTAGTATGGCGCTGGCTTAGTACTACGGCCAACGGCTTTCCTAGTGCAAGAGAAATCAGACAAGGTGAAATTCAGCAGATGCTACAGTTTTTGGGTGTAAATGGCAATAACATTGAACTGCTTTGTCTCAACGAGGGACAGATCAATCCTGCTTCTGGTATCACCACCCGTAGTTCTACTGCCCTAATCCGTTCCGGTGGCTTTACCGCTATGGTAGCTGCGCAGGTTACTGCCCTGGAAAGCCTTCCTACTTCTTCGGTATCTATCCGCATGGCAGTAGGGCCCACTGCAGAATTCAGTCAGCTGGTTTTTGATACATTCCTGGCCATAGAGTGGCAGATGCTTTACCGGAGTAGCGGAGGCGTTAGCCTGGATGACCGTGACGGAGACGGTACACCCGATGTGCAGGACAGGTTCCCGGATGACCCCACCCGGCAGTAGAAATACTTTAAATGGCTCATAGCTTAGTACAGCAAATAGCTGAATTGCTGTACTGAGCTGTGTTAAAAGATCCAGGAATCAGCGACTTACTTCTGCTTAAACCAGCAAACTACTTTTTAGCTTAGTTACTGCCGGAAATTAAGCTCAAAGTGAAGATCTTTCTCCCTTTAAAGTTCAGGACATTGCCTGGGTTACAAATGTAAATACGCTCCCTCAATCAGCTACTTTGACTATGTAGCTATCTGGTAGATCATGGGCCTGTATTTGGGTTCAGGTACAGACTTACCCTGTGCCTTAGCAGTTTCCAGCCAGCTGGCTTTGGCTTGCATCACTTCAAAAAGTGCTTGTTCTGCTGTCTCCCCAAAAGCTGAGCAATGTTTTAAATCCGGTATATCTGCGATGTAGCCCTCATCCTCTTCGCTATGAAATATGTTGATATGATAGTCTTTCATATTAGCTTATCATTTGGTTTTCTGCTATCATCCAAAAAGGCCCCTGATAACCTTCTAATTTAGTATGATTTTATAGATTACACCCTTTCCAGCTTGATAGGATAAGTCTGGTTGGCGTTCCACTGGCAAACGTAAATGTTCTTGTCTTCGTCTATGCATACATCATGGCAGTGCTTGAACACCGGGCTTTCCTGTACCATCAGTTGTAGTTCGCCATTTCGGTACTCGGGTTTGGTACCTCCGGGATTGGAAACTACTTTGTTATTCTTATCCAGAATGGTCACAAAACCGGAATTAGGCGTCTGGTTAAGATACTTTAAACGTGACCAGCAGACTCCGGCATACAGATTATCCTCATCCATGACCGGACGACAGACATAAGCTCCGGGCAGGAAGAGGGTAGACTGGTATTCACCATCCAGCGAATAATATTTGAAGGCATTGTGCGCACGGGAAGTACATAGCAGCCTGGGCTCAGCGCCATTGCGCCGGTCTATCGCTACCCCATGTACGGTCTGGAACTGTCCGTCTCCATCCCCTGCTCCGCCAAAATGACGAATGTATTTTCCTTTACTATCATACTGTATCACGTACTGAGAGCCGTATCCATCCGCTACATAGATATCCCCATTGGGCCCTACGGTGGTTTCGGTAGGTTTAAAGTTCATATCTTCTTCGTAGATGCCCAGCTCATGAGGGGTCTCAAGGGTCATCAGCACCTTGCCCTTTACGTTGGTCTTAACCACCTTACCAATGTTTGGGTCGCAGATCAGCAGCATGTCTTCTCCCCCTTCGTCAAACAGGGAAAGGCCATGTCCACCGGGATAATCCGAGCCCCAGCTTTCCAGCAGCTTACCGGATTTATCATAAACGATAATGTTGTTCTTGGTTTCATCCGTCACCATAATGAGGCGCCCCTTGGAATCCATCACCATCTCATGGCAGTTTTTGACCGGTGTTTGCGCAGGGTTCAGGTTACCCCATTCCTGATGCACCCGGTAACGGAAGCCATTATGCCCCAGCACTTCATCACTGAGTTTGGGCTTGCTCTTCTGGATGTAGAAGTTGAGGTCTGGAGTCAATAGCGCCCCTCCCGCCAGGGCTACACTGCCTTTGAGAAAATTACGGCGAGGATTGGAAGAAATATCTTTCATCTTGATCAGGTTGTTGTGTTATGCAATAATATCGTTAACTAGTTTGCCATGTACATCGGTGAGACGATAGCGCCTTCCCTGGTGTTTAAAGGTAAGCTTTTCGTGATCAACTCCCAAGAGGTGCAGCAGGGTAGCCTGAAAATCATGCACATGCACAGGATCAGAAGTGATGTTGTAGCTAAAGTCGTCGGTAGCGCCATAGACCAATCCTTTTTTCACGCCGGCTCCCGCCATCCAGATGGTGAAGCAGCGGGGGTGATGATCTCTGCCGTAGTTGGTTTTCGTCAGCTTTCCCTGTGAATAATTGGTACGGCCAAACTCTCCTCCCCAGACCACCAGCGTATCTTCCAGCAGTCCCCGCTGCTTCAGGTCCATGATCAGCGCTGCTGAAGGTTGGTCTACGCTTTGGGCCAGTTTCTGAATCTGGCTCGGCAGATTACCATGATGGTCCCATCCCTGATGGTACAGTTGGATAAATTTAACATCCCGCTCTATCAGGCGACGGGCCAGCAGGCAATTGGCCGCGTAGGTGCCGGGAATACGCGCTTCCGGTCCGTACATATCATAGATATAGTCAGGTTCATCGGCTATATTCATAGTTTCCGGTACAGAAGTTTGCATGCGGAAAGCCATTTCGTACTGCGCGATTTTAGTATTAATCTCCGGATCTTCCAGGCGAGCGTACTGCATCTCATGCATGCGTTTGAGGAAGGAAAGCTGCCTCTCCCGGTCATCCATGTCAATACTGGGCGGATTGTTCAGGTAGAGCACCGGATCTTTGCCCGAACGGAACTGTACTCCCTGGTGTACAGATGGTAAAAAGCCATTGCCCCATAAGCGGGAATACAGAGGCTGTCCTCCCGATCTGCCTTCGGAGAGGAGCACACAAAAAGTAGGTAGGTTATCATTGTCACTGCCCAGCCCATAGCTAATCCAGGAGCCGATGCAGGGGCGACCGGGTTGCTGCGAGCCCGTCTGAAAAAAAGTAATGGCCGGATCATGGTTGATCGCCTCGGTATACATGGACTTGATAAAACAAAGCTCATCCGTGATCTTAGCGGTGTGGGGCATTAGTTCACTGACCCATGCGCCATTGTTACCATATTGGGCAAATTTAAATTGTGAGCCTGCCAGCGGGAAGGACTTCTGGCCAGCGGTCATGCCTGTCAGGCGTTGTCCCTTGCGGATAGACTCTGGCAACTCTTCCCCATTCATCTTCTCCAGCATAGGCTTATAGTCAAACAGTTCCATCTGCGAAGGACCTCCACTCTGAAAAAGATAGATCACTCTTTTGGCTTTGGGAGCAAAATGAGGTCCGCCTACACCACTGGCCGGGTCGGCAGTCTTGCCAAAAAGAAAGGTCGGCTGTAAGAGCGAACCCAGGGCGGCAGCGCTCATGCCCATGGTAGTTTTGGTGAGAAAATCCCGGCGGCTATAGTGAGGCGTATATTGCTTACAATCGCTCATAAGGCTTATCTTTTGGTGTAGACTTCATCGTAATTCATCATAATGTTGGTTACCGTTGTAAGGGCAGCTACTCTGGACAGGGGCAGGCTGGTATCCCGGGGATAATCACCTACCTCTAGTAGAGCAGAGGCTCCTTTCTGATCATGCTGATACTTCCGGTATTCCTGCTCATAAAGTTCCCGCATCAGCGGTAGCTCGTCATTTCGCAGCTTGCGGCTGCTCAGCAGGCGGAAAGCTAAGTTCAACTGTGCATCTATGCTTTCTCCACCTTCTCTAATCACCCTCTCGGCAATGAGTCGGGCAGCTTCTATCATTTGTGGCTCATTCATTAACAGTAGCGCCTGCAAAGGAGTGCTGGTGGTCTGTCGGCGTATGATACACGTGCTGCGGTCAGAAGCATCCAGCACCGTCATACTGGGGGGAGGCGCGGTACGGCGGATGAAGGTGTACATGCTTCGTCGGTACAGCTTTTCTCCCTGATCCGGCTCATAGTTTACCAGCAGTCGGGAAAAGTGGGTTTTGCTCCATAGGCCTTCCGGCTGATAGGTTTTTACACTGGGGCCACCGAGTTTATTCACCAGCAGGCCACTGGCTGCCATTGCGTTGTCACGAATCATTTCCGCGGGTAAGCGGTGGCTGGGACCTCGTGCCAGTAGTTTATTATCCGGATCTTTCTGCCTGAGTTCCTGGCCAGCCACAGAAGACTGCCGGTAGGTAGACGAAGTGACGATCAGGCGAAGCAAAGCCTTGACATTCCAGCCCGACTCCCGGAACGCTACCGCCAGCCAGTCTAGTAACTCAGGATGGGTAGGCAGGTCCCCCTGGTTGCCAAAATCTTCCAGTGTGCCTACAATCCCCCGCCCAAAAAACATGTGCCAGTAGCGATTGACCGCCACTCTGGCGGTGAGTGGATTTTCCGCACTCAACAGCCACTGGGATAAGCCTAAGCGGTTGGGAGGAAATTCTTCTGAAAAAGGTAATACATCTGAGAGTGTTCCCGGCTGCACTTCTTCCCGGGGGGCATCGTACATGCCTCTATCCAGCACATAAGTTTTGCGGGGCGGGTCCATTTCCCGCATCACCATCACCTCAGGTACAGTATCCAGAGTTGCATGTTCTTCTTTTCGGAGGGCCTGGAGTTGTGCTCTGAGCTGATGGTATTGCTGATCCTTGTGGTGCAAATAATATTCAGATAATAATGCCTGCTCCTCTACTCCGAGCTTATCATAAGGGGTATCTTTCCAAAAGAAATTGCCTGTCACCCCGGCCACTTCCAGGCCTGTCAGCTGGCGGTTGTACAGACGAATGTCATCCACTGCACCCTCAAAGAGGCCTATATCCAGCGCTCCCCGGTAGCTGCGCCCCACCCGGATAGCACGTGCTTCTACCTTCAGTGTATCATCAATGGTGCGTATGCTTTTATACAGGCGGTCATACTGTACCTGCACTGGGGCAGATTTTCCATTGACATATATGGTAATGCCAGAGGCTTTGCTGGAACCATCGTAGGTAAACATCAGGTGACTCCATTCATTTAAGTGGATACTATCTTCGGTAGTAACATAAAGACAGTGATCAGGCAGGCCGTGGGTAAGGCGTACGCTCACCCGGTTCAGGCTATCCAGAAAAAGCTCATAGCCCCGCCAGTGGGAGTTTTTACCTCCGGCATTCCCTAATATGACGGTATAATCTTCTTTCTTCTCCGGATAAACCCAGGCGCCCATGGAAAATGCATCGGTACGCTCAAAATCGCCAACTTCCGGCAGGGATAAAAATTCATATTCGCTGTCAAATCTAAGCGCGCTGCCTTCTTTGCCAGGCACCACTTCTACTTCACCGCGAAGACTAGCCGGATGCTTTGTTCCGCTTACGTTAGGCGTTTGCTCATCAGTAATTTTATCCAGGGGATAATGACCTATCAGTCCTTGTTGGAGAAAATCAGCCGCTACTTTTACGGCTTGTCCGGACAGTTTATTCAAAGCTTTCTGCTGATAATTTTCCTGCTTTTGCTCCTGCTCGGCGATCAGCTTACGGATATATGCTACTTTTTCAGCTACTTCCTCCTGCATGAGGGGCATGGTGGGGGCAGTGTTACCGTCATTGGCGATCATACCCAGCTCATCTACATTGTTGAAGAAAGCCGAGAACTGATAATATTCTTTTTGAGAGATGGGATCGTATTTATGATCATGGCAGCGGGCACATTCCAGCGTAAGCCCCAGCAGCGCTTTGGCAGTAGTATTGGTACGGTCAAAAACATTTTCCAGCCGGTACTCTTCCGGTACAATGCCTGATTCGGAACTAGCCGGATGGTTGCGATGAAAACCTGTGGCCAGCAGCTGCTCCTGGGAAGCATCGGGTAAAAGGTCGCCTGCCATCTGCCAGGTGACGAAATCATCAAAGGGCAGGTTTTCATTGAAAGCTTTGATCACCCAGTCTCGCCAGGGCCACATCATCCGGTAACCATCAGCGTGATAGCCATGAGAATCGGCATAGCGCGCCACATCCAGCCAGTCCATCGCCATTCTTTCTCCATAGCGAGGCGAAGCCAGCAGACGGTCTACTACTTTTTCATAAGCATTTACTGAAGTGTCAGCTAGAAAAGCATCTGTTTCTTCCGGCGAAGGAGGCAAACCGTTCAGATCAAAACTTACTCTCCTGAGCAGTTGTACTTTGGAAGCTTCGGGAGATGGTGATAGATTTTCCTGCTCCAGGCGGGCCAGCACAAAATGATCAATCGGATTCTTTACCCAATCTTCCTGCTCCAAAGTGGGTAGCTCAGGAGTCTTTGGAGGAATAAATGACCAGTGCGGTTTGTATTCTGCGCCTTCTTCTATCCAACGGGTCAGCAGCGCAATCTCATACTCACTAAGTTTCAGATTAGACTCAGGGGGAGGCATGACAACTTCAGCATCTTCGGCCGTAATGCGATGAAACAACTCACTTTTGGCCGGATTTCCCGGCACGATGGCATGACGATCCTGCTCTTCACCCAAAGCTGCCAAGGCGCTTTCTTCTATATCCAGCCTCAGGTCTGCTTCCTGTTTATTTTTGTCAGGCCCATGACAGGCAAAGCAGCGATCGGAAAGGATAGGTTTGATATGGTAGTTGAAGTCAATGGTTTGGGGCAATTGAGCTTCTATCTCAGGAGGAAATGCTGTTTTCTGTGGGCCACACGCTTCCAAAAGTGTAATTACACTAGCCAACATGAACATATATGTAAAAAAGTTCTTCATGCCTTGTGCATTCTCTTTTTAAGCGTTTTAAGGTTGTCATCCTCTCAGAATATACTATTTATATCCTATATCCTGCCTCTTCAAGTATTCTTGAGAGCGTCTATCATATTCACAATAGGCTTCCCTCCTCCTGATGGTGGCGACGTCTGCTGCCTGTTTAGGCAATGATATCGTTAACTAGTTTGCCATGCACATCGGTGAGGCGATAGCGCCTGCCCTGATGCTTAAAAGTAAGCTTTTCATGGTCTACCCCTAAAAGGTGCAGCAGGGTAGCCTGAAAATCATGTACATGCACCGGGTCCTTGACGATGTTGTAGGAGAAATCATCTGTTTCTCCGTAGGTAAAACCTTTTTTCACACCACCGCCTGCCAGCCAGACGGTGAAACAGCGGGGATGATGGTCGCGCCCATAATTGGTAGCGGTAAGCTGTCCCTGAGAGTAATTGGTTCGTCCAAATTCACCTCCCCAGACAATGAGCGTATCTTCCAGCAAACCTCTTTGCTTAAGATCTTTGACCAAAGCGGCCGAAGCCTGATCGGTATCGCGGCACTGTGAACTTAGCTCTCGTGGCAGATCCGTATGCTGATCCCAGCCCAGGTGATAGAGCTGTACAAATTTCACATCCCGCTCCGCTAATCTGCGGGCCAGCAGGCAGTTGGCCGCATAGGTACCGGGCTTACGAGCGTCTTCTCCGTACATTTCAAAGACTGAATCGGGTTCGTTGGAAAGGTCTAGTGCATCAGGAACAGAGGTTTGCATACGGTAAGCCATCTCATACTGGGCGATGCGTGATTCTATTTCAGGGTCACCAAAATCCTGCATACGCATATCGTTGAGCTGTGAGAGATAATCCAATACCTCCCGTCTCGTACCTGCATTGATACCATCAGGATTGTTCAGGTAAAGAACAGGGTCCTTACCTGACCGGAACTGTACGCCCTGGTGCAGAGAGGCCAGAAAACCATTGCCCCACAGGCGCGAATAGATTGGCTGCGGACGTTGTGCTCCCCGGGAAAGCAGCACGATGAAAGTGGGCAGGTTCTGGTTATCACTTCCCAACCCATAGCTCAGCCAGGAGCCTATGCTGGGACGACCCGGCTGCTGCGAACCGGTCTGAAAGAAGGTAATCGCCGGATCGTGGTTAATGGCTTCGGTATGCATACTTTTGATGAAACAAAGTTCATCGGCAATTTCAGCGGTATGGGGCATAAGGTCACTCACCCAGGCTCCGCTTTGTCCGTGCTGCTTGAACTCAAAAAGGGAAGAGGCAAGGGGAAAAGAACTTTGCCCGGCGGTCATGCCGGTAAGGCGCTGTCCCATGCGGACAGAAGCAGGCAGTTCTTCACCATGCATCTTACTGAGCATAGGTTTGTAGTCAAAAAGGTCCATTTGCGAGGGGCCTCCACTTTGAAAGAGGTAGATCACCCGTTTGGCTTTGGGGGCAAAATGCAGCTTGTCCAGTATGCCCTGCATGGGGTCAGTTGCCATCTCAGGAGAAGCATTGCTACTACACCCAAACAGACTTCCTAATGCCATTCCTCCTAAGCCCAGACTCATGCGGGAAAGGAAGTGGCGGCGGTTCATCTGGTTAAAATGCTCAGTGAGTATATCTTTCATAAAGTATGTCTTTTAGCTTCTGAACTTGGCTTCGTCCAGATTAAACAATGTATTAGCGACTACTGCCAGTGCAGCAATCTGTACTTTTTCCCTGCGGCTATCGTAGGCAGAGGCCCCTACCTTGAGCAAACTTTCTGCCTCTTCAGGTGACTGCTGGTAATACTCCAGCTTGTTTTGGTAAAGCTCGGTCAGCAGGGCCAGTTCTTCGTTTTTAGGCTGGCGGGAAGTTACCGCACGGAAACCAAAAGTGATCTGCTGCTCTACTGTCATGCCTCCTTCGTCCAGCATACGCTCTGCCAGTTTACGGGCTGCTTCTACAAACTGCGGATCATTAAGCAATGCTAATGACTGTAAAGGCGTGCTGGTGCTTTGTCGTTTGGCCACACAAAGGGTACGCTCCGGCGCATCAAACATCACCATAGTAGGCGGTGGAATGGTCCGTTTCCAGTAGGTATACAGGCTGCGGCGGTACAAGCCCGGTCCTTTGCTGGCGCGGTATTTATTTTCACCAATCTGGTTAGCCATCGCTTTCCAGATGTCATCAGGTTGATAGGGCTTTACCCATTTACCGCCCAGACTGTCGTAAAGCAAGCCACTCACTGC
This sequence comes from Catalinimonas locisalis, assembly GCF_038039535.1. Classification (NCBI taxonomy): domain Bacteria; kingdom Pseudomonadati; phylum Bacteroidota; class Cytophagia; order Cytophagales; family Catalimonadaceae; genus Catalinimonas; species Catalinimonas locisalis. The sequence continues at coordinate 423,927 of NZ_JBBPHP010000001.1, read as the reverse complement.
TAAGGCATTATCCCGAAACATCTCGGCGGTTAAACGTACATTAGGACCACGGGCCAGCAGAAGATTATCAGGATCTCTTTGCTGCTTCTTTTTGGTAATGCGTGCCGACTGCTGATAGGTCGCCGACATCACGATCAGCTTCTGCAAAGCTTTGATATCCCAGCCCGATTCTCTGAACTCTACCGCCAGCCAGTCCAGCAAGGCCGGATGGGTAGGCAGTTCCCCCTGATTACCAAAATCTTCAGGCGTACGGACGATGCCTTTACCGAAGTACATCTGCCAGAAACGGTTGACCGCCACTCGCGTAGTAAGTGGATTATCTTCGTCAATGAGCCACTGGGCCAGCCCCAGGCGGCTACGCGGATATTTTTCATCAAATGTTAATACAGCTTCGGGCGTGGCTCTTTCTACTTCCTCGGTAGGCGCATCATAGGCACCACGGGCTAAGAGATATGCTGGCTTACGTTCTTCTCTTTCTGCCATAATCATCACATTGGGGATGCTGACATCCAGTTGACGCAGGCTGTCCAGCCTACGGGTAATGCGCTGGAAATCCTGATTTTGTCTTTGCAGATAGTGGGCGTAAAGCGCTTCTTCCTGTGGGGGAGGCTGCACTTCGGCCACTTGCTGTACTTCCAGGGGCGTAAGGGTGCGGTGATACACCCTGACCTCATCTATACTCCCGCCGGTAAAGCCGTAGGTATCGGTAGCCACATTGCGGCTGTACCAGTTGCCCACCAGAAAGTCATTTCCATTGAGGATGGATTGCCTTCCCAGCTTATCAAAGTTCACCTTTACTGGCTGAACTTTACCATTGATGTAAAGCCTTATCCCCTCCGCTTTGCCAGAACCATTATAGGTAGCAAATACATGGGTCCACTGTCCGGCAGGTATTGCTGTTCTTGTTTCCACATCCAGGTAATCCTGCCCTTCGTGGTGAATCAATCGCAGGCTGAGTTTATTGTCTTTGGTAAGGGTGAGGTCATAGCCCTGGCGGGAAATCTCGCCATTACGACGACTGAGGATGCCTGCCCGGCGATCATGGGCGTTACTATGTTTGATCCAGCTACCCAGTGAAAAGTGGTCGTGATGATCAAAATCTGCGATATCACCCAGCGTAAGGAAGTTGGCTCCGTTGAACTGTAAGGCTTTGCCATATTTTCCTTCCATATGCTTCGGAAGTTCAATTTTCTTGGGCAAAGCTACATTCATCAGGCCCGGTAAGTCTGAATAATCTCCTCTAAACTGCTGAGCTTCCATCACATCCAGCTTGAAATAGGCTAGCTGCTCGCTTTCAGTATCTGCTTCGGGAGAGGCGTTGGTCAACCAGTTGCGAAAGTTGTTGTCTGGCTGCTTTTGCAATTGCTCCAGCTGACTTTCCAAGGCCAGGATGGTAGAATCTACATACGCTTTTTTGGCTTCCAGTTCAGCATCCTCTACCCGTATGGCCGGATCAGGTGCCTGATCCAGGTAGCTGATCTGTCCTTTTTCGGGTACATTGTTGAAGAAGGCAAAAAGCTGGTAGTACTCTTTCTGGGAGATTGGGTCATATTTATGGTCGTGGCAGCGGGCACATTCTACGGTAAGGCCGAGGAAAGCGGTAGAAAAAGTATTGGTACGATCAGCAGCGTATTCGGTAAGGTATTCTTCTTCTATCACCCCTCCTTCCTGGGTAATGGCATGGTTACGATTGAAACCAGTAGCCAGTTTCTGCTCATAAGTGGCCTCAGGAAGTAAGTCACCCGCCAATTGCCAGGTGATGAATTTATCGTAAGGCAGGTTCTGGTTAAAAGCCTCAATCACCCAGTCACGCCATGGCCACATGGTACGGGGGCGGTCATCCTGATAGCCATGCGAATCAGCATAGCGGGAAAGATCCAGCCAGACAGGGGCCATACGCTCTCCAAAATGTTCAGAAGCCAGCAGGCGGTCCACTACTTTTTCATAAGCATCGGGAGAATCATCTTTCAGAAAGCCCTCTATCTCTTCTACTGTAGGTGGCAAACCTGTCAGGTCAAAAGTAACACGACGGAGCAGTTTTTCTTTGCTGGCAGGTGGGGCAGGCTCCATACCTTCGTTTTCCAGTTTGGCCAGCACAAATTGATCAATAGGGTTTTGTACCCAGTCCTGCTGTTTTACTTCAGGCAAGTCAGCTCGCTCCGGCTTGATGAAAGCCCAGTGATCTTTCCACTCTGTTCCCTGCTTAATCCACTTTTCTATGACCTTGATTTCGTATTCACTCAGCTTCAGGTTAGATTCCAGAGGTGGCATAAGCATGTCGGGATCGGTAGAAGTGATGCGCTGATAGGCCACACTTTGCTTGGGTTTGCCTGCCACGAAGGCATGGCCTTCACTTTCTTTCAGAGCACCTAATGCTCCTTCTTCGGTATCCAGGCGCAGATCAGCCTCTCGTTTGTTGTTATCCGGCCCATGGCAGGCAAAGCAGCGGTCGGATAGAATAGGTTTGACATGCAGGTTAAAATCTACTTCTGCCGGTACTTTTTTGTTTACCACTGCTGTATCTGTCGACTGTTGCTCACAGGCAGTAAACAGCCAGCTTAGCAGGCATGCTAGTAGGAAAATATAAATAGGTTGTTGCTGATTCATCTTCAATAATACATACTTAGCTCAAAATATCATTCACTACATGACCATGAACGTCGGTCAGGCGGAAACGCCTTCCCTGATGCTTAAAGGTAAGACGTTCATGGTCTACTCCCAATAGATGTAACAATGTAGCCTGAAAATCGTGCACATGCACTGGATTGCTGGCCACATTATAACCGAATTCGTCTGTTTCTCCATAGGAAAAGCCCTTTTTCACTCCTGCTCCGGCCATCCAAACGGTAAAGCAACGGGGGTGATGGTCACGTCCGTAATTGGTTTTAGTAAGCTTGCCCTGAGAGTAGTTAGTTCGTCCAAATTCTCCTCCCCACACCACCAGTGTATCTTCCAAAAGCCCTCTCTGTTTGAGGTCCATGACCAGTGCTGCGGAAGCCTGATCTGTTGCCTTGCATTGCCCCTGAATATCGTTAGGAAGATTCCCATGCTGATCCCAACCCATATGATAAAGTTGAATGAATTTCACATCCCGTTCTACCAGACGTCTTGCCAGCAGGCAGTTGGCAGCAAAGGTGCCAGGCTTACGGACATCCGGTCCGTACATATCATAAATATACTCAGGCTCCCCGGATACGTCCATCACCTCCGGTACGGAAGTCTGCATGCGATAAGCCATTTCGTACTGGGCAATCTTGGTATTGATCTCCGGGTCCTGGATACGGGTATACTGCTGCTGATAAATCTTTTGTAAATAATCCAGCACTCGTCTGCGATCCGTGCCGCTGACACCGGGAGGATTGTTCAGGTAAAGCACCGGGTCTTTGCCGGAGCGGAACTGTACCCCCTGATGCAGGGAAGGCAAGAATCCGCTGCCCCAAAGGCGTGAATAGAGGGGCTGCCCACCATCCCGGTTGCGGGAAAGCATGACGATAAAGCCCGGTAGGTTCTCATTGTCGCTGCCCAGCCCATAACTCAGCCAGGCGCCCATGCTGGGCCGACCGGGCTGCTGCGAGCCGGTCTGAAAGAAAGTTACTGCCGGGTCGTGGTTAATGGCTTCGGTATGCATGGACTTTATGAAGCACAGTTCATCTACCACTTTGGCAGTATGGGGCACAAGCTCGCTGGCCCACATGCCGCTCTTACCGTGTCTTTCAAAAGCAAACTGTGCTCCTGCCAAGGGAAAAGATTGTTGGTTAGCCGTCATACCAGTGAGGCGCTGCCCCTGCCGCACCGATTCGGGCAGATCTTCACCGTTCATCTCCCGTAGTTTGGGCTTGTAGTCAAACATATCCAGCTGAGAAGGGCCGCCGCTCATAAAGAGATAGATTATCCGCTTGGCTTTTGGCGCAAAATGCGGCTTACCCAAAATGCCCTTATCCGGAGTATTTGCCCAGGCTGTGGAAGGACCTAGCAAGGAAGATAAAGCCGCTGCTCCCAAGCCCAGACTAGTCTTAGACAGAAAGTGACGCCGGTTCATCTGGTAGGCGAGGGATTTTTCTATATCGTTGTATTCTGACATTACTTCTTATTCTATAAATAAGCTTATTAAATTCTCTCCATTTATGCTCTGAAAAATAGTGCTATAGTGTTAGGGTGCGATGGTGTTATTGTGGGTTTAGTTAAAAAAACAATAACACCATAACACTAAGAACTATAATACTATCTCAGTGTATAAAACTCATCATGATTCATCATCGCATTGGCTACCACTGCCAGGGCCGCAGTTTTGGATAAATCCAGTTGCTGATCCCAAGGGTATTCTCCTACGCTGAGTAAATCTCTGGCATGCTGGGGCTCAGCCGTATATTTTTCAAGTTCATCTGCATACATTGCTTCAAATATTTCCAATTCCGGTTCCAGTATCTCTCTGCCGGTAAGCAGACGGAAGCCATAATTTAGTTGTGCTTCCAGGTTATCTTTCTCTTCCTTCTGCATTCGCTCTGCTAATATCCGGGAAGCTTCCACATACTGCGGATCATTGAGCAGGATCAAAGCCTGTAAAGGCGTACTGGTTACCTGCCGCTCCACCGTACACACATTGCGGGCATCGGCATCAAAAGTGAGCATGGAAGGAGGGGGTATGGTGCGTCGCCAATAGGTATATAAACTACGCCGGTAGAGATCATCGCCTTCTCCGGCTTTATATTCTCGTTCTCCCACAACAGAAGCTTTTTCTCTCCACAGGCCCGGCGGCTGATAAGGTTTGACACTGGGACCACCTATCTTCCTGACCAGCAGTCCGCTGGCAGCCAGTGCATTATCGCGTATCATCTCGGCGGGCAGGCGACGCTTAGGCCCATGGGCCAGCAGCAGATTTTGAGGGTCTTGTCTTAACAGCTCTTCCGAAGCCATAGAAGTCTGCCGGTAGGTAGCCGACATAACGATCTTTTTCTGTAGAGCTTTGGTATCCCAGCCTGATTCCACAAAAGATACTGCCAGCCAGTCCAGCAGGGCAGGATGGGTAGGCAGGTCTCCCTGACTACCAAAGTCATCCAATGTACCAACAATGCCTTTACCAAAAAACTGCTGCCACAGGCGGTTGACTGCCACTCGGGCAGTGAGCGGATTATCGGGATGGATAAGCCATTGGGCCAACCCCAGACGATTGGGCGGTAAGTTCTCAGAAAAGTCAGATACCTGTTCCGGTATACCGGGGCTAACCTCTTTTCCATGCGCATCGTAGGCCCCTCTCTCCAGCAGATAAGTCTGGCGAGGCTCAGCACGTTCACCCATCACCATGATTTCGGGCACAGTTGTAAGCGTATCATTTTCAGCCAGCCGAAGCTTCTGCAACGCTTTTAAAGCACTCTGATAATTAGAGTTGTAGACAGAAAAATAATAGCTTTCCAAAGCCTTCTTGTCCTGGGAGGACAATTGATCAGGGACTTTGGCTAATAGCTGCTCCAGTTTTTCCTGCTGGTCGCTGAGCTGTAATACTTCTAACGAACTTAATTCACGGTTGAAAACCATGAGTTCGTCCAATGCTCCCCCGGCAAAACCTTTCTCATTCTCGCGGGTACCCAGGCGCAGGTAGCGACTATTGCCAAACTGGGAGTTAAGAGGAATGGCTGTCTGGTACAGATTGTCTCTTTTGATTTCCAGTGGAGCAGCTTCTCCATTCATATACAGGCGGATGCCTTTTGCCCGGCTGGAACCATCGTAAGTGATGGCTATATGCTGCCACTGATGCGGGATGAAAGGCTGTTGAGTCTCCACCTGTAGGGCATTGTAAGGAAACTCATGGGAAAGGCGGAATTCCAGCTTGCCTTCCACCAATAGTACTTCATAGCCACGATAGCCGCCATAATAGCCACTGGAATAGGAAAACACCCCGGCATAGTCCTTTACCTCAGGTGGCTTTATCCAAAAGCTTAGCGTAAAGGGATCTGACCTTTCAAAACTTTTGAGGTCCAGGCCTGCTCCATCTGTACCGTTGAATAAAGTGGCTTTGTCAAACTTACCTTCTGTTTCATCCAGTTCCTGAAGTTTTTCGTGGGAAGCTTTGCCCATAGGAAAATGCGCTTCCAGTCCCAGAGTAGTTTTCTGCTTCAGTAGCTGATGATCCTTATTTTTTGACAACCATTGCTCAAAAGCTGGCTGTTCCTGCTGCTGAATCTCCTCCATCTTTACTTCCTGCTCGGCAATTTTTTCCTGAAGAAAGGCCAGTTGCTTTTCATTCTCCTCATCGGTAAGCAAAAGTGTGGGACCAGGAGCTTCGCCCCCATCACGGGGAATCCTGCCTACTTCGTCCACATTGTTGAAGAAAGCGAACATCTGGTAATATTCTTCCTGCGACACTGGGTCATACTTATGATCGTGGCAGCGGGCGCATTCCAGCGTCAGTCCCAGAAAAGCTTTACCCAAAGTATTGGTGCGGTCAGCCACATTTTCTACCCGGTATTCTTCTTCAATGATGCCCCCTTCCACATTCTGTACATGGTTACGATTAAACCCTGTGGCCAGGATCTGCTCTGAGGTAGCTTTGGGCAACATATCTCCGGCGATCTGCCATTCCACAAACTTATCATAGGGCAGGTTTTCATTATAAGCTTTGATCACCCAGTCGCGCCAGGGCCACATATAACGAAACTGATCATCCTGATAGCCGTGGGTATCGGCATAGCGGGAGATTTCCATCCATTTGGCAGCCATACGCTCGCCATAGTGGGGCGAAGCCAGCAGGCGGTCTACTACTTTTTCGTAGGCATCAGGAGAATTGTCTTTGACAAAGGTATCCACCTCTTCCGGGGTGGGTGGTAAGCCGGTCAGGTCAAAACTCAGCCTACGGATCAGGGCTTCTTTGCTGGCTTCTGAGCTGAGCACCAGCTTTTCTCTTTCCAGCCGCTTCAGGATAAAATGATCAATTTCATTCTTAGCTAAATCGCTTTCAGCTAGCTGCGGAACTTCCGGTTTTTCGGCTTTGATGAAGGACCACTGGGGTTTATATTCAGCTCCCTGCTCTATCCAGCGGGTAAGCAAAGCTATTTCATACTCGCTTAGCTGCAAATTGGATTCGGGGGGCGGCATCATGGTTTCGGGGTCAGTAGATGTAATGCGGTGGTAAACCTCACTTTCATCCACATCTCCTTTTACCAGCGCATAATGATCCTGCTCCTCACCTATGGCTGCAAAGGCGCTTTCTTCCAGGTCCAGCCGCAGATCAGCTTCACGGGCATTTTCGTCCGGTCCGTGGCAGGCAAAGCAGCGGTCAGAAAGGATAGGTTTGATGTGAAAATTGAAATCTACCTGCTCGGGCAGGCGTGCTTCCAGTTCAGGTGCAAACTGTACTTGTGCAGGCTCACAGGCAGCCAGCAACAAAAAAGTGCACAGAAAGCATAAGTTCTTCATAAGACAGTTTCTTACCTATTCTAATAAGATAAGTTAAGAAATTGTCAGCATTCTTGCATGGAAGTACCCGGTAAAAGGCAAAAGATGCAATCATTTGATCAAAATAGTATTACTGTCTACTACCTTATGCATCAGAAAACTACAAAGACTTTATTCCCTTCTGTAACCAACCTTAGGAGTATATGCTGAAGGCCTATCTTGAATTTCTCTGTTCTCTACAACTGAACCCTCATTTGGCTCAGATCAAAAGTTTTGAAGCTGATCTGAAGGGAGCGCTCAATCCCAGTAAGCTGCTGAACAAGCTTTTCTTCGTGCAAAACCGATGGCTGAATTTTGATGCATTCTTTGACTTTTATTGGAAGAAACACCAGGCTTTACTTAAAGACAGATTTTCCACATTAAATGAGCAGGAGCTTTTGAGAGGCCTGCGGGCGAGGTTGTACAGAACCCAATGCGGCATACTTACCGAGTATCAGGCTTTCTTGGGCGCTCAGGCCGTTTTTGGAAACGAAAATGTACACCGAAGCATTGAACTGGATCAGAAAGGGGTAGATTTTAGCATTACACATCAGGAAAGCTATTACCATATCCATATTTTTGTGGATACGCAAAGGGCATGGCACTACCGCAAATACAAGTCGGCTTATAAGCAGGTAGAAAGCGCAGAGGGAATTCATGTAGACCTGCCTTATTCACTAAAAAATGATAGAATCAACTCTTTGTATTACCTTCCCAATGGATTTGGGGTATACACTCCTGCTTACCTGCGCTATCTTCAGCAGGAAATATATTCGGATAATTTGCTCAGGTTTAGTGTAAAGGGAGTGAATGAGCAGGGTTTTATATACAAGAGTATTTATTAACTTGGCCTCTGAAATTGCTAAACCTGCATGAGCCAGCCTTATACCCTTTATCATAAAAGTTGCTACGGACTCTCTCCCCTCCCTGAAGAAAGTACGGATGCCTTAGTCACTGACCCTCCCTACGGTATAGGCTATCAGACACATGCCTGGGACCAGAAACTACCTGATCCGCAAATCTGGTCAGACTGCCTTCGTGTGCTTAAGCCCGGTGCTTTTGGGCTGGTTTTTTCCTCTGTTCGTCTCATGCACCGTATCATGGTAGCGATAGAGGATAGTGGTTTTCTGATCAAAGATGTACTCTTCTGGGCTTATCTCAACGGCATGCCAAAAAGCCGAAATGTAGGTCTGTCCATTGATCGCTCGCTGGGTGTGGAGAGTGAAGTCAACGGGCATTATCAATACATACAGGGCTATAAAAAAGGTGGCGCCGAAACTTATACGCTTAACGGCAAGAGAGCTCGCTGCCAACCTGTTTCAGATGAAGGGAAAAAATATCATGGAGCAGGGCTAGGTATTAAGCCCGCCTATGAGCCTATCATCCTTATCCAAAAACCCCTGGCTGCCGGAAATGTAGCTAATAATATTTTACGCTATGGCACCGGAGCGCTCAATCTGGAAGATACCCGTATCCCTTTTGAAGAAGGAGAAGAAGGAAAAGTAGGACATAACCCCCATCCCAAAGGCAGGGTAGCGGCTAATATCATCCGCACCGAGGCCTGGGAAGATGGCTACGATAAGTTCTTCCTGATTCCGAAAGTACGTCAGCAGGCCGAAGAGTATAATAAGCACCCCACCCTTAAGCCTGTGCATCTGATGCAACACCTGGTGAAGCTGGTCAGCTTTGAAGGCCAGCAGGTACTGGACCCCTTTATGGGCAGCGGAAGTACAGGAGTAGCCTGCCAGCAGCTTAAACGGAATTTTGTAGGCTACGAAACTCAGCAGGAATACTTTGAAGTGGCGGAGCGAAGGTTGCAGCTTTGAATGGCTATTCTACAGAAGCACTCAGGCCCAGCACTTCTCTCCCCTGCTCAAAGACTACATCTACCGCAATATTTTGCTCAGCTAATCTGTCTAAGTCTGCCTGTAGCTGATCAGTGATAGCCCCTTTTGCCTCAACCAAAGCTGCTACGCCTTCGTAGTCGCCTTCACCCTGATATACCAGAATCTCGCTGGAAAGGTCGTTCATCGCCTGCCGCATCTGCTCGTAGTTGACCCGATAGGTTCCTGTTTCTTCATCCCGAACAAATGCCCCTTTCTCCTGAAAGTAATTGAAACGAATCATATTAGCCACGCCATGGGCGCTGCTGGCACCGAAGCGTACGCTACGAAAAATACTGGCCAGGAAAGTGGTATAATAGTCTTTTAAATCGCCTTCCAGTTCTCCCTGTTCCAGAAGTTGGGTAACCATATACAAACCTAACACATCTGCTTTTCCTTCTTCCAGGGCTGAGGCATGCTCCCTCAGTGCTTCCCTTACTGTGCCTTTATCATTGATGGTATTCTTGATACCCAGACCGTGAGCCACTTCATGAAACATAGTATTGGCAAAGAAAGCATCAAACGTAATGTACTGCCGCTGATCTTCTGCAATCAAAAGTTCCGAAATGGGCACGAGAATTTCATCATATTTGGCACGCATCGCGTTCTTGAGTTGCAGTCGTCGGGTACCTTTTTGTAATTGTACTTCTTCATCATTGGGCAGGTTGATAGCAATGGTTTTACTCCCCGCATTGCAGTCGCCGGCATAGTAGACCACATCGTAAGCTCCGAGGTCAGCATCGCTACCCGGTTGCTCCTGCTTATATTTTGCTTCTACCGGAAGGTTGGATTGTAGTTCAGGCAGGAAAGCAGCATATTTTTCCAGGCGCCCACTCCACTCCTGATCTTTCAAAAGTACATAAGCTTCGTGGGCTGCTTTATAGCCAAAAAGCTGGTCTTCGTAGGTTTCTATCGGGCCAATGACTACATCAATGTCATTATCTTTCATATCCATCCAGGCCAGATCACTGGCTTGATAATCATCGGTGAGTAATGCCTCTGCCCGGAGGTTCAGATAGTTTTTGAAGTCCTCGTTCTCAGCCAGAGCAGCCGCTTCCTTAAGTAGTTCTGCGGCCTGTACTACCTGCTCCTCAAAAGCTACATGATAAGGAATGGCGGTCAGTTCACCAGCTTCATTTCTGCGGATGAAAGTGTAGAGGCTGGTTTTACCAGGAAGATTTGCCTGCTCAAATTCTTCCTTACTCATGTCTGCCGGATAGAAATTTGCCCCCGCCGGTTTAGGTCCTACACCTTCCACAAAAGGCTCATTATTGGCCAGCCGATCCCAGGGACCGTAATTGATGTTGATAAATTTTTCTGTCTCCACATCATTGACTACCTGTAGTAAGCTGTCTTTTTTGCCGTAGGCCTCATACCAAAACATATCGTCCATCAGATGGGCAGCCTCTATGAGCAGAGCCACAAGCTCCTGCTGATTGGCGGACAACTGACTCATATCGGGGTCAAGCCTTACTGTAGTGTATTTGTTTAACCTTTCTTCTATTGCAATGCTGTCTGTAGCCAGGGCATCTGTAGAGGTAGCTTCCTCTTCTGAGGGCTGAGGGCTGCAGGCATAAAAAAGGGAAAGAACTAAAAAAAATGATGCTAAGTGAGAATAGGAGTTCTTCATATCTTGGACATTTATTAATGGCTAATAAAAAAATGTTACTTTTTTAACTTTCCTGATATTGGATGAATAAGATACGCAGAAAGTTGGGTGCTTTTCAAGTAAGAAAACATTCTACTCAAGTGTTCAAAACAAAAAAACCTCCACATAGGGTGAAGGCCTTTCAATTATCTAATTTAACAATCTGACTAAGCTTCCTGAGACATAAACTCATCTACTGCTTCGCTCAGGTCATATACTTTTGCATCCAGAGCACTTTCCAGTATGCTACTCCCTGCCGCTGAGCGATATCCTCCCGCACAGTGTACTACGATAGGCTTATCTGTTTTTACTTCCTGGGCTTTTTCCCGCAACTCATTCAGAGGAATACGCCGCGCACCTTCAAATAGGTTTTCACCTTCGCTGGGACTCCGCAAATCCACTACATTATATTGATCAGGATGGGATTTAAAGTGATCCAGATCAAACTTAGGACTTTGTGTATCCATTGATTGATGGGAAATCAATGCTCCCTTGATATAATTTTCGTAGCCAATCTTAGCAGCTTTACGAATCACTTCATCCAATTCTTTTTCGTTCTCAGCGATCAGATAATAAGGTTCTTCCGGCTTTACGAGTGAGCCCAGCCAGGTCTCAAATTTTTCTCCGTTCATAATATTGAAGGCTCCTTCCACATGGCTTTGCTTAAACTGTTTCTGCGGACGCGTATCTATCACCAGTACATTTTTTTCTAATGTGTCTGATGCTTGCAGTCGGGGGATAGCTTGAATACTTTCTTCCAGAGGTTTTGCTCCTTTGCGATTCACTTCTACATCATAAGGGAAATAATAGGGTACAAAGGGCTGATCTTCCAACAGAGCTTTTACAAATTCTGCTTCCTCTTTTACTTTAAACGCCCAGTTTCTTTCTTTTTCTTTACCGATGGTGCTGTAACGTTCGGAGCTCATATTTTTTCCGCAAAGTGAGCCTGCTCCATGAGCCGGATACACCAATATATCATCATCCAGCGGCTTGTATACCTCATGGATGGTATGAAACATTTTACTGGCCAGCTCTTTTCTTTGCGCTTTGGTCTTACCGGCACCTTCCCTCAGATCAGGTCGGCCTACATCACCCACGAACAGAGAATCTCCAGTATAGACTGAATGAGGCTTACCAGATTCATCCATCACCAGATACGCACTGTGGTCGGGTGAGTGTCCCGGTGAATAGAGTGCTTTCACTGTGGCTCCTCCAATTTTTACTTCTTCTCCATCTTCCAGCACCTGATGCGGGTAGTCTGCTCCCATATCGGCATTGATATAAATAATTGCCCCCAGTTTATCATGAAGCTCCCGATGGCTACTCACGAAGTCCGCATGAGGATGTGTCTCAAAAACAGCCACTATTTTCGCATTATTTTCTTCGGCATATTTTAGATAGGGTTTGGTATCTCTGGCTGGATCTATCAAAGCAGCTTTTCCTTCACTGATGATCGCATAAGACGCATGAGCCAAGCCTTCGTCAAAAAATTGCTCTACCTTCATGGTTTCAATTTTAATGTTTAAAAATCGTTTACTTACACTTACGCAACATATGAATATATGTTCATGTGTAAATGTTATTTTTTACTTTTAAAAATCCCTCCTCTTTAATAAGGGCAAACCCAAACGGATAGTTTTGCAGGTAAATCCAAGGACATTAAAAAAGCCTGACACGGATATGCCAGGCTTAAAAATGGAATACTATTGAAGGGGGAACTTATGTTAGCCTTGCTGAAGCAGATGATCTTTCAATGCCTGAAAATCGGCAGGAATCAACATAGCATTTTTTTCTGACTGCATGATTGCCGATAAACTTTCCGGCATCTTCACTTTTTCGCCTATCGTTGCTTCTACCGTATCAATAAACTTGGCAGGATGCGCCGTAGCCAGTATCACGCCATACATATTTTCATCTTTACCTACCTCAGTAAAATAGTCCTGTAATCCCAGATAGCCCACTGCAGTATGCGGACACATTGTGTAGCCATAATATTTGTCATACACTTCTTTGATGGCTTTGCGGGTTTGCGCATCGGTATAGCGTTTTCCGATGATATCATCCTGAATCGCCAATAAAAGCGCTGCATCTGCCATTTCTGGCAAATGCTGGTAAAAAGCTTTGAGACGGGCAAAGTTGCTTGGATTCCCAACGTCCATCGCATTGGATAAAGTTTGTAAGGACGGCTTAGGCTCAAACTTACCACTATCCAGGTACTTGGGTACAATATCATTTACGTTAGTAGAAGCAATAATCTGGTGAATAGGTAAACCCAAACGTTTGGCAATCAGTCCTCCGCAAAGGTTGCCAAAATTACCGCTGGGCACGGAAAAGACTATTTTCTGTTCCGGATTGAATGATAGCTGTCGCTTAAGCTGAGCGTAAGCATTGAAGTAGTAAAAAGACTGAGGAATAAGGCGGCTGATATTGATGGAATTGGCAGAAGACAATTGAAGGTGCGCCCGTAAATCTTTGTCCAGAAAGGCTTCCTTCACCATGCGCTGACAATCATCAAACGTACCTTCTACTTCCAGCGCTTCTACATTATTCCCAACGGTAGTAAGCTGCTTCTCCTGTAGCTCACTTACTTTTCCTTTGGGATAAAGCAGCGTAACTTTGATGCCCGGTACATTCAAAAAGCCCTGTGCTACTGCTCCTCCGGTATCTCCGGAAGTAGCTACCAGTATATGGATTTCTCTCTCAGAAGGACTCTCCTGCAAAAACCAGGACATGGTGCGTGCCATGAAGCGAGCGCCAAAATCTTTGAAGGCAAGCGTTGGGCCATGAAAAAGTTCTAATACATAAAACTGCTCATCCAGCTTAGCGAGCGGTGCAGAAAAGTTGATAGCCTCGTCTATGATCTCTCTCAGCTTCACTGCCGGAATTTCTTCATTCAGCAAAGCATCGGCTACTTCAAAAGCGATCTCCTGAAAAGTAAGATTCTCTATATTCTCAAAAAAGCTATCTTTCAGGCGGGGAAAATATTCTGGCATGTATAAGCCTTTATCGGCGGGCATGCTCCGAAACAATGCTTCCTGAAAACTTACTTTATTGGCTCTCTTAGGATCGTTGGTACTATATAATTGCATGGGAAATTACAGATTGAAATTGAAGATTGAAAAATTGAAAGAGCGACTATTCAACAACGCGGGGACCATTTCTATTGATAGGTGAAACATAAACCTCGCTGTCAATATTTAACATACCAAAGGCATTCTGCATTTTTCTTCCTACTTCTGTGGCTGTCAGTTCGTCTCTACTCAACGCAAAAACTGATGGTCCTGAGCCAGAAATACCACAACCCAAAGCTCCTGCCTTCATGGCACTGAGCTTCACACTGTCAAAGCCGGGAATCAGGATGGAGCGGATAGGTTCTACAATCACATCCTGCATTGAGCGGCCGATTAGTTCATAATCACATTGCCACAGGCCTGCTACCAGTCCGGCAGTATTACCCCACTGCACGATCGCGTCTTTGAGAGAAATTTGTTTACGCAGTATGCTGCGGGCATCCCGGGTCTGTATCTCCACTTGCGGATGAATAACTGTAACCCAAAGTGAGAGGGGTGTAGGTATGGTAATCACATCCAAAGGCTCATAGCTCCTTATCAATACAAATCCACCCATCAGCGCAGGCGCCACATTATCGGCATGCGCTGATCCAGAGGCTAGCCTTTCCCCTTCCATGGCATAAGGTATCAAATGCTTCCTTTCTTTGATAGCCTTGCTGGGCTCATATCGGAGAAGCAACTCATTTACAGCATATAGCCCTGCCACCGCACTGGCCGCACTGGAACCCAAACCACTCCCCAAAGGCATATTCTTATAAAGCGTTATGCTCACTCCATACTTTGAGTTGACATCACGAAGCAGTTGCTGCACTACCAGACTCACTGTATTTTTATCCGCATCTAAAGGTAGCTTACCTTCATCACCAATAATTTTTTCTATTTCTACTACTCCTCGCTTATCGGTCAGTCGCATAACCACTTCATCACCGGGCTGCTCTATGGCAAAACCCATAATATCAAAGCCACAAGCTACATTGGCTACCGTAGCGGGGGCAAATACGCGTATACTTTTTTCCAATGAATGCGTAAATATTTAGCGGGTGAGCGCACGGCAGATCAACAAATTACCTGCTTTCCTTCACCCTTTCGCGAAGCAAGTTGCAAAAATAGTGAATTATCCCAAAATATTAATGGTGAGAGAAAAGGGAAAGGCTTTAGACTGAGAACTATAGCAAATAACTAATTACTCGGCAAGATATCCTGCACTGCAATAGAAAACTGAAAAGGGGTAGGCACTGACTGATCACTCAGATATGTCTGCTGACTGAGATATTGTTTATCTCTGGGTTGGGTAAAAACTTCAATGGCATGCTCCTGAAGATTGACAATCCAGACTTCAGTAATTCCTCCCTCAGCATATTTGGGCAATTTAATTTTGCGGTCTGCCTGGTAACTGCTGTTGGCTACTTCAATCAACAGCTTTACCATATTGGAAGTAGGATGATCGGTGAGTGAGAAGAAAGCTCCTCTTTCAAAAATTGCTAAATCTGGCTGTACAATACTTTGGTGGTCAAGTCTTAACGGATTCTGTGCATTTACAAAATGTGTATCTCTCAGCTGCTGATTAAATATATCGGTTAGCTTATTCACACATTGGGCATGGGGGAAGTTAATGGGACTCATATAAAAGATTTCACCTTCTACTAATTCTATACGATCATCCTCATGTAGGATACCTGCTTTATAAAGCTTCTCGATATCTCCAGCCGTATATTTTAGTTTGTGTACTTCTGTAAGTGTTTCTGTGGCTTGTGTTTCCATAATGACACTTTTCTTAAACATACGAAATTTACCCGAAGCAGGATAATTTAGGCTTAGCAAAAAGAAAACCGACCTCCGTAATACAGAAGCCGGTTTGACTTACAATCGCTCTATTCAACTTTAATCAATTTCTTAAAGGCTTTCCTCCCTGTAGTAATGACTGAATGCGCTCTAATGTTTTCTTTTCTCCGGTAAGAGACAAAAAAGCTTCCCTTTCCATATCCAGCAGGTATTGCTCTGATACCAGCTGAGGATAAGACAGCTCACCTCCACACATGACATAAGCAATTTTCTCAGCAATCTTTTTGTCATGATCAGAGATGTAATGCCCCTGATGCATGCCGTAGATACCTGCGAGGAAGAGGGCAATGCCTGGTTTCCCCTGCACTTTGATATCCTTACGGTGGGTAGGCTGAGAATAGCCTTGCTCCGCCAATACAAGTACTGCCTCTTTGGCGTCAGCGATGAGGCGGTTTTTGTTCATGGTGACAATATCACGATCACGAAGAATATGCATGTCAAAAGCTTCTCTGGCCGAAGTAGCCACCTTAGCGGTAGCGATATTCATAAAAGCATTTTGTAAGGTGTTGAATTCTATATCTCCTGCTTCCAGACTATCGGAAACTCGCAGCGTCAACTCCTTGGTACCACCTCCGGCAGGGATTAAGCCTACCCCTACTTCCACCAGTCCGATATAGGTCTCCGCTGCGGCAACTACCTGGTCGGCATGCATCGTAAGCTCGCAGCCGCCTCCTAGAGAAAGTCCGTGCGGTGCTACCACCACCGGAACAGAAGAGTAGCGCGCCCGCATCATGGTATTCTGAAACTGACGAATCATCATTTCTATTTCGTCAAACTCCTGCTCAATGGCATACATGAAAAGCATCGCCAGATTGGCTCCGGCAGAGAAATTTTGTCCTTCATTACCAATGACTACTCCGGTATAATCTTTTTCCGCCATATCAATTGCACGATTGATGGCCTCAACAGGATCATTGCCTAGAGTATTCATCTTGGTATGGAACTCTACATTTAATACGCCATCTCCCAGGTCCAGAATACTGGCGCCATCGCTGCTCCACAGCACCTTATTTTCGCGCAAGGTATCCAGCAAGATGAAATCATCAGTACCGGGTACTACTTTATAGCTTTTGCTGTCAATATCGTAGTACATACGCTTGCCATTCTCCGACTTGTAGAAGCTTTTGGCTCCGCTTTCCAGCATCTCATATACCCACTGGGCTGGCTTGTAGCCATTTTCTTCCATCTTGGCCACGGTCTTTTCCACACCCAGCGAGGTGTCGCCCAGCATATCCCAGGTTTCAAAAGGTCCTACTTCCCAGCCAAATCCGGCACTTACGGCCTGATCAATACGGAATAGCTCATCAGCAATTTCGGGTATGCGGAAGGTACAGTAGCGGAAAAGATCGTAAAAATGGGCACGATAAAACTCTCCGGCTTTATCCTGCGCTCCGATCAAAATTTTTAATCTTTCCTGTAGATCGTCCTTAGGCTTAGCCATTTCCAGAGAAGGAAAATTGGCTTTGGTCCTTTCACCATATTCGTAGGTTTTGAAGTCCAGCTCCAGGATGACTGATTTACCTTTTTCGTCTTTGATCTTCTTGAAGTATCCCTGACCGGTTTTATCTCCCAGCCAGTTTCTGTCATATAATTCTTTGACGATGCCCGGAAGCTTAAAAGTGTCTCTTGACTCATCATGCTTCAAAACCTGGTACAGATTGTTAGCCACATTAACGGTAGTATCCAGTCCCACTACATCCATAGTACGGAAGGTAGCGGATTTGGCCCTGCCAATCAGCGGTCCGGTCAGGCGATCTACTTCGCCTACAGTAAGGTCCATTTTCTCCACGGTGTGCATGGCAGACAGTATACCGTATACACCAATACGGTTGGCGATAAAGGCAGGAGTGTCCTTACAAAGTACGGTTTCTTTACCGAGATAGAGATCTCCGTAGTGCATCAGAAAATCCACAACCTCAGGATCAGTCTTCTGTGAAGGAATAATTTCCAGCAGGCGCAGATAGCGAGGAGGATTAAAAAAGTGCGTCCCACAAAAATGTTTCTGAAAGTCCTCACTACGACCATCCAGCATCAGATTGATGGGAATCCCTGATGTGTTGGAAGTAATCAATGTTCCGGGCTTGCGATACTGCTCTACCTGCTCAAATACTTTTTTCTTGATATCCAGTTTCTCCACCACTACCTCTATGATCCAGTCATAGTCGGCAATCTCTTTCATGTTCTCCTCAAAGTTGCCCAGCTTTACGCGCTGCGCATAAGAAGGATGGTAAAGTGGTGCGGGGTTGGATTTCACTGCCTTCTCAAAAGAGCTATTGACAATCCTGTTTCTGACTGCCGAATGCTCCAGAGAAAGGCCTTTTTTCTTTTCTTCTTCAGTCAGTTCTTTTGGGGCAATGTCCATCAAGAGTACTTCTACCCCAATATTTGCAAAGTGGCAGGCAATCCGTGAACCCATAATACCGGAGCCCAACACAGCTACCTTTTTGATATTAAATTTCTTCATTCTTCGGTTACGGTTTGATATATGTCTTCTTCTACAATACGATTGATTACAGAAATTACTTCAAAAAATACTTTCAGCTTATCCTCGGAAACTTGTTCCCTCACATAATGATTAAAGCCCAGCACTGTTTTCCGGGAGATCTCTTTTTTCTCCTTACCTAGATCTGTGAGAAAAATCCGCACTGATCGGCGGTCATTAGGATCAGGCTTTTTGACAATGAAACCTTTCTCCTCCATATTTTTCAGCATGCGCGTAAGACTACGTGATTCCAGCCCAATCAGAGGCGCGATTTTTGTAGCAGGTGTTCCTTCTTTAGAGTCAATGTTTAACAATACAAAGCCAATGGAGGTTGTGAAATCACTTTTTAAAGCTTCCTGATTGTACATACGATAAATTGCATGCCAGGCAGTTTTGATGTTATAGTCTACTGTTTCTTCCTTTTTCATCGTCTTCAAATATACATAAATTATTATGCATGCATAACAATTATTCTGAAAATAATTGCCAATTATGCATTGCTTATTGAATGATTAACTTATATCTAAGATATTGGCAAAGAAAATCTAAAGCTATGAACCTTTTACCTGAAGACATAGAGCAGTATGTGTCTCAACATAGTCACCCTGCCCCCAAATACCTGCAAGAGCTTGAGCGTGAGACTCGTATGAAAGTACTTATGCCACAGATGATTTCCGGTTCCTTGCAGGGCAATGTACTGGCAATGTTTGTACATATGATTCGGCCTAAAAATATTCTGGAAATCGGGACATTTACCGGCTACTCCGCCATCTGGATGGCACAGGCTTTGTCTGAAGACGGCATGGTTACTACTGTTGATATCAATGAGGAACTGGAGGATATGGTCCGAAACTATATCGCAAAATCTCAATTGGCCCATAAAATCCGCTACATCATTGGCAATGCGCTGGAAGTAATTCCTACACTGGAAGAAACCTATGACATGGTATTCATAGATGCTGACAAAGTGAACTACAAAGCCTATTATGATATGGCTATGCCTAAAGTTAGGCGAGGCGGATTTATTGTAGCTGATAATGTGTTGTGGGGTGGAAAGGTAAGTCAGGAAGAAAAACTGAAGCCCAACGGAGAGGCCATTCGTGAATTTAATGATTACGTACATAATGACCGCCGCGTTGAGCACGTTCTTCTTCCGATACGAGATGGATTGATGGTAGCCAGAAAATTATAGTGCATGCATAAGACAATTTTGCTTATCGGATTACTTTTTTATAGCCTTAGCTTACAGGCACAACTTAAAGTAGAAGTGCCTAAGGTTATATACTTCGCTGATATTCAGTTGGAACTTACCCCTGAAGCCCAGAAGAAGATACAGACGGATGTAGATGCGTTAACCCGCTACGAAAAGTATTTCAATGCAAAAGTTGACAAAGTGGATGCCTACCTTCCCCTTATTGAGCAGGTGCTTCGTGAAGAGAACGTCCCCGATGATATCAAATACCTGGTAATTCAGGAAAGTGCGCTGGTAGGCGATGCAGTGTCTTCTTCCAATGCAGTAGGTTACTGGCAATTTAAAGCACCCACTGGTCGTGAGGTAGGGCTAACGATCAACAATGAGGTAGATGAGCGGATGAATATTATCACTGCTACTCGGGGAGCAGCCCGCTATTTTAAGAACAATAATACATTTTTTGATAACTGGCTATATGCATTATTGGCTTATTATGCCGGACCTGGCGGAGCGCTGAAGATCGCTGATAAAAAGTATTACGGTGCCAAACGCATGAAACTGGATGGCCGTACCCACTGGTATGTCATCAAATATCTGGCTCATAAACTTGCTTTTGAACAGGCAGTAGGAAAAAATCCTAATCCTGAGATGATTCTGTTTGCCTACAATGATGGAAATGGCAAAACCCTGGCTCAGGTGGCTAAAGCGCTCAATCTGGAAGAAGCTGAGCTGGAGCCTTACAACAAATGGGTAAGAAGAAATCGTATTCCCAATGATAAAGAATATTATGTAATTGTTCCTGACTATAGCGCTACACGTGCCCAACCTCTGCTTGCTCAAACAAAACCCTCACAGGAAAGAGAAGACTATGGTCCTGATGATCGTCAGCAAGCCAATGAAGATACTCGTTACGTTGAGGTAGATAATACTGCTCGCTTTCCCCTTGTAAAGCAAGGCAGCCGCTGGGGAAAGAAAGTAACTTTGATCAATGACATTCCTGGCGTAATCGCAGATAGTGATGATAACATTCGTTCCCTAAGCCGGGAAACAGGCGTGGCACCTTCAAAGCTGGTAAAATTTAATGACCTAACCACTAAGCAAGCCGGTGTCATTGCGGGGAAACCTTATTATACCAAACGAAAAGGAAATAAAGCTCCGGTACATTATCATGTAGTAGAGCCGGGAGAAAACCTGTGGAGCGTCTCCCAAAGGTTTGGCATCAAGCTCAAAAAACTGATGCGCAACAACCGCATGCGTGAAGAAGAGGAGCTAAAACCCGGACGTGTACTTTGGTTACGCTTCATCCGTCCTCCGCATATTCCTGTAGAGTACCGTAATGTACCTAATGCCAAACCTCAGCAACCAAAGGCTACTAAAAAAGTCATTACTCAAAAGCCAGTTTCTCCTTCCCCTTCTCAGGCAAACAATCAGCCGGAACTCGGTTCTTCAGCAAATCAACAGCAGGAGTGGGGGGTACTGGAAGATAACAGTCAGCAGGAAGAAAAACCATTAGAACCAGTAATTGCTGAACCTGAGCCAGCAGTTGAAGAAAACGTTTCATCTTCCAACAAAAACCTTCCTTCTGATAAAGAGAGTGTCAAAACTACTGCTCAGGAAGAGGAGCAGATTTTAGTCCCTTCCGTATCTACCGAAAGCCAGAGCAAAACTACTGAAAACGAGTACCATACTGTGAAAGCAGGTGAGACTTTATACAGTATCGCCAGGCAGTATGATCTGACTATTCCGCAAATTACCAGCTATAATAACATTTCATGGGATGCTCCCCTCAAAGTGGGTCAGAAGCTACTACTAAAGGCTCCTGAATCAGAGCCGCAGGAACTGGCTTCATCATCGGAAGACAGCAACAGTTTCCTTGTTCATGAAGTTAAAGTAGGTGAAACCATGTACAAAGTAGCCCGTCAGTATGATGTAACGATCAAAGAGTTGATGGAATGGAATGAAAAAGAGGACTTTAACGTGAGCGTAGGAGAAAAACTAAAGGTGAGAAAGAAGTAGTTTTTAGCCAAATATTACCTCCTTGACGATTCGTTCAACTACTGTTTTTATTTTCTGGTTTAAGTTTAAATCTTTGTCTTTTGATTTGGGTAAACCACAGGAACATTAACGGAAATTTATACCGAGGAGCGTGATGATAGATTTAGTAATGCTAATTGATGATAATGAAACTGATAACTTTATCAGTAAACGCATCATAGAGCTTACACAATTTGCCCGTAATGTCGTTGCCAAAAGCAGCGGGCAGAGTGCTTTAGAATACCTTCAAAAACATCAGGATCAGCCTGAACATTTGCCCAACCTTATTTTTCTGGACATCAATATGCCCATTGTAGATGGCTTTATGTTCCTGTACGAATTTGAAAACTTCCCTGCTACTGTACGTGATAAATGTAAAGTAGTCATTCTCTCCAGTTCAGACAACCAGCGCGACATCAACCGCCTGATCAACAACAATCATGTAGTGAAATACATTACCAAGCCTCTCACGCAGGTAGCATTAGAAGAGATTAAAACACTTTAATTTCTTTTACTCTTTCTTGTGCTTAATTTTACAGTCTTTTCCCTTTTGTAAAGCTAAACATATTCATGAAACCTTTTTGTCTCCTGCTGTTTACCCTATGCTTTTTCACGTTTACACAGGCCATCGCTCAACAAGAAAATGAAGATGATGAAGACGAAAGTTTCTGGAACAAAGGCGGAGGACTAAGCGCTACCTTTCAGCAAGTTTCCTTAAACAACTGGGCAGGTGGAGGTAAGAGTTCTCTTGCCCTGGGTGGGATCATGACTGCTTTTCTTACATTTGATGATACTACTAAGCGACGCTGGGAAAACCGGCTGGAAATCAGTTATGGCCTGAGTAGAATCGGAGAAGATACGGACAGATTTATTAAGTCAAAAGATAATTTGATTTTCACCTCCCGCTATGGTCGTAAGCTGAGTGAGCGTTATTATTTATCTACCCTTCTTGATTTCAGAAGTCAGATAGCTCAGGGTTTTAAGAGTGAACAAGTTAACGATAGCATTTCTGACGATGTAAAGGTTTCTGAATTTATGGCTCCCGGCTTTTTAGTAGCCTCCCTAGGTATGACCTACTCTCCAAAGCAACGCAAGCTTATTGAAGAAAATGACAAGGTGCAGAAACGTGAAGGAAACTACTTTGCCATTACACTCTCCCCTTTTTCAGGTAAGTTTACTTTTGTGCTGGATGATACATTAGCTGAAAGGAATCAGTACAATACCGAGGGAAAAAAGGTAAAAGCGGAAGCAGGTTCAAGCCTTACCATGGGTATACGACAGGAGCTTTTCAAGAATGTAGTTTTCAATACTAACCTTAATCTGTTTGCTGCCTACGAGAAGTTTCAGAACGTGGATGTAAACCTGGAGTCCCTGCTGGTGCTCAGAGTCAATAAATATATTATGTCCAACATCTCACTGCAACTTATCTACGATGATGATACGGATGTGGAAAGGGATGATGGTACAGTTGGCCCGGCTCTACAGCTTCAAAACGCCATCAACGTCGGCTTTACTTATGGGTTTTAGTAATCCGGGTCCAGTCCCAGTTTTTCTTTCAGCGCGCGTACCTGAGGGTTCTTTTCCATCAGGTAGTTGAGTTTTTCTGAGGCAGTATAAAGTTTTCTCTGTTTCTCATCTTTTACCAGTTCAGCCGTCACATTAATTTGAGAATTGTGCAGCTCTTTGCGGAGGTATTGTATCAACTCTACTCTGACCTCATTCAGCACATCCATCTGCAGGGAATTTGTCATTTTGAGGGGAATGGTCACTCCATCTTCCAGCAGGTTTACTTCCTGATTAAGCACCATGTAGGCGGAGTCTCTTCCTGCCAGCTTTTTCTGCTCAGCAAATTTGGCCCACTCCTGCCTTAGCCGGGCAATTTCAACAGTACGGGTTCCCATTACCTGCTCTTGTTGTTCAGGCTTTTCTTCTGCTACTGCAATCTCTTCCTGCACGGTCTCTTTTTTTACAGCCTGCTGCCTTATTTCTTCGGCTTTCGGAATCTTGACGGTTGTCTGAAGTTGTTGAAGCTGGGATACATCCACACCTTTCTTGGCTGGCTCTGGCTTTACTGAGCTTCCATTGGTTGAGGCGTGCTCACTACTTTTTTTTTTCTCTTCTTTTCCCCCTTCCCCTCCATCTGATTGAGCTACCTGAGCCATTTGTACAGCCGAGCTGATATAGGCCATTTTCATAAGGGTAAGCTCTACATGCAGGCGTTGGTTTTTGCTGTTTTTGTAATTCAGATCGCAATTCCCGGCCAGGTTGAGTGCGGTGAGCAGAAAGGAGGCAGGAACTTTGGCAGCCTGCTCCAGATAACGCTGCTGCACACTTTCTGAGACCTCCAGCAGTTGAACGGTAGCTTTATCTTTACACACCATCAGGTTGCGAAGATGCTCGCTCAGGCCCACAATAAAGTTATGTCCATCAAAACCTTTTTTCAGGATTTCATCAAAAAGCAGCATCACCTGCGATACATTTTGCTCCACCAGATAATCTGTTACCTTGAAGTAATAATCATAATCAAGGATATGCAGATTTTTGATAGTTGTCTGGTAGGTAACCTTACGATCGGAAGAGAAAGTAACGATCAGGTCAAAGATAGAAAGTGCGTCACGTAAGGCCCCATCAGCTTTCTGCGCAATCAGGTTTAATGCTTCTTCCTCTACTTCTATATTTTCTTTGGTGGCAATCTCCTTCAGGTGATCCACAATGTGGCTTACCTGTATGCGGTTGAAGTCATAGATCTGGCAGCGAGAAAGTATGGTAGGAATAACTTTGTGCTTCTCAGTGGTTGCCAGGATAAAGATCGCATAAGAAGGAGGCTCTTCCAGGGTCTTCAAAAAGGCATTGAAAGCCTGATTGGAAAGCATGTGCACCTCATCTATAATATACACTTTATAGCTTCCCTGCTGGGGAGGGTAACGCACCTGGTCTATCAGATTACGGATATCGTCTACCGAGTTGTTGGAAGCAGCATCAAGCTCATAAATATTCATGGAGTTGGCCTGTTCCTGGCTTTCGTAGCCATTGATTTTTCTGGCCAGGATACGCGCACAGGTAGTTTTACCCACACCGCGAGGGCCACAAAAAAGCAGTGCCTGCGCCAGTTGATTGTTGTCAATCGCATTTTGAAGGGTAGTGGTAATATGTCCTTGCCCTACTACTTCCTCAAAACCTGTAGGGCGATACTTCCGAGCTGATACTACGAAATTCTCCATTGACGCAATTTACAGAATCCTGAACTTTATTCGTAACCAATATTGACAAAAGAAAAATGACTACCCTGGTTCACTGCTCAAAGGCAAAAAGGCATACCAAAAATTTTATTATCTTCGTCTTTTATACCTATTTGTTTGAGCTACACACCTGATTGTCTATATGAGTGAGCAAAGAAGAGAGCCCATGCTATGGGAGGCCATGATTCCTGTGCTTTTCCTGATTATCATGCTATCGGTGAATGTGATTTATGTGTTTGGGGATGATGCCATTTCTGGTTCCAACCAGATTGTATTGATTCTGTCAGCCACTGTAGCTGCATTAGTCGCCCTAAGGACAGGCATCAAATGGGAAGAATTGCAGGATGGCATTGTAAAAAGCATCAGTGCATCTATGTCGGCAATTCTGATATTACTGCTCATTGGCTCCCTGGCCGGAACCTGGTTACTCAGCGGCATAGTACCCGCTATGATTTACTATGGGTTGCAAATTCTCAACCCTACTATCTTTCTTTTTGCTGCGGTAATCATCTGTGCGGTAGTATCACTGGCTACCGGGAGTAGCTGGTCTACCGTAGCCACAGTAGGTATTGCTTTACTAGGGATTGGCAAAGCTTTGGGTTTAAGTGAAGGTTTGATCGGGGGAGCTATTATTTCAGGAGCCTACTTTGGCGATAAAATGTCGCCTCTTTCGGATACTACTAACCTGGCTCCCGCTATGGCTGGTACAGATCTGTTTACGCACATCCGCTACATGACTTTTACTACCGTGCCTTCCATTATTATTACCCTTATCATATTTCTGGTCATCGGCCTCACTTCTGATACTGCTACCGTTACTGGAGGTATTGACGAAGTATTGGGTGCCATTGACAGTGCTTTTAATATTAATGGCTGGTTGTTTATCGTACCAGTTTTGGTGATTGGGATGATCGTAAAAAAGGTTCCTGCATTACCGGCATTACTGGCAGGAACACTTTTAGGCGGGCTGTTTGCCATTATTTTCCAGCCTCTGGCTTTGCAGGAGGTTGCGGGAGGAGAAACTGGGGTATTGGCAGCTTATATTGCTGTTATGAAAGCTTTGTATACCGATATCAGCATCACTACAGATAATGAAATGGTAAATGATCTGCTATCTACGGGGGGTATGTTTGGGATGCTGAATACAGTCTGGTTAATTATCTGTGCCATGATCTTCGGAGGTGTAATGGAGTCAGCGGGTATGCTGCAGCGGATTACCAAATCCATTGTGAAACTGGCCCATTCTACCGGCTCACTCATAGCTTCCACCGGTTTCACTTCTATCTTTTTTAACTTTACCGCATCAGATCAGTATCTGGCTATCGTAGTTCCCGGAAGAATGTATGCGGATACTTATAAAAAAAGAGGTCTTAAACCAGAAGTGCTTAGCCGTACTTTGGAAGATACAGGAACCGTCACCTCGGTACTGATACCCTGGAATACCTGTGGAGCAACCCAGGCTTCTGTATTGGGAGTAGCTACCCTTACCTATGCCCCTTTTGCTTTTTTTTGTATCCTTAGCCCGATTATGACCATGGCATTTGGATTTCTAGACTTTAAGATTCGTAGGTATGAGGATGATGAAATAGAAGAAGAAACACTGGTTGAAAAGAATGCTTAATTCATTAGAAAACATTACTAATACTGACCAAAGCCTATATCCATCCATGTTTGCAAAAAATATCACCAAGGAAGAGATTAATGAGCTGGACCTTAGAAAATATGAAGGCAAAGTTTCAGTAATTACTGAACATGAGCAGTTGGCCTATGCACTTCAACATATTCGAGAATATGAAGTATTTGGATTTGACACTGAAACCAAGCCTGCTTTCCGAAAGGGGGTAAAGCACATGGTCGCACTACTTCAGATTGCTATTCCTGAAAAGGTATATTTGATAAGGCTTAATCATACCGGCTTCACACGAGGATTGAGCGATCTTTTTAATGATGAGTATATAGAAAAAGTAGGTATTAGCATCAGAGATGACCTCAAACATCTGAAGCAACTAAGCGAGAAGCATCGTATTCCTTTCAATGCAGAAAATATTACAGAGCTTAATGAAGTTGCTCATGAACTGGGCATAGAACATGCCGGTGTAAAGAAGCTAACGGCTATTTTCCTGAACTTCAGGGTGTCCAAGTCCCAACAAACTTCTAACTGGGAGAATCCACAACTTACTGAAAAGCAGATTCGCTATGCGGCTACTGATGCCTGGGTTTGCCTTGAAATATACAACCACCTGCGTAGCAAAGGCTACATTTGAGCATACTCTTCTATATCAGACAGATCAAAGTCATTCATGAAAGCAGTAGTAAAATCTCCTTTTCTAAAATTAGGATCATCCATTAACTTGATGTGAAAAGGGATAGTCGTCTTGATACCTTCAATCACAAATTCCTGCAACGCCCGCTTCATCCTCGTAATAGCTTCTTCTCTAGTCTGTCCACTTACGATTAATTTAGCAATCATTGAGTCATAATTTGGCGGAATTATGTACCCTGCATATACATGACTATCTACGCGCACTCCATGTCCTCCTGGCAGATGAAGGTTGGTAATTTTACCCGGGCAGGGACGAAAGCCTTTAGCAGGGTCTTCCGCATTGATACGACACTCAATAGCATGCATGGTAGGAAAATAATTTTTCCCTGATATTTTCACACCAGCAGCCACTTTAATTTGCTCCTTGATCAGGTCAAATTTGGTAACTTCTTCGGTGATGGGGTGCTCTACCTGAATACGGGTATTCATTTCCATGAAATAGAAGTTTCTATGTTTGTCTACCAGAAATTCTATTGTACCAGCTCCTTCATAGCCAATAGCTTCAGCACCTGCGATAGCAGCGGCACCCATCTTATCTCTCAGTTCTTTGGTCATAAAAGGAGAAGGAGTCTCTTCGGTCAGCTTCTGATGCCTCCTTTGGATTGAGCAGTCTCTCTCTGAGAGGTGACATGCCTTACCAGTACTATCTCCTACTATCTGAATCTCTATATGGCGGGGTTCTTCTACAAATTTTTCCAGGTACAAGCCATCATTACCGAAGGAAGCGCCTGCTTCACGTCTGGCATCATCCCATGCTTTCTTGAATTCTTTTTCGTTCCAGACAATCCTCATTCCCTTGCCACCTCCACCAGCGGTAGCTTTAAGAATAATAGGATAACCTATCTCTACAGCAATTTTCAAGCCCTCTTCCATGTTTTTCAACAGGCCTTTTGATCCTGGTACAGTTGGTACACCAGCAGCATCCATGGTTGCTTTGGCTGATGCTTTGTCCCCCATCTTACTGATCATTTCTGGGGTAGGTCCAATAAATTTAATGTTGTATTCTTCGCAAATACGAGAGAACTCTGCATTTTCCGAAAGGAATCCGTAGCCGGGATGGATAGCATCAGCATTAGTAATTTCTGCTGCTGCAATGATATTAGGAATACTTAGATAGGATTTATTACTAGGTGGTGGTCCTATACAGACAGCTTCATCTGCAAATCGTACGTGTAAACTTTCGCGATCAGCTGTTGAGTAGACAGCTACTGTTTTGATACCCATCTCACGACAGGTACGGATGACTCTGAGAGCAATCTCTCCTCGGTTAGCTATTAGTATTTTATTAAACAAGGCTTTCTCAATTAACAATCAAACATACAAAAACTTACGATAGGGATTGTCAATTGGTCAGGACGGATCTATCAGAAATAAAGGCTGGTCATATTCTACCGGAGAAGCATCCTCAGCCAATATTTTTACAATTGTTCCTGAAATCTCTGATTCAATCTCATTGAATAACTTCATGGCC
This sequence comes from Catalinimonas locisalis, assembly GCF_038039535.1. Taxonomy (NCBI): domain Bacteria; kingdom Pseudomonadati; phylum Bacteroidota; class Cytophagia; order Cytophagales; family Catalimonadaceae; genus Catalinimonas; species Catalinimonas locisalis. The sequence continues at coordinate 395,314 of NZ_JBBPHP010000001.1, read as the reverse complement.
TCTACTATGCAAACGGTCTGCCCCACACTTACTTTATCCCCTACCTGAACAAATGGATCTGAATCCGGATTAGCAGAACGGTAGAAAGTACCGATCATAGGTGATTTTACTGTCAGATGTTTACTATCCTCTGCACTACCGCTTTCAGCAGCACTTGTTTCCTTAGGAGCAGATTTATCAGCCTCATTTCTCTCTGTTTGATAATATGCCGGGGTTGGTGACACCAGACCTGTAGAATCATGAGGCATAGAAGAACCTGGAGTAGTAATAATATTTTGCCTTATTTTTGCGGCAGCGTTCTTCTTCACCTTAAGCTTTATCTCTCCGGTTTCAATATTAACTTCGTCTAGGCCAGACTTTGAAATAAAGTCCAATAAGTCCTGAATTTCGCTTGCTTTCATGGTAGTAGTTTATTTTACGCGTTCAGAGTACGACTTAGTTCGGGTGTCCACTTTAATTTTCTCATCCTGATCAATAAAGAGAGGCACTTGAATCTCTGCACCCGTCTCTAATGTTGCAGGTTTTGTAGTATTGGTTGCGGTATCTCCTTTGAGCCCTGGCTCAGTATAAGTCACTGTTAGCTCTACAAAGGGGGGTAGTTCCGCACCTAAGATGTCTCCGGTCTCATCATGAACAATAACATCTATAGCTTGTCCCTCAGATAAAAACTCAGGAGCATTAATCTTACTCTCTTCAATAGCAATTTGTTCAAATGTATTGCTATCCATCATATGATATCCCAAATCATCTCTATAAAGATACTGGTGTGGACGCCTTTCAATACGTGCTGTCGTAATTTTTACACCTGCGTTAAATGTGTTTTCAATTACTTTTCCGGTATTAAGGCTTTTGAGTTTGGTTCTCACGAAAGCTCCTCCTTTACCGGGCTTCACATGTTGAAACTCAACAATGGTATACAGATCGTTGTTGTGAACTATACAAAGTCCGTTTCTAAAATCTGCTGTGGTTGCCATATATATTAACTATAATTAATTTATTATATACCTATTGGCTATCATAGCCCCATTTAAGATAAGTAGCGCCCCAGGTAAACCCTCCTCCAAAGGCTGCCAATATAAGATTATCTCCTTTCTTTAATTGAGACTCATAATCCCATAAACAGAGCGGAAGAGTAGCACTGGTAGTGTTACCATATTTGTGGATGTTGAACATCACTTTATCTTCTCCCACTCCCATTCTACTGGCAGTAGCATCAATAATTCTCTTATTGGCCTGGTGAGGCACTAACCATTGAATATCATCGGCAGTAAGATTGTTTTTCTGCATGATTTGAGCAGATACATCTGACATATGCTTTACTGCGTACTTAAAAACGGTAGCTCCTTCCTGATATACAAAATGCTCACGGGCAGTCACTGACTCTATGGTCGCTGGTCTTCGGCTTCCTCCTGCTTTAAGGTGCAGGAAAGGTGCTCCGCTTCCATCGGACTGTAGTATGGAATCCATTACACCTAGTGGTTCTTCAGTAGGCTCTAACATTACTGCAGCTGCTCCGTCACCAAAAATAATACAGGTAGTACGATCCTGATAATCAATAATGGAAGACATCTTATCTGCTCCCACTACGATTACTTTTTTATACGCGCCAGACTCAATGAATTGGGATGCTGTAGTAAGTGCATAGAGAAATCCGGAGCATGCCGCCTGCAAATCATATCCAAAGGCATTTTTTGCTCCGATATGTTCACCCACCAGGTTTGCGGTAGCGGGAAAAATCATATCAGGAGTGGTAGTCGCACAGATAATCAAATCAACTTCTTCAGCAGACACACCTGTTTTTTCCAACAGTTGGTCTACTGCGTGATTTGCCATCACTGAGGTTCCCTGATCTTTACCCTTAAGGATTCTTCTTTCTTTGATGCCGGTGCGGGTTGTTATCCATTCATCATTTGTATCTACAATGGTTTCCAGTTCCTTATTAGTCAATACATAATCAGGAACGTAACCACCTACTCCAGTGATAACAGCTCTTAACTTATTACTCATGTAGTTGAGGATTTTAGACTGGCAAAATAAATTTTATTTGCCAAACGCATCACGTATTTTCAGATGCAAATTCGTTTCGGCCATCTTTAGTGACTGTAGTAACATATTTTTGATGGCCAGGCCGCTAGATACTCCATGTCCGATTACTACGTTGCCATTGACACCCAATATAGGACTACCGCCAATAGCTTCATAATTCATTTGATCAAAAAATGGATCAGTAAAGCCTCTTTTTTCCAGTAGATGGTAAACAGATTCAGCCATTTTAAGGATTACATTGCCTGTAAACCCATTACAAACCATTACATCTGACTTCTCACTAAAAATATCTCTCCCTTCAATATTTCCGACAAAATTGATACGTGGGTCTTGCTTGAAGAGTTGGTAAGCTGCTTGTGTCACTACTGTACCTTTTTGTTCTTCTTCACCCAGGTTGATAAGCGCCACTTTTGGCTCCTCTATATCATAAACATACTTTGCATAGATAGCACCTAACTCGCCAAACTGTAATAGCATATCAGGTTTACAGTCGGCATTAGCACCCACGTCTAATAGCAAGCCCAGTTTGCCGCTTTCACGAGGTGCGGCACTTGCTAAGGCTGGACGGATGATTCCCTCACAAGGTTTTACAGAAAACATCGCTCCCACATGCATTGCTCCAGTATTGCCCGCACTGCAAAAGGCCTGTACTTCTCCTTTTGCCAACAACTGAAACCCCACCCCAATACTAGAATTTTGTTTTTGAGTGAATGCTTTGGTAGGATGCTCATCCATGCCGATTACTTCCTCAGCATGAACAATCTCTACTGCAGGTGAATTGACCCCCTGCTTGCTTAGTTGTTCCTCGATGACATCCTGCTTACCTATCAGTACGAGCTGATGATCAGCCGGAAGCTCATCTAGAAGGAGCTTAACTCCTTCTATGTTAGCATCGGGAGCAAAATCGCCTCCCATTGCATCCAGTGCAATCTTCATATGTTAGGCCAGCTCTTCTTTTTCCATTACTACCTGCCCTTTGTAGTAGAGCTTACCTTCATACCAATGTGCACGATGGTACAAATGTGGTTCTCCAGTAGTAGGACAAACGGCAATAGTTCTAGGCGTAGCCTTGTGATGCGATCTTCTCTTGTCTCTTCTTGCTTTAGATGTTTTTCGCTTGGGATGTGCCATTTTTATTTAATTTAAATTTCTCAGGTTTTTTAATGCATTCCAACGAGGATCAACTGAATTATTATCTTCTTCGCCTGAATTATTTTCATGGTCTTGTGTAGTAGACGAAGAGAAAATAATTTCGCCCTCTACCAAAGGGTTGTCTTCCTCAGCGTACTTCGGATGAATTTTACGCATAGGAACAGACAAGCCAATGAACTCGTAGATATACTGCGAAATATTGATCTTCTGTGTATTATTTGTAATGATGACGATCTCATCAGTCAGTTCCTGCTCTTCCTCCCCATATTGATATAGAATCCTCTCATGAATCTCTACCGGATAGTCAAACTTCTCCAGACTACGATCACACTCAAGTTCAATCGTCCCTCTAATATCAAAAATGGTTGTAATCAGGTTATCCTGTTTATCTAAAGTAACTTGTACATTTAAATCACCTTTTTTCACCAGGCTATTTTCAAAATGATCAAAGAAACTTTTATCGATCTGATATTGATATTTATACTCTTTATTCGCTAACTTATATATATCAATATCGAAATGTGCTAAATTCTTCACGTCACCCCACATTTTCTTTAAGTCTGCAAAGTTAAGGATATAATTTTAATATTTAAAAGATATATCTCTAATAAGGTAATTCACTTTTTGTTAGTTCTATTATTATTGCATAACAAAATGTTCCAACAAAAAATTACCCTTAGTTTAGGGTACTAATCTCAAAACTATAACATGTTTTTGAAATATTTTTCCCAAAACTTTGTTACTAGGTTGTCGAACAGCATATTATCATGAAGTATTACATATATACAGCATTTAGCATTCTTTTATTATGTGCTTTTTCTAACCCTGGCGCAGCTCAGGTAGCCCAAGCTCATATGGCAGAGCACCAGATAGGAAAGAAAAAACCTTTGCTACTGGATATGAACGTGCAAATTGAAGCTACCCAGGCAGTGAACGATATGTATAATTTTAAATTTGCCAGGGCTGAACAACAATTTCGCTGGATCAAACAAAAATATAATACTCACCCTTTACCTTACTTCCTCTTAGGCCTCAGCGAGTGGTGGAAGATCGTTCCGAATGTTGATGTAACCAAGTATGACAGGAAATTTCTTGCGTATATGGATACCGCCATTTTTTATGCTGAGCGTATGTATGAGCAGGATGAAGAAGACCCGGAAGCAGCTTTTTTCCTGGCGGCAGCTTATGCCTTTCAAGGCAGATTGTATTCGGAGCGTAAAGATTGGGGTAAAGCTACTGTAGCAGGTAAAAATTCTCTTAACTTTTTAGAAATCTGTAAGGGTAAAGAGGATTTTAGTCCTGAATTGCTTTTTGGAGATGCATTATATAATTACTACGCCGAATGGGTGCCTGAAAATTACCCAATCTTAAAGCCAGTATTGATGTTTTTCCCTGAGGGAAACAAAGATTTAGGGATCAAGCAGCTTAAAAGTGTAGCTAACAATGCTTTTTATACCCGTACTGAAGCTCAGTTTTTTCTGATGCGCATACTTACTGCAGAGGGATCTGACCCCGCGGAGGCCCACCGGATTTCTGACTATTTACATCATACTTTTCCTGATAACCCTTACTTTCATCGTTACTATGCCCGTCAATTGTATAGCCGTGGTAAACAGTCTGAAGCCGAGAAAGAATCCTTGGAAATTTTGGCCCGTATTGACAGTAGCATGACTGGGTATGAGGCTACCAGCGGAAGATATGCCGGTTTCTTTTTAGGACAAATCTACGAAATGAGAGGACAACTGGACTTAGCACAACATTATTATGAGCGCACTGTAGAATTTGCCACAGAATCTGAAGCTACTGACTCCGGTTATTTTTTATATGCATTACTAAATCTTGGTGAGATCGCTCAGGCAAAAGACAAAGAAGATTTGGCAAAAGATTATTACAAAGAAGTAAAAAAGCTGGCCAAAAGAAATACTCGTGTTCATGAAAAGGCCAGGGAAAACCTCAAATCCCTACGAAGGAGTAGCTAGCTAGAGAAAACGTGAAATGGTTACTTTTTTGTATTTTCTTTCTTTAGGGGTGATGCAATAGGCAGATCCAAACGCTGCATTTCTTCCACCACCAGTCTAGATAGCGCAATTGCTCCTTGTTCACTAAAGTGAGAATTATCTTCAATACCCTTGGGGTAGTTTTTATGCTCCCCTTCTTCCAGCCAGAGAAAAATCTTTTTTGTTTTTTCCGGGCCTAGTTCTGAAAATAATTTGAAGCTTTTTTTATGTAAATCAATAAGAGGTATTTCTTCTTTTTCAGCCAGGATACGCATAGCTAGAGGATATTCACCAAGAGAGTTTTGCAACAAACCATTATCATCAAACCTTCTCCGGTATACTGGAGTAACCAGGACGGGAATTGCTTTTTTTCTTTTTGCTGCTTCTATAAAAGTCCTCAAATTATCTGTGTAGGCACCAAAGGGGGCGGCATATAAGCGCTCGTTTTCTGATTTCATATCGTTATGTCCGAATTGAATCAGAAGATAATCTCCCTCCTTGAGGCCACTCAAAACTTCCTTCCATAAACCTTCATCAATAAAGCTTTTTGTGCTCCGACCAGAAACAGCCTTGTTGTGTACTTTTACATCTTCCTGGAAAAAAGATTCTAAAGCTTGCCCCCATCCCATTCTGGGATAATAATCTTCTGGGTAGTCAGAAACTGTAGAATCTCCTATCAAGTATATGTCTACAGGACTATTAGTTTGGTAAAATACCCCTAACCAGAATGCCCATATGATATGCATACTACCTACTAACATCATAAAATCACTTTTTATACCCTAATTCTAAGCTTTCAGTGTTGATCTGTTTCACTAAAATCTTGGTAAGGTATTCCCCTACTGCCTGATGTGCTCTATAATTCCAATGACCTTTTGTATTTGTAACAGGCCAATATCTTGGATCTAAATGCCTATCTTGTTTTAAAGGAGATAAAGTATCAGAAAGGTTGACTAACTTAATATTTGCCTGAGTAATTTCTTGCTGTAAGTGTTGAGGAAATTGAATGCTATCACGGTTAGCAATTATTACATCTTTTTGCTTTCCCAATTTTTCCAAAATTACATCTGGAATTTGGGGTAATTCTTCTTTCACAAGCTTTTTTCTCTTTTCATTATCATGAAGAGGCTGTACTTCGGAATCTATAAATAACTTACTTAGTTTACCCAATAGTACTTCCATCGCTTTACCATCTCTGATAATGTTCACACAGTTACGTAACATCTGTAAGGTAGCACTGTGCTGTAACCCTACTTTTACCGTATTATATAGTTTGAGCTCTTTACTACTGCGGTAACTTGTATCTTGGATAAGCTCTTCTCCCTTTAATTTCCATTTAGGAAGTAACTCATCTCCTGAACTTTTGTAAAAATCAATTGCACTTAGCAAATAAACCTTTAAGTCAGGATCAAACTCAGACACAAAGTTGAGGTCGTAAGCATATGCATCTGCCAGACCAAAACCACTCCTTCCAAAGTTCAAAATTTCTACACTATCATATTTCAGATTTTCCCTTAATTCTTCTTCCAAGATTGTACGAAAATGATGTCTTTCTAATACTTGAAAACCTTCTACGTAAGAATCTCCCAGCAAAGCCACTCTAAATATACCAGGAGCTTTATCAGGGGAGTAAGAAGGACCTAAATAACCATATTTGTTGACCTGAGAATAAGTAAAATTTTCATTGTAGTGCACTATTTTAGCATTAGGGCGAATCACTCTACCTATTTCCTTATCATAGTCTGTTTCAGATACTCCTGATATTTCAGTCCCTCTGATATACAGCTCTATTGCCAGAGTGCATATGAATGCTGTGATTAAAAAATACCCAATAGAACGCATCATATTGATGTAATTATTAAAACTGAAAATAAACGAACGGTAAAGGCTCTGCCTGAAACATATATATCAGTACTATCACAAACATTGGAACCATTACTCCATAGCGTACTGCCTTCATTGGAATCTTCAGTAAGAAGGCATGAGATCGAGTATAATGTTCAATAAGATCAATCCCAATAGTCAATATCATATAGGTAAACCCAATTTTAATAAATCGTAAGCCTAACTCACTGGCTTCCCAATTCACCATTTTACCAAAAAAGAGGGTTACCATCTGAAAATCAGATGCTCTAAAGAATAACCAGGTGATTAGTACGAGTAAGTAAGTGCTTAATGCATGAAATAAGTATTTTGCTAACTCACCTGAACTATTAATATTATTTGGCTGTATCTCTATTTTTTTGCCTTTCAGCATCCATTTATGGATAGCCAGATAAATCCCATGCAAACCTCCCCAAATCACAAAATTCCAACTGGCGCCATGCCATAACCCTCCTATAAGCATCGTAAGCATTAGATTAATATAGGTTCTACGCTCTCCCTTCCTGTTCCCTCCCAGAGAGATGTATAAATAATCACGCAGCCAGCTGGATAGTGAAATATGCCACCTTCTCCAAAACTCTGTAATATTAGCAGACAGGTAAGGCTGCTCAAAGTTCTTCATAAGTTCTATCCCCAAAAGTTTTGCTAACCCCCGGGCAATACTGCTGTAACCTGAGAAGTCTGCATAAATCTGTATTGAAAATAATATGAGTGCAATAATGAGTTCTAAAGAACTAAACTGCTCCATATGACCAAAAATACGATCAACCAGTCGCCCGCTGGCATCCCCAATCATTACCTTTTTAAAGAGACCTATGATGATCAGGACTATACCTTCCCGAATTTGAAGTCTGCTTGGAGTATTGAGGTGAGTAATCTGAGGGAGTAAATGCTTAGCCCTTTCTATAGGTCCCGCTACAAGTTGAGGGAAAAATGCTACAAAAACTCCAAAATCCAGCAATGAGTTGGTCGGAGTGAGTTTCTTCCTGTAGATGTCAATGGTGTATGACATCGTCTGAAATGTATAAAAAGATATTCCTACAGGGAGAATAATGTTCAGGTGAAGGTAATCCAACTGCCCTCCAAAACCTGCTATCATACTTTCAAAACTCTCTACAAAAAAATTGAAATACTTAAAAAAACCCAGAATCCCTAAGTTGACTCCGATACTGGTCCAGAGTAAAAGTTTTTTGGTTTTTTGACTTGTTGCTCCATATAGGTTCTTCCCAATAATAAAGTCTACTATTGTAGATATAGCCAGTAAGGAGCAAAACCGCCAGTCCCAGTATCCATAGAATATATAGCTTACTACTAATAAATGTACTGAACGCCATTTACGAGGAAGCATGTAATATATGGGAAGGATAAGCGCTAAAAAAAACAAGAAAATGAACGAATTAAATAACATTTAAGTGTTTTTGCTTAAAAAAATACAATAAATTATTTGACAATATATGTTTTCACAGTGATTTTAAAAAATATAAATGTAACTTTTAAATAATAATTGTGAAAAAAAGTAATTACTGATTCTTTTTTGATCAAAAATGATGCACATTTAAGAAACTCAGCACCCTTTCTTTATTATATTTAATTTTATGCTCAAACAATTACTTTTTTTCGCTAACTTTCTCATTATCATAGTGATATGAATAACACTTGTCTTCATACTTTACCTTTTTGATAAACTTAAGTGTCTATGAAATCTTTAAAAATAGGGGTAATACTGCCTTTGTCTCTTCTTTATTTTTCTATCAGTATAAATGCTCAATCAGAGTCTTCTCTGGCACGAAAAAAGGCAGCCTTGGAGAAAGCTGAGCAAATCAGGAAAGAACTTATAGCAGGTGCTGATTTTGCTACCTTAGCTAAGGAACACTCAGATGATCCAGGTTCTGCAGTTTATGGAGGCGAATTAGGTTTTATGGGGAAGGGACAATTGGTTCCTCAATATGAGAAAGCGGCCTTGGCATTGGCAACAGGAGAAACCTCAGAACCAGTCAAGACAGAATTTGGCTACCACATCATTCAACTGCTGGAAATAAAAGAAGGGCGTTTTAATACCCGTCATATTCTTATCAAGCCTTAGTATTTCCTAAGCATTTTACCATAACGCTTATCCGAAAAGCTTCCTTCTACCAGGCTCAGCTGACCATTTACGATGACATAATTAAAGCCCTCTGCTAATTGGAAAGGATCTTCGTATGTAGCTGTGGCTTTTATACCGACGGGGTCAAACACTAAAATATCTGCTTTCTTTCCCAGAGCTATTGTTCCTCTATCTTCCATGCCCATAGTCTTGGCTGGCAATGAAGTCATCTTTCTGACTGCTTCTTCTAAGCTAAACAAGCTATCTTTCATAACATATTGCTCAATAATTTTGGCAAAAGTGCCGTGTCCACGAGGGTGTCTGGAAGTGGGGCTGCCATCAGAGCAAATCATTACCAGAGAGTCTGCAATAAATCGGGATTGCAACTCATCGTTCATGACAAAGTAAGCTCCTGAAGCTCCTCCCGGCCCGATATCATCAATCAGTACATCTTCAAAAGGTTTGTCTAATTCTTCCGCCACCTGCGCCAAGGTTTTACCTGCCCATGGAGCGGTACCCAGTAAAGTAGCTTCCGGGCCATTACGCTGATTTACTTTATTTCTGAGAAACTCCTCTAGCTCTGCCCTTTTGGTTCTTACTACTTCTTCGTAATTATTGGGAGCAAGAGCCCACTCCGGAAATACAATACTTATGGTAGTATAGCTGGCTGTATAAGGATATACATCGGCAGTAACTTCTATACCTTCTGCACGAGCCTTTTCCAGCACTTGCAGAATTTCTTCCGCACGATTCTCTCCTCTTCCGTATACCACTTTCATATGAGAAACCTGTACAGGGCAGTATCGACCCTGCAGCAATAGTTCTCTTAGCGAACTTTCAATGGCTTCATCGTCTTCATTTCGCACATGGCTGGTAATAAACTTTCCTTTCTCTCCCACTATTTTGGCCAGGTGCTCCAGTTCGTAGTCCGGAGCGTAGGTACCGGGAATATATTCTAGGCCAGTAGTCATACCAAAGCAACCGGCGTCCAGATTTTTGGCCAGCATTTCTCCCATATCTACCACCTGCTCCTGCGTGGGCCGTGGATTATATTTGATACCTGAGAGCATCCGCAGTGTACCATGACCTACAAACATGGCAACATTTACCCCTGGCATAGTATCTTCTACCTGCTGCATCCATCCTGTCAATTCCTCCTGCCCCGGACTATCCAACCGGGGACTAGAGCCATCCTTACCCAGAGAAATGGTAGTGACGCCCATTGCCAGAAAATTTTGGAAAGCAGGGGTTTCTAAAGGATCACCATGAGAATGAGTATCTATAAAACCGGGAGTTACAACTTTATCGGTTGCATCTACTACCCTGCTGATCTTGATCATTGATGTATCTACTTCTCCGATAAAAGCAATGCTATCAGCCTTTACCAGCACATCTGCATTATAAGCGTTTTTACCACTGCCATCTATAACCTTTCCGCCTCTGATAAGTATATCATATTGAGCTATAGGGTGCTCCTGAACGAACTTTTCAAATGTTGAAGGTTCTTTTGTACAAGAACTGAAAACAAGAAGGACTAAGCAAATGTATGGCGTGTAGACTTCTCTCATTAATTTAGATTTTTTTGCTAGCTCTGTATTTGCCAGCTCCTATAAAGATAAGACTAAAGAAAAGAATGGCAGCCTCTATGGCATGGGATGAGCCAGCAAGTCCATCACCCTGAGCCAGATGTCGTGTAGACGCAACAATCATGGTAATGAAAAGTAATATACAGGCGGGAATATAGAAGATACCTAAAATAAGACAAAGTCCGCCAACAGCTTCGGCAAAACCAGCCATAAACCCCCAAAAAGCCGGGGCAAAAGTAATACCCAGATACTTCATATTACTGCCGATAGCTTCCCACCGCTCAGGACCACCCATCAACTTGGGTGCTCCATGCACAATAAACATTATACCTATTCCAATTCTTAAAATCAATAAACCTAAATGGTATTGGTTTTTCATAGTTTTATTCTCTTTCTGATTATTAAATTACTATTTTATGCACTTAAGAAAATTATCTCTCAGTGCTTGCTCAAAAAAAATATTAGCTCTCCTGTTTCCCCAACAAAAAGTAAAGCACTGACCCTATAAGGGGCATCAATATTACTACTCCTACCCACAACCATCTGTATATCTTACTTTTAAAAGAGCTTCTGAATATATCTTTCAATGTCGCCAGCCAAATTCCAAGAATTAGTGCAGATAAGGCTAATAATAATAAAGGCTCCCAGCCATTCAAAGCCCCGAGAGCCATTAATAAAATTTTAGCAGCAGAATAGGACACTATTCTAAGTTCTCGTATTCGTTCAAAATTCCACCTGTAAGCCTGAGCAATTCTGTCTCCGACTCCAGCATATTGTATTTTGCCTGCGCATTATCCAGAGCGGTATTCAGATAGTTGACCTGAATCTGTCGGTAGTCAAAGGAGTTGATAGTACCGTTTTTATACCGCTCCTCTGAGAGTTCCAGGTTAAGCTCCGCACTGCGAATATTCTCCTGAGAAATGGCAAGCAACTTTTGCCTCACACTATACAAATCATAAGTAGCCACCAGATCATTACGCAGGCTAAGCTTCAACTGATCTATCTGCAGTTGGTTAATTCGTTCAGTAACATAAGCATTCTCTATATTGCGTCGTACCCGCCCTCCGTCAAACAGTAGGTAATTCACAGCGAAGCCGAGAGAATAATTGGTAGTAGTCTGGTTGGTAACTAGCGCACGATTATTTCCACCACCTCCTGTATCGCCAAAATCTGGAAACCTTGCTTGAGAAAAGTCTTGTCTACTTAAATCGTAAGAAGCATTGGCATTTAACGAAAGGCGAGGATACAGTTCTGTCTTTGCCAAACGAGTTTCTGTTCTGGCAAGCTCTAGATTTAAATACTGGTTTTGCAGGTTGGTATTACTCGTCACCATTTTATCATACATCACTTCCAGATCGTACTGCGTAGGATCAATCTCCAAACTATCAGTAAGTTCATAAGCAGTATTGATAGGTTGGCCCATCAGCAGATTCAACGTTCGCCTTGCATTCAGATAGTTGACTTCCTGCGTTACAAAATTAGATGAATCTGTCAGGAATGCATTCTGCTCCTGAAGGATGTCAAAAGTAACCGCACTACCCAGTTCTCCCTTTAGCTTGATGTATTGGTAACGGTCTTTGGAAAGCGTAAACACTTTTTCCAATACATCCAGCCTTTCCTGCTCCAGCTTTACAAAATAATACTGGGTGATGATGGCCTGTACGGTATTTTCCACTACCAACTGGGCATTCCCCAGGCTTAGTTCCTGTAGTTTTTGCAGCTGCTCTCTGGCAATTTGAACGCGAAAGCCGTCAAAAAGTATCCAGCTTACGCTTACCCCCGGCCCAAAGCTGTTGGATATGGAAAGACCCGTTGGCTGGAAAGGGTTGGCAGCATTTTGCACATCTCTGAAGTTATTATTCTGAGACATACTAAAGTTGATGGTAGGCCAGCGACCAGCTGCTCCCCAGGTATTATTATTCTCGGCAATTTCTACATTCAGAGCTTCTATTTGTATGTCAAAATTATTGGCTAAGCCCAGTTGAATAGCATCTGACAGCGAAAGCTGCTCCTGGGCATAACTGTTACAAGCTATTGCCAATAGCATTCCGAATGAAAGAATAAGCTTTTTTTGAATATTCACGATAAGTGTAGTTTTTGAAAATAGAGAAAGCCACTAAGCTTTATCTCAGTGGCTCTCACAAATTATAGGCTTTGCAATCTTCTTTTCTCTTTAATGGCTGGCTCTACATCTTCGGCAGTAGGAATATGCAGCGGCTCTTCAGGATTCATCCACTTGCTCAACCTTGCCAGTCCACGATTTACTCCCAACTTAATGTCGTTGAAAGCCAGAATGAATACCGGAAAGAAGAGGAGGATGAGTAGAGTACCGAACATTACACCGTACGCCACCGATATGGCCATAGGAATCAGGAACTGAGCCTGGAAGCTTTTCTCCAGTATCAGCGGAAACAGACCAGCTACAGTAGTGATGGAAGTTAATAATATTGCCCGGAAACGGGATATACCTGCGTCATGAGCGGCTTCTTCCACTGTCATACCTTCCGTAAGGTTACGGTTATACTTATCAAGCATAACCACTGCATCATTGATAATCACTCCCGAAAGCGCAATCATACCATATACACTCAGAATAGACACTGGCTGTGCGTGGATGAAGTGCCCTATGGCTGCGCAAACCAAACCCAATGGAATCAACAACAGAATTAAACCTGCCTGATAAAGAGAACGGAAAGAAAGTGTAATAGTCAGAATCATCATGATGAAGGCCACGGGGAAGATCTTGGCAAAAGAGTCTGCCGTACGTGCTGATCTCCGCTGCTGCCCTTCAAAGGAGTAGGTAACTCCCGGATATTTGGCCAGAATAGGAGGAAGAATTTCAGTTTCTACCTTTTCTATGATAGGCGGCACCGCCTCATAAGGGTCTACCAAATCTGCTAAAATTCGTACTTCACGCTTACCATTAAAGTGATTGATATTAATCACACCCCGCTCAATGGAGTAATCTGCAAGTTCATTCAATGGATACTCATTTCCATTAGTATCTTTGATTTTCATAGATTCCATCTGGGAGATGGTGAGACGGTCTTCTTCCGGGTAGCGCACCCAGACTCTCACCTCATCCGTGCCGATGATCAGTCGCTGTGCTTCCTCTCCAAAGAAAGCCTGGCGAATCTGATTAGTAATATCCTGCTGAGAGAATCCCAGAAAATAGGCTTTAGGTTTTAGCGTTAGTTGTAATTCACGTTGTCCGGAGGCCGTATTGTCCTGTATATCTTTGAGGGATGAGATATTGCCTATCTCGGCTTTCACTTCCTCTTTAGCAGCCATCAGGTTTTCCAGATTACTACCCAATAAGGCAAGATCAAAGGGATTACCGAAACGGTTTTGCCCTCCTACAGAAAACTTCTGAGCTTCCGGCACAGCACCAATCTTCTGCCGGATACGGTTGGCGATCTCAAAGCTGGAAATATCTTCAATCTCCTCCATGTCAATGAGGTTGACCTGCACATGTCCGGTATGGCCGCCTCTTTCAGCATCTCCTCTTCCACCATCGCTACCCACATTACGATCCAGCGTTTTGATGAGTGAAAGCTCACTGCCTCGGTCTTCTTTGATTTCCTCATTCACTTCCCAGATCACATCTTCAAACCTTCTAAGATAATCTTCGGTGATATTTTCTCTGGTGCCTGGTTTGAGTACCAGCGATACATTGAAGTTATCAAAAGGAATAGAAGGGAAGAAGGTGAATCTGATGATACCTCCCTGGAACATCCCCAGCACCATCATAAATATTGCGATAGGAACGGTAAAAGATATCCACTTGTACCGAATCAGAAAAGCGAGTACTCTCCCATAAACGTTATCACGGAGGTATTTAATGCCTTTATCCAGTCCTCCCCTGATTTTGTCTTTATTCGGTTTTCCTTCTTTCTTTTGCAATGCTTTACCCGTGGCGAGGTGAGAAGGCAATACAAAAAACGCCTCTACTAATGAAAAGGCCAGACAGCCAATCACTACGATAGCCATCTCAGTAGTAAAACCTTCATTGTCCAATAGCATCAGGGGAATAAAAGCAATGATTGTAGTTACAACCGAGGTAAATACTGAGGGTAGCATTTCTACTGTTCCATCCACTGCCGCCCTAATTGGGTTCTTACCTCGTTCAGCATGCGTATAAATATTTTCTGCGATTACAATTCCATCATCTACCAATATACCTACCACGAGAATCATTCCGAAGAGTGAAAGCATATTGATGGTAATCCCTGCCATATTACCGATGATAAACATTCCCAGGAAAGAGATGGGAATACCAATAGCCACCCAGAAGGATAAGCGCAGGCTAAGGAAAAGTCCCAGTGCGACCAGCACCAGCAAAAGGCCTACTCCTCCATTACTTATCAGTAGACTTACTCGCTGTTGTAATAGTTCATTGAAGTCAAAGCTGGCAAAGAGTTCAAAGTTGTCACTTTCTGCATTATACTCTTCAATATAATCTGAGACAAACTCTGAGATTTCCTGTAAGTCTTCTTCCTGAAGTTTCTCAATGCTAATAGATACTGCCCGCTGCCCGTTGGAATAAGACCGGTTGGGTGTATCTGCAAACTGTAAGGTAATGTTAGCGATATCGCGCAGCAGCAGGTTACTACCATCAGGGTTGGCTCTGAGGATAATTCTGCCTATCTCTTCAGGAGCATTTTCTTTAGAGTTAGCCCGTATCCTGATTTCTTCTTCCAGAGTTTTAATTGCTCCTCCGGAAATATCACGATTGTTGAAGCGGATGGCATTGGCTACCTGGCTGAAGGTAAGACCGTATCGGGAAAGGTCATCTTCAGAGACTTCTACCGAAATTTCCAGATCAGGATAGCCAAAAATTGATATCTGAGATACTACGCCTGAGTTCAGGAAGTCATCTTCTATGAGTTCAGCTTCTTCTTTGAGTCTTTTTAAGCTTACCCCACTATTATCACTACCCCTGAGGGTAAGAAAAGCTACCCGGGTACTCCCAAAGGAACGGTCTTTCACCACGGTAGGCTTCTCCGCACCTACCGGATATGAATTAATTCCATCTACCGCGTTTTTCACCTCAGTTAGTACTTCGTCTATGTCGTACTCATCCAGGGTCCTTATCCGGATGGACGCAGAGTTTTCTGAAGATGTAGAAGTTACTTCTTCAATACCGGTTACTCCTTTTAAAGCTTCTTCTACTTTGATGGTAATCCCCTCTTCCATTTCCTCAGGCGAAGCTCCCGGATAGGTAACCCTTACAGAAATATCACGAGGCTTTGTCTCCGGAAAGAAGGACATATTAATACTTAAAAAACCCAGCGTTCCGAAGATGATGATAATGGCCAGAATCGCATTGGCCCAGATGGGATAGCGAACAAAAAATTCAACTATTTTCCTCATGATGCATTAGGGGTTTGGTCAGGGTTGGCAGTATCGCTTTGAGAAGTACGGGGAGCATTGGCACCTTGCCCCTGGGGTTGGGCATCAAAGGTTGTTACCTTCATATTTTCAATCGCATTGGCCGGGGCTTCTATCACCAGACTATCGCCCTGGTTCACTCCATTAGCTTCCAAAGGACTAATCAGGACCTGATCGCGGGTAATTTTTTCAATATTGACCTTTCTGGTCTTAAGTACGCCACCATCTACCACAAATACTTCATTCTCATTCATCAGCACTCGGCGCGGTACTTCCATAGCGCTTTCCAGACGGCTACCGGGAATTATGGCCCTCATATACATACCATCATATAAGCCACTCTGAGGGCCTGTACTTACACTCACATATACATTGATAGATTGAGTATTGGGATCTACATAATCTCCCACCCGCACTACTTCTCCTTTCCAACTGACACTCCCATCTTCGGTAGTTACTTCAGCAGGGCTGCCTTCTTCTATCCACTTTACTTCATGAATTTCCACAGGAATCTCCAGTTCCAGCTGGTCAGTCCGAATGATACTGGCGATGGTAGTTCCGGGGCTTACAATTGTTCCTACCTCCAGATTTATCGTAGTGATACTACCATCATACGGAGCATAAATAGTGTACTTACGCAGGTTTTCTTCCAGGCTTTTGATATTGTAGTAATCGCTCAGAATGTTTTTGGTAGCCAGGAAAGTTTTCACCTGATTGCTTCTGATTTCGGGCAGTTCGGGTAAGGGTTGATCAATCTCTATACTTTCAAAATACGCCAGAAAGTCAGGGTAGTGGTCGGAGAAGTCTATCTTTACATCGGGCAGGCTTGAGGCCAGCAGATTGAGAAACTCACTTTTACGAGCTTGCAATGTCAGTCTTGCCTCTTCTCCATAAATACGGCAGAGAATCTGCCCTCTTCTGAAATTTGTTCCTGGCTTCAGTGGAATAGAACCGGGCAACAATCTGCCCCCTACCTCAGCAATCACATCCAGGCTCTGAGAGGAAGTGATACGACCATAGGCTACTACCTCAGTATCTACTTCACGGTAATCTACCTGATCTACCTTTACATAATTTGTGGAAACTGCTTTGGGTCTCTCAGGAGGAAGCTCCTTCATGCCAGCAAACTGTTTCATGGCAAAAAAGCCTCCACCCAATATGAGTATGGCTATTGCAAATACTGTTACTTTCCTGCGATTCATCTTGATGGGTAATGGAATTAAATTGCAAACTAAGTATGCTTACGCAAAGCTTGTCAATCGTTTTTCAATCTTATACGAAATGGCGTTTTTTCTAGACTAACCTTTGACAAATGTAGACAATAGACAAAACTTTATTTAGCGTATGCTCAGAACATTCTGATATTCTTTTTGGTTTCGGCAAATTCTTAAGTGATTTATTGAATTTTTATTAAAACTACTGCCCCACTGTTAGAAATGCTTCTTATGCCATGCTAACCAAATAGTGAATTGGTAAAAGAAATTTTAATCTTCAGCTGAAAGTTTTCTATCGTTTTCAGTATTTCTCTAAGTGTAACTCGCTCAATTTTTGTCAGGCTGTTGATATCCATCAGGTTATCCGGCTCTGCTTTATCGCTGATAAGTTGTACCGCCTGTTTTTTCAGGCGCATGCCCATCAGGTAATAGTAGGATTGCATCAGCTCGTGATACTCTTTTTCTGTAAATACTCCCTGATCTCGTAGGGCTTCTATCCGCTCCCCGGTATTGGTCTTAAAGATTCGGTGTTTCAAAGCAAATACCCTTACCAAATCCACAATTGGTGTCATTGTCTTTTTGATATTGAATACATCCCGCTCACCCTCCTGAAAGGTCTTGATGTTTTTAAAAAAAGTCAGCGGAGGTTCATACTGCAGCGCGTTTTTCCCGATATGGTAGAAGAATCTTTCCAGAGGCTTCTGTAATTCCTGGTCCAGAAAGTCTTTCAATTCCTTCATGATCACCTCTTCACCGTATAGAAAACGACAATCAAAAAAGGTGGAAATATTGATCACCGTTTCAGGAATAGCCTTCGATATCCATTGGGTATAGTTTCTCTTCCAGTGAGAAAGAGAATGTGTCCATTTGGGATTTTTGGCCATAAAACCACCCGTGCAGAAGCTGAAGCCTATGTGATCCAGACGGCCGGAAACTAATTCGGCAAAGTGCAGAAAGTAAGCTCTCACTTCTTCCCGATGCTCATTGGCTTTGTCTTCATAAATGATGGCATTGTCCTGGTCGGTTTTGAGTGTTTGCTCTTTGCGCCCCTCACTACCCAGTGCCATAAACACAAACTTGGCCGGAGGCTCACCAATTTCTGCAATCACACCTTCTATCACCTTTACCAGAATGGCATCCGAAACGGTGGTGATCATCTGGTTAACAATCTCTGCTCTTACGCCTCTACTCAGGAGCTGGAATACGATTTCGGGTACTTTATTCCATTTTTTCATGAGCTCATCTACCGACAAGGCCAGCTTTACCGACTGTATAAATACGAAGGGCGACTGTGCCTGCTCACTCAGTAGGCGATTACGACTCAGAAACCCTGTATATTCTCCATCACGACTGATCAGCAGGTAGCGAATCTTGGCACTGAACATCAATAGAATAGCCTCATACACATATTGCTGATCGTCAATGGATACTATAGGATTATCCATTACCTCTACAATAGGCAGGTCAGCATTTTTCTGCTGAGCAATCACATTATCCCTCAGAGAAAGGTCAGTAACATAGCCGATAATTTTGCCCTCAACATCTGTGACAAAGAGGCAGCTTGTTTTTTGTTCTGCCATGACCTTGGCAACCTGATACACAGGTGCAGTATGAGGGCAGGAAACGATCTCTCGTGGGCTTACCGATTCAATTTTGCGAGAGTACAATTGGTCAGAGGCAATGTAGTTCTCCTCAAAAGTCTGCGACTGCTTGACGAAGTGAGCATACTCATCTACCAGCATACGCTTACCAAACTCCACTGTAAAATGATGGAAAAACTGATCATAAGCACGACATAATGCTTTGAATTCGTTTCTGTGGAGAAAATAAACCAACGTACCCTTCTTGGCAATGACAGTGCGGATAGACTTTTTCTTATTCAATAAAACAGAAATACCGCCATAGCAAACGCCCCTATGATAGTACTCAGTCATACGCTTGCTGTAAGTACTATCATAAAAAAAAGCCTCGTATTCGCCTTCTACAATGATATCAACCGCTTTCATCTTCGTTTTTTCCTGCAGATAGATGACCGTCTCTTTTTTATACCTTACCTCCTGTAATATATCTGCAATGCTTTCCAGCACTTCTTCCGGAAGCAGATGAAAAGGCGAGACCTTGCTCAGAAATCTGGCTTTGTCATTCATAGCTGAAAAAAGATAAGGAGCATGAAAAACAATAGGGCTAAGATGATATAAACGTAGATGCTGGTTTTTGTTTTAGAAGAGGAGGGTTTCTCAGTCTGTACAGCTTTTTGTCTGTTTATCTTTTCTTCATTGATATCTCCCCTCTCTCGCATAACAAAAAAACAAGTGGCAGTAGCCTGGGCATCGGTCAACGCATTATGAGGCTTGGCCAGCGGCTTTTGCGTTAGTCTTTTGTACAGCTCTCCCAAACTCAAATATTTTCTGAAAGGGTAACGGATATAGTCATCGGTAACCATCATGGTACAAAAAGTAGGCAGCCCGGCTACAGGATTATCCAGTTGTGTCCGGAAAAACTCTACGCCCAGCATATGGTAATCCAGTTTCACATAATGTCCTACGATCAGAGGTTGAAATGCTTCTAAATCTTCTTTCAACTGCTGCATCACCTCCTGCCTGCTCTGACCGTTTTCTAACAGATAGGCTCTGCTGATGCCATGTATCTCTTGCGAAGCTCTGCTTATCTTAAAATCATTATCGCTGATGTAGTAGTTTTCCTCTTTTACAAACTGTCCATCCCGGGTATAAACTACCCAGGCCAGTTGCACGATGTAGGGCCATAGGGAATTATCCGCATAGGGTGCATGCCAGTCTTTAGGAATACCGGAAGTCTCCGTGTCTACAAAAAGTAAATAATCTCTCACCGCCTCAAATTACCAAAAAAATGTGGACGTGGCATGCTATGTTGTACATTCTGCGGTAAGTAATCTGTTGGCCTAAATTTCTACCCAAAGAATCACCGCTATTTCATCAGGAGTTTTGGTTCTTTTTTCAGTTTGGAAATGATAAAAACTTCTTGGTTTATTCAACATAGACCATCCCGCTAATAATTTAGCCATGATTTTCAATCATCTATCATGATTTATTTGTAAACTACCCTATTATTACTGACCGTCTGATTAATTTTTAACCTTTAATATTCAATGCACAAACTTTCCTTATTCCTTTTTGCTTTGGCATGTTTACTTACCCTCTCTGCCACAGCCCAGACTTATGATATCGTGATCAAAGGAGGACATCTTATTGATCCCAAAAATAATATTGACGAAACAATGGACATCGCCATCAATGATGGTACGATAGCCCGGATCGCCAAAAATATTGATGCTGCTCAGGCCAGGCAGGTAGTCACTGCCGATGATATGTACATTACTCCCGGCCTGATTGACATGCATACTCACAATTTTTGGGGCTCTGAACTTAATCAGGCTTATATGAATGGTCCTAATGCTGTAGCACCCGATGGCTTCACCTTCCGCAATGGCGTAACTACCGTAGTAGACGCGGGAAGCTCCGGTTGGCGCACTTTTCCTGACTTCAAGGCACAGACTATTGACATTTCTAAAACCAGAGTATTGGCTTTTCTGAACATTGTAGGGGAAGGCATGAGAGGAGGCCCGTTTGAGCAGAATATCAAAGATATGGACGCTGAAGCCGCTGGTAATTTTGCCGAAGAACATGCTGAAGATATTGTAGGTATCAAACTAGCTCACTTTGAGGGCCATGACTGGACACCTACCGACAGAGCGGTAGAGGCAGGAAAAATAGCCAACATCCCGGTCATGGTAGACTTCGGAGGCAGTGATCCTCCTCTTTCTATTGAAGAACTTTTTATGCAACATCTTCGTCCCGGTGATATCTTTACGCATTGCTATGGCGAGTTAGGTAGTCGGGAAGCAATCGTAGATCGTGATACGAAAAAGGTAAAACCTTTTGTATGGGATGCCCGGGAGCGCGGAATTATTTTTGACGTAGGTTATGGGGGCATCAGCTTTGCTTATTCGCAGGCCATTCCCGCAGTGGAGCAGGGTTTTACGCCCAGCACCATCAGCACGGATTTACACATCGGCAGTATGAACAATGCCATGAAAGACATGCTTAGTGTGATGTCCAAATTTCTGAACATGGGTATGGATTTGAATGCAGTCATTACCGCCAGCACCTGGAAACCCGCACAAGTTATTCAGAGAGAAGAACTGGGACATCTTTCAGAAGGTGCCCCTGCCGATGTGACGATCCTGACCATTAGAGAAGGAGACTTCGGTTTCTTTGATTATACCGGCTATAGAGTGGAAGGCAATCAGAAATTTGAATGCCAGATGACTATCCGCGATGGCAAGATTGTGTATGACCTTAACGGTATCGCTAATCCGGTTACCCTGAGAGGCAGATAAGCTTCTAATAAAATTGAACTGATTGTGAGCCATCCTAAAATGGGATGGCTTCATTTTTTTATGCTCCTTCAGAAAGTGCTTTTTTCATTAGAATACCACATATTGCCAATTGTAAAATTTCTATCAGCTATGCTAAAATTCTTCTATCCCACTGCTGCTTTACTTTTCTTTATGCTGACTGCCTGCTCTCCTTCTGCTCAGGAGGAAAAGTCTCTGGACCAGCTCAAGGCAGATATTGAAGCTGAACTTGCGAAAACCGAAGGCACTTTTGCAGTAGCTTTTAAAAGCTTGCAGGAACCGGAAGAAGAACTGCTCATCAATGCTAAAGAGAACTTTCATGCGGCCAGTACCATGAAAACTCCAGTGCTGCTGGAAGTTTATAAACAGGCCGAAGCTGGAAAATTTAGCCTGGACGATTCGCTCACGGTCAAAAATGAATTCAAGAGCATCGTGGATAGCAGCCTCTATTCGCTTAACCCTGAAGACGATTCTTATAATTTACTGTATGAGCAAATCGGCGAACAGCAAAGTATTGGTGACCTGACTTACAATATGATCATCGCCAGCAGTAATCTGGCTACCAACATTGTGATTGAACTGGTAGGCGCGGAAAATACTACTCAAAGTATGCGAGAGTTAGGCGCTAATGATATACAGGTACTGCGTGGCGTAGAAGATTCCAAAGCTTACCGACAGGGCCTTAGCAATACTACTACCGCTTATGACCTGATGCTCATGTTTGACGCTATCGCCAAAGGAGAGGCAGTAAGCCAGGAGGCCAGCGAGGAGATGATAGACATTTTGCTGGATCAGAAATTCAATAAAATGATCCCCGCCAAACTGCCGGAAGATGTGAAGGTAGCCCACAAAACCGGCTGGATCACCGGGGTTCATCATGATTCGGGAATTGTCTTTTTGCCCGATGGCCGTAAATATGTGCTGGTGCTGCTTTCCAAAGAGCTGAGTGATGAAGAGGCAGGAGTAGAAACGCTGGCTACCGTCTCAAAAATGATTTATGACTATATGCAGCAGGACGATGGAAATTAATTTAACCTCCTCTCTTCGCCAAAGCATTTAGTATCTGTACTACTTTTTCTCCATCTTTCTGATCTACAAAAATATGGTCATGAAAGTAACCGGCAACGACATTGCAGCTGATTTGGTGTCTGGCCAGTTCGGCAGAAAACAAGGCAGTCAGACCTACAGCTTCCAGAGAAGAATGAACCATCAGGGTAATCCAGGAGGCGACATATTCATAAGAAAGTTTGTATTCGTCTGCCTTTTTCTTTTCCATCACCACCGTAGTACCTTCTGCTTCTTTAAATTCGCCCAGAGTATCCGCGCGGTCAATGCTGCTGATATCCTTTACTGTGACAAAGACATACTCCCCATCGTTGAGCCTGGGCGACATATTTTTTACTAAGTCAGCCAGCTTAGTCACTCCCGTCATATGCATCAAGTTGGGTTATTCAGTTCTTATTGCGCATACAGCTCTTTGCCTGCCGACTCATATTTATCTCCTTCTTTCCAGAAAGGGTTCTGCTCAGTATTGGCAATTTTATCTGCCGCGATCACAAAGGCCTCACATACTTTTTCTACATAGTCAAAGTTCATGCTGTCTGCTTCATCGGCCAGTTGATGGTAGTACTTCATGATCTCCGCATCAAAAGCCGTGATACCGGGAGCAAAGGTTACCGCTGGCACCCCCAACTTGGCAAAATTTACATTGTCGGAGCGGTCAAAGAGGTTTTGCTCAGGCACCGGATCGGCAATGGCTTTTAAGCCTACTGCCTGCGCAGCTGCTTCTATTTGGGCATCAGCAGACGTCCTGCCCAGGCCAATGGCAGTTACTACGGTAGTATCATTGTATCCTGCTCCGTCCGTATTGAGGTTAAATACCACCTGATTCATAGGAATAAGCGGATGCTCCACATACCACTGACTTCCTAACAACCCTTTTTCTTCGGCAGTGACCGCCAGAAATAGCACTGAGCGTTTGGGAGGGTTTTGTCCGAAATATTTTGCCGCGCTAATCATGGAAGCTATGCCTATCGCATTATCTCTGGCGCCATTGTAAATGGAATCTTCCAGATTTTTACCCTCAGCCACACCTACATGATCATAATGTGCTGATAGTAATATATACTCGTTTTTTAGATTGGGATCGCTTCCTTCAACTACGCCTATTACATTCTGGGAAATAATCTCCTCATCCACTTTACCAGAAACCTGCATCTCCACTTCAGCACTTCCTGACTCAAAAGCATCTATATGCACATTTTCAGGATCATTGACCAGAAAATAGGGCATAGCTCTATCATCTGCGCTACCTTCACTGAGCGTCAATCTTTCGGCATTCATGTAGCGTACCAGCAGATTCCAGGGAATCTGATTAGATTTATATAACTCTATCATCCCCTCACCACCACCTTCCTGTACACGTTGCAGCTTTTCCTGTCCGGCACCTATAAAACCGGTACTGCTGCTTACTCCTGGCAGGCCAGCTTTTACCACTATAATTTTCCCTGCTATGTCTTCACCTTCAAAATCTTCTTCAGTGCCAAAGTTCAGGTAAATGGTTTCACCACTTAGTTCACCATTTTTTCCCTGCAACACCAGCAGATCTTCCATCAAACTTAAAGACTGATTCCCATAGCTAAGACTGGCCTCTTTGGCAGGTTCTTGCCTCAGAAGATATACTGCTTGAAAATAGCCATCCGCACCCTCTACCTCCTTTACACCATAGCTTTCCATCTGAGCAGCGATAAAACGTGCAGCAATATCCAGTTCCGGAGACCCGGTATCTCTTCCTTTCAACTCGTCGGAAGCCAGAAAACGGATACTGGCTTCCACTTCATTTTTGTGTATGCTGGAAGTAATCTGCTCCTCCTGTGCCTGTGCAACCAGACAAGAAAAAAATAAGCCGCTAATGAGTATTACTCTGTTGACGATATGCATGTGATGTAGGTTGGGTTAATGTTATCCTGCTAAAAAAAATAAGGGAAAGATACGATTTAATTCACATAAACTAATCTCTTCTCCTTAGTCTAAAATATGTTTACATCATATAGAATCAGTAAATATTACTTATTGTTAAACTGCCTTCCCGTATGCGCTTTCGTTGTCAGCATCAGCATCCTGTCCACTGACGAATAGCGTACGTGTAGGGTAGGCAAACTCTACGCCCAGGTTCTGGAATTCTTCAAAAATCCGCAGGTTAATCTCCTGCTGCACATCCATATATTGATTGTAATCCGCGCTGAGGATATAATATACCACTTCAAAATCCAGACTGGACTCGCCATAGGCCTGGAAATGTGCTCTGTCAAACTGGGTAAGCTCCTGAGATTCTACCGCCGCTTTTAGTACAGAAGGGATTTTTTTCACCTGCTCCAGCGTAGTCTGATAGATTACGCTAATCTTAAAAACGATCCTACGCCTTTCCATCCGTTTGTAATTGTGTATGCGGGAGCTGGTCAGGTCACTATTGGAAAACACCAGTTGTTCACCCGATAAGCTTTTTATCCGCGTTGTTTTAATACCTATATACTCCACCACACCCATCTTACTGTCAATAATAATGAAATCGCCGATCTCAAAGGGGCGGTCAAAGAAAATAACGAAGTAGTTAAAAAGGTCTCCCAGAATGTTTTGTGCTGCCAACGCGATAGCGATACCCCCAATTCCTAAACCGGCGATCATGGCGGTCACGTCTATGCCCATATTATCGAGGAGTACAAGCATACCTCCTATCCAGATGAAGATATTGATGATCAGCATGACACCACCCAACTGCTTTACTTTTTCTTCTCCGTTTTCCTGTTTACGCACATAGGTTCTCAGCAACATTAGAACAGTGGTGGAAATGAATCGGACTGCAAAAAACACTACAAAAACCAGCGTGGCGATTCTAAGAATATCCGCTACCTGATCGGAGAGGTGCAGTGTTTTGATACCCAGGTAGATGACAATAAAATGAAATACAGGAACACCAAAACGATCAATGCTTTCAATGAGGTAATCATCAATTACGTTATCAGTCTGTTGGGTTAACTTTTTAAGTCTGTTGTCAATAACGTGATTAATGACCCTCACCAGGATAATACCCAAGATGATCAGCCCGAGTGCGATCAGGTAATCCTGAACGGTATTTTCGTAGTAGGTTCTTTCTAAAAATTCTTGCATAGCTAGGTAGGATAGTTTGAGTCCCCAATATAATAGGCCTATAAAAGGCAATCAACCTTCATCGCCCAAAAGCACTTGATATGAATCTGTTTAACTTCCATACCCCTGGTCTGTGTCCTCACAGAACTTTAACCGCTTATGAAGACACAAGCCTGCATTATCTTTATTTTTCTACACTCTCTAACTTCTTTATGTCTTATTATTTTTATCATACTCCCCTAAGGTTTATTTTGCGAATAATGAAAACGATACACTACTATTTTCTCAGCCTTACATTGCTATTTGCTTTCTCCTGCTCTGCCCCTCAGCCGGAGCACAGCTATGACATTGTACTTACCCATGCTATGATCTATGATGGCAGCGGCGAAAAACCTTATGAAGGCTCGGTGGCTATCACTGGTCAGAAGATTGCCGCGGTCGGAGATATCGGGACTTACGAAGCCGATACGGTAATTGATGTGCAGGGCAAAGCTGTAAGCCCGGGATTTATCAATATGCTGAGTTGGGCAGCTTATCCGCTGCTGGAAGATGGACGCTCCATGAGTGGCATCAAGCAGGGAGTAACGCTGGAAGTCTTTGGGGAGGGGTCATCCCTTGGCCCCGCCAGTGAGTATGCACGGGAAAATAATGAGCAGATCAAGTGGAGAACCTTTGGTGAGGCGCTGGAATACATGGTAGACCAGGGAGTTGCTCCCAATGTAGCTTCTTTTGTAGGCGCTACAACCATTCGTGTGCATGAACTTGGCTACGAAGACCGTGCTCCTAATGAAGAGGAACTAAAGCGCATGCAGGACCTGGTACGGCAAGCTATGGAAGAAGGTGCTCTGGGCCTGGGAACTTCCCTGATTTATGCTCCCGCCTTCTACGCCGATACGGAAGAACTTATTGCATTAGCTAAAATAGCTGCTGAGTACGATGGTAAATATATTTCTCACCTGCGTAGCGAAGGAGATTCTTTTATAGAAGCGGTGCAGGAACTACTGAGGATCTCTGAAGAAGCGGATATTGACGCAGAAATTTATCACCTTAAAGCTGCCGGGCGCAACAACTGGCAAAAGCTGGATCAGGTACTGGCCATGATAGACTCCGTCAATGCTGATGGGCAGAAGGTGACCGCTAATATGTACAATTATGTAGCTGCCTCCACCGGACTGGATGCCACCATGCCCCCCTGGGTACAGGAAGGAGGCACAGAAGAGTGGATCAAGCGGCTGAAAGATCCTAAAATCAAGGCACAGGTGATTGAGGAGATGCAGCATGCTTCTAAAGCATGGGAGAATTTTCTGGTGGCTGCCGGTGATCCTAATAACATTCTTTTGGTAGAATTTGAAGAAGATTCGCTGAAATACCTGACCGGAAAAACCGTAGGCGAAATCAGTGAGATGCGCGGCACCGAAGCCGCAGAAACTATCATAGACCTGGTAATACAGAATGGTGGTGACATCGGTACAGTCTATTTCCTGATGAATGAAGACAATGTCAAAAAGCAGATACAGCTTCCTTATATGACTTTTGGCTCCGATGCCCGCTCTATTGCGGCAGAAGGTAAAAATCTGGAGAGCAGCACCCATCCCCGTACTTATGGTAACTTTGCCCGCCTGCTCGGCAAATATGTGCGGGAAGAAAAAGTGATTCCGCTGGAAGAAGCCATCCACAAGCTGACATTACTCTCAGCCCAAAAACTGAAGATTGAAGAGAGAGGTAAACTGGATTCCGGCTATTATGCCGATGTGGTAGTATTTGACCCTGAGACCATTGCTGACCAAGCTACTTTTGAGAATCCTCATCAATATTCGGTAGGGGTTGAGCATGTATTTGTGAATGGAACCCAGGTATTGAATGAAGGAGAGCATACCGGAGCCACGCCCGGCATGTTTGTGCGAGGCCCTGGCTATCAGGCAGATAAAGAAGAATCCGCAGTGAGTAGTCGCTGAACTTTATGCGGGCAAGCGAGGTTATGCGTAAAATTTTAAGCTTTAATTTTTAGAACATTCTTATATGATAACGGTCGGAAATGCAGTCCTGAGTGATGATATAGTTGAGAATCAATTTGTGTGTGACCTGGAGAAGTGTAAAGGGGCCTGCTGTGAAGAAGGTGAATATGGCGCTCCACTGGAAGATGAGGAACTGGAAATTCTGGAAATGATCTATGTGGACATAGAAGATTTTCTCTCAGAAGAAGGAAAAAAGGAAATTGAAAAGTACGGTAAGTACGGTAAAGATCCTGAAGGGGAATATGCCACGCCGGTCATCAAAGGTCGTGAATGTGCTTATGCCGTACGAGCCAAAGATGGTAAATTACAGTGTGGTATTGAAAATGCCTATAAAGCCGGACGCACCACTTTCCGCAAGCCTGTTTCCTGTCACCTCTATCCCATCCGTATTACCAAGTACGATCATTACGACGCACTCAATTATCACCGCTGGCACATCTGTAATCCAGCTTGCACATTGGGGCAATCACTGAGCGTACCCATCTATAAATTTGTCAAAGACGCGCTCATCCGCAAATACGGCCGTGAGTGGTATCAGGAGCTACAGGAAAAAGCAGAAAAGAAAAAGAAGTAATTTGCTCACAATGGTTTTAAAAACCTTCAACTTTTAACCTTTAACCCATTACCCATACACCCACCTTACCAGGGTAAGTCCTACCAGTAGGAGTATCAGAATAGAGATCAGGTTAAGGAAAAAACCTGCCTTCACCATTTCAAACATGCGGATGTGGCCACTGGAAAATACTACTGCATTGGGTGGCGTAGAGATAGGCATCATAAAAGCACAACTGGCTGCCAGAGTCACCGGTATAGCCAGATAAAGTGGATTAACCTCCAGGCTATCGGCTATGCCCAATACTACTGGCACAAAAATCACTGTAAGCGCTACATTGCTCATAATCTCTGTCATGAATAGCATAAAGGCAGTAAGCAGCAGCAAAAGTACCCACAGATTAATTTCTCCACTTCCGGCAATTTTATCCCCCACCAGCTGTACGATGCCTGTACTTTCCATGCCTTTAGCCAAACATAAGCCACCCCCAAAAAGCAAAAGTATACCCCAGGGTAATCTCCGGGTACTTTCCCAATCCAGCACAAACTCTTGCTGCTTGAAACTCACCGGAGTAATAAACATCAACACACCACCGCCCATAGCGACGATGGTATTGTCCAGATAGTCTCCACCCAGTAGATCATTGATACTGGATTGGAATATCCAGCAGGCAGCCGTTAGAAAGAATATTACCGCTACCAGTTGTTCTGCTCTGGACATCGGTCCCAGTTCTCTCAGTTTATCCTGAATTAGGCTACCTGAGCCGGTTAGTTTTTTCAAACGATGAGGGAAGAGAACCCTGGTCATCATTAGGTAAGTGATGGTAAGAAGCGTTATACAGACAGGAACACCAATATAAAGCCAGCGCCCAAATTCAATATCGCGCTGATAAAACTCCTGCATGTATCCTACGAAAACCACATTAGGAGGTGTACCAATAATTGTGGTAGTACCTCCAATATTGGCAGCGTAAGCAATACCTAACATCAGACATAAAGCAAAGCGGCGATATCCTTTGCTGGGGGAATCCCCATCTTTAGTGTCGCGCAAGAGGTCTACCACTGAAAGTGCGATAGGAAGCATCATTACGGCAGTAGCGGTATTGGAAATCCACATACTCAGAAAGGCCGTGGCGATCATGAAGCCGAGGATGATACCATTGGCATCTGTTCCGGTAATCCGAATGATATTGAGCGCAATACGTTTATGCAGATTACGCTTTTCCATGGCCAGGGCAATTAAAAACCCTCCCATAAAAAGAAAAACGATAGGACTAGCGTAGGGGGAAGCGGCTTCTCCAGTAGAAAAAACTTCCAATACGGGAAAGAGTACCAGGGGCAGCAGTGCGGTTACCGGTAAGGGAACAGCTTCCGCCATCCACCATATTACCATCCATACCCCTACCGCAATCACCTGGGTAGCGCCTGCACTTAGACCTTCTACTGCTACGGTATTCAGCACAATTAGAAAAAAAATGGGGCCAGCCAGTAAGGCGGCAATTTTGATGAAGCTGAAGGACTCTTGTGTAGGCTTAGTCAAACGAAATAATTTTAGGTTGAATCATATATCCGTGCAAAAAATTTTTGCCACAGATTCCCCTAAATTAGACGTTTTACTCAAATATTAAAAAACCAGAATGTCTGGATCATGAAATGGATGAGCATTAGCCTGTAAATCAGGCTTAACCTGTTTACACTGCAAATCATATACCCTATACGTACCCTCCTCAGATAATCTTACTCTTAGGTTTAGCTCCTTTAGAATCCTTCTGCTGAAGCAGCTTTTTTACTTCTTCAAAAGTATATACTTCACCATTTTTAAAGTTGCGCACTTTTTTTTCGTCAAAACCAAAGTAAAGCCCGCTTTCAGTATCCATATAGTAGTGAGGTTTGCCTGTATCCGGGTCGCTACCGTAGCTCTTCAAAAACTCGGTATTAGGCATATTATCTGAACTGATATCAGGAGTAAGATTGGGCATATCATACTCACTATTTGCTTGCGGATCTGATTGCTTTTGTTCCTGAGCGAATGAAGTATGGGTAAGACAAAATGCTCCTGAAAATAGTACACAAAACAAAATACGTATCCTCATGACATATACTATAAAGTGAAAAACTCTTTCTTAACTTTCATTACCTGATACCTAATATAATAAAGTAAACTCATATAAACCATTGATATAGAGCAGTTAAAGTCTGATTAGACAAAAACTTGTAATAAGTTCTTTTTTGAATAATCTGAATCTTCCCTAGGTGGATGATTTATTCCATTTCTATTTGGAATTAAAGCGGTAATCCCTTAAAATTATACATAAAATATATAGAGCCTTCTTTACCAAATATTGAGTAACAAGATTCTATTCAGTTAATTATCTGACTTGCATTAAAGTATTACAGTTGCACTGATGGTATTTTGGTACTTAACCCAGCGTTCACCATTCTGATTTGAACATACAGAGCATTCCTAATTGCAAGTATCAGTATCATGACTTGTCATGCAGCTAATTGTATGACAACATGCTTAATGAGTTTTACAAATTTTTTAATCTTCAAGAGAGCCTGAATTCTTTTGTATAACATCAATATTTGATAGAATAATCATGTCTAACCTTTAACTACATCTTTATGAAAAAACTGTACAACAGTAGCTAACACTCCGAGGCATATCCCCGCTAATTTTATTTTAACAATACACCTAAAACGAAAATTCATGTTTACACAACTACAACAACCTGGCAGGTGTTGGCAGTATTTTGCCTCTATCTTGCTGCTCGTGCTACTGATAAGCACGCTCCCTTCGTTTGCTTTGCCTGATAGCGCAAACGATTTCGCAATCAAAAAAGATTTTCCAGCCAACGCAGACCCTTTATTCATAACCGTTAGTGGTACGGTAACAGATCAATCTACCGGCGAAGCACTCCCTGGAGTCAATGTGCTGGTCAAAGGAACCACAACAGGTACGGTAACCGATATAGATGGTAAATACAGCATCAACGTTCCTAATAATGATGATGTCCTGATCTTTACCTCAATCGGCTACACTGCCGAGGAAGTACCGGTAAATGGAAGAACAACCATTGATCTGGTCATGGTAGAAGATATACAAAGCCTACAGGAAGTAGTAGTGGTAGGCTATGGTACCCAGGAAAAAGTAAACCTTACCGGTGCAGTTGGTGTCACCGACGGAGAGGTTTTGCAAAACAGACCTATCGCTAACGTAGGCGAAGGACTGCAAGGCGTAGTTCCCAACCTAAATGTTAATATCCCCAATGGTGACCCTTCCGAACCTGTTAATTTTAACATACGGGGTTTCACCTCTATCAACGGTGGTGGTCCGTTGGTCTTGGTAGACGGCGTTCCTATGGACTTAAATAGGATTAACCCGAATGATATCGAAAGTATATCAGTCCTTAAGGATGCTTCAGCCGCTGCTGTGTATGGTGCCCGTGCAGCATACGGAGTGGTACTGGTTACTACCAAAAAGGGGAAAGGGGATAGAATCAATGTCTCTTTTGGGGCGGAACTCGCTATGTCCAAGCCTATATTCTTCATAGATCCGGTTACTGACCCTTATCAGTTTGTGCAAGCACGTAACGAAGCTAATATACGTACCAATGGTGCGCCTTCTTATGATCAGGATTATGTAGATGGCACCAGAAGGTACAGCGAAAATCCCACTTTTGAGAATGCCTGGGGCGTATTTAATGGTCAGCTTCGTCATTATGGTTATAATAATTACGTTGACCGCCTGATTACTGACTTTGCTCCTCAGCGTAAGTATGACGCCAGTGTTTCAGGATCTACCGAAAAAGCATCTTTTTATGTATCATTTGGATACTTGAGCAAGGATGGTTATTTGAAGAATGAGGAAAAAAATGAAAACTATAAAAGGTATAATACTCTCCTGAAAGGTAGCTTTAATGTTACCGATTGGTTGAGCCTGGATAGCCGTGCTTTGGTAACCACCGAACAAAGTGATAAGCCCCACTTCTATAACTGGGATGTGAACATCAATACTTCAGCACGCCAAGATCCCATAGATGCTATTCAGTTTCCTGACCTCCCTTATTATCTGGAACCCGGTGATCGGGAAGACTTTGCACAGTATATAGGCATGTACTTTGGTGGTACTAACTTTTTCCCTTATCTGGAGGATGGTGGCCGCCAAACCTGGACCAGAAATGATATCATCCTAACCCAGGGCGCTACCCTACAACCTATCCCAGGTTTGAATATCCGGGGTGAATTCTCTGCCAACTTAACCTACAGAGATGAGCAGGATGTACAAAGCAAGGTTGATATCATAGAAAATCAAGACCTGGCAGGTGGGCTTATCATTGGCAACGGATTCAGCGGTAATGATTGGATCTATAACCAATCAAACAATGACCAATACTATGTAATCAATACTTATGCTGACTATACCATAGATAAAGACCGCCACTTCCTGAAGACCATGGTGGGCTTTAACCAGGAGTGGGGCCGTTGGGAAGAAATAGCTACCCGTGCCTACAGTCTTATTACACCCGGTATTACCGATATCAATGCGACTACCGGCAATCAGGAAACTTACGGTGCAAAGGAGCATACGGCGCTTCGGGGAGCATTCTATAGAATAAATTACATTTATGATGATCGCTACCTGATCGAGACCAATGGCCGCTATGATGGTACTTCCCGCTTCCCCAAAGAGGATCGCTTCGGTTTTTTCCCCTCTGTTTCCGTAGGATGGCGTATCTCCAACGAAGGTTTCATGAGTGGTACTTCCTCCTGGTTGGATAATCTGAAGCTACGCGCATCTTATGGGCAGCTGGGTAACCAGTTACTCTACCTTGACTTTGGTAATAATGTACCTGATTACTATCCAGCCATCGCTACCTTAGGTTCAGGTAATGCCCCATACATGATGAGGGCCGGTGCACGAACACCCTATGTTTCTGCTCCTGGATTGGTAAGCCCCACCCTGACCTGGGAAACGGTAATTACTCAAAATATTGGTTTAGACTTTACTATGTTCGGTAATCGTCTGGATGTATCTTTTGATGTCTATACCCGGGATACTAAAGATATGCTCACCAATGTGGAGCTTCCTTCTATTTTAGGAACCAGTGCTCCCCGGGCCAATGCAGCTGACCTGCGTACCCAAGGCTGGGAGCTATCAGCCACCTGGCAAAACAGAATTAATAACAACTGGAACTACAGTGTTAACCTTGCTCTTTCTGATAATGTCTCCCGAATTACCAAATACGATAACCCTACCGGATCATTGGATGAGTACTATGAGGGGCAGGTAGTCTTCGACGGAGGTTTAGGCGAAAGATGGGGTTACGAAACAGTGGGTATTTTCCAGACACAGGAAGAAATTGACAACGCACCTGACCAAAGTGCTATTCCTGGTGGTTCAAACTGGCGCCCAGGTGATATCCGTTATGCTGACCTGAATGGTGATGGAGTGATCAACAGAGGAGACAATACGCTGGATAACCCTGGTGACCAAAAAATCATTGCCTA
The DNA here is from genome assembly GCF_038039535.1 of Catalinimonas locisalis. Taxonomy (NCBI): domain Bacteria; kingdom Pseudomonadati; phylum Bacteroidota; class Cytophagia; order Cytophagales; family Catalimonadaceae; genus Catalinimonas; species Catalinimonas locisalis. The sequence continues at coordinate 361,341 of NZ_JBBPHP010000001.1, read as the reverse complement.
TGAAAATCCGCGCTATAATTTTGGAGTAAACAGTACTGTTGGATGGAAAAACTTTTCACTAAATGTTTTCTTCCAGGGAATCCTCAAGTACCAGTACTGGCCGCCTAATGGAAACTGGCAGGCTTTTTACCCTTACAATGCCGGACACGTAGAGGGTTATTATCTGACCGATACCTGGAGTGAAGATAACCCTGATGCTTACTTTGCTGCCCCTCACATTTCTACCAATACCAAGCAGAATATTCAGCCTCAGACGCGCTATGTGCAGGATGCTTCTTACGTTCGTTTGAAAAACCTGACACTGGCCTACAATCTACCGGAGAGTATCGGGAGCAAAATAGGATTGGCTAACGCGCAAATTTACTTTGCCGGTCAGAACCTGTGGGAATACACCAAAATGCGTAAGCCTTTGGATCCTGAAGTACGACCTACTTTAACCCAGGAATACTACAAGCAGCGTACTTACTCAATGGGTGTGAGAGTATCCTTTTAATGATTCCAAAAGAGAAACAAGATGAAAAAATATATTTCAAAAATAAGCTTGGCGTTGGTAGTCATCATGTTTGGCTGCAACGATGAGTTTCTGGAAAGACAACCACTGGATGAGATCAGTAATGATGCTTTCTGGAATACCGAGAATGATTTACGGGTGTACAATAATAGTTTTTATGATCTGGCTCGTAACGATGACAATGTCCCTATTTTAATGGGGCACGATGATGGTTTTGATAGTCACTATTTGGGAATATGGCATGTATCAGGCTTTTCTGATGACACTGCCCCCCGGCATCCGCGCCACGACCTTTACCAGAGAGTACGAGCGGGAAGATATCAGGTTCCCGATAATACAGGCCAACAGTGGTATGGTTACGAAGGTTGGAACTTTGTACGAGCGATCAATTTTGGCATGGAAAATTACGATAAAGCCAATGTAACTGAAGAAGTGCGCAATCAATACATTGGAGAGGCACGTTTGTTCAGAGGCTGGTTCTACGGAGATAAAGTGCAAAAATTTGGTGATGTGCAGTGGGTAGAGACAACCTTAAGTGTTGACGATGAAGATGTACTGAATGGTGAGCGTGATGACCGTGAGTTCGTAATGGGCAAAGTGCTGGAAGACCTTACTTTTGCTGCTGAGAATCTACCTGATGACTGGGGGGATGGCAATGCGCCCGGTAGACTCAATCGCTGGGCAGCCTTATTGGTCAAATCTAGAGTAGCCCTTTTTGAAGGTACCTGGCGTAAGTATCATGGTGGAGCAAATGCCGATATGTGGTTACAGGAGGCTGCCGATGCTGCGCTGGAACTAATGCAAAATGGTCCCTACTCACTGTACACCACCGGTGACCCTAGCATGGATTACAATGCCATCCACCGTATGACTGATCTTTCCGGTAATCCTGAAGTGCTATACTGGAGAAGATATGAACTAGGAATCTTTACCAATCACGTACAAAGTTATCACCGTAGTTATAATGGTGGGGCTACTAAAGATTTGGTAGAGGACTACCTCTGCACTGATGGCTTACCTATTACTCTGTCACCCTTATACCAAGGAGATGAAGTCTATGAGAATATTTGGGAAAATCGTGACCCCAGATTAAGACAAACAGTCCTTCATCCTGACGATCAGGCTATTTACCAATACGGAAACATAGGACCAGACGTAGCCAGTTATCCCAAAATCCAGGGGATGGCTATACCCGGACAGGAGAGTACTACAGGCTACCATATCATCAAAGTTTATGAAAATAATGCTGCCTATGCTACTTATAATGTTTCCTCCACCCCGGCAATTATCCTGAGGTTTGGTGAGGCATTGTTGAATTATGCAGAAGCAAAGGCAGAACTGGGAACCATCACGCAAGCTGATCTGGACATGAGTGTCAATTTGCTTAGAGCCAGAGTAGGCATGCCATCCATGGATATTAATCCTCGTATGGATCCTCGTTATGCTGAGGATGGAGTTTCTGCACTGATCGTGGAGATTCGCCGTGAGCGCCGCATTGAGTTGTTTATGGAAGGCTTCCGTTACGATGACTTACGCCGCTGGAAACAGGGTAAAAAGCTGGAAGACAAAGATTATGGTATGCGTTGGGATGAAGCAAACCGTACCCGCTTTGATCCCAATAATGAGGTAACCATTGGCGTTTCGGAGGTAGATGGGGTGCCCTATCTTGATGTATATGCAGGTACAGATTATGCTGATCCTATCTTCGACGAGAGCAAACATTACTTATGGCCGATCCCCATTAGTGAAATATCACAGAATCCAAACCTTGGTCAGAATCCTGGTTGGGGAGCTAGTGAATAGAAGCTGATTTTCTAAATATAAACCCGTAATTCAGTGGAATTACGGGTTTTTTTTCCGGCTTTCTCTACAGCTGAATACTTCCTTTTTTTAGCAATGCCATTCCAATATGCGCTCTCCAGCTTCTTACAATTGATTATATTTTTAGATTATCCTATTTATTGAATGACCTTATTATGCATGTCAACCGTCCACTTACACTACTCATATTTTTTTTATTTATCTTCTTTTACGCTACTGCTTATGAACATCCGGGAGGAATGCATACCCAAGAGCAGATTGATTTTGTAAAGGAAAGAATTCAACAAAAACCTTACTACGAAGCTTATCTCCAGTTAATAGATTATGCCGATGCAGCCTTAAAACATGAAAGTCATGCACTGACCGACTTTGATGTACCTGGTTTTTACATTGACTCGGCTGCTCACCGTGCCAATTCTAAATCCTTGCAATCTGATGCTTTTGATGCTTATGCCGCTGCTTTAGCTTATCAGCTAAGCAGAGATGAAAAATACGCCGAAAAAGCCCTTGATTTTCTGATGGCCTGGGCTAACCAAAACACTCAATATTCAAACCATGACGGAAGCCTGGTAATGGCTTACTCTGGTACATCCATGATCATAGCGGCTGACTTACTTTACACTTATACAAATTGGGGAAAAGATGATAAAGCACAGTTTTTTTCCTGGGCAAAAAACGTATACCGCAAAGCTTGCAATGAAATAAGAGAGCGAAAAAATAACTGGGCCGATTGGGGCCGGTTTGGCTCGATACTTACCGCCCATCTGCTGGATGATACTACAGAAGTAGAAAAAAATATCCAACTCATCAGAAGCGACCTTTTTCACAAGATCGCTGACGACGGACATATGCCGGAGGAAGTAAGGAGGGAGAAAAATGGCATCTGGTATACTTACTTTTCATTAGCCCCTATCACTGCAGCCTGCTGGGTAGCCTTACAAGCCGAGGAAATTGACCTTTTCACCTATCAGGTGAATGGAAAATCCATCAAGTCTGCCCTTGACTATCTATTGTACCATACCCAACATCCTGAGCAATGGAAGTGGTTTGAGCATCCACGGCCCGGCAGCCCTGAGGTATGGCCAGAAAATCTGTTTGAAGCCATGCATGGCATCTACGGTGATGAGGCCTACGAAGCCTATGTGGAGAAAGCTCGCCCTCTAAGTTATCCAATGCATCATTTCGCCTGGAGCTTTCCTACCCTTATGAAACCATTAAAGGTGTATGAAAATAGTGCCGTCAACCAAGACCTGGAAGTGATCAGGGAACGTGTGATTACTGAGCTTATGGAGCGCCCGATAAATCAAAGTGAGATTCAGCAACTGATCAACACGATACAAGAAGATGGTAGCTGGCCAGGTATCAACTACGAAGATGTATCACGTACCGGCTTTGAGCATGCCATACACCTCCAAAACATGATAGCCCTGAGTAGAGCCTATAAAAAACAGGAATCCAAATTTTATCATGACCCCCAACTCAAGCAGGTGATTGATGCTTCATTTAATTTCTGGCTGGAGCATAATTTTATCTGCGATAACTGGTGGTGGAACCAGATTGGCACTCCTGATCGTCTGGTTAGCATCCTGCTCATTATGGATGAGTCATTGTCCGATGTACAAAAGGAAAAAGTAGCTCCTATCGTTGGCAGAGCTAACCTGGGAGCCTGGGGAGCACGGCCAGGAGGTGACCTCATTAAAATTGCAGGTATTCTGGGAAAATACGCCCTTTTTACCAGAGGTAGTGAAACACTGGAAGAGGTAGTGAAAACCATGGCCAGTGAAATTTCCTACGCCAAAGAGAGAAATACACCTGAAGACATGAGGGGCCTGCAAACCGACCTGAGTTTTCACCATAGACGTGATCGGGTAACATCAACTTTATCCTATGGATTAGGCTATGCTGATGCTTTTGCCGAGTGGGCTGCCAAAGTAGCAGGTACCCAGTACAGCTTCCCGGAAGATAGGATTAGGTTGCTGGTGGATTTCTACCTGGATGGTATCAGCAAAACCATGGTGTACGGTAAGTATCCTGATCCGGGTGCGAAAAACAGAAGCATTACCCGAGCAGGCACGCTTCAACCTTACAATGCGGAAACGCCTTTGATGTTACTACAGGCTACCGACTACAGAAAAGAAGAATTGAAAGAAATAGCGGATATCAGAAATGGGGAAGCAGCACCAAAACTTACTTTCAATAAGTTTTTCTGGCATACCGAATACCTCAGCCATCAGCGCCCTGATTATTTTACTTCAGTCCGTATGTTTTCTTCCCGCAATCATAGCATGGAGCAGCCTTACAATGGGGAAGGTTTAAAGAACCATCATCTGGGCGATGGTGCTAACTTCATCTCCAAAACTGGAGAAGAATACCTTGATATCTTTCCGATCTGGGACTGGCAGAAAATTCCTGGAACTACAGTGGTACAAAAGCCTGATTTGCCATCAGAGGAAGAAATTCAGAAGGAAGGCTTGACCGACTTTGTAGGAGCGGTTACCGATGGCACCTACGGGGCAGCCAGCTTTGACTTTAAAAGTCCTCTTGACCCGCTGGAAGCAAGAAAAGCCTGGTTCATGTTTGATGAAGAATACGTTTGTTTGGGCACAGCTATTCGCTCAGAGGCAAACTATCCAGTAGCCACTACCCTGAATCAGGCATATCTGCACAATGATGTGGTGGTAATGCAAAAGAAGCGTAAATCTACCCTTCAAAAAGGTGAGCATAAGCTGAAAAAAGTGGGCTGGATTTATCATGACGATATTGCTTATATTTTTCCTAATGCTACTGAAGTACACCTCAAAAATCAGGAGGCTAGTGGTAGCTGGTACAGCATCAATCGTCAGGCAGACAGCCCCAAGGAAGAAATCAGTAACGAAACATTTACGGTATGGTTGGATCATGGCAAAAAGCCTAAAAATGAAGATTACGCCTATATTGTAGTCCCTTCAATTAAGGAAGGTTCTATTGAAAATTATCGTGAGAATCTGCCTATCAAAATCTTGGCAAACACTGAGGAGATACAGGCAGTACAACATACAAGCTTAGGAAGTAACCAGATCATATTTTACCAGCCCAACGAAGTTCAGCTTTCTGAAGAGGTTAAGCTCACTGCCGTAGATCCCGCCATTGTGATGATTCAGATGAATGGACAATCTGTTGAGAAAATTAGTGTAGCTGATCCCAGCCGTAAACTAGATACTATACATTTGAAAGTGAATAGCCGTATCAATACTTATGCAGAAAACTGTGAAATCAGCTGGCATGAAGATGAGGGAAATAGTGATATCGTCATCACTTTACCAAAAGGTGAGTTCGCAGGTAAAAGTGTAACTATTAAAAACAGCCTGTAATAAAAAACACTATTTTAAACGTCTATAAACAACCTATACTTTTTAACCAATCAAAACAAATCATGATGAAGCTACTAATGCACAACAAACTACTACTGTGGTTTTTGGTTTTTGTCTTTCCCCTGGCCGCATCGGCAGGTTCGGAAGAGAAACATGATCAGCATGAACCGGAAATTAACGATCCGATCAAGTTGGATAATCCCATGAGTGTACAATACCTGAAGAAGAATCTTAGGAAAAGTACGCCCCGCCTTATACTTACCCCCTCTATAGAAAGGAATCTCAAGAAAGACCTGAGAACTGATCCGGTGGTTCAAAACATGTATGAAGCGATCAAACTCAACGCTCAGGAAATTCAGACTGAACCTTTATTAAAACGTGAATTGGAAGGTCGGAGATTATTAGGAGTCTCCCGCGAGATGCTCTACCGCATGAATATTCTTGGCATCGTCTACCGTATCGACAGAGATGAAAAAGTACTGAACAGAATCAATGATGAGCTTATTGCGGTTTGTGACTTCCAGGACTGGAACCCTTCTCATTATCTGGATGTAGCCGAAATGGCTATGGCGGTGGCCCTGGCTGTTGACTGGGCGGGAGAAGATTTGCCAGCATCTACTGTGGAGCTGGCAAAAAGTGCCCTTATAGAAAAGGGAATCATGCCCAGCTACAATGAAGATGGGAATGTGGGCTGGATCAGTGGTAACAACAACTGGAACCAGGTCTGCAATGGTGGAATGATTGCTGCATCCATTGCTATCGCTGAAGAAGATCCTGAACTAGCGTCCCAAACCATCGCCCGTGCGCTGGATGGTATACCTCATGCCTTGGAAGAATACGGCCCTGATGGCGTCTACCCTGAAGGCTCTACTTACTGGAGTTATGGAACCAGTTTTTCAGTATTAACTGCCTCTATGCTGGAAAGTGCTTTTGATACTGATTTTGGCCTGGCAGAGTATCCTGCTTTTATGGAAAGTGCTGATTTCAGAGTATTAAGTGTAGCCCCCTCCGGCTGGTACTATAACTTTGCCGACTGTGGCGATCAAAGAAGTGAAACCGGAGACTTAACGCTCGCCTGGTTTGCCAAAAAAACTGGCAATGAGACTTATTTTGAAGAAGAAAGATTCCTCCAGAGCCCTGAAGATATGGGAAAGCTTGCCAGATACGCTGGAGCAGGATTGGTCTGGCTGTCACAATTTGAAGAAGAGACTGACAAAAACCTTCCTGAGGCATGGATGGGAGAAGGCTCCAACCCGGTTGTGTTTTTCAGGGATGAAGATTCTAACTATTATTTCGGAGGTAAAGGAGGGCGAGGCACTGTCAATCACGGAAACATGGATGCAGGCTCTTTTATATTTGAACTCGATGGTGTACGCTGGATAGTTGATCCCGGTAATCAAAGCTATCATGAGCTGGAGAAAACCGGATTTGACTTATGGGATCGCTGCCAGGACTGTGAGCGCTGGACGCTGCTCACCAAAAATAATTATGGTCATAGTACGCTCACTGTAAATGATAAGCTTCACCATGTAGATGGTTTTGCCAGCATTGCAGACTTTAAAGAAGGTGAGAACCCCGAAGCCACTATTGATATGACAGAAGTGTTTGGTGAGGACCTGGCTTCTGCCAGCCGAAGATTTGCAAAAGAGGATGATAACTCATTGCTCATTGAAGACCAGTTTCAGACCAATGAGAATACAAAAAACATCACCTGGCAACTCATGACTACTGCCGATGTAGAAATCGTAGATGGAGGAGCTATCCTGCGTCAGGAGGGCAAGAGCTTAAAACTGGAAAACTTATCTCATCCGGAGCTCACTGTTTCTATCATTTCCCTTGACCCTCCACCTCTGCAACTTGACAGAACAATAGACAACTTAAAACGGCTGGAAATCCGAATGCCTGCCTATCTTTTCCCCGAAAAAGAAGGTGAGTTACGGGTACGTTTATCTGCCGCAGATTAAGAAATACAGGACAGGCTAAGCTGAGGGAAATCGGATTATGTACCGTTCTTCCTTGTCAATGCCGCTAATTGTCCTATTTTTGTGAAAAAATTTAACCGACACAGCATGAGCGTTTTAGTTAATAAAGATTCCAAAGTCCTGGTACAAGGTTTTACCGGTTCAGAAGGCACTTTTCATGCCGGCCAGATGATTGAATACGGGACCAATGTAGTAGGAGGTGTTACCCCTGGTAAAGGTGGACAGACTCACCTTGACCGTCCTGTTTTCAACTCTGTACAGGAAGGTGTAGACCAGACGGGGGCCAATGTTTCCATCATATTTGTACCTCCTGCCTTTGCTGCCGATGCCATTATGGAAGCAGCCAATGCAGGCATCAAAGTTATCGTAGCTATTACCGAGGGTATTCCGGTAAAAGATATGATGATTGCTAAAGATTACATCAAAGATAAAGATGTAACGCTCATCGGCCCTAATTGTCCGGGCGTTATCACTCCCGAAGAAGCTAAAGTAGGTATTATGCCTGGTTTTGTGTTCAAGAAAGGAAAAGTAGGTATTGTATCTAAATCTGGTACGCTTACTTATGAGGCTGCCGACCAGGTAGTAAAAGCAGGTCTGGGCATTTCTACTGCTATTGGTATTGGTGGTGACCCTATTATCGGAACCTCTACCAAACAGGCTGTACAGCTACTGATGGATGATCCTGAGACCGAGGCTATCGTAATGATTGGTGAGATTGGTGGTAACTATGAAGCTGAAGCAGCCCGCTGGATTCAGGAGAATGGCAATAAAAAGCCGGTTGTAGGATTTATTGCTGGCCAGACTGCCCCTCCCGGCCGTCGTATGGGACATGCAGGAGCCATCATCGGCGGTAAAGACGATACTGCTGAAGCTAAGATGAAAATTATGAAAGAATGTGGCCTTGTAGTAGTTGATACTCCTGCCAAGATAGGTACTACTATTGCTGACGCAATAAAAAAATAGAAACGCAATTCTTTAGATTTTGCTTGTCAGATTTGAGTGATTTACGAATAAGCAAAGAAGGCGGTCTCCCAGGAGACCGTTTTTTTATGTATTCTGTAAAATGTAATTTATAAGATATTATTAAGGAGTTTATACAGAATAATGGAGACACTTTTGATCTAAATGTTAGATATGAAAAATTTCAAAAGATTCTCCACAGTTGAATTTGCCGATGCTTCCCCAGAAGTTCGTGCTATTTATAGCGATACCATGAAAGAGATGGGTATCCCTTTTGTTTTGAATTGGTTTAAATGCCAGGGCAGCAACCCCACTCTACTTCGGGGTAACTGGGAAAAGCTCAAGTCAAGCCTGCTGCGAGGCAATGTTCCTTTTATCCTCAAACAGCTCATTATATATAACATCTCCCAGAAAAAAGGCTGTAAGTATTGCGCTCACGCTCACGGTCTTATGGCAGACAGCATGAGCAAGACGCTTACTGATGAGGAAGGCTTTAAGGTAACTGAAAACATGGGAAGTGATTTCATCCCATCCAGTTACAAGAGTGCCATACGCATCGTTACTGAGGCTGCTCTTTATCCTACCAATACTACTGATGAAGATTTTGAGGAACTACGTGATGAAGGATTCTCAGAGCATGAAATTCAGGAGTTGATGAGTCTGGCTGATCTCACCAATATGCTCAATACCATTGCTGATATCTCAGGAATAAAGATTGATAATGAGCTTATGGAAACCAAACAGTAGGTAAGGAATATTTGCTAGTCACATTAGGCCTATTATTTACCATCGCAGACTACCCTGATACCTGGTAGTCTTTTTTTACACATTTGGGCAAAATTTTACTTTTTTATAAATGGATCATTTAGATTTTGTCAATAAGTCGCTAAGGCTACGGTATGAGGCGCTTTCTAAATTTGCCACCGACATCAATCAGGTTAAATCAATGGAGGCTATCGGAGCGGCCATTGCCTCCAATATCAAGTTTGTTATTGATGCATTCGTGCTCAGGCTGAGTATGGTCAGCCCCCAGGGAAATTATACTATGGAGCTGTTTCGTGGCGAATGCAATCTTTATCAGAATCATCAGGATCAGCTTACTCCCTTTGAACACCAATGTTTTGCCAATGGTGTACCTCTGTCATTAGAAAGAAAAGATATTGAAAATTCAGATGCACTTAAGGACAGTATCTTCAGCCACCCTAAAACCACTCACCTACTGGTTTTACCTACTGCCACCAGCGTTGAACAGAAACTGATTCTATTTTTTGCCAACAAAAGTACCTACCCTTACAATGAGGTGGATTTTCGCTTCGCCAGCCTGATCAGTGAACTGCTTACTACTAAGATCTCTCAGCTATTACTGATCAAAAAAATTGCTGAAAACTACAAAGCATTGTCTGAAGCAAACCAGCAGCTCTCTCAGCTTAATGAAGAAGTCCGTACCCTGAATAATGAGTTGGAAATCAAAGTTGAAGAAAGAACCCATAAGCTCAGTGAAGCTCATCATGAACTCAACACCCTCTTTTATCGTACTTCTCATGATTTTCGTCGTCCACTTTCCGCCATGCTGGGACTGATCAACCTGATGGAGATCAACCCTGATCCTCAAGAGATGCCGGTACTTACGCAACATCTTAAAACTTCAGTAACTGAACTGGACCGGATGCTTATTAAGCTGCAAACCATCAGCCTAACTGAAGTGGATGATGAAGCTGTAGAAATGATAGACTTTTCGCTTTTGGTAAACAGCCTAAAAGATCATTTTGAAGAAAAATTTAATCAATATAAGATTAGCTTTACTTCCCATATTCAGTTGCAGCATCCATTTTTTACCCATCCTATGATTTTGGAGGCCATCCTTGTCAACATCACAGAAAACTCAATCTGTTATTGTAAGGCTCAGGAGCCCTATATCAAACTTACCATCACAGAGATGGAAAATAAGCTGATGATTCAAATTGAAGACAATGGTGATGGTGTAATGGAGCAGTATAAAGACAAGGTGTTTGATATGTATACCAAAACCAGTGAACGCTCTACCGGCAATGGATTAGGTTTGTACATTGTAAAAAAACTGGTGGAAAAACTAAAAGGGCGGGTCACTTTAGAAAGCATTTATAAACAGGGAACAACTGTAAGCCTTACTCTCCCCTATCCTGAGGAATCTGACAAGCCGGAAAAAGCCTGCTCATTGTCAACTCTGAAGATGATGGTCAGGTAAAAATTTTTCAGTCCTGATCAGAACAAAAAATAATTTTCAAGCGAACTCCTAGCGGGCTCTTTTTTATGCCTTAAAATTCCTGTTCTCCAAATTCACTTTTGATAAATTTGGATTTGCCTGCTGGCTGGTTGATGCGGTAGCTAAGGTTAAGCATAATTACATCTACTTCATACACGTAATTGGTAGTGGTATAAAACTCTCCGGTCGTTTCTGCATTATTGCCCCGGGCGTCGTCACGCCAAGTAGTAATCCTCTGCTCGTTGGTAGGTAATAAGCCCATATCCATATTGAGCCACTGCAAAGTAGCGGTAAGGCGTTTGTCCAGAAAGGATTTCTGCACAGTAAGGTTGGGAGAAAGAAAACGGGAATCTTCACCCTGGGCAGTATTTTGGTCTGAAATATAATTGAGCGTCCATTGTATATTAAAGTCAGGCGTGATCTTAAAAGTAGTATTGGCGTTGATAGAATAAATCCAACTGCTGGTATTGACCGGCTCACCGGCAAATTCTCCATCAATATTATAGTTGTATAGATTTCCTCCGGCATATATCTGCCACCAGTCGGTTGGATTAAGCTCCGCTCCCGCCTCTAATCCGTAAGACCTTCCCCGACCTACATTGGAATATATACGGTTCAGAATGGTATCATTATATACTGTATTAACACGATTGATTAGATTCTGTACATCCTGAAAGTAGGCAGTTGCAAATACTGAATTATCACCAAAGTCTTTGATGACTCCCACTTCTACCAGGTCAATGAATTCAGGTAGCAGTTCCGCGTCCCCCTGCTCCAGCGTTTCGGAATGCTCTCTTTCAGGAAAAGGATTCATCTTAAAAGTGGTAGTTCTTTCTACCCTTTTGCTATATGCGGCTTTTAACCGGAAGCTTTCTGTCCAGTCATAAAGCAGATTGGCAGAAGGATAAAGTTTCACAAAATCATAATTGTAAGTACTGTCTACAAATTGGTTAGTAAGTACTAGCTGCCTGTCCATGATCTCTACTCGCATACCTGCCGCATAAGAAAGCTTATCCCACTTGGAAGAATACTGTCCGTATAAAGAATGAATTCGTCGGTTAAGATCTACCGTACTGGAGAACTCAGGGATCAGCACATATTCATCCGTACCGATAATTCTTTCTTCGTAATAAAAGTCTCCCTGATGGTCCAGATTCCGAAACTGATAGCCAGCGTCCAGTTTACCCTGTCCCAGTGGCTTGCTGTAATCCAGTTGAAAACGGATACCATGCAAAGGATTGTCATTGGTATTATACTGATCCTGCAGGGTATCTAACAGTGTAGGCCAGGAAAGATTTAGGTTGGTAGTAGGGCCTCCCAGCATGGTGTACTCATATAGCAGAGAAGCAGAAAGCTTAGACTGACCGTCAAAAGTATGGGCATAGTCCAGGCTGCTGATCAGAAAATCTCCTCGGCGGATACGCAGGTTCTCGTTATAGTAAGTGATCTGACTTATAGTATCGTTTTCAGGCAGGTACACTTTGCTATTGTTATAAAGAATATCCGCAGTGCGATCCTTGCTGCGCTTACCGGCATACAGGCCCAGACTCAGATTATCATTTGCAGTGGGAGTATAGCCTATTGTTGCCCGGGCCGTATAGGCTTTTTCATCAAAACTACGTTCCCCATCGGAAGGGAATCGTGTCAAAGTATCGTTGATAATAGTGAATACATCACCTTCTCTTCTTCCAGCGATATCATTCCTGAGATAGCTGGCTCCTAAGGCAATATCCCACTTATCCTTCCGATAGTTAAGGGTGAAATCTCCGCCAAAGCGATGGGCAGGCTCGGCATTGTCATAAGGCTCTATGCTGGGCAAACCCACTCTGGCATTGACCTGAAGAAACAGGCCGTCGGTAGCGCCTTTGCGGGTAATGATGTTGATAATACCTGCCTTCCCCTCCGGATCATACTTGGCGGATGGTGCAGTGACGATTTCCACATCCTCAATGGCATTGGCCGGAAGCTGGTTTAAAATTACTGTAGGATCACTTTGTATAGGTTTGCCGTTAAGCAATATGGTAAAGCCTGAAGAACCCCGTACCGTAACTTCCCCTTCAGCATTTACTGCTACTGAAGGTACATTTCTCAATACATCGGTGGCAGTACCTCCCATAGATGACTGGAACTGCCCGGCATCATACACCTGACGGTCTATTTTGTGGTAAGTAGCAGCTTTTTGTCCACTCACCTGTATTTCGTTCAAGAGTTGTTCATTAGCTTGAAGGGCAATGGCTCCGGCATCATAAGTCTGTGCTTTGGATAAGCGGATGTTTTCCAGTTTTTTATTTTCGTAACCTACAAATTGTACTTGCAGATAATATTGTCCTTCACTCAAATTTTCCAGCTTAAAAAAGCCATTTGCCTGGGTTACAACCCCGCTGATGATGGAGGAATCAGCCGGAGAGAAAAGTACAACATTAGCATATTCTAAAGGAGCATTACTGCTTTGGTCTAATACGCTTCCCTGAATGATTGCTTGCTGGGCACTGAGTTGATGAAGTAGAAAGGCAAAAAATAGGCTTAGGCAAATTGGCTTGAACATAAATAAAGCATGGCTAAAAGAAAAAGATGAAGTTATCATCCATCTGCCGTACCATCATGGTCATTTTGCCATTGATTATGGTGATTTTAGTTGTTGCTACATCATATCACGGTATTTCTGAGGGGTCAGTCGGGTCTGGGTTTTGAAAAACCTGACAAAATTGGAAGTATCACTGAATTGCAGGTCAGTAGCAATCTCAGTCACTGTTTTATCAGTATGAAATAGCAGGTTTTTAGCTTCCAGCACGATGCGTTCTTTGATGATGCTACTGGCATTCTTGCCTAAAGTGAACTGGCATACTTCGTTCAGTTTAGTGGTAGAACTATTCAGCGCTTCTGCGTACTCACTGACCAGCTTCAGTTCCTGAAACTTTTGATCTACCATTTTTTTGTAACTGTAAAGGAGATTCAGCTTATTTTGACTGCCATGCTGCTGGTGCGTCAGCTTTTGAGATAGTTTTAAGATAAGCAAGTTGAGGTAAGCATACAGCATCTCTTCTGACTTATCCTCCTCCTGATACTCCTCCATGCACTGCTGAAAAATACTTATCAGATCGTGGGCATCTTTCAGTTTGATTTCCGGCTGAAACTCATAAAGTTTGGTGCGTGCAGCCGGATAATTTTGCAAAACTTCTTCCTTAAACATCAGCACATAACCTTTGGGAATTTGCGAAAAATCCCAGCAATGTACCTGTCCAGGCTTAAGGATATGCACTAAAGGTGGAAACACTTCATAGCTGCTGTCATCTATGGTATGGAATCCGGCACCTTCACTGAGCAGGATAATTTCAAAATAGCCATCGTGTTTATGAGGACGGGTAGGTTTGATCACTTCCTTCATTTTACTCACCTTAAATAGTTGATGAGTTTCAATCTTGGCTTTAAGAGGAATATTTTGCATGGACACTTATCGTAACACTTGATGCCGCAGAAAGTTAATACATTCTGCATACAACTTCATGCAACCTTCAATCTTACCTCATTAAGGCGATTTTTTTATCTACCAATTACTTCTTTTGCATTCAATATCCAATAGTATTCGTGATAATCCAGGGCGTAATTGTCGGGAAGTTTGGCGTTCCTGTACCGATTAATAAAGGCTTTAACACTTTGTCCGTGAAAGGTAAAGTCATTCTTATACCAGGCAAAAATTCGGGAGATCAGTATTTTTTGTGATTCGTGATCTATTTCAATAAAATTTTCATGATTCAAACTTAAACGAGTGCTCTGATCCAGTTGATGATCAAGCTTATGGGGGAGATATGCAAAGTTTGCCATTTGGGGGCATGAAACCGCAGCATTAGAAAGTGCAAAGTGAATACGCGGGTCACGGTAAGGTATCATAATTTTCATGATTTCCAGATGGTTAAGCGTCATGCTTTCACCAGCTACCTGATGTTTTACCTGATCAAAAAAACCTTCATGATCCAGAGGTGAACTCATCGGATAATACTTAGAGACCTGATACAATACTATGAGGTTATAAGCATTGATGTAAAATGCCTTTTTTTCCTCTACTGTCATTTTATTTACTTCTATCTGCCCTATAGCCTGATACAGTGTTTCCATCGGCTCAAAATGATTCTGTATCCCCTGATAATCTACTTTTCCATCATTTACCCACTGCTTGAGAAAGCTATCAGTTTCTTTAAGAAATGATTGATAATACATCCCGGCCTGAGTATTCGTAACGGTAAATCCGTAAATAATGAGTAAACAAAGTATATTTTTCATATAGCTAAATTTTATACAAATCTAATAGTTTATTGTACTATTAAAATTTAGCTTGACAGATTCTATTACGTATAAGCTGAATTTGGGAAGCATGAAATATTTACGATAATTATCTCAGTACCCAGAAGCGTAAAAAGCACAAATGGAGTCGCACATTTTTGCCAAATCTTTTATTTTACTTTGCAAAGGCTAACCACAGTTTGAGGCCTTTGAAATAATTTAGCTATTCATGAGCAACCAAAAGATTACCGCTATATTACTACTTTCCTGCCCCGACAGGGTAGGCTTAGTTTCCAGAATCTCCCATTTCATCTTTGAACGTGGAGGAAATATTCTTGACCTGGACGAGCATGTAGATACACACCAAAATATATTCTCAGCCAGAGTAGCCTGGGATATGAATAACTTTTCTATTCCGGCCTCTAAGGTAAAAGAAGCTTTTGCCCCTCTGGCTAATGAATTTGATGCCAGTTGGAGATTGCAGTTTTCAGGGGTAGCGCAGAGGGTGGCCATATTTGTATCCAAATACGATCACTGCCTGCAGGAAATACTTTGGCGTAAAAGTATGAGAGAGTTTGATTTTGATATTCCGCTGATCATCTCCAATCACCCTGATCTGGAGCCGTTGGCGAAGCATTATAATATCTCATATCATGTATTTCCCATCAGCAAAGAGAACCGCCTGGAACAGGAAGAAAAAGAGATTGCACTCCTAAAGGAACATCAGATCGACACCATTGTTTTGGCTCGTTATATGCAAATTATATCCCCTCAATTTGTAGCGAAGTATCCTAATAAGATTATCAATATTCATCACTCTTTTTTACCGGCCTTTATCGGGGGTAATCCTTACAAAAAAGCTTATGAGAGGGGGGTAAAGCTTATTGGAGCTACCAGCCATTATGTAACTGCTGAAATTGATGAGGGACCTATCATTGAGCAGGATATTATCAGAATCTCGCACAAGGATTCGGTTAAAGATCTGGTCAGAAAAGGGCGGGATCTAGAGCGGCTGGTGTTGGCTCGTGCCTTACATCATCATAGCGAGCACCGTATTCTGGTGAATGAGAACAAGACCATCATTTTTGATTAATTTAATAGTGTTATTTTACTTTTTATTTGGCTCTATTTTAGAGTGTTAAAATTGCTTCCCGGCTATAGTTCGGTAAAATTTACAGTAATGAAATACTTGTTTAGAATGATCTTACGGTTTAGGCGTGGCTTATGAGGATGTTTGTGTACTGGTAACTGTCAAAAATCAATACTTTAAGAAAACTTGATTCCAGATTATCCCAAAAACTTCTTTACCAAAACTCCAATAATAATCACTACAATAATGATCAGGATAATGGCTGTCCAGAATCCTGCTTCAAAAATATCGCCTATAAAATCGCATCCGCTCATGCTGACCATAAGAACAAATGCCAAAAGTAAGGTCTTAATAGAGGTGTAATTCATAATAATATTTTTTATTGGAGACGAATCCTGTCCTTTGGACATGGAATGTATTTGCTTATGATAAAAATAGGGATATACCTCTAGTCAAAGTGTATATCCCGTTCAAAAAGGTATTCTCTAACTTACTATTTCTTAATAGCTGTTAATCTTTTTTCTCAATTCATCTTTGCTCTTACCGGTTTTCTTTTGCAACCGTCCTAAAAGTTCGTCTTCTTTACCTTCAGCATAGGTTAAGTCTTCGTCAGTAAGCTCACCATAATCCTGCTTAAGCTTACCTTTCACTTCATTCCATCTACCTTTTATTCTTAAATCATCCATAGCTAAAAAAATTAAGTTATACATCGGTTTAAATAAAATATAACCTACCAAAATCAGAATTGTTCTCTATTTGAATTGAAAATTTTCTCCTCTGTCCTATATCTGGATTGAAAGTTATCCTTATCCTATGTAATGTGCGCTGAAGCAACTGACTGCATCAGCCACATTGTGACATTTTTTTTTAGCAACTCATAACCACCTTGCAAGAATCATTTGGTATTTTATTACTCTGGATATCAATTAGTTTTTCATACAGCAGTACTTAAATTTTTCGCCTGAACCACAGGGGCAAGGGTCATTACGCCCGACGCGCTTGGGCTTACGAAAAGGATTACGCAACCTGCGCCTCATATCCTGATGATATACTTTGCGAAGAGTTTTGTACAAATCAGGATGCTTCTGCTGAAATAGCTTTGGCCTTTCAAAAAAATACTCGCTGGCTACTGCCAGAAACTCTTCCTCGCTGGTAGCAGCATATTCATCAATATCACTTTTACCCTTACGAATGCGCTGCATCTCCCGGCGCATAAGTTTGAGCCATGGCTTGGCATACTCTTTATCATTTAATTCTCCCGGTATCCCGTCAATCTCGCCATCCTGCTTATCCAGAATATGGATAAACTCATGGATCCCCACATTATGCTTATCGCTGGTATTACCAAAGCTATTGTGCAAACTTTTCTTGCTCAGGACCATTACTCCTTCCATATTTCGTCCGCTACCCACCATACCAGTAATTACCTCTTCAGGATTATCCATTGAAAAATTTCTGTCAAATGAGGCCGGATAAAGCAAGACTTCATGCAGGTAATTGTATTTCCAGCGGGGAAAACCAAAGAGAGGAATTACTGCGCTACAAGCTACCAGCAGGCGGTCCAGGTCTGTCACCTCCACTCTGATACCCGTGATACGCACCTGCTTCAGAAAGTTACGGATGCTCTTCTCAAAGCGCCGTCTTTCTTTTTCATTCAGATTTTGATAGAAGTGAACATGTTTCTGTAGCAGTTCTTTCCATTCTGTGGGAAACTTAGAAGGAAGGGAATAAGCAGGACGATTTCTGTACCACGCCCAGAACCCCAGATACCCCAGCAATAGAAAACCTATCACAGTAAAAAATACATTCATAGTGCAAACAAATAAGATTAAAAAATTTACGACTCCATTATTGATTTATCTTAAATAGGTTGACGACGTATTAAAAGACCTCAGGCTTAACAGCCCTTTACCGAAAAGGTTTGGGTTTTACCTAAGTATGCCAAAGAAGGGACAAAAATCACTACTGCTTTGCTTAAAGTATGGCTTCACTATACTTCATAAAATCGGGCTTATTTCATTTCTCTCGGACTCAGCCTAAATAAAAACCCTACGCTTTTACCTAATTCTTAAGACATGTAAGCAAAAGCCTTCCTTAGGTAAAACACTCTCTTAATCAATTCTTTAATTTGTACAGCAATGAATTCAAAAAGTTAAATCAATAATTAGGTAATAATAATGTTAAAGAAAATTTTTCAGACGGGAGTTCGGGAGCAGCATCCCGCGCATCTGGAGCGTAAAATAATTTTATCTAACCAGATTGCCTTAATTTCGGCTGTATTCGTTGGTCTTCCATTTATATTTATCTCATTATTATTCTTTCCACTCCTTACCATAGTACCCATCGTAGGGATAATAGCTTGCTTAGGAGTTCTTTTGCTTAATCACTTAGGACTCATTCACTCCAGCCGGATCATACTCTCACTTACCCTTATAGCGCTGGCAGCTATTTACAACGCTGCCTTATCTCCTACGGGAGCAGAGCCGATCACAGGCATATACATTATCGAGCTAAGCTTTGTTTTTATCCCGCTTATTGTTTTTGATTTTCGGGAGAAGCTCTACCTCTTTCCCTCTATAGGGATTGCAGTAGTCATCTTTCTGAGTTTTGACCTGAGCAACCAATGGATAGAGATGGATCTGGATACCTCACTACTCCAAAATGGATTTGTAAATAACCTCTGCACATTTTTAGGAACAGCAGTTAGTTTATGCTGTATTCACATACTCATCCACGAAAGTAGATTAGCAGAAAAGCGCTCTACCCAACTTCTGGATGAAGCTCGTGAGAGTAATCTTAAAGCTGAAGCTTCAGAAAACGAACTGAAAGAGAACCTGGAAAGACTTAGACAAAGCCAGGAAGAAGAAAAGAAAAGGCAATGGGCCTCCGAGGGTCTGGCTCAGGCTACCAAAATACTTAGGCAGTATGATGACATCAGTCAGCTATATGATAGCCTGATCTCATTTATTGTCCATTACATAGAGGCGAATCAGGGGGGACTTTTTATTGTGGACGAAGAAGGTGGCCAGAAGATCATTGAACTCAAAGCATGCTATGCTTACGAACGTAAAAAGCATATTCAGAAAAGAGTAGAGATTGGCGAAGGACTGATTGGCCAGACTTATCTGGAGAGAGAGTATATTTATATGACTGACATTCCTCTTAGCTACGTTAATATCACTTCCGGCTTAGGTATGGCTCCTCCCCGCAACCTGCTGATTGTTCCCCTGATGGCCAATGAAACCATTGAAGGAATTATTGAGCTTGCTTCATTTAAGAAAATGGAAGAACACGAGATCCAGTTTATCAATACTTTGGGCGAGAGTATTGCTTCCACTGTGCGCAATGTTAAGATCAATCAGAAAACCAAAGAGTTGTTAGCAGAATCTCAGCAGCAGACAGAAGAGATGAGAGCCCAGGAAGAGGAAATGCGCCAGAACATGGAAGAACTTCAGGCTACCCAGGAAGAAATGACCCGTAAGCAGAAAGAACTTGAGCAAATCAAGATAGACCTTGAAATGAAGCAGCAGGAAGTAGAGAAAGTAAGAGAGTCAGAAAAGGCCCGGGCTGAAGCTAAGATAGCCACACAGAAAAAGTCTATGAATGCGGTTTTGGAAAAGATGAAAGAGAAGGAGTCTTCTTATCAGAAAACTGTAGAAGAACAGGAAAAACTAATTGCAGAACTTAAAAGTCAAATTAACAACTAAACTCAAATTGTATGGTACATTTAGATGAAGACTATCTGAAAATCAGTTATGATGCAGACGCAGCTTGCGTGATGATGCAATGGAAAAGCTTTGCTACCAGTGAGGAGTTTCGTCATGGTCTTAATGAAGGGTTAAAGCTTATTCAACAAAAAAACGCTTCCAATTGGCTAGCCGACCTTCGTAAAATGGAAGCTATTGATCCGGAAGATGAGCAGTGGAGCAACGAGAACTGGTTCCCCAGAGCTCTACAGGCTGGTATAAACCGAATGGCACTAGTGCCCTCTGAAGATGTTTTTAACAGTATTTCTGTAGAAAACATTATGAATTCTGTAGCTGGTACCGGCCTGGTTACGCACTATTTTAAGGAGGCTGACGAAGCCAAAAGCTGGCTTAAAGAGCAGAAAGCAGAATTTGCTGCCAAATAATTAGATGTAATCTCAGTCATATACTAAAAAGCCCGGCTAATTTGATAGCCGGGCTCTATTTTTTTACCATTTTAGTGGATTCACTTTTTTATGCGCGTATCTTTTCATTGATGATTTTGCTAAACCTGATTGGCATCACCTGTGGAGCGCGGGTAAATAACCCAACTTCTTCAGGAGCTTTTCCATCGGCAAAGCTAATCTCTTCCATTACATCCAAAAGCATATTTGTAGCCATCTCAACCTCTGTCTTGGCAAGCATTGCTCCAACACAAAAATGCCTTCCCAACGCAAATGCAGTATGATTGGCTGCTCCGGAGTAAGCTCTCTCCATGTTAAGATCTTCTCTCATAATGTTGAAGCTATGTGGATCTTCGTACTTTCTTTTGTCACGGTTGGCCGCACCAATCAGACAGGTTACCGTAGCATTAGCAGGGATCACTCCACCAGACATTTCCACTTCTTCAGTCGGCTGCCTCATGATCATGTGCACGGGAGGAGAATAACGCAAAGTCTCGGCAAAGGCGTAGCTTACCAGCATACGGTCCTGGCGTACCATCGCCATCTGGTCAGGATGCTCAATCAGATTTTTGAAAAGGCTAGCTAAGGCCTTGTCGGTAGTCTCTCCGCCAGCAGTTAGGAGCAGGCTACAAAACGCCTTGATCTCCTGGTCGCTCATCTGTACGCCATCTACCTCTGCCATGCAAAGGGTAGAAAGCAGATCGCTTCCGGGATTAGCTCTTCTTTCCTGGATGATAGCCAACATATATTCTTCAAACTCAACTTTAGTTTTCAGTCCTTCTTCAATAATTTTAGGGTCCTGAGTCAGGTTTGAAAGAAAGGCCATGATGGAGGTATACCAGCCGTGAAAACGCATCATGTCTTGTTTGGGCAGCCCCAGCATATCTACGATGACTCCAATAGGAAAAAGTGTAGCAAAATCATGAATAAAATCTATTTCATTGCCAGCAGGGAAACGCTCAATCAGTTCCAAAATATTTTTGCGTATTACCGGAACAAACTTCTCAAAAAGCTCTTTTCCTTTGAAGGAAGGCGTAAGCAAATTACGATGCCGCGAATGTTCTTTCCCTTCCATTTGTAAAATGGTTCTCCCATGTACAGGCTCAAGCTGCCAGTCATAATTTCGGGAAGAGAATCGCGGATCTTTAAAGGCTTTTTCCACATCTTCATATCTGCTGATGATGTAGCTGTTAGTAGGTTCATGAAAAAATAGCGGAAACTCATTCTGCATTTTTTCATAGAAATAGTAGGGATTTTTAGCAAATTCCGGACTTAGAATGTCAATACCTTGCATTTTTTATCAGTTTATGTAAAAAAATAATAGTAGCTAAAATATGCTGGCTGCCTACAATATTTCTATTTATTTAAAGCTTAACCTTACTCACATTTATATTGGTAGGTTTCTTTATCTTAAAAGAAATGAGCTGAATAAAATTTATCTGGTTTAACATTCTCAAATTTATCTTAAGCCTTATATTATACTTAAAGCCATGTACTGCCATATTAAAGATATATACCTTATTATTGTCATTAGAAACTATCTGAGCCGGAATACTCCTCTTAACTGAGGACCATTTGATAATTCGGCCCTAAGTACCTGAGAAAAAATGAATATTTATGAACTCTACCAACGCTAAGATCCAAAATTACAATAAGCAAGTAGGCTTAAAGTTTCAGTTGTACAATAGCCTTTTTACTGCTCTTCCTTTTCACCGGGTAGAAAAAACCGGGGTTCTACTATCTACTTTTTTATTACACTGCGAAGAGGGATACAACAAAGAGCAAAGCCCGGTAGAGATTATAGATTCCTTTTTTAAGCAGTACACCTCCTACCAAAATGAGCAGGAACAAATTGATCTGCTCTTTAGATTTGTGCAATATGCTGAGCGGCAGGTAGTTCTTTTTGATGCTGTGGAAGATGCTGCCTTCAGCGATATTTATGATTTGAATGGAATAGGTACCCTTAAGCACCTACAATCTGAGGTGCTGCACTCTAACAAGCGAGTGCAACTGGCTGAAAAGCTAAAAGATTTTTCTGTAAGATTAGTGCTTACAGCTCACCCTACACAGTTTTACCCCAGTGAGGTACTTGGTATTATCAATGACTTATCCAATGCCATTGTCAACGACAATACCGCTGAGGTCAATAGCTTTTTACAGCAGTTGGGTAAGACTCCTTTCTTTAAGAAAGAAAAACCCACACCCTATGATGAAGCGGTTAACCTAATCTGGTTTTTGCAGAACAGATTTTATCCTGCGGCGGGTCGTATCATGTCCAATTTCAAAAATCAGTTCCAGGAAGAGGTGAATGAAGAAAATCCGCTGATACGGCTTGGGTTCTGGCCGGGCGGTGACCGGGATGGTAATCCTTACGTAAAGGTAGATACCACTCTCAAAGTAGCCGCAGAGTTACGTAGCGGGATTCTTAATGCTTACTATATTGATGTTCACCAGCTGAAAGGTCGTCTTACTTTCAAAGGTATATCCAATGTACTGGCAAGTTTGGAAGAAAAAATCTACCAAAACCTTTCTGACCCCAATCATCACTCTGATCTCACTAAAGAGGAAATCATTAGTACGCTTAAGCAAATACGGGCTACACTGCTGGAGCAACATAATGGCCTCTTCCAGGAAATGGTTGAGGACCTGTTGAGAAAAGTAGAGCTTTTTGGCCTTCATTTTGCCTCACTGGATATACGTCAGGATAGCTCAGTGCACTCTGAACTCATGGCGGAGATAGCCAAGAAATCTTCTGCCCTTCCTGATAATTATACTGAGCTTTCTGAAGAAGAAAAAATTAATATTCTACTGAATATTCAGGAAACCCTTGATCCTTCCATTTTTGAGAATGAGCTTTTCAGAGATACCCTGGAAACAGTTTCAGCGATCAAAACTATTCAAAAACGCAATGGTGAAGATGGCTGCCATCGCTATATCATCAGCCACAGTACCAGTGCTCTGGATGTGATGCACGTCTACGGATTATTGAAGCTCGGGGGATGGCAGGCTGATGAAATGAAGGTAGACATTGTGCCACTATTTGAGTCTATTGAAGACCTCAGGAACGCCTCAAAAGTAATGAAAGCACTGTACGAGAATGAAGTGTACCGCAAACACCTGGCGAAGCGCAATAACATACAAACCATCATGGTAGGCTTCTCTGATGGTACCAAAGATGGAGGCTATCTGATGGCTAATTTTAGTATATATAAGGCTAAAGAAGCACTCACGCAGGTTTCCAAAGAATATGGCATACAGGTAGTCTTTTTTGACGGACGAGGAGGACCTCCTGCTCGTGGAGGAGGAAGAACTCATCAGTTCTACGCCTCTCTGGGAAGTAATATTGCTAACAAAGAAATTCAGCTTACTATCCAGGGTCAAACCATCAGTTCTAATTTTGGTACAGTAGATAGTGCACAGTTTAACATGGAGCAACTGATGCACGCCGGTATCAGTAACGCGCTTTTCTACTCTGATAAACTGACACAAACCAAAGAAGAAGATGATTTACTATTGAGCCTATCCGAAAAAAGTTATGAAGCTTATAATGCTTTAAAAAATCACCCTGGCTTTTTAGAGTATCTGAACGAAGTCAGCCCACTTCGTTATTATGGTCAGGCCAATATTGGCAGCCGGCCATCTAAGCGTAAGCCTGGTAAACTTAATCTGGATGACCTCCGGGCAGTGCCTTATGTGGGATCATGGAGCCAGCTAAAACAAAACCTACCCGGATATTATGGTGTAGGTATTGCTTTGGAAAAACTAGAAGAAGAAGGTAAGTGGGAAGAAGTCCGACAATTGTACCAAAGCTCCCTATTCTTCAAAACATTGATGGATAATTGTGAGATGGCTATGTGCAAATCCTTTTTCCCCTTGACAGCATTTCTTGCTGAACATCCGAAATATGGCGCACTATGGACTTTGATTCATGAAGAGTTTCAGCGTACCAAATCCCATATGCTTAAGCTGGCAGGTACTACCCAACTGATGGAAGACAAACCTATTAACAGCCTCTCTATACAGATGCGGCAACGTATTGAGTTACCCTTACTGACCATTCAGCAGTATGCACTCAATAAGATTCGGGAAGAAAGAGAAGGTAATACCGATTCAGAAAGCGCTAATATGAAGGTATATGAGAAGATGGTGGTACGCTGCTCTTTTGGTATTATCAATGCAGGTAGAAACTCTGCCTAAAGAATAAGATAAATCAATTGAGTGCTTTCGTTAACTATCCTATATGGTGGTTGTAGTTGAGGAAAGCACTTTTTCGTACTCAGATTCCATACATAACTTGATGTTGTGGCAATTACGCTTTCCCGTTCTTCTCAGATGCTATAATATCAATCGGAAATTTTAAATGTAAAGAGGTCCCCTCCCCTGCTGAACTGTTAAAAGCAATACCTCCCTGTAAAAGCGAAACTGTCTTTTTGACCATATATGTACCCAGACCTGTACCTTTGGCTTTTCCGGAGGTGATATATTTTTGGAAAAAGTTTTGCTGTATTTCCTGAGGAATCTCTCCCTCATTATGGATTACTACACTCAGCCATTCATTTTGTTGCGTAAGCTCAACACTCACTTGTTTGAACTTGGGAGAAGCCTCCACAGCATTCTTAAGAAGGTTGTAGAATATAATGTTAAACAGAAAAGCATCACTATTGAGCATCAGTTCTTCCTGGCTGCCTGTGTCTGTTTGTTTCTGTAAAGTAAGTTCTTTTGCCCTCACTAGTATTGACAGGTCAGCCCAGATATCGTCTATCATTTTGTGCAGATCAAAAATCCCCAGGCTAGGGGTATATTTGTCGCTTTCAATCTGAATGATACCATACAAACGGTTTGTGAGATCAAATGCTCTTTGGGCAGACTGTTGTAGACGTTTAACAAACTCGGTCTTCTGAGAAGTAGAGAAACTCTCATGCGAGAGAAATTCAGATAATGAAAGTATATTACTTACCGGGCCACGCAGATCGTGCAATAGCAGTTCCATGGCATGTTCCTGTGAAGTAACCAGTGTATTTAATTTACTTATGGTTTCTTTAAGCTCTTTCTCCGTTTTTTTGGTGTCTGAGATATCTACTACGAAAGTTACTTTTTTAGGCTCTCCATTTCTGATAACATAAGCAGCATTTGCATAAATAGCGATCTGGCTACCATCTTTTCGCTGTACCTCCCACTCATTACCCATTTCATGTTTGTGGATCATAAAAGCTTCATGTTGTTGAATCAGCTTTGTTTTATCTTGCTCGGGTACTACTTTTGTAAAATGCTGTCCTATCAGTTCGTCTCTGGAATATTGGTATAGTTCACAGTATGTTTCGTTGACTTGCTCCAAAATACCTTCCTTATTACTTACACAAATGGCAAGAGGGATCTGATGTATTTTGGGCAGAAGGGCGTGGCCACTATCATTAAATTTATCTCTTAAATAGGTGAGGTACTGTTTGCTACTCTCTTTGTAAGGTTCTTCAAGATACTCTGACTGTTCCATTAAAACTATTTCAGGAAATGTTTGCGGATAAACGTAAAAATAGATTATTTACCCTAATTTTAAGTAAACTTATATATCTCTCAGAAATATAAGAATATTTAATATTTCATCAAATACAAATCTAATACTGTTATGGAAGAGCGTATCTTAAGCTTACGAAAGCTACTAAGTCTCTCTCAAAAAGAGTTTGCCAATAAAATCTCCATTACCCAGGCAGCGCTTTCTCAGATAGAGAGTGGCAAAACTACCCTTTCTATTTCAACAGTGTACAGTCTGATCAAAGCTTTTGAATTACGTCCTGACTGGTTGCTTTTTGGCCAGGGAGAAATCTTTGCTCATCAGAAAATTGATACCGCACAAGGCACTCCTCCCAATGCTCAGAAAAGCTATGATCAGCTTATTCCTTTTGTAGGGCAAGATGCTGAAGCTGGTTATCCGGAGAATTGTAAAGATGCTGAGTATATAAAAACACTGGGCTCTTACCGTATTCCCGGTTTTGAGGAAAGATCATTCCGTATGTTTAATATCAGTGGAGATAGTATGCATCCTTCTCTTTTTGAAAACGAAATCGTCATTACCCAGGCCGTTGAGAAAATTGAAAGTATACAGGATAATCGGCTATGTGTAATCATTGCCAAGGATGGTATTGTAGCTAAGCGGGTATTTCAGGATGGTGGTGATTCCATTCTCCTCAAAAGTGATAACCCTAAGTACAAAACATATAAGCTTACTTATAGTGAAGTGACTGAAATTTGGGAAATCAAAGGAAAAATCTCTACCGCCTTTCTAAATGAAACTAAGTTGCCAGCTGATGAAAGTCTCATTACCCAACGACTAGATGAATTAGAAAAAACTGTGAAAGTACTAAAAGAAGCTCTTGAGTTAGATGGGAAAGTCCATGAAAATGGTAAGCTGGAGCCGGTAAAGAAAAATAAAAGCTAATAGTGTTATTCTTTGTGGCGGATGAATTCATGAGTTGAGAAACTTAAAAAAAGTAGTCCTCCGTGGAGCGGCAAATTTGAAGCGACCAAGCATTCAAACTATGCCTACTCTACAGATCAGCGAAGCTGAAATGCAAAAACTAGATACAGAAAGATTCTCATACAAGCAAGTGATCGTACAGCGACGTTTGCACTGCGTATATCTGAAAGCGCGTATGGATCTGACCAACGAGCAGATCGGTCGGTGTATGAACGTACATGCTAATCAAGTGGGTCAGTATATCGGTAGCTATCAAGCCGAAGGGTTGGTCAAACTCACTACCACTCACTACGGTACGAACCGTAGTGTTTTGGAAGACCATGCCGATGTACTGA
Organism: Catalinimonas locisalis; assembly: GCF_038039535.1. NCBI lineage: Bacteria > Pseudomonadati > Bacteroidota > Cytophagia > Cytophagales > Catalimonadaceae > Catalinimonas > Catalinimonas locisalis. The sequence continues at coordinate 334,150 of NZ_JBBPHP010000001.1, read as the reverse complement.
TTGCCTCCTTCAACGAACGCCCCCCGTTGAGTCTAGCTGAAGCCCGACATCGCATCGTGGAACTTACTGGTATCAAGCGAGACATCAGTCGTGTAGAAGCCTTTTTAAAACGGAATGGATTTACTTATCGCAAATGCGGTTATTTGCCCGGTAAGGCTAATCCCGAAAAGCAACAGCAGTGGCTGGAAGGATCTTTTGAAGAAGAACTTCGGGCCGCTCAGCAAGGAAAAAAAGTGCTGCTCTTTATGGATGCCGCGCACTTTGTCCTATCCCACTTCTGTTGCATGATGTGGTGCGTAAAGCGACTCTTCATCCGTTCAGGGGCAGGAAGAAACCGCATCAACGTGCTAGGCGCACTCAATGCAATCAATCAACAAGTTACCACGCTGATTAACACCACCTACATCAATGCTGAGGTAATTATAGCTTTCTTAGGACAGCTAAGAAAGCAGTATCCTGGCTTACCCATCACCATTGTATTAGACAACGCACGCTATCAACATTGTAAAGCCGTTATCGCTTTTGCCGAAAGCATCCATATCAAACTGCTGTTTCTTCCACCGTATTCGCCCAATCTTAATCTTATTGAGCGACTCTGGAAAATGGCTAAAAAGAAAGTGTTATACGGGCAATACTACCCAAATCCAACTCATTTTCATTATGCGGTGACAAGCTTCTTTGAACACATAGATACATATCAAAATGAACTCAAATCGCTGTTGACCCTCAAATTCCAAACCTTTAACAATTCACGAATCTATGCGCCATGAAGTATAAATAAAAAAAACCGACATGTTTTTAGCCATATCGGTTAGCAATAACTTATCTTCTTAATCTTTTACCAATTCAATTCTACTTAGCGTAGCTGATTGAGCGCATCTCGCGAATTACTGTCACTTTAACCTGACCAGGGTACTGCATGTCTTTTTCTATCTTGCGGGATATTTCATAAGACAATGTACCTGCCTGATCATCAGTTACATGCTCAGCGTCTACGATTACTCTCAGCTCTCGTCCTGCCTGAATGGCATAGCACTTGCTTACTCCATCAAAATCCATCCCTAAAGATTCCAAATCTTTCAGACGCTGAATATAAGAATCTACTACTTCTCGTCTTGCCCCAGGTCGCGATCCTGAAATCGCATCACAGGCCTGAATGATGGGTGAAATGATAGAGGTCATCTCAACTTCATCGTGGTGCGCACCTATGGCATTACATACTTCCGGATGCTCATTATACTTCTCAGCCAGCTTCATTCCTAATAGCGCATGGGGAAGCTCTGGTTCTTCTGGCCACACCTTACCGATATCATGAAGCAAACCAGCCCGTTTGGCAAGCTTGGGGGCAAGGCCAAGTTCGGAAGCCATGGTAGCCGCCAGGTTAGCTACTTCCCGAGAATGCTGCAACAAATTTTGTCCATAAGAAGAGCGGAAGCGCATACGACCTACCATGCGTATAAGTTCGGGATGCAAACCATGAATACCTAAATCAATAGCTGTACGTTCCCCAATTTCTATGATCTCTTCTTCCATGTTTTTGGTAGTTTTGGCTACCACTTCCTCAATACGTGCAGGGTGAATACGACCGTCTGTAACGAGGCGGTGCAGCGAAAGGCGGGCGATCTCTCTGCGTACAGGGTCAAAACCAGAAATAATAATGGCTTCTGGTGTATCGTCTACAATAATCTCTACGCCAGTGACAGCTTCCAGAGCACGGATATTTCTACCCTCTCGTCCGATAATTTTACCTTTGATATCATCGCTTTCAATATTGAAAACAGAAACACAGTTTTCAATGGCATGTTCAGTAGCCGTGCGTTGTATGGTCTCTAATACTACTTTTTTAGCCTCTTTGGTTGCTGAAAGCTTAGCTTCTTCAATGATATTTTTGATATGGGCTGATGCCTGGGTGCGCGCTTCAGCTTCCAGGCTTTCCATAAGTTGATGCTTGGCTTCTTCAGCGGTAAGGCTGGCAGCCTTTTCCAATATGCTTACCTGCTGTTGCTTGATTTTATCTAGTTCGGATTGTTTCTTTCTTACAAGTTCTTGCTGAGACTCCAGCATTTCTTCTTTAGACTTAAGCTCAGCTTCCTGGGTCTTCACTTTTTCTATCTGCTCTCTCAGATGCTGTTCCCGCTGTTTTAGCTTATTCTCATTCGTAACCAGTATGTTTTTCTTACGGTTAGCTTCTTCTTCAAAGTCAGACTTTAGCTTCAGGTATTTCTCCTTGGCTTCGTAAATTTTTTCCTTTTTGATATTTTCCGCATTGATTTTTGCTTCGCGGATAATGAAATCTGCCTCTTCCTTAATCTTCTGCTCTTTTTCTTTTACCGCCTCTTCTCTGCTTTGAAGTTGTCTTTCCTGATCTAGGTTGGATTTATTAGAAAGGCCTTTGCCGATGAATATACCTGCGCCCAGCGACCCAATGGCTACGGCTAACAGTAGAAATATCATTTCACTCATTTTTCCGAGTTTTGTTAAAAAGTACCACTATTTACAATAGCAGCTTAACTACTGATGAGCGAAAATATTAACAAGTTCAGTTATACAGATAAGTGATAAGTAGATTTGATAAAATACAAGCTTTGTGATGTTAAACACTACGCTCGGGCGTAAGGGCGCGACTAATTAGCTTATTAAGATTACCCAACTTGTCTGAAACCCTCTCTTCCGTATCAGAAAGTTTTCTCTCATAGTCTATTTTTTCCATGAAAGCATCAAAGGCAACCATTGCCAGCAAATCCTGTTTATCATTAGTACCAAAGCGATCTTTATACTTACGCAACTGTTCGTTGACCATTCGCCCGGCTTTTCTAATTTGCTCCTCCTCATCCGCCTCAATCTTCATGGGGTATTCTCGGTCACCTATTCTTATCTTTATTGAAAGTTCACCCATTAGATATTCCGCAATTTATTGACTTAGTTGAGCAATACATTTATCAATTTTCCTGATGTACTCGTTAATCGTACGCTTTATTTCAGTAGTATCGTCTTGATCTGCTACTGCGTTGTTTACAATTTTACTTAATTTTAATGTCTTTTGAAAATGATCAATTTGCTCATTTTTTTCATCTACAACTGATCTGAGCATCTTGTTTTCCTCTCTCAGCTGCTTAAGCTCATCCTTCAGGGCGTTGTGCTGGCTTACCAGCAGCTCGACCTTCCGTTCTAAGACAGAAATCTCAGTGACCAGTTTTTTCTGATTCATAAATAGCTATTGCTACTTTTGGTTATGGTTAGTATTTCACTCAAGTTAAAATCCTCAACTAAAACCGTAACTTCTACGATCAGGATCAGATATTTAACTTATACATCCTGCTAAGAATAGCAAGTATTATTTTCTAATTACAGCACCCAACTCCTTTTCAAAGACCTTCATTAGCTTGTTCATCGTCTTGTCTATCACTTTGTCAGTAAGTGTCTTTTCCGCATCTTGCAGTACAAAACTAAGTGCATAAGCTTTTTTGCCTGCCCCTATACTTTCTCCTTCATAGATATCAAATACGTTAATATCTTTGACCAGAGTATTGCTGTATTTTTTTGCTACTGACTCAACCTGACTGAAGCCTAGTTGTTTGTCCAATACCAAAGATAGGTCTCTCCTTACTTCAGGAAATTTGGATATTTCCTGATAGATCAATCTTTCTTTAGCACTAACTTTTCTCACTTTTTCCAACAGGGCGGGCCAGTCTAAGCTCGCAAAAAACACAGATTGTTTTACACCAGCCAGTGCTGCCAGCTTAGGATGTAGCAATCCGGCCTGGGCGATGGACTCCCCGTTCAGCTGATAATCCAAACCGTAGCTAAACCTGGGGTCATCCACTACCTTTTGCGCAGGGTCGACTATATCAAACCTATTAAATATTTTTCTAATTATCGAAGACAAATTGTGAAAAGATACTTCTGTACTGTTAGCCTGCCAGCTCTCAGCTTGTTGTTGTCCACTCATAAAAATGGCCAATTGTCTTTTTTCCAAATACTTGCCTTCTGATTTTTGATAAGTTTTACCAAATTCAAAAAACTTCAGATTCTTCTTTCGGTGGCTAATATTATAAGCCATTACCTCTAAGCCACTAAATATGAGGCTCTGACGCATTACACCCAGATCTTCGCTTAGCTTGTTCAACACTTCTACTGAGTGTGCTCCTTTATGCAATGCTTCAGCATAAGCAGGTTTTGTAAGTGAGTTTGTAATTATTTCATAATACCCATTCCCTACCATCATTTCACTGATGCGAGCCTGTAATTTGTCCGAATCCATTTCGGGAAAACTGGAGAGAAAATCTGCGCTTAAGTGATCGGAAGTTTCTACTTCATCATAGCCATGAATCCGCAAAATTTCTTCAATAACATCCGCTTCCCGTTGTACATCTACCCGATAAGGAGGCACAACAGCAGTAAATCCCTGCTCATGTTCCTCTTCAACACCAATGTCAAGGTGCTCCAGAATGGATTTGATCTCATCGCGATCAAGGCGTTTCCCAATCAGGCGGTCAATATTTTTGTAGGCCATTTTTACACGAAAATCCTCGGCAGCTTTGGGGTAAATATCCACGATTTCTGATGAGATACTTCCTCCGGCAAGCTCTTTGATCATCAGAGCAGCTCGTTTCAGGGCATATACCGTGATCCTTGGATCTGTTCCACGCTCATACCGGAAGGATGCATCAGTCTTAAGCATATGATGCTGGGCTGTTCTGCGGATATACTCCGGCGAAAAGTAGGCGCTTTCCAGAAATATATTTTTTGTACTCTTTTTTACGCCTGATTTAATACCTCCAAATACCCCGGCAATACACATTCCCTCCTCAGCATTACAAATCATCAGGTCTTCTGCTTGTAATTTGCGTTCTTTTTCATCCAGTGTAGTGAATTTGCTTCCGGCGGGCAGAGTTTTTACCACTACTTTATTTCCGGTGATGGCATCCGCATCAAAAGCATGGAGGGGTTGGCCTAACTCATGCACTACAAAGTTAGTAATGTCTACCACATTGTTGATGGGCGTCAAACCGATAGCCTGCAAACGCTGCTGTAGCCAGTTAGGAGATTCTTTGATTGTAAGCCCGCTAATGGTAACACCTGAGTAGCGCGGGCAGGCCTCCATATTTTCAACTTCTACCTGCACCGGAAAGTCCTGATTGTCTATTGCAAAACTATCTACCGATGGCCACTGAAGCTCTTTGCGCAACAAAGCTTTAAGATCTCGGGCTACGCCTATGTGCGAAGCGGCATCTGCCCGGTTAGGGGTCAGACCGATTTCCAGTACCTGATCTTCGTAAATGTCAAAATACTGGGCAGCAGGCGTTCCATTAGGTAAATCTGTATCCAGCACCATAATGCCTTCATGAGAAGAACCAAGCCCAATCTCATCTTCGGCACAGATCATACCTTCCGATACTTCTCCCCTGATTTTTGCTTTTTTAATTTCAAAAGCATCTCCTTCTTCCGGAAACAGTTTTGCTCCTACAGTGGCTACCACTACTTTTTGGCCAGCCTCTACGTTAGGAGCCCCGCAGACAATAGGTTTTACCTCTCCATTGCCAATATCTACAGTTGTTTTTTTCAGACGGTCTGCATTAGGGTGCGCTTCAGCAGTAAGTACTTCGCCTATTACCAAACCCTTGAGCCCTCCTTCTACCTGCTCATATGCTTCTATTCCTTCCACTTCCAGCCCAGACATCGTAAGCTTGTGGCCTATTTCTTCCGTATTATGCTCAAAGTTGATATAGTCTTTCAGCCAATTGACAGATATTTTCATCTCTAATTAATCTTTCTTTGTCGTACGGTTATAAAAAATAAAAAAGCTGAGCTTCAGTTATGCACAGCTATTTCTCCAGAATTACTTCTGAAAACTTTATTTTGAAATTCCGAAAATAGAATTCCAAATAAGAAAGCAAAATTAAACATTTAGGTGGGTATGACACGAAAGCTTAGCTATATTTTTAACATATTTGGCTACATCTCAGCCAGATAGCCTTATTTATTGATGGGAAAATGTGCTAAAACAAAAAAAGGTGCAAGCTTACGCCTGCACCTCAATGTTTTTTAGAATATTACTTTAAGTAATTACTTCAGATCAATACTTCTTGAGTAAGTGTAGTTATCACCTACGATAGCCAGAGAGTACTGTCCGGGAAGTAATTTAGCTACGTTCAATCCTTTAGAGTAAGTTGCCTGAGAAGCTACGCTTTCTTCATAAAGCACTTTACCGTCTTGGTTATAAAGCTTCAGAGAAACAGGAGAGTTTACTCTGTTTAAGAATGCAACTTTTACCATTTCAGGCTCTACCTGGATAGCTGGCTTAAAGTATACAGCATTAGTTTGTCCGGCTGAGATTTGGAAAACTTCTTTAGAAATACCATTCTTAGTTCTTACTTCTACTTCATACTCACCACTTGGTAAGTTAGAGAAGTCGTACTTCTTCATGTAAGACTGGTCAGCGATCACCTCACGGTGCAAAGTTTTACCGTCCATGTCTTTAATTCTAAGTACAGCAGAAGCTTCATTAGAAAGGTTTGTTACACGGATAAAAGCTTTCTTTTCAGAAGACTTCACCTGACGTACACTGATAAGTGCGTCTACCTCGTCAGCTGCGAGTGTTGCAGTATTTACTGTAAACAAAGCAGCCATTGCCAAAATTGCGATTTTCATTGTTTTCATGATTCTACTCTTTTCGTGGTTAAAAACTTTCAATTCGTTTTTAATAATTTTGATTTCGGTTTACACTACAAATTTACGAAGGTTTTTAAATTTTCGTTACACATTAAATCAAAAAACTCTTATTTCATTGAAAAATTATCAACGAAATAGGAGTTTTTTTGAATAAAACCGCAAATCAACTTATTGAAGTATAAAACTGAACTGTTTTAAACCATTTGGTTCAATAAAATAGCAATTTTGGGGCAGGTAAATTATGAATTTTGTAATTATGCTATTTGTACTCTTTTTTATAAAAAAAAGTACTTTTTTCCCGCCTTCCCTACCTTTCAACATCACTTTTTATCCTGCTAAGGCAAATTAATCTGAAATTTATACTCGATAACAGCAAGTAATTGTTTGTAAATAGACCTTTATTTAGAATATTTTCTGTGTTTATCTCTTATTTTCTGCTTGCTTGTTTCTGCAAATGTAGCGCTCAAACAAGCGGAATTAATAGGCTAGAGAATATGTTTCATCAGTGCTATTAAATATTTATATTGAAACTATGGCAAGAACAGTAGATTTAGAAGCATTTAAGCAAAAACTGGACGGAGCACACAAATGGCCGTCTCTATATATGTTTAAGTTTATCGTACCCCGCGGAAAAGAAGATGAAGTATTTGCGCTTTTTCCTAAGAATAAACTTACTACTAAGGAATCCAGTAATGGAAACTATATAAGCGTTACTGCAAAAGTAATGATGGGCTCTAGTGATGCTGTGATGGAAAAATATGTAGAAGCCGATAAGATTGATGGCGTATTGGCATTATAGTACCGGTGGCTTTTTGTAATATTAGTGGTTTTGAAAAAGTACAGTTTTAGGTAAGACTCTAAAATAAACATAGCATGCCTTGCAGTGTTAGACTATAAATACACAAAAACTTTTTAACCTATGTGGAAAGAAGAAGATAACAAGCTAAAGAAAACTTTTGAGTTCAAAGATTTTGTGTCAGCTTTTGGCTTTATGTCTAAGGTGGCTATTGTAGCAGAGAAAATGAACCATCATCCTAACTGGAGTAATACTTACAATACTGTGAGCTTTGAACTGAGCACGCACGATGCCGGAGATAAGGTAACTGAAAAAGACCACAAACTGGCAGAAGCTATTGACAAGCTCACCTGATAGTTTATTGCCAATTTATTGAGTTGTTTGAAGGATTACGTTTAATTTTACATAAACTTTCGTGTCTTTTAAACAACTTTTTTTGTGCAGGAAAACGCATCCCTTTTTTTAGTCCCAACCCCAATTGGTAATCTCGAGGATATTAGCCTTCGCGCCCTGCGTATCCTCAAAGAGGTAGATACTATCCTGGCTGAAGATACCCGTAAGTCAGGAATCTTGCTGAAACACTACAGTATTGCCACCAAGCAACAAAGTTATCATGCTTTTAATGAGCACCGTACACTGGATAAACTGGTAGAAAGGCTAAAGGCAGGTGAAAGGATGGCCTTAATTACCGATGCCGGAACTCCGGCCATCTCAGATCCGGGCTTTCTGCTGGTAAGAGAATGCCTGGCACATGCGATAGAAGTAGAATGTCTGCCCGGTGCTACTGCATTTATCCCCGCCCTGGTTAAATCCGGGCTACCTGCTGATCGTTTTACTTTTGAAGGTTTTCTTCCTCACAAAAAAGGCAGACAAACAAAACTGCAGCAACTAAGTGAAGAAACTCGCACCATGATTTTCTATGAATCACCTCATCGCTTGTTAAAAAGTCTTCAGCAATTTGCAGATTATTTTGGTGAAGAACGCAACGCTTCTGTTTCCAGAGAGTTAACCAAATTGCACGAGGAGACTATTAATGGATCCCTTGCCGAATTGGTACAGCATTATTCCGAAACTAAAATTAAAGGAGAAATTGTCATCGTCGTTGAAGGAAAACAATAAGCCAGCTATCAAAAAGAGGTATGAGTTACTGATTTTATCTCTTATCAGTGGTCTTTTATTCTGGCTGGGCTGGCCGGTAAAACCTCTTCCATTTTTATTATTCTTCACAATTGCTCCTCTTTTTGCCATTGAAGATTACATAGCCCGGGGAAATTATAGGCATCCTGCACGTACTTTCTATGGATATCTTTACCTGATTACCCTTCTCTGGAATATTACTACTACCTGGTGGGTGTATCATTCCACTTTAGTGGGAGCTGTTTTTATGCTTATCGCCAACGCGGCATTGATGACTATCCCTTTCGTGCTGTTTCGCATCACCAAAAAATCTGCAGGAGCCAACTGGGGCTATTTTGGCTTTGTATTATACTGGATCACTTTTGAATATATCCATCTTAACTGGGATATTTCCTGGCCCTGGCTTACGCTGGGAAATGGCTTCGCCTCTTTTCCTGAATGGGTACAATGGTATGAATTCACAGGAGTATTTGGGGGTACACTCTGGATACTGCTCGCTAACATTGCTTTTTTCTTCGTCTTTCTTAAAGACCGGGCTATTCAGAACCGGCAGTTTCGCTGGAGAAGTTTTGTACTTACCCTTTTCTGGCTACTCATTCCTATCATTTACTCATATATTCGTTATGCTAATTATGAAAGTAAAGGAGAAGACAAAGAAGTAGTGGTGTTGCAGCCCAATATTGATCCCTTTACTGAAAAGTTTATCGGCTCAGATGATTTCATTCCTTTTGAGGAGCAATTAGAAATTTTCATCAGGCTTTCCGAACAGAAAATCACACCTCAAACCCGCTTCTTGGTATGGCCTGAAACTGCCTTTGATGGTATTTATAATGAAGAGACTATCAACAGTAACGAGTTGATTCAAAGGATCAAAAAATTTAAAGCTCAATATCCTCAGCTTGCCCTCATCACGGGTATGACAACTTTTGTGCTATATGAGAATGCACAAGAATCTACACCCACTGCCCGTTATCGCGAAGATGTGGGCTATTATGATGTATTTAACACAGCTTTTTATTTGGATGAAGATAATGAAATGACATTTTATCACAAATCTAAGCTGGTTCCCGGTGTAGAGATTATGCCTTACCCTAAGGCACTTGGTTTTGTTTCCGACTTACTTTTTAGCCTGGGGGGAACCTCTGGTGGGTTTGGAAGGCAAAATGAGCGTACAGTTCTGGAAAATAATGAAGGTGTGGGCATTGCTCCTGCTATATGCTACGAGTCCATTTATGGTGATTTTATGGCAGAATATATCCGTAATGATGCTAATGCAATTTTTATTATCACTAATGATGGGTGGTGGGGTAACACCCCCGGACATAAGCAGCACCTGGCTTACGCTACGCTAAGAGCTATTGAGCTTAGACGTAGTATTGCTCGCTCTGCCAATACGGGAATTTCTGCATTTATCAATCAGCGGGGAGATATACTGCAAGCTACCCGATATTGGGAGCAGGATGTAATTCGCGGTACTATTATGGTGTCAGAACAACTCACCTTTTACGCCCGTTATGGAGATTATATTGCCAGAACTACAGCATGGCTTTCGGTTTTTGTATTTTTGGCAGCAGTAGTCAAACGTCAACTTTTGAAAAACGCCTAATTTTTTACCATGGATTTATACGTTACGCTTAAAGAGACACTAGAAGTAGTCAAAGAAACAGGAAATTTTATTCATACTGAAGCACAGAAATTTAGTCATTCTTCCATTGAGTATAAGGGCAAAAATGATTTGGTTTCTTATGTAGACAAAGAGGCGGAAAAGCTTTTAGTGGCTGGTTTAGGAAATATTGTTACAGAAGCTGGTTTTATCACCGAAGAGGGAACGGCTGAAAAGGGCAAAGCAGAACAGTACAACTGGATAATAGATCCGGTAGATGGCACAACAAACTATGTACACGGTATTCCCCTCTATTCTATCAGCGTAGCACTAATGGAAGGGGACGAAGTAGTTTTGGGGGTAATCTATGAACCCAATCGTGATGAAATGTTTTATTCTATTAAAGGCGATAAAGCTTTTTTAAACGCAAAAGAAATTTACGTATCTCCGGTTCAAAAACTAGAAGAAAGCCTTATTGCAACAGGCTTTCCATACTCTAAGCTACAGAATGTACCCGCTTACATTAAGATTGTGGAGGAGCTTATGCAAAAAACCCATGGTCTACGCCGGATGGGTAGTGCTGCAATAGACCTGGCCTATGTAGCCTGCGGTCGTTTTGAAGGTTTTTTTGAATATAACTTAAAGCCCTGGGATGTGGCCGCCGGAGGTTTTATAGTACAGCAGGCCGGAGGAAGAGTTACTACTTTCACATCCAGCTCAGATTTTATTTTTGGGAGAGAACTGGTAGCGGGATGTGCCATTCACCCCGCCTTTGTTGAAGTAGTAAATAGGCATTGGCACTCCGGCTAAGCAGACACGTGAGTAAGGTGCTAAACTTGCTTTAATTCTCCGACCTGGCTTTTCAGCGCTGCAATTTCGGCCAGATACTCATTTTCTTTTCTTGCCAGCTCTTCCTGAGTAGCTTGTAGCTCTTCCATATTTTGTCTCATCTCTTCTTCCTGTGCACGCATTTGCTCTGTGTGTTCCTGGCTTTGCTCAAGCAGATTTTTCATCTCTTCTGCTTTTTGAGCAGCTAAAATTTCAGACCCGATATGCTCTGCTGAGAGTTCTAGAAGCTGAATTATATCATCCGTAATTGCTTTAAAGAAAGCCAGCTCAAACACTCCAACCACAGTCTCATTTACTTTAAGGGGCACTAGGATCAGAAAACGTGGCGTAGCTGCACCCAGCCCGGAGGTAATGCGCACATAAGACTCAGGTACCTCTTTCAAGAGAATAGTTTCTTTTTCCAGAAAAGTTTGACCTACTAAACCCTGGCCATAAGCCAATTCTTTTTCTACATATTTTTTCTTGTCATATGCATAGCAGCTTAAGAGTTCCAGCGTCTTGGTTTGCGGTTTATGTACAAATAGCGAACCCTGGTTGGCACTTACGTATCTTACTAGATACTGCAACACTGCATCAGAAGCCTCATTAAGGGAGAGTTCCTTCTTTCTAAGAATATCATGAATACCGGTGATTCCTTGATTAATAAATTTTTCCAGTCTCTCTCTTTGGTCTGCTTCACGCAATTTTTCCAACATGTGAAATAATGCCTGTCCCAATTTATCAGAGGTCTGACTCTCATCAATTTCAAGATTAAGATTTCCCTCAGCGATTTCAGCAGCAATACTTACATTTTTATCTGCCAGTTTTAGTTGTTCCTCAATCTGCACTCTCCCTTCTATCATTACTTTAGATTTTTTCCCAAAATCGTATGCCCAAAACGCACATAAGCCAATAATCACTGCAGCCAAACTGACATGAATTATAAAAGTATTGAGATCCATGAAAGCCAATTGCGTGAAATAGATTTCTTCCATACCTGCGTATTGCAGGTATGCAAAGGTTCCGTGGTGAATCACAATAAACAAGGTGGCAGGAATAAATATTTTCCAGTCTTGGTAAGTGATCAGTAATATGACTCCGATAAAGGCAAAGAAGTGCATCTCAAAAAGCCCATGCATCTGATAAATAAACTGAGCCATGAAAATGGAGAATGAAACTCCTGCCATATAATGGTGAAGCTTCCTCTCGGGAAGAAACCATAAAGGCACATAATATAGCAATAAACATAAGGGGCCTACGCTCAGGGCGATAAACCAAGTATCATAAACAGAGGCTAATCCCAAACCCCAAATAAAATACAGGCCTAAAGCGATCTGGATAACTTTATTTGACTGCTGATTTACTTCTTTGAAAGAATAATCTGCTTTTGAATGTAAGCTCTTTTGTTCACTCATTTTTAGAAAAAGAAAGATGTTGACTTTTTATCAGAGGGCAGCGAGCATCCATAGCTAATACTGGCCATCTCTACAAACTGAGGTAAAGGCTGCTTATTAACCAAAGCTTTAAGCGCTAATTCTGCAAAGCGGGTATCTCTGCTTGTACAGTATCTTGCTTTATTGTAATTACCTCGGTAATATATTGTCCCACTACCATTTAAAATTAATGCCTGGGGAGTAGCATAGACACCATAAGCGTCGGCAATCTTCCCATCATCATCACGAATTACCGGAACCTCAAACTCAGATTCCACCTCTCTTTGAGACTTATCTGACTGGTGTAAGATTACATAAAAGTCAACTGAGTCCTGATGCTGGCTGACCATCTCTTTGAACTGTGTCAGATTAAAGCGGGAACACGGGCAGTCAGGATTATAAAAGTGCAGAAAAACAGGTTTTCTATTCTCGCTGAAATTAAGTTGGCTTACATCCATTGCAGGTCTAGAACCTAAAGAAATTTCCTGATGATCAGTTGGCTTGGGAGTAGGCAACATATAAACCGCCTGCTCTTTCCAAAATATATACACAATGACGGAAACGATGCCTGTTAAAAAAACTAAAGTAAAATATGTTCTTATTCCTGAATCTTTCATGATAATGTGATTTAGGCAAATATAATAAAAATTATATTATTTTTAATTAAAGTACAATTATTACATAGTACGTAAATCAACTGCTTACTGGATTTTATTTTGTGAAAAAAAGTGTAAGAGCCTAGTAGAGATTATAGAAAACTTGTACATCTGAGCCCTTTTGCACTGAAAATAAGGTATTGTGAAAGGGAATTTTTAATGGTTTACATCTAGTAACAGCGATAAACTTATCCATAAGGTGAGCGTTACACTATAGAAAATGCTTATTACAAGCAGAGTATCACATCAACTAGCTTTTTAGGTTTATTTAATATATTTACATGATTTTTTCCAGAGGTGTCTGGTACATGATCGTCTCGGTATTTTTTTTCTCGTGCATGGGGCTCATGGTTAAGCTTGTACCCCATATTCCTTCAACTCAAGTAGTTTTCTTCCGCTCAATTATATCTTTAGTGCTGAGTTTCCTGATGCTCAGGCGTCAAAATGTTTCCGTTTGGGGTAATAACCAGAAGTATCTTCTTTTTAGAGGGATGAGTGGTGCTGTTGCGCTTATCTTATTTTATGAAACCTTACAGCACATCCCGCTGGCGAGCGCGGTTACTATAGGTTTTCTGGCCCCTATCTTTACCACCTTACTAGGAGTGTTTATCATACGAGAAAAAGTGTATCCTTTACAGTGGTTATTTTTCCTTGCCGCTTTTGGTGGAGTAGTTATGGTTCAAGGCTTTGATAGTAGAATCACTCCGTTTTACTTCATCATTGGAATTATTGCCACTTTTTTCTCCGGGTTAGCCCAAAACTTTATCAGGAAACTAAATACTAATGAGCATCCGCTGGTGATTATTTTTTACTTTCCGCTAATCACTACCCCCATCACAGGAGTTTATTCTATTTTTCATTGGGAAGCGCCTCAGACCTGGGACTGGGTAATATTGATTGCGATTGGCTTGTTTACTCAGTTTGCGCAATTCTTTATGACAAAATCCATACAGATGGAAGAACTCTCCAAGGTGAGTATTATTCGGTACCTAGGAATAGTATATGCACTAATCTTCGGCTACCTGTTTTTTGACGAGACTTATAATATATATACTTATGCCGGAATGGGAGTGGCTATTCTAGGAGTAGTGCTTAACCTATGGTATAAGCAGAGTAAAACGAAGAGGGCAACTAAAAAAATGGCTAAAGTGAAAAACTGAATCAGTTACAGGGTTTTGATTTCATGTTTACTTGCAAAAGTGTCTTTTAATCATTTGACTTCTTCATAGTCTACATATTCACCTCCTTTAAAATGGCGGGGACCTTTGCCATTTTTCTTATCATCTTCAGGAATATAATCTATGTTCACATTGCCATCGGCAGGCTGCTTATACTTACGCGATTTTGGTCCATAGCTGGCGTTGTAACCATTCTGACGCTGACGATTAAAATTTTTTGCCTGCTGCTTGGCACCAGACACTGTACGCATCACTTTAAAGAAAAAATTGACAACTCTAAAAAGTAAATATAGAAAGAAGAAGAATACTAAGATTTTCAATAACATAATTACGAGCGTTTTACCTCACAATATACTACATTTTAAACTTACATACCGGAGTATTAGTTTCGCATCACTGTCTTAAAAAGACTTTCTAGTACTGTAGACTGATAAAGACGCGAAATATGCTAAATCAGTTTTTCTGAATAGCTTTCCGCGTCTTTACTTATTGGCTACCTCTCTTTTACTACTTATTTCCTTCTACTTTACCTACTCAAGTACAGGTTTCTCTCACTGTATATCTTAAGGAAATAATCGTCCATCAAATCATCAATAAAGTAAATGGCTTCTCCTGTAGATTTCATTTCAGGTCCCAGTTCTTTATTTACATTCGGGAATTTATTGAAAGAGAAAACCGGCTCTTTGATAGCATAACCCTTTTTCACAGGATTGAACTTAAAGTCCTTCACTTTCTTCTCACCCAACATGAGTTTGGTAGCATAGTTAACATACGGCTCCTGGTACGCCTTACAAATAAATGGTACTGTACGTGATGCTCTTGGATTAGCTTCTATCACATATACTCTGTCATCTTTGATTACAAACTGGATATTGATGAGCCCTACTGTTCCCAGCGCCAGGGCTAGCTTCTTGGTATACATCTCAATTTGCTGCATCACAAAGTCACCCAGATTGTAAGGAGGGAGTACTGCATAAGAATCCCCGGAGTGGATACCGGCCGGCTCAATATG
Source organism: Catalinimonas locisalis (assembly GCF_038039535.1). NCBI lineage: Bacteria > Pseudomonadati > Bacteroidota > Cytophagia > Cytophagales > Catalimonadaceae > Catalinimonas > Catalinimonas locisalis. The sequence goes on along the minus strand of NZ_JBBPHP010000001.1, from coordinate 318,835 downwards.
CTGCATAATACCAATGATGTAAGCCTCTTCACCATCACAGATCGCATCCGCTTCAGCCTCAATTGCGCCTTCCAGAAAATGATCCAGCAGAATCTGATTACCGGGCATGTCTTTGAGAATTTCCACCACATGCTCTTCCAGTTCTTTTTCGTTAATTACAATCTTCATACTTTGTCCACCCAATACGTAAGAAGGGCGCACCAGCAGAGGGAAGCCGATATCTTTAGATAACTCAAGGGCAGACTCAGCATCGGTAATGGTACCAAAGCGAGGATAAGGAATATCATTCTCCTTCAAAAGAGTAGAGAAACGACCTCTGTCCTCGGCCAGGTCAAGTGCTTCAAAGCTAGTTCCTAAAATTTTGATACCGTAGCGATCCAGTTTCTCCGCAAGTTTAAGAGCGGTTTGCCCTCCAAGCTGTACAATAACACCCTCTGGTTTTTCATGCTGAATAATATCATAAATATGCTCCCAGAAAACCGGCTCAAAATACAGCTTGTCAGACACATCAAAGTCGGTAGAGACAGTTTCAGGATTACAGTTGATCATGATGGTCTCATAGCCACATTCTCTGGCGGCCAATACCCCATGTACACAACTGTAGTCAAACTCTATTCCCTGCCCTATGCGGTTGGGACCGGAACCCAATACTACAATCTTTTTCCGATCGGAAGGAATGGACTCATTTTCTTCCTGGAAAGTGGAATAGTAATAAGGAGTATTAGCTTCAAATTCTGCCGCGCAGGTATCTACTAACTTATACACCCGCTTGATACCCATTTCTATACGCTTCTCATGTACTTCGCTCTCCAAGCAACGTAGCAGGTGGGCAATTTGCCGATCAGCGTAACCTTTCTGCTTAGCAGTCATCATCAAGGTTTTGGGCAAAGTATCCAGCGTATACTGCTCTATTTCTTTCTCCAGCTCTATCAGTTCCTCGATCTGAACCAGGAACCATTTGTCAATCTTGGTAAGTTTCTGGATCGTAGAAAACGAAATGCCTAATTTGAATGCATCATAGATTCTGAACAGGCGGTCTCCGGTAGGATGCTCCAGTTTTTCCAGAATCACTTTCTGATTGGTTTCTTCTTTACCATCAGCTCCCAAGCCATTACGCTTAATTTCCAGTGACTGGCAGGCTTTCTGAAGGGCTTCCTGGAAAGTACGACCAATACCCATCACCTCTCCCACTGCTTTCATCTGCAAGCCGAGACGATGATCTGCTCCTACAAACTTCTCAAAATTCCAGCGAGGAATTTTTACGATGGTATAGTCAATGGCCGGTTCAAAGAAAGCTGATGTGTTTCCAGTAATCTGGTTCTTCAGTTCGTCAAGATTATAACCAATCGCCAGCTTGGCAGCTATCTTTGCTATAGGGTAACCGGTAGCTTTGGAAGCCAGTGCTGATGAACGCGATACACGAGGATTGATCTCAATGCCTACAATAGAATCATCTTCAGGATTTACGGCAAACTGTACATTACAGCCTCCGGCAAACTGGCCTATTCCATTGATCATTTTTTTAGCCAGATCACGCATTTCCTGATATACGGTGTCGGGCAATGTCATAGCAGGCGCTACGGTGATAGAGTCACCGGTATGTACGCCCATCGGGTCAAAGTTCTCGATAGAACAGACAATAATGATATTACCAATATTGTCGCGTATCAATTCCACTTCATATTCTTTCCAGCCCAATATACTTTGCTCAATCAGTACTTCGTGAATGGGAGAAGCATGCAGACCCTGCGTAAGTGCTTTTTCAAAATCCTCAGCTTTTTCTACAAAGCCTCCTCCATAACCTCCTAATGTATAAGAAGGACGAATGACTAGCGGAAAACCAATGCGTTGGGCTATCTCTTTACCTTGTAGAAATGAAGTAGCAGTGTTCCCTTCACACACATTCACATTCAACTCTTTCATTTTGAGGCGAAACTTTTCTCTATCCTCAGTAGTCTCTATCGCATTGATATCCACTCCAATCAGTCTGGTGTTATACTTTTTCCAGATACCTGCTTTTTCACAGTCAATAGCCAGGTTCAGCGCAGTCTGTCCTCCCATGGTAGGGAGTACAGCATCTATATTATGCTTCTCAAGTATCTCAATAATATATTTTTTCTCCAGCGGCCTCAGGTATATGTTATCTGCTGTCACAGGGTCGGTCATGATGGTGGCAGGATTGGAATTGATTAGCGTAACCTCAATTCCTTCTTCCCTTAATGAACGAGCTGCTTGTGAGCCAGAATAATCAAACTCGCAGGCCTGACCGATAATGATAGGCCCACTTCCAATAATAAGGACTGATTTGATACTATGATCTCTTGGCATGGATAGGTATTTTATGAGTTGTGTTTATAAATTTCAAGTTTACAGTAACCACAATTTTCACTGATAACGTCAATGAGTGGAATACTGAGCCTCAGCACTTAAAGCCAATTTGGCTGCGAATTTAGTAGATAAAAGTCGGGAAATAAATGAAAGCGCTGATAAAACATCCTTTAAACCTCAATTAATGAAATCTTAAAGTGGCTTTATCCATTTTTCCTTTGTATGTTCGCCTGAAATTACGCCTTCTGTCCAAATTTAATTTTACATATCGCGCATATACTTGGTCTGAATGAATAAGATTTACCCTTATCCCATATTTATTTTCGTTTTGTGTTATTTCTCTGCTTTTGGGCAAAAAAATATTGAGCGCCCCGGCTTAAACATCAATAAAACGAATGAACCTATCCAACTGGATGGTGTAATGAGTGAAGATGTATGGCAAAAAGCGGATGTAGCTAAAAACTTCTGGCAAAACTTTCCGATGGATACTTCGCTGGCAATCGCTCAGTCTGAAATCCGTATGACTTACGACGATCAGTTTATCTACATTTTTGCCAAGTGCTACAGTACTTCTGAGGATGGGGATATTTACTATGTGACCCCATCTTTAAGACGGGATTTTCGGGGCTCAGGTAATGACATGATCACTTTCAACTTTGATACTTTTCAGGGGCAGACCAATGCTTTTTCATTTGGGCTCAACCCTTATGGAGTACAAAGAGAGGGGCTCATCGCTAATGGAGGTTCTTTGCAGGAAGATTTTGATCTCTCATGGGATAATAAATGGTACTCATCTGCCAAGATTTTTGAGGGTTACTGGACTGCGGAGGTAGCCATACCGTTCAAAACCTTGCGTTTCAAAGAAGGAAGTACCGAGTGGTTCATGAATTTTTATCGGCTGGATAGCCATACCAATGAACGAGCCGTATGGAGTCATATTCCGCGTAATTTTCGTTTGTATTCTCTCGCTCATTCCGGAAGGCTTATATGGGATCAGCCCCTGAAAAAGCCAGGTGCTAATATTTCACTTATCCCATACGTTGCCGGGGGAGTCAACCGTAATCACTTGGAGGGTACGCCAACAGAAAAAAACCTGAACGTAGGGGGTGATGCCAAGATCGCAGTTACTTCTTCGCTTAACCTTGACCTGACGGTAAACCCTGATTTCTCTCAGGTAGAAGTAGATGAGCAGGTAACCAATCTGGATCGTTTTGAAATCTTCTTCCCGGAAAAGCGGCAGTTTTTTCTGGAAAATGCTGATCTGTTTGCCAACTTCGGAATGGAAAATGCCCGCCCCTTTTTCTCCCGCCGCATAGGCGTTGCTATTGATTCTGCCACCGGCCAGAACGTACAAAACCCCATTCGTTTCGGTGCCCGCCTCAGTGGAAGCATTAATCGAAATTGGAGGGTAGGGTTGATGAATATGCAAACCGGAGAAGATAAAACTATCAACCTGCCCAGTCTCAATTATACTGTCGGTGCAGTGCAACGAAGAATGTTCAAGCGCTCAAATTTATCATTCATTGCGATCAATAAGCAATCCCTCACCGATACCATAACAGATGATTTTACCCTACAATCTGGTAAGTACAACCGTCTCTTTGGAGTAGATTATAACATGGCCTCCGCTGACAACACTTGGAATGGAAAGTTCTATTATCACCATTCTATTGATCCGGCCAATCCTGAAAACACCTACGCACATGGAGCCAACCTCATTTATAGCACCTTACGATGGGATATCAGTTGGCTGCACCAGACGATTGGTGAAAATTTTAACGCTGAGGTTGGTTTTGTGCCTCGTACCGGCTTCAATCGCATTATGCCTTCGGTGGCTTATCGTTTCTTTCCCAAATCCAGAAAGCTGGTGAGCCACGGGCCGGGCCTGGAATATCAATATTGGTGGAATCAGGAATTGGGCATGACCGATGCTAACCTGCGGTTTTTCTATGAACTTATTTTCTCCAATACCAGTGAATTAACTGCGGCTTATCTGAATGACTATGTGTATCTGTTTGCCCCCTTTGCCCCCAGCCGCGAAGGTGTTCCTTTTTTTACCGGTGAAGATTTCCAAATGAATAGTATAGACATCACCTATTTATCCGACCGACGCAAAAACTTTTTTTATGACCTGAATACGATACAGGGACAATATTATGACGGCATGCTCAATTATTTTAAAGGTACTTTCACCTATCGGGCACAGCCCTACGGCCTATTGTCTTTAGACATGACCTACAGCCGCATCACTTTGGATGAACCTTATACCAGTGCTAATTTATTCCTGATTGGGCCTCGTCTGGACCTCACTTTTACCAAGAGCGTTTTCTTCACCACCTTTGTTCAGTACAATAGTCAGTTTGATAACATCAATGTCAACAGTCGTTTTCAGTGGCGCTTCAAGCCAGTATCTGACCTCTTTATAGTGTATACCGATAACTACGTGTATGACATCCACGATCGGATTAACAATTTTGATGTAAAAAACCGGGCCCTGGTGGTAAAGCTTACTTATTGGTTGAATATCTGATCAGGAACGGGCTTCCTGCATAGCCATGAAAGATGCTATTTTTGAGGAAAGTATTTTCACATCTTCTTCTTTATGCAATGCATTCAGTACTACCCTGGTCACCGGTGCGCTATCAGGATTGGGGTAAGGAAAACTGGAAAGCACACATGTATCCTCTACTGCCTTAGAGAGCTCATTATGAGGCGTATAGAATACCGGGTAAGTTTCAAAATAATTGAAAAGGCCACTGTCTTTAATCTGCTGTTGAAACTGTTTTACTCTTTCTTTTAAACTTATTCTTGCTGACTGATAGAGTGGTTGGGCTCTGAGGAAAGCGTACAGATAAGGAGGAGGAATTGGAGAGGCAGCTGTAAAAAAAGGGCTTTTTTTGAGTTGACTGACCAAGCTTTTTGAACCCGCTACTATACCTCCGGGAACTCCCAAAGCCTTACCTATTGAACCTACAATAGTAAGCTGGATGTGCTTTGGTAAGTAAGACTTTATTTGTGAAATGATACCCTCTCCTTTTTCCCCTAAAACACCCAATCCATGTGAGTCATCAATGATCACATGAATATTTTTCTCAGCCGGAAGGTCAGCCAGCCAGTTAAATTTGTATTTCTCTGCGAAGAGCGGATCTAGTGAGTTAGTCACGATAATCACTTCTTCCGTAGGAGCAGAAGAAAGCTGAGTAGGTAAGGATAATACCCAGGATGGAAAACTGCCCGGCCATACCTCCTGGTCTGTCTGCCATACTGCCGGATGTGTTTGGGGTGCAAAAATATACTGCACATCCTTAGGCAGAGCATTCATTAAGGCTTGCCCTGCCTGGTAGCCGGAAGAAAAAGTGAGTACAGCATCCAGCCCTAATAAGATTGATAGAAAATGCTCTGCTTCCTCATAAATCGCCAATTGCAGATTGGAAGAGCGCGAGCTGGAATAGTTTCCTCCATAAGCTCTGATACCTTCCATCAAAAGTTGCTGGTAAGCAGGCTGATGATTGATGCCCAGATAGGAGGTGCCGCTAAAGTACAGCTTTTCCTGTCCATCTATTTTGACCGTACGTCCGGGAAGTGCATCAGTATAAGTATATGGCATATGTGAAAATTAGGAATTACCAGCTTTCTGAAATGGGAACGCCTAGTCGGCGACGCTTAGTCCTGGCAGTTCTAGTAAAGTTATAACGCTTGTAACTGATTAGACGTAATCAGTTTTGCACCGGTACCGTTTTCCTGCGCGAAATCTACGCCATCAGGTTTCACTTTTACACCGGTAGCAATATCTTCTGCTAGTAAAAGTGCACCATCCATATCTACGTAATCCAGCAGGGGTGATAAATGTGCGATGGCCGAGATACCCACGGTAGATTCTGTCATGCAGCCTACCATCACTTTCATATTCAATTCTCGTGCTTCAGCGATCATTCTGAGGGCAGGCGTTAATCCACCGCACTTGGTCAGCTTAATGTTGATGCCATGAAAATGATTGTGACACTTCGCTACGTCTGTTTCGGTAATACAACTTTCGTCTGCAATCAGTGGCAGGACCGAATGTTTGAATACTTCTTTCATGCCTTCCATATCATTAGCATGCATAGGCTGCTCTATAAACTCTACTCCCAGTTTTTTTAGCTCTACCGAATTATTAATGGTTTCTTCTACTCCCCAAGCACAGTTGGCATCTACTCTGAATATGGCATCGGTATGCTTTCGCAGTTCTCGGACAATCTCAAGATCTTCTTCCGTACCCAGCTTGATTTTATAAAGTGGCCAGGGCATGGCTTTCATCTTCTGCACCATTTTTTCAATGGTATCTATCCCGATAGTATAGTTGGAGGCAGGTGCTTTTTTTGGATCAAGCTCCCAAATCTGGTACAGGGGTTTGCCTAGCTTCTTACCGTACAGGTCATGCGCAGCCATGTCCAAAGCACAAAGCGTAAAAGAACTTTTTTGTAGGTGTGGAAAAAGGTGCTCCCAGAAAGCCGCAGGTTTGCCTGCCAGCCCACTTCCCTCCTGGATATCGCTAATCTCAAAACTTTCAATCATCTCCCTCAGGCCTTCTATTTCTTCCTGCATCTTCTCTACCGTAAAGCCATAGTAGGGATTAGCAGTTGTTTCACCCAAACCACTTACTATTTTGCCATTAGCATTTTTATCTTCCAGCTCAACAATTAGTGTCTCCTGAATATCTCTGGTTTCCCTGGCTATGGTAAATCTATCTCTGATTTTTAGGTCAAAAGCGTGTAGTTTAATTTTCATCTCCTCTGAATTTATTCTCTTCTTGATCTATATTTTAAAGTACTTACTCCTTTATACCAATTTACACCTGCGCAAATTTATATAAAAATATTCCAATTTTTAGGTAGTTGGTTTTTCCAGCAGTACCAATTTCTTTTCATCTGCATTGAGCCGCGCATTTATCCCAAAAGGCAAAGTCATGTTTTGCTTAATATGCCCGAAAGACAAACCGTAGATAACAGGAATTCCCAGACCGGCAAGTCTGTCTTGCAGCACCTGAGCCAAAGAAAGGGAGTTGTCCTCATCCTTTGCTTCGCAATCGTTGAATACACCCAACACGATTCCTGCGACTGCGGGTAATTTATTTTCGTCCAGCAACAGTTGTGTCAGCATTCTGTCCACTCTGTAAGGAGCCTCTCCTACTTCTTCTATGAACACGATTTTGCCCCGCATATCAAGGTCGTACTTTGTACCGGCCAGCATACTCATCAGGGATAAGTTGCCCCCCATGAGTTCACCTTCGGCCTGACCGGGTGTAAGGGTAATTATCTGTGGTGGCGGTGCTATTTCTACCTCCACTTCACCTTCTTCCGTATCCATATCTACGGAGGTTTCTACTTTTTGATTGTCGTACTCCAATGGATTCTCCGGCTCCATCAGTACTTTTTTGAAGTAGCTGGTTGTCACTTCATTGTAATCAGAGGTCCCCATAGGTCCATGATAACAAACCAGTCCTGCCTGTCCGTAGAATGCATACAAAAGCGCAGTAATATCACTGAAGCCAATGAAAGGTTTGGGGTTATTACGAATCACATCAAAATCCAGGTAAGGTAGTATTCGTCCACTTCCATACCCTCCTCTCCCGCACATAATTCCGTCAATTCCTTCATCAGCAAACATCTGATTGATATCTTCGGCCCTTTGCTCATCCGTTCCTCCCAGGTAACCTTTTCTGACCAGCATGTTGGGAGAGTATCGCACCCTGAATCCTAATTTCTCCAGCGCTAAAATAGCGTTGCGCAACTGTTCTTCAGTGAGATAAGTAGCCGGCGTTAATAAACCAATAGTATCACCCGGCTGAAGACGTTTGGGAATAATTTTTTCGGCAGTTGAGTGCAAATGTGCCATAGGCGGAGAATGGGTTAGACCCAAAAATGGCAATGTAGAAGCTGAGGCAGATAGCTGAGAGATAAACTTTCTTCTGTGCATGGGATTATACTTGATAAAGTCCGCAAGTTAAGTGTTTTGCAACAAAGCCGTAGGCAAAGCCGCTCTTTTGCGCAAAATGATGCGTGTTAAAAAATAAACTCTTAGCTTTGCGGAAAATTTCATTGACTCATATTAAAACGTAAACTCAATATGGCAGGAAAAAAGACATTCACCATGATCAAGCCCGACGCTATGGAAGCGGGCAATGCAGGAGCAATCATCAAAATGATCCAGGAGGCTGGTTTTAGAATTTCAGCGATGAAAATGACGAAGCTGACCGAAGAAACCGCCGGACAATTCTACGCAGTACACAAGGAGCGTCCTTTCTATAAGGATCTGACTACTTATATGTCTTCCGGACCTATCATTGCCATGATATTGGAAAAAGACAATGCGGTGGAAGACTTCCGCAAACTAATTGGCGCTACCAATCCTGCTGATGCAGCAGAAGGAACCATCCGTAAGTTATTTGCCAAGTCAATAGAGGCAAACGCCGTACATGGCTCAGATGCAGACGAAACTGCTGCCAATGAAGCTAACTTTTTCTTCGCAGCAACTGAGCGCTTCTGATAGCCTAATACTGAAACAACTTTTTTCAAAAGGAAGGCAACTTATTGTCTTCCTTTTTTATTGCTGTGTTACTTTAGAGGACTTTTTTTTGAAGAACACTCTTCTGATCCATTTTGGAAGAAAAATCGCTCCTAAAATCAAGTAGGGATAATAAGAGAGCATCCTCCACAGGATATTGGTTACAAAAGTGTAATCGCCCAGAAACTCAGTAAAGAACTGCGCAAAAAAGAACTCCGCTGTACCACTACTTCCTGGAGTCGGAGAGATAAGCATGGTAATCCACATCATCAAATGCCGGCAGAAGATCAGCAGATGTTCTATAGGTGTAACATTGGTGAAAGCCGCAATCAGGCAGTTAAGCATGAGGTAGCGTGCTGACCAGATCAAGAAAGTAGCAATAATGATTTTAGCCCAGTAGCTAAACTTTTTACCTCTTAGCAGCTCCGAGGCAATAATAATTTCATCTCCATGCGTGCCTGCCGCATGCCTCCAGCGGCGTAAAAAGCTGATGGAAGTTACTTTGAGTAATAACCATTTAAACCCTCTCGGCCTGATAAAAATGGCATAAAACATAAAAAAGGTATAGATGGTGATAAGGACGTAACTGATCACGAAAAGCACTTGTAGGCTGTTGCCCAGCTTCACTTCCATCTCACTGGCATCGGGAAAAAGCTCTTGTGCAGTAAATAACAAGGCTACCGGGGCCACCAGTACGAAGAAAAGGTTATCCAGTATAGCCGTTAGCATCACGTATGCCAGAGACTTTCCCAAGCTTATCCCTTCTTTTACCAAGATAAAGACTACTACTGATGTTCCTCCTACTATAGAAGGAGTAACTGCTGAGGCAAACTCCCAAAAAATAATCACATAAATACTACTATTCCAGGAGAGCTCATGATTGGTTAATGTTTTGATACGGTATACATAGCCAGCATCCCGGGCAAAAATGACCAGAAAAGCCAGTACAATAGGGAGAACAGAAGCTTCAAATATCAGCTTAAGCTTGTCTGCTGTGAGGTCAGGATCGCTATAAAACATATAAAATACAATACCCAGTCCAATGACTACAGGTATCCATATTTTATTAGGATTAAGCGTCTTAAATATTTTTTTGGAGTTAATATCCATTAGTCAACATGTACATCTTCGTCCTCTTTCTTCAAAACCCAGAAGTTGTTGTAGCCTTCACCGAGTTGCAATGTTACTTCATTCAGTTGGAGCAATTCCAGGATCGCAAGAAAATTAAAAATGACAGCTATTTTATTTGGATCATCACTAATGATATCCTGAAATGAAACCCGTTTCCGGTTTTGAAGATTGTTGAGTATATAACCTTTCTGTCCGGAAATGGTGTATGGATATTGTACTACCTGATGAGGTTTCTCGCGTTGTTTAAGCTCAAATCGCTGAGTAACCCGCTCAAACACCTTCAATAGCTTGTATAAAGTTACATCCTGAAGCTCGGCTTCTACATTATTGGTTTCTGCAAGTTTCTTAATTTCCTGAACCAGATTTCCGCGCTCATGTTTTAAAGCCCGGTCTTCTTCCATCTCAGCCAGTTCCTTGATCACCGATTTGTACTTCTTGTACTCCAGTAGATGTTTCACCAGTTCTTCACGTGGGTCTACTTCTTCACCTTCTTCGTTCAAGACCGGGCGAGGCAATAGCATCTTGGCTTTGATACGCATAAGGGTAGCCGCCACCAGTATAAATTCGCTGGCTACCTCTATATTCATTGCCTCCAGATGCCGTATGTAGCTGAGAAAGTCGTCCGTGATTTTGGATATAGGGATATCATGGATATCCAGCTCATCTCTTTCAATAAAGAAGAGTAGCAAATCGAAGGGCCCTTCAAAACGGGGAAGTTTGATCTCAAAACTCACAGTGTCTTTCTTTTATCTGATGAATCAGTAAATTTACTAGCATAAAATCTAAGCAAATTTATGACATTATTATGCAATAAATGTTCTCTTATGAAAAAACATCGTTCCTTTGCACCTTATTTCTTGCAAAACGGTTTTAGAAAAGTAAAACATTCATTGATTGTCATAGTTTCAGAAATACAATTAAGAAAAATTTCATCATGCTCATTAAGCCCGGTCCGATTCTAGCCCAGATTAATAGCCCTGCTGACGTTACAGCCCTAAGTCAAAACCAACTGGTCCAACTCTCCCAGGAACTACGACAATTCATTATTGACACTGTATCTGTCTATGGAGGTCACTTTGGGGCCAGCTTAGGTGTGGTAGAGCTTACCGTAGCACTCCACCACGTATTCAATACTCCTTATGACCAGTTGGTCTGGGATGTAGGGCATCAGGCTTATGGGCATAAGATACTCACCGGCCGTCGTGATCTCTTCCATACCAACCGTATCTATAATGGTATCTCGGGCTTTCCCAAGCGAAGCGAAAGCGAGTATGATGCTTTTGGCGTAGGACATTCCTCGACTTCTATTTCGGCTGCACTGGGCATGGCAGTTGCATCTAATTATGAAGGGCTTAATGACAAGCAGCATATTGCGGTTATCGGTGATGGTGCCATGACCGGTGGTATTGCGTTTGAGGCCATGAATCATGCCGGTGTATCCGATACAAATTTGCTTATTGTCCTCAATGACAACTGCATGTCTATAGATCCAAATGTTGGCGCTTTGAAGGACTATTTGACTGATATTACGACTTCTCAAACTTATAATAAGGTTCGAGATGATGTGTGGAAAATGCTGGGCAAGATTAGTAAATTTGGAAAGAGTGCCCAGGAAGTAGCTTCTAAAGTGGAAACTAGCCTTAAGGCATTTTTACTCAGACAAAGTAACCTTTTCGAGTCACTTAATCTTCGTTATTTTGGTCCTGTAGATGGTCATGATGTGGATCATCTGGTACATGTAATGAAAGACCTGAAGAAGATTCCCGGGCCTAAAATACTTCACTGTGTTACTGTAAAAGGTAAAGGCTACTCACTAGCCGAGAAAGACCAGACTAAGTGGCATGCGCCTGGTAAATTTGATAAAGTAACTGGAGAAATCCGCAAGAAAGTTTATGATATGCCCCAGCCACCTAAATATCAGCAGGTATTTGGGCATACTATTGTAGAACTGGCAGAGAAGAACAAAAAGATTATGGGAATCACCCCTGCTATGCCTTCCGGTTCTTCCCTTAATATTATGATGAAAGCCATGCCCGACCGTGCTTTTGATGTAGGCATAGCCGAGCAGCATGCAGTTACTTTCTCTGCCGGACTGGCTACTCAGGGTCTGATTCCTTTTTGTAACATTTATAGTACCTTCATGCAAAGGGCATATGACCAGGTTATTCATGACGTCTGCATACAAAAGCTCCCTGTGATCTTTTGCCTTGACAGAGCCGGAGTGGCTGGAGCTGATGGTCCTACCCATCATGGAGCGTACGACCTGGCCTATATGCGCTGCTTACCACATATGGTAGTATCTGCGCCTATGAATGAAGCTGAGCTGAGAAACCTGATGTACACCGCTACTTTGTATAAAGACGGCCCCTTTACCATCCGCTATCCTCGCGGACAAGGGGTAATGCCTCAATGGCAAACACCGATGGAAGAAGTTGAAGTAGGAAAAGGAAGAAAAATACAGGAGGGAGAAGAGGTAGCTATTCTTACGATTGGTCATATCGGAAATTATGCAGTAGAGGCTTGTAAGCAATTAGCTGTTGATGATATGCACCCTGCGCATTATGATATGCGCTTCGTCAAACCACTGGATGAAGAAATGCTGCATGAAGTATTTAATCGTTATAAAAAAGTAATTACCGTAGAAGATGGCTGTCTGATGGGAGGCTTTGGTAGTGCAGTATTAGAGTTTATGGCTGAGCATGGTTATGCAGCTCAGGTAAAACGCCTCGGCATACCGGATCGTATTATTGAGCATGGTGAGCAGATAGAACTTCACCGTGAGTGTGGGTATGATGCAGAAAGCATATCTAATGAAGTAAGAGCTCTACTCAACGTAAATTCTCTAGTGAGTTAATTGCTACGCTACGACTCAGATTGATTATGAAATAAAAAACCTCTCAGGATATTAAGTTGAGAGGTTTTAATTTTTATACATTAAGGAAAGCTAACTAAACTTCATGATCAACCAAAGTACCAAATAAAAGATTATTGGTGAACCAAAGCCAATGATAGCAGCTATGGCAAACAATATTCTTATGATAGTGGCATCCCATCCAAAATACTCTGCTATGCCTCCACACACACCACCAATGACTCTGTTGGTATAAGATAAGCTTAGCTTTGCCATGATTATTATATTTTATTTAAGCAACTACTTCTTTCTTAAACTCCTCATATACGGAGGCAATTCCTTCACGTAAGCCGATTTTATGTTTCCAGCCGTAGCTATGAAGTTTACTTACATCCATCAGTTTACGGGGAGTACCATCAGGCTTGGAAGTATCAAAACGTAACTCTCCTTCAAAACCTATTATATCTTTGATGAGAAGAGCCAGGTCCTTAATTGCGATATCTTCGCCTGTACCTATATTAACAAGCTCAGGCTCATTATAATTGTCCATCAGATACACGCAGGCCTCTGCCAGATCATCCACATGTAAGAATTCTCTCTTAGGGCTTCCGGTACCCCAGATTTCTACAAACTCAGCATTACTTTCTTTAGCCTCATGGAATTTACGAATTAATGCTGGCAATACATGAGAATTATTCAGATCATAATTATCATTCGGCCCATATAAGTTAGTCGGCATGGTAGAAATAAAATCGCAACCATATTGAAGACGGTAATTTTCACACATCTTAATCCCTGCAATTTTAGCAATGGCATAAGGCTCATTGGTATATTCTAAAGGTCCTGTGAGCAGATAATCCTCTTTCAAAGGCTGAGGAGCCATTTTGGGATAAATGCAGGATGAACCTAAGAATTGTAGCTTTTTCACTCCATGCTCATAACTCTGGTGAATGACATTATTCTGAATCATCAGATTTTCATAAAGAAACTGGGCACGATAGGTATTATTGGCATGAATACCTCCTACTTTAGCGGCCGCCAGAAATACATGTTCAGGCCTTTCCTCTGCAAAAAATTTAGCCACCGCCTGCTGATCTTTTAGATCCAGCTCTTTGGAGGTTTTCAGGACAAAATTACTGAAGCCTTTACTTTGTAAGTTGCGTAGAATAGCAGAACCGACCATACCTCTATGGCCGGCTATATAAATTTTAGCGTCTTTTTCCATAATCTTATTCGTGATAGCTGTACACCTTATGACCGCCTTTCAATAAGAATTTATCCCTCTTGAACAAGGCCACATCTGACTGTACCATATCTTTTACCAGGCTTTCCAGTGTAAATTCCAGCTTCCATCCAAGTTGCTCACGGGCTTTGGTGGGATCACCAATCAGTAATTCAACCTCAGTAGGACGATAGTACTCAGGATCAACCTTGATCACTTCTTTACCAATTTCAAGCTGAAAATCAGGGTTAGAGCAGCTTACTACTTTACCTATTTCATTTACACCTTCACCTTCAAAACCTAACTCAATACCGAGCTCTTTAAAGGACATACGCACAAAATCACGAACCGTTGTAGTGATTCCGGTAGCAATCACATAATCTTCGGCTTTCTCCTGCTGTAAAATGAGCCACATAGCCTTTACATAATCTTTGGCATGTCCCCAGTCACGTTTGGCATCCATGTTTCCCAGATAGCAGATATCTTGTAAGCCCAATGCAATACGAGCAGCAGCACGGGTGATTTTACGGGTTACAAAAGTTTCTCCCCGAATAGGAGACTCATGGTTAAACAAGATACCATTGACAGCAAACATATTATAAGCTTCACGATAATTAACCGTAATCCAGAAGCCGTACATTTTAGCAACAGCATAGGGAGAACGGGGGTAGAAAGGTGTTTTCTCACTTTGAGGCACTTCCTGTACCAGACCATACAATTCTGAGGTAGAAGCCTGATAAATTTTAGTTTTGTCCTGAAGACCCAGGATACGAACTGCTTCCAATATTCTTAACGTACCTAAACCATCCACATTGGCAGTATATTCAGGCTCGTCAAAACTCACTTTTACATGAGACATAGCACCCAGGTTATAAATCTCATCCGGCTGCACTTCCTGCACAATACGGATGATATTGGTAGAATCTGTAAGATCACCATAATGCAGCTTGAACTTAAGATCTCTTTCGTGAGGATCCTGATAAAGGTGATCTATACGATCGGTATTAAAAAGAGAAGTTCTGCGTTTGATTCCGTGAACTTCATAACCTTTTTTGAGAAGAAACTCAGCTAAGTAGGCTCCGTCTTGTCCGGTAATTCCTGTGATTAACGCCTTTTTCATGATTAACTAATTAGAAATAAATATTTTAAACGAATTCGTTGTATCCCTTTTCTTTGATGTCGCCTAAGAATTTTTTGACCATTTGTTCCTGGTCCTTTTGGCATATCATCAACGCTTTACCATCGTAGATGACGATGTAGTTTTCCAAACCCTGTACCACAGCAAGATGGTCTTTCGGCACTTTAATGAAACACTCTTCGGTGTCGTAAGCAAGCACTGTGCCTTGCAGGCTGTTGCCGTGTGCATCTTTTTCCTGCTGTGAGTCAATGGACTTCCAGGTTCCCAGGTCAGTCCAGCCAAAATCTGCTGGAATCACATATACATTATCTGCCTTCTCTAGGATACCATAGTCAATGGAGATATTGATACAAGCTTCATACGTGTCTTTGATAAAGCTTTCTTCTTTCTCAGAATAATAAATATCTGCTCCTTTTTCAAACAATTTGTTAACGTCCGGCAAGTATCTTTCAAAACTTTTTATTATCGCAGAGGCGCTCCAAACAAAAATACCTGAGTTCCAGACAAAATTACCTGCTTTCAGAAACTCTTCTGCAGTAGGCAAGTCAGGTTTTTCCTTAAAAGCAGCAACTTTATAAACGCCATCCTCGGCTTTGGCCTGATCATATTCTATGTAACCGTAGCCTGTATCAGGACGGGTTGGTGTGATGCCAAACGTAATCAGGTCATCCGTTTGGGAGGCTACTTCCAAAGCTTTTAATGCTACATTAATAAACTGATCCTGCTTGAGGATGAGGTGGTCAGCAGGAGACACAATGAGGTTTGCTTCAGGATTTTTCTGAGCAATTTTATGTACTGCGTATGCCACACAGGGGGCTGTATTACGCAGTTGGGGTTCTAAGAGAATCTGATCATCGGTCATGGCAGGAAGCTGTTCTTTGATCAGATTGTAATAATCCTGATTGGAGATGATGTAAATATTCTCCTTAGGACATACATCCAACAGTCGGTTATAGGAAAGCTGAAGAAGACTTTCACCTACTCCTAATACATCATGAAACTGCTTAGGAAAATGCTTACGACTCACTGGCCACAACCTCGTCCCTATGCCACCCGCCATGATGAGCGCAAAGTTATTCTTATTTTTTTGCACTTATTTAATATTTAATTTAATAATTCTATGCAAATATAGATAAATCTTTAAATAATCAAAATCTTACGCACTTATTACATAGGACGAATTGCAGATAGCACCAAAAAGCTTCCATTTCTTAAAGATTCCTTATTATACACAAAAGGCTCAGGGCCTGTACCCTGAAGAACTTTTCCTCCCGCACATTCTACTACCACCTGACCGGCAGCCGTATCCCATTCCATGGTGGGACCATGCCTATAATAAATATCTGCTTTACCTTCTGCTACCATACAAAATTTCAGCGAACTTCCCTTTGAAATGCTTTCCGTCACTTTATATTTTTTCAGTAAGTACTCCTCTTCGTCAGATGCATGGCTGCTACTCCGTACAGCTACCAAGTTTTCTGTTTTTTGATTCACTTTGATAGCTACAGGATTGCCGGGTAGCTGTTGTTTATAGGCGCCCGCTTTTAGATCTTCCCCATAACCTTCTTTAGTAGCCAAGTATAGTTCTTCTGTGACAGGTGTATAGATTACCCCTACTACTGGTGTCCCCTTATGAATCAAAGCGATATTTACAGTAAACTGCCCGTTACGTTTTATAAACTCCTTAGTTCCATCCAGCGGATCTACCAGCCAAAAGTATTCCCAATCTTTACGTGTAGCATAGTCTATATCTTTACCCTCTTCAGAAATTACCGGAATATTAGGATATGCACTGCTCAGGCGATCCATAATTACATGATGCGAGGCTTTATCTGCAGTTGTTAAAGGAGAATCATCTGCCTTAAAATCTACAATCTGAGAAAAATCGGCATTATGATAGATATTTAGAATTTCTTTGCCTGCCTCTATGGCAATTTCACCTAGCGTGCTAATATTAATCTTCTGCGACATAATGATTTGGAATCAATGATATGTTGATGTGTATTTTGTTAGAAAAACCGAAATCAAATGAGGGGATTGCTGAAAGTAGTTTATTAAGTATGGTAAAAAATATATATTGCTGATATTCGGCTCATGCAAATAAAGACAATTACAATCTAAAATCAATGGAAAGCAAAGCGAGAATCAGAATTGCTATTAATGGAGGTGAGTTTGAGATCGAGGGTACTGAAGATTTTGTGAATTCTTATGCAGATACGATTAAAAGCTTTACTAAAATACTTCGGGAAGCTCCTGCTAACATTCAAACCGAGCAAGATGTTAATGCTTCAGGAAGGCAATTTAGTATATTTGAAACCCCGGAGCCGAAACCTTCTTCTAGCGCTCCGAACGGAAAATTGACTGCTGCTTCTTTCGGAGAACTTTACTACAAAGCCCCTAAAAACATCAGCAAGACTGATATTGTCCTCCTTGCCAGCTACTATATTCAATCCAAAAATGATGAAGGCACATTTACTACCCAGGAAGTAAACAAACTACTTCGTGAACATGGAATTGACCTAACGAATACTTCTCACTTCAATAAGCTGAACCAGGATTACAAAAAGGTCTTTAAGATGCGACAGGGACGCTATAAAGTAAGCGAAGAAGGGGTTGAGCACCTTAAAACCATTCTTCGCTAAGATTATCCCAAAATTATCTCTGTAGCCTCTGCCAGATCTTTTACAATGTACTGAGCCTGCGTTTTTGCTTCTGTTGGACTAATCAGAATGGATGGAATACCAAATTGTCTTGCCGGAATGATATCTCTTTCTTTATCCCCTATCATCCATGACTGTTCAGGATCAATATCAAAACGAGCAATCGCTTTCTCAAACATCAGGGTGTCCGGCTTTCGGGTAAGTGACTCAGTAACTGTAGGGTGATGAGGAGCATAATATACTGCATCAATCACATCATCTGTTTGCTCATGCATGTAATGATGACAGGCTCTCATATCCCTTCGGGTATAAATTCCCTTGGCTATCCCGGATTGGTTTGTCACCACTACAAGCAAAAAGCCCGCTTTCTTCAAACGAGCCAAGGCCTTAGGCACACCTGGTAAAATTTCAAAATGAGACAGATCATAAGCATAATCAACCCTATCCCGATTGATTACCCCATCTCTGTCCAGAAAGATACATTTTGTCATGTATTTGTAAATATGAAGTCTTATGAATATTAAATAATCTGATTCTTCCGTTTCTAAAAAAAAACCGTAGCCCGAAATAACAAATATCAAAGAGTACAGACAAGCATCATTTTGATTAAAGCCCTAAAATGATTTTTACTGTAGCCTAAACTTCTCTATTTTTGAGACTTTTTAACCACCATCAGGATTCTATACTGTGAGCACTTGCCTAGTTGTCATTCCCACTTATAATGAGAGCGAAAATATCAACTCTTTACTGGAAGATATTCTTAATCAGTCTATCCTTTTTGATGTGCTGATTGTAGACGATAATTCTCCTGATGGCACTGCTCAGTTGGTAAAAGAGAAGCAGTATAAGTATCCTGATAGAATACATCTGATGGAACGCGAGAAAAAAAGCGGTCTTGGACCTGCCTATATAGCGGGTTTCAAGCGGGCACTGCTCATGAACTATCTTTACATTTTTGAGATGGATGCAGACTTTTCTCACAACCCCAGTGATCTGGTAAGGCTCTATGAAACTTGTGCCCATGAAGGTTACGATCTGGCCATTGGCTCACGTTACGTCAGTGGGGTGAATGTGGTGAACTGGCCTATGAGCAGGGTGCTCATCTCTTTTTTTGCCAGTATTTACATACAAATGGTGACCAGTATGCCTATCCGCGACGCTACCGCTGGTTTTAAATGTTATCATCGTAGCGTACTGCAAACCATAGACCTTGATAGAATACGTTTTATCGGTTATGCTTTCCAGATAGAGATGAAGTTTACTGCCTGGCTGTACGATTTTAAGATTAAAGAAGTGCCTATCATTTTTACCAATCGTACCAAAGGCGAATCCAAGATGTCCCCACGTATTTTCTGGGAGGCATTCACAGGAGTAATACATATGAAAATTCGCAGCTTTTTCCGCAAATACAATCGCTAATTAATCAAAGCGAATTGCCTTAATTGGATTGATGCGCAAAATGATCATGGTTGGGATATTCAGCACCAGTACCACAATGGCAAAAGTAAGTAGGTTAAGCCCTACAATTGCCAGTAAATCCCATTGAATAGGTACATAGTCCATATAGTAATTTTCCGGATCTAAGGGGATGATCTTAAAAAAATACTGAAGCAGCCCAAAGCCGATCCCAATCAGATTACCGAGCATCATTCCTCTCACAATAAGCAGAATTCCATTGTAACGGAATATTTTTCTGATTTGCCGGTTCCTGGCCCCCAAGGCTTTAAGAATGCCAATCATCTGGGTTCTTTCCATGATCAGGATGAGCAGGATGCTAACAATATTGAAACAGGCTACAAAAAGTATCAAGGAAAGAAAAATAATAACATTATTATTGATTAGGTCAAGCCACTCAAACATTTGCACATATTTATCCCCTACTTTTTCTACAAACAAATCGTAGTCAAGATCATTCTGCAAACGGTTCTCTGCCTCTGCCATTCTATCATAATCTTTCAGGTATATTTCTATACCCCCCACCAGTGAGTCTGGCCATTGGTTAATTCTCCTCACCAGACCGATATCCCCTATGATCATCTGCTCATCAAACTCTTCTATGCCTGTATTGTAGATTCCCTGCACATGTAGCTTACGTACCCGGTAGGGATCAATAAAAAGCATCTTTACATCATCACCTACTTTAAGCTGTAGCGCATTTGCAATTTTGTTGCTTATAAGTACTTGTGTAGAATAGCTATTTGGGCTATCGCTGCTACTATCAGCAAAATGAATGAATGAACCTGCCAGCAGATTGTCTTTAAAACGTAAACTGTCAAAGTTTGGCCCTATTCCCTTAATAAAGGCACCATAAACTTCGTTATCCGTCTGTAATAAGCCAGCGGTATGACCAAATACCTGCACATGATCAATAAAATCAAATTGTTCAGGGTTTTGGATCAGGGGGTTATTTACCGATATGGGTTCTTCCTGTAATGAATTATCAAGTGAATACTTGGTTATCTGAATATGTCCATTGAAAGTAAAAATCTTATTGGTAATTACTCTTTTGAATCCTCCCAGAATAAGAAAAGATACCAGCATAGTAGCCAGCCCCAGCGCAATACTTGCTACTGCTATTTTATTAATAGTGGCTGAAAAAGACTTATTCTCAGCTTTATTAATTTTTTTTGATATGAAATAAGGGAGATTCAAGGAATACTAGCTGATTTATCTTCTTTAATCACACATAAATGAGGCTGCGTGTTATATCTAAAAAGTATTTATACATTTACAGCCATATTTTGTCCGATGCAAATTAAACAACTTTATGCGTCTCATCACACTAATATCCCTCTTTATTCTTCCATTCGCCCTGGCTTGCCAGCCCGAACTTACAGAAGATAATAATACGATTCAGCCTGCCGCCTGGCAGACAGATGCCTACCTACCTCTTCTGGAAGGTAAAAGTGTAGCGGCTGTAGTCAACCACACTTCACATATCGGAGATACGCACCTGGTAGACTCGTTACTGGCAAGGGGAGTAAATCTCAAGACTATCTTTGCTCCCGAACATGGTTTCAGGGGTGAAGCAGGGGCAGGTGAGCACATACAGAACTCAACTGATAGCAGAACAGGCCTGCCAATCATATCTTTGTATGGTAGCAACAAAAAGCCGACTCCTGAACAGTTAGAAGGTATTGATATCGTCATTTTTGATATTCAGGATGTAGGTGCCAGATTTTATACCTACATCAGCACTATGCATTATGTGATGGAAGCTTGCGCAGAGCAGGGTAAGAAAATGTTGATTCTGGACAGACCCAATCCTAACGGATATTATGTGGATGGACCGGTGCTGGAGATGGAACATCAGTCTTTCGTAGGTATGCACCCTATTCCGGTAGTCCATGGACTTACCGTGGGAGAGCTAGCCCAGATGATCAATGGGGAAGGCTGGCTTCCCGATGGAAAAACCTGTGATATAGAGGTGGTCAAAGTAAAAAACTATACCCATCAGGATAACTACTCATTACCCATCCGGCCTTCTCCCAACCTGCCTAATGACCAGGCAATTAACCTTTATCCTTCTCTATGTTTTTTTGAAGGCACCGTAATGAGCATAGGAAGAGGCACTCCTTTCCCTTTTCAGGTAATTGGCTACCCCGATCCGGTCTTTTCGGTAGCAGCAATAAAAGAAATGCAAGCACCAGATACTTTAAGCTTTGTACCTGAGGACATAGCTGGCGTAGCCATGAACCCCAAGCATGAAGGAGAACGCTGCTATGGAGCGGACTTGAGGGAAAGAAAGCCGCTGACAAATCTTAACTTAAATTATTTGATAGGTTTTTATCAGAATGCTTCTGATCTGGGTATCAGTAATGAAGATTTTTTTCGTGAAGATTTCTTTGATTTACTGGCAGGCACCGAGAAACTCAGAGAGCAACTTACTTCAGGAGTTACCGCTCAGGAAATTAGAAGAAGCTGGACGGATGATCTAAACCAATATAAAA
Organism: Catalinimonas locisalis; assembly: GCF_038039535.1. Taxonomy (NCBI): domain Bacteria; kingdom Pseudomonadati; phylum Bacteroidota; class Cytophagia; order Cytophagales; family Catalimonadaceae; genus Catalinimonas; species Catalinimonas locisalis. The sequence continues at coordinate 297,012 of NZ_JBBPHP010000001.1, read as the reverse complement.
GCATGCGGAAGAAGTATCTGCTTTATGAGGATTTCGAGTAGCTATCATAAAACATTTAATACTGCACAAGCATTAACTATTTATGAAGAAAAATCTCAGGATCATTTTTATGGGGACTCCCGAGTTTGCTGTTCCTTCACTACAAATCTTGGTTGAAAATCAATTTGAGGTAGTGGCAGTGGTTACTGCGGCAGACAAACCACGGGGACGAGGACAGAAAGTGATACCTTCTCCGGTAAAAGCTTATGCGTTAGAACATAACATCCCTGTACTTCAGCCTACCAATCTTAAGAGTCCTGATTTCCATAAGGAGCTAAAAAGCTACCATGCTAATCTACAGGTGGTAGTTGCATTTCGAATGCTACCTGAACTTGTATGGGATATGCCGGAAATAGGGACATTTAACTTACATGCTTCTTATTTGCCCCAGTATCGTGGGGCAGCGCCCATCAACTGGGCCATTATGAATGGTGAAACCGAAACCGGCGTTACCACCTTTATGCTTACCCATGAAATAGATACCGGAAACATACTTTTTCAGGAAAAAGAACCTATACACCCTGATGATACAGCGGGCTCATTGTATGAAAGGCTCATGCAAAAAGGTAGTAAGCTGGTCCTTAAAACCGTAAATGCTATTGCCAACAATGATTATCAATTGCAGCCTCAAAATACAAAAGGTATAAAGCTTCAATCGGCTCCCAAGATTCATCGGGAAACATGTAAAATTGATTGGAACCAGTCCGCTGAACAGATACGAAATTTTGTGCGAGGGCTATCCCCCTACCCTGCTGCCTGGACTACCCTGGATACTCGTACAGGTGAAAAAATTTGTAAGGTCTATTCCATTTCCAATACGCATGAGAAAAACCCCAATCTTGCAGCCGGACAATACATCACTGATAATAAAAACTTTATTCATATTCAGACACAAGACTACCTTTTATCCTTTGATGAACTTCAGATTGAAGGAAGGAAAAGAATGTCTGTAGAGGAATTTTTAAGAGGTAACACCCTATGATCAAATCTATAATTGCTGCCAAATCGGTCAATAATGTCATTGGTAAAGAAAATGATCTGGTATGGCATATGCCAGCTGACCTGAAATTCTTCAAGAATACTACCAAAGGGCATTATGTGATTATGGGAAGAAAAACTTTTGAATCTATGAATGGGCCGCTACCCCACCGTACTCATATCATTATTACCCGCAATCCTGATTTTGAGGCTAAAGGCTGTTTTGTAGTAGATAATATCGACAAAGCTTTTCAGATAGCTCAAGAACACCAGCAAGACGAGGTTTTTATTTTAGGTGGGGCTGAAATTTATCAGCAAACGCTTAATAAAGCTGATAAAATGTACATCACAGAAATCAAATCAACTTTTGAGGGTGATGCTTTTTTCCCTGATATTGATAGTAGCTACTGGAAAGAAAGTAATCGTGAAGAGCATGAAGCTGATGAAAAGAACCCTTACCCCTACGCTTTTGTAGAATATCTGAAAAGGTAGTTAATATAAAGATTCTAAAGCTTCAAAAAGAGAAGCCTCCATTTCCTCAAATCGGGCCACTGCTTTTTCCATAAACTTTCCTTCAAGCATCTTTTTTATATCATCATCACCTGTTACATCCATTTCAGGTACCTTGAAGGTTTGTTCAATCACTCCTCTTTCCAATTTGATTAAATATTTATTGTTCCAGGCAAAAATTGTAATCTTACACTTCTCATGTGGTACTTCTCCAATTACTCTCATGTGCTAATTTTATTCTAAAGTCACCAATTTATTACATTTTTAATCTAACATACTTTTCCTCAGCCTGCAAACCACTTTTTTGTCTTATTCACTGTATTTCTTGCTCAGGTACAATTTTATTAAGTATTTATTTGTATTATTAATATATTTTATATTATTTTTGAAATATATTTACATGCATATGAAATACTGTATATTTCTATTTTTATATAGTTTGTGGTCTTTGAGCTATAGCGTTTATGCACAGGATACTCCTCTGCTGGCAATTGCAGATTCTGTGGTTACAGAGCAAATTCATGCAAGTATCGAGAAGAAGAAAATTCCCGAAGACAAAGTCAAAGATTCTGAAGTCCTTCATTTTCAGTTTGATACCGATAAAGAGGGTCAATCAAGAATACTAATCCACCTGAGCGACTCTGTTCAGCTTCTGACAATCAGTGCTTATAACCTTATGGGTGAATCAAAGGAGGCAGTACGTGAGCAGGCATTAAATCCAGGTTTTTATGAGTTTGCTTTACCTAAAAATTCTTCGGAAAGCTTGAATTACTGGCAAGTAAGCATGGAAGGACAAAAAGTGATTAGTTTCATCAGATAAAGAATTAATCCTATGAAAATACTGATAGTGGATGATGATGATATCATGTTACAATTGGTAGCACATCAGTTAAGAAATTTGGGGGAATACGATGTTTTCACTGCGGCCAATGGAAAAAATGCCATCCAGCTTGCTAAGAAACACCAGCCTGATATGATTATTACTGATTTATTAATGCCAGTAGCTTCAGGTACTGAATTGGTTGAGTACATCAGGGAAACTCTAAAGCTCAGCGCTTATATTATTGTGGTTTCTTCAATTGGCTTAGAGCATATCCAAAAAGAAGCCCTGGAGATGGGGGCTAACCGTTTTATGACTAAGCCTTTTGACCTTAGACAACTTATGGAGTGTATACAGGAGGTTAACATGATGACCCAGGCTTCATGAAAAGGTATCTGTGTACTATAGTCGTATTACACATTGCTTTTTTAGCTTTTAGTCAGACTGACTCCCTTTATCATGCAGCCCGTCAGCATGCTTTTGATGGTAACTATGCCCAGGCACATCATGATTTAAATATTATTTTAGATCAGCTTCCTGAACATTATGATGCTCTTTTCATGCGCGCTATGGTAAGCGCGTGGGATGGAGAATTCGTGCCTGCGCTACGTCAGCTTAACTTTCTTGCCAAACGTTTTTCACCAACGGAAGAAGTATTGGAAGCCATCGCCAGAATTAATTATTGGGCTGGGGAGAATGTAAAATCTGTAGTAGCTGCCAATGAAGGGTTGAGGCTTTTCCCTGACAATGAAACCCTAATGTATATCCGTGCACAAGCCCTTACTGCCCAAAAGCAATATGAAGAAGCCATCAGTACCTTAGATACCCTCCTCCAAGCAGAAGATTCAGCAAAGCTCCACAAAGACGCAAAAGATTTAAAGGAAAAGGTGGAAGTGCTAAGACGAAAAAATGCTGTTGGAGTGGAATATACACAAAGCCGTTTCAGCAACACTTTTACTCCCTGGCATCAGTTCACTGCTTTTTATCAGAGAAAGCTCCCTCATACTTTGTTGATTGGCAGGATACAATATGCTCAGATGTTTGATCAGCAGGGAGTTCAGGCAGAAGTAGATGCATATCCTCAAATTGATGCCAGTACTTATGCTTATTTGAATGTGGGTATTTCAAACGCGACAGTTTTTCCCAAAGCCCGCTGGGGTGCAGAAATTTTCAGGCTCCTTCCTAATGCTTGGGAGGCTTCAGCCGGAGTGAGAGGACTTTATTTTCAAGATTTGCCTATCCATATCTACACTGCTCAGTTAGGACGCTATTTTCCTGCCTACTGGCTTTCTGCAAGAGTATATATGTCTACTTTAGAAAACACTACCCCTTTTACTGGATTACTTACAGCAAGGAGATATCTTCAAAATGAAGATCATTATACTACACTTTATCTGGGAAGTGGTGCTACGCCCTTAAAGGTTAATAGTCTGGTAGAAGTACAAAGACTGAATGCCAGTTGGATAGGAATTGATTATCAGCACCCCATAAAGAAAAGGTTGTGGCTCATCCGCTCATCTGTAGAATTTCAACAGGAAGAATATCCTGAGGTCAGGACTACTGATCGCCTTAGTTTTACTATCCATCTGGAAAGGAGGTTTTAGTTTGAAAAATATTCTGTCATATACCTTCTCCTATTTTATGTCCTATTGGGATATATTGAGTAAGTATCCTACCGAGATTGTTTATTTTATATTCATTGCCATACTACTGATTACGCTAAGTATCATGACGATGATGATACTTTATGCTCGCCGATGGTATTTGGTACTACGAGAGCAAAGACATGCTACATTGCGGTTTCGCTATCAGTACTTTATTTATGATGCCCTGGTTGAGAGCAATAAAGAAGAAGTCTTATCTTCTACCACTTTGATCGTCAACAAATTCAAAGAAAATGAGCTAAAGAACAGGGAGCAAAAGCAGTTGATGATAGACCTCCTTATTGAGCTTAAGAAAAGCTTTAGTGGTAATGCAAAAAGGCAATTTCAGCAGCTGTACGTTTGTTTAGGATTACAACAGGAATCTATTGCGAAGCTCAAAAGTAAACATACACTTCAAAAAATTAAGGGCGTACGTGAACTATCAGAAATTGGGTGTCATTGTCCAGAATTGGATAAAGCATTTGTAGAATGGCAGACTGTTCCTCAAACCTTGTTAGCCGATGAAGTTAAGCTAGCTGCCGTCCGGATGAATTCTCCTCACATGCTTAGTTTTCTGCCTCAACAAAAAAGCACAATTAGTGAGTGGTTACAAATTCAGCTTCGCTATCATTTAGAAGTGCTCCCTCATGAATCAATTTCTAATTTTTCTCGCTGGTTAAATGTATACGAGCCTTCGGCAATTGTTTTTATTCTGCGAATGATGGCTCTCTTTAAGCAGAATGATGCTTTAGAAGACATTGCGACCTTACTCTACCATCTTGATGATGAAGTAAAAGCTGAGGCAGTAAGCACACTGGAAGCTTTGGAAGCCAAGCAGTACCTGAGCAGCATATTCAACCTGTTGGATAGTAATAACGAGTCGCTAAAAATCAGAACAATCTACGCAATTGGTAAGCTTGGCCAGGTTTTCCATGCCAATTTACTCCAGCCTTTTTTGCACCAGCAATCTCCCGGGATTTGCGATGCAGCCCGACTGGCAATCGCTGAAATTCATGAAAGATCATTTAGCAACCCAAAGAGCCTTTATAAGCACACACTTCATAACAGTAATACCCTATGAAAGAGTTAAGTGTAAGAACTATAGTGTTTATCTCTGAGCATCTGATTTTCTTTTATGCCGTAGCTATTTCATTGGTAAACCTATTTTTAGCTATTGTCTCTATTCTGGAAACAAGAAAATATATCCGCAGGAACAGACACGTAGATGATCAGGCTGTTTTATCATCGCCTTCAGCTCCATCCATCTCACTGCTAGTACCTATGTATAATGAAGAGAAAAATATTATAGATAGCGTGAGGTCTTTGCTTTCATTACAATACAATAATTATGATGTGATTGTCATCAATGATGGAAGTACTGATAATTCCCTAAGAAGTTTGATTGACTACTTCCAACTAATTCCTATTGAACAAAAAACATCAGGTTTGCTTCCTACCCGCAAAATCTTAGGGATATACAAATCTAAAAACAGGGCATTCGGAAAGCTGATCCTCATAGATAAACTAAACGGAGGCAAAGCAGATGCACTCAATGCCGGACTCAACATTTCTGCCAGCAAACTGGTAGCTACGATGGATGCTGACTCCATCATCGCTCCTGATGCACTGCTTAAAATGGTACGTCCCTTTCTCCGCAGTAAGACAAGAGTGATCGCAACTGGTGCCATTGTCAGAGTAGCCAACTCTTGCAAAGTAGAAGATGGCAGTTTAGTTAACGTACAACTTCCTTCAAACCTGCTGGCGCGCTTTCAGACACTGGAGTATCTCAGGGTATTTTTGCTCAGCCGTATTGCATGGAGCAAGCTTAATGGACTGCTTATCATTTCCGGAGCTTTTGGCTTATTTGACAAGCAGATTGCTATCAAAGCAGGAGGGTACTCTACCAATACTGTGGGTGAAGATATGGAGCTGGTGGTACGCATGCGCCGCTACATGCATAAGATTAAACAAAAGTACAAAGTATCTTATATTCCTGACCCTCTTTGCTGGACTGAGGCACCTTCAGAAGTTGGAATACTGGGGCGCCAAAGAAACCGCTGGGCCCGAGGAACTGCCGAAACATTGTACCGTCATCGCCAGATTTGCCTTAACCCTCGTTATGGTCTAATGGGAATATTGAGTTTCCCTTACTGGTTCTTATTTGAATACCTTGCTCCCTACATAGAAATTATCGGGATTTTGTATTTCATTGGGTTGCTGATCTGGGGAGCTATCAATTGGACATATTTCTTTGCTTTGCTGGCTTTGGTATATGCTTTTGCCGTATTTATTTCAATGCTTGCCTTGGTAGCAGAAGAGTTTTCGTTTCACAAATACAGTAAACGCTCAGATACAGCCAAGCTTGCACTTACTGCTCTTTTAGAGCCTGTTTTATACCATCCTATTATCCTTTTCAATGTACTTAAGGGCTACCTTGATCTTCTTTTTGGGAAGAAAAGCTGGGGTACTATGAAAAGAAAAGGGTTTAAGAATACGATTTCTGAGCAACAGACCAAGGTAACTGCCTAAAAATGCTATATGCAGATAAATAACAAGCTATACAACATAAGAGAGAAGCTGCTGGAATTATCTCAGGGAGATTTTGTGCAGGAAAAAAAGTTAGCTGACCAATACTTCAAATCCTTTCAGGACCTGAAAGATATTTATGCTGTTAGTCTGATCAATCAGGACTCAAGACTGCTTTCCTTTATTTATCAGAAATACAAACCTACCTTCAGGAAACTTGATCTCACTGAACTATCAGATGAGATTAAGACCACTATCAATATCATCAATCACTTGAAGACTGCTGAAGAATTGAATGAGTCCGCTAGTAGGGTAAAAAGCCATTGCGAGATAATCATTCATCAATTACAGCTCCATTACTCATGGCTTGATTAAATAAGAAAGCCTTATAAAAAAGAGCTTTCTTATCTAAATTTTCCAGCTGTACCTGAAGTTAATCAATATTTTCAAACCTTGTATAAGGCACCAAAATTTTAGGAATTCTTATCCCTTTTTCTGTTTGATTATTCTCCAGAATGGCCGCTACTATCCTGGGTAAGGCCAGTGCGCTTCCGTTCAGCGTATGCAATAACTGCGTCTGATTGTTACTGTCTTTATAGCGAAGCTTCAGGCGGTTTGCCTGATAGGTCTCAAAATTACTTACTGAGCTTACTTCCAGCCATTTTTTCTGCGCAGCCGAATACACTTCCATATCATACGTTTGGGCGGAAGTGAACCCAAGGTCTCCCGCACAGAGATTAAGTACTCGGTAAGGCAACTCAAGTTTTTCTAACAATGAGCGGATATACAATGCCATCTCTTCCAGCGCCTGGTAAGAATCTTCCGGACGATGAATACGCACAATCTCTACCTTATCAAACTGGTGCAGACGATTAAGCCCCCTTACATGAGCGCCCCATGAACCTGCTTCCCTACGAAAACAGGGTGTAAACCCTACATGCTTGATCGGAAGATCGTCTTCTTTCAGCATAACATCTCTGTATAAATTGGTGATAGGAACCTCAGCAGTAGGGATCAGGTACAGTTTTTCATTCACTAGCTGATACATCTGTCCCTCTTTATCAGGTAACTGACCTGTGCCATATCCCGAATCTTCATTGATCACCACTGGAGGCTGTACCTCATGATAGCCTGCTTTTTCGGCTTCATCCAAAAAGAAATTAACCAAAGCACGCTGCAGCTTCGCTCCTTTTCCTTTGTATACCGGAAAACCTGCACCGGTAATTTTATTGCCCAGCTCAAAATCAATAATGTCGTACTGCTCAATCAGCTCCCAATGAGGTTTGGCTGTATTCGGTAGCTCAGGTACTTTTCCGTGCTGCTCTACCACCTGATTATTATCAGAGGTTTTGCCTTCAGGCACTTTATCATTGGGAAGATTGGGTAGATTGTATAAAAGTTGAGACAGTTCTTCCTCATATTGTTTGAGCTGTTCTCCTAAAGTTTTACTGCGTTCTTTCAGTGCTATGCTCTTTTTCTTGTGCTCTTCTGCTACGCTCTTTTTTCCTTCCTTCATGAATTGCCCTATCATTTTAGAAAGAATGTTAAGCGATTTGAGAATCTCATCCAACTCAGTTTGGGTACTCCTGCGTTGCTGATCTTTTTCAACCACAGTTTTTACTGCCTTTCCTGCTTCCGGAAAATGTCTTTTCTGTAAACCTTCTACTACTTTTTCCTGATTTTCTCTTAAAAAGGAGATTTGTAACATTTTGAAAAAATAATTTGTTAACGAAGTAAATTTTTCTTTTTAACTATGTAGTTGTGAACTCAAGTTGACATGCTTGCGTTGACTTCACAAAATTATCTTATTTTTCTTGACAATTAGCAGTGGGTAAAATATAATTGCATCATCAATTCGGACGAAAAGGTATCTTTACCCTCAGTCAGACACTTCACAACACTGCATTGTCCTTTTGAAAGCCTTTTATTTATTTAAAAAATTCATTCCAAATTAAATTAAGCTAGACTTTTTCCTAGATGGATTTAATTTTTAGCACCACTTAATTTTTCCTATGTACAACATTGATGAACTACAGGTCAGACTTCTTTCTGAGTTGAGAGAGATTGCTGAAGAGCTAAATTTAAAAAATTACAAAAAACTTAATAAGCAGGATTTAATTTATAAAATACTTGATCAGCAGGCTGTGCTGCCTGATGATAAGCTTCCGAGCAAGAAGCCAACCGAAAGTAAACAAAGCGAAGAAGAGGCCAAACCCAAGGCTAAACCTAAAGCTAGAAGAAAACCTGGTCAAAAATCTAATACTAATAAAGGTAAAGAAGAAAGTAATAAGCCGGAAAGCAAACCCTCGTCTCAGGATCAGCAACGCGAAGAGCGTACTCGCCCCCGCCGCATGAACCGTGTAAATGTTACTGACAATCCTCAAAATGAAGGTGACTCCGACGATACCAGCGACTTGCTAGATTCTTTCAATATTGAGGTTGACGATAAAGATCAAAAAACTTCCCGCCCATCAGAGCCTAAGTCAGAATCCAAAGAAGATCGTGGTAAAGAAAAAGAAGGTAAAGAGAGCCAACACCCTAAGCACAAAAAAGAAAATCACGAGAACCGCGATTCTCGTCCCGATAACAAAAAGCCACACAGAGAGAACAGAGACAGAGGAAATCAGCAAGCTGTTCCTATCAAAGAATTTGATGGCTTAATTGAGAATGACGGGGTGCTGGAGATTATGCAGGACGGTTATGGTTTCCTTCGTTCTTCTGACTACAACTATGTAGCCAGCCCCGACGATATCTATGTTTCTCCTTCACAGATTAAACTGTTTGGCTTAAAAACCGGTGATACCGTAAAAGGGCAAATTCGCCCTCCTAAGGAAGGTGAAAAATATTTTGCGCTTTTAAGAGTAGAGTCGGTCAACGGTAAAACCACCGATGAGATTCGTGACCGTGTTCCTTTTGAATACCTTACGCCTCTTTTCCCTAATGAAAGACTAAATCTTCAGACCAAATCAGGCCGTTATTCTACCCGTATTCTGGACCTTTTCTCTCCTATTGGTAAAGGACAGCGTGGTATGATCGTTTCTCAGCCCAAATCTGGTAAAACCGTATTACTCAAAGAACTGGCTAATGCTATTGCTGAGAACCATCCTGAAGTGTATCTGATGATCCTCCTCATAGACGAACGCCCTGAAGAGGTAACCGATATGGCGCGCAGTGTAAATGGTGAGGTCATCGCTTCTACCTTTGATGAGCAGGCTGAAAAGCATGTAAAAGTTTCCAGCATCGTACTGGAAAAGGCCAAGCGCCTGGTAGAATCCGGACATGATGTAGTGATCCTGCTTGACTCTATCACTCGTCTGGCCCGCGCTTATAACACTACTGTTCCTTCTTCCGGTAAAATCCTTTCTGGTGGTGTGGATGCAAATGCACTACACAAGCCTAAGCGTTTCTTTGGGGCAGCTCGTAATGTAGAAAACGGTGGTTCGTTAACCATTATCGCTACTGCGCTGATAGAAACCGGCTCTAAGATGGATGAGGTGATCTTTGAAGAATTTAAAGGTACTGGTAATATGGAACTTCAGCTTGACCGTAAGCTGGCCAACAAGCGTATTTACCCTGCTATTGATGTTCCTGCATCGGGTACACGTCGTGAAGACCTGCTTATGGAAAAAGACGAACTTTCTCGCGTATGGATACTCAGAAAGCTAATGTCTGATATGACCTCTCAGGAAGCTATAGAGTTCTTATTGCAGCGTATGAAAGGTACGCAGGATAATGACGAGTTCCTGGTATCCATGAACGGTTAAGACATACACTATACAGTTTAGCTAAAGGCTATTGGCAAATGTCAATAGCCTTTTTAATTACTTATTCACCTTTCCCCTCTACATAATCCTGCAGATATTGATAAGGTGGAGTAAGCCTACGTTGATCGGTGATGGTGGCTCGGGCAATCATACCATCATCTTCACCCAGCAAATTTGGAAACACATACTTGATCAGATTTTCTCCAAAGGAGCGGGATGCGTCTCGGGGAAGTTCAGAAGGCAGATTATCAATAGCCATCACACTTACATTTGTATTCTCTGTATAAGGTTCATCTACCACTTTATCTTCCTGAGGATCATAATCATATACCGGTTTTTCAATGGTGGAAGGTCGCTTGGTAGATGGAATGGAACCTTCAATATCGCAGGTGATGTCGGCGATCACCTTGATCTGGAAATCATCCGCCAACATATCTGCTCTGAAAAACAGGACAGGCGCTCTATGATCCCAGAATGCGCCTGCGATAAATAGGTCTGTCACCTTAGTGTAAGGCTGAAACCCCGGCTCAAATTGTTCGGGATGCTTAAAGAACTCCTGCCGGCTAAAATCTCCGCCACCTTTTTTGAGGTTATAGTCTGTCACAAATAATTGGGCGTAGACTGGCTCATCAAAACTCTCCTCCAAATATTCTTTGGGTGTGACTTTACGTACACCTACACCATCCAATACTTCCATTGCCCCTTTGGCTACTCTTCCTGCCCCGGTAAGCGCAATCTTGATGGGCGGCAATTTTATTTTTGCATATTCTGTTTTTAGATCCTCCAGATCATAACAATCCTTGGCTCTACGAATATCATACAAACCTGATTTTTGGCCATAGGTGTAAAGACCATTATATGCGCCTACAATGCCCGCAAAACGGCCGAAGGCCACAATGCGATTACCTTTATCATTGGTAAGGCGTTCATAATCAATCAGGCGAATATTCTTTTTCAAGATTTGCTGCAACAGTTCTCTGTTATAAGCCTGCTTTTTGATGGTATGGGAGAAAAAAAGATAGGTCTTATCCGCTATAAGTTCTGGAATAGGCACTTCCTTCACCCCCAGCAAAATATCACAGTGGCTGACATCATCTACCAGCGTAATACCCAATTCCTGATACTGAGCATCACTGAAGCAGCGATGTTCACTGCGCTGGCAGTATACTTTTACATGAGGAAATTTTTTCTGCACCTCAACAGCCTGTTGAGGAGTTAAAGTAACTCTTCTATCTACAGGTATTTTCCCTTCTCTGATCAGGGCTATATTTATTTCAGGCATAAAATGTTGTTTTCTTATTTTACTTACTTCCCCGTGGAATGTTAATATTTAATCCGTTCATTCGTTACATATGACGCGAACTTATTAAAATTCTATGCCGGGAAAAACCAAAACTTTTTACGAGCGGTTCAGCACCTGGACTCGTAATTCTATCACGCTTCGCATTGCATCCGTAGTCATTTTGATACTACTGCTACTGATCCCTACTTCCATGATTGAAAGCCTGATCCGGGAGCGGCAAAACTATCGTCAGCAGGCCATACGCGAAGTGAGTTCTTCCTGGGCAAATGCACAAACACTGGCTGGCCCTATCTTAACGATTCCCTTTCGTACTTCTTATAGAAATAGTGATAATCAATTGGTAGAGACTACCGAATATGCTCACTTCCTTCCTGATGAATTATCCATAAATGCTACCATTTCTCCTGAGCTGCGCCATCGGGGCATTTATGAAGCTGTAGTATATCGTTCAGTTTTGAATTTTAGTGGATATTTTCCTGCTCCGAACCTGGAAATGATCAATCTTAGTGAGGGCCAAATGCGTTGGGAAGATGCTTCCATCGCACTTGGCATACCAGATATGCGGGGCATTGAACAAAGTATTATCATAGAATGGAAAGAAAAGGAGTATGCTTTTGATCCGGGAGCTGGTCCGGGCAATGTGCTGTCTTCAGGCGTAAGTGTTAATGCTCCGATAGATTCTACTTCCCGGACTTATAATTTTAATTTCAGCATTGAACTCAACGGAAGTGGTTCTTTAGGCTTTTTACCATTAGGGAAAACAACTAATGTTGAACTGACTTCACCATGGACCAACCCCAGTTTTGTGGGTGCGTTCTTACCTGATGAGCACAATGTTGATGAGGGAGGCTTCCATGCCCAATGGCAGGTTTTGCATCTCAACCGAAATTTTCCTCAAGTCTGGAAAGGCGATCAGTACGTTTTTCCGCTGGAAAACATTGCTCCTCCTGAGGATGATTATTTGTATCCTCCTTATCGCACAGAAGCTGCATTACAGGGAAATAGTCAAAGTTATGGCTTTGGTGTTAACCTACTGTTGCCGGTAGATCAGTACCAGAAAAGTATGCGCTCGGTGAAATATGCGATCATGTTCATTGCCCTTACTTTTCTTACTTTTTTCTTTGTAGAAATTCTGACCCGCAAACGGATTCATCCGATCCAATATCTTTTGGTAGGGCTGGCGCTCTGTATATTCTTTACCTTATTGGTCGCTATCTCTGAGCATACCAGTTTTAACCTCGCCTATATCATTGCTACTGTCATGGTTACCAGCCTGATTGCGATTTACGTACAGGCGATTTTTAAACATAAAAAGCTTACCAGCATGTTAACCTTACTACTTTTGCTGATGTACGGCTTTATTTTTACGCTTCTGCAGTTGCAGGATTATGCGCTGCTTATTGGCAGTATTGCGCTGTTTATTATTCTGGCAGTGGTTATGTACATTTCCAGAAAAATAGACTGGTACGCGATATCCGAGCGGGAGGATGAGTAGAAAACACAAAATCTATTGAGGTGGCTCTTCGTAGATATGATTAGAGTCAGCCAATATTAATATGTATTTAGTATGAAGAAGATTTTAATACTCGGAGCAGGTAGGTCTGCAGCTGCTTTGATTGATTATTTGAGCAAAGAAGGGCAAAAAAATGACTGGCAGATTCAGGTTGTGGATGCCGCTCCTGATATTACCCGCCAATACGAAAGTAAGTATGAGAATGTGCAGGCTTCCTCTCTGGATGTATTAGATACTTCTGCTCGCGAAAACTTAATGCAAGCAGCCGATCTGGTCATTTCCATGCTTCCGGCTCGTTTTCATATCCATGTGGCGGAATCCTGCATTGAGCTGAAAAAACATTTGCTCACCGCTTCTTATGTAGACGATGAAGTAAAGCAGTTAGAAGAACAGATCAAAGCGCAGGGGCTTATCTTCTTGTACGAATGTGGCCTGGACCCCGGAATAGATCATATGTCAGCTATGCAAATGATTGACGATATACGTGCCAAAGGAGGGTATGTCACTTCTTTTCAATCTTTTTGTGGCGGGCTGATGGCTCCTGGCTCCGATAATAATCCCTGGAGATATAAGTTTACCTGGAATCCTCGCAATGTTGTACTGGCCGGTAAAGGTGGTACGGCCCAATATATTTACAAAGGCATTTATAAAAACATACCGCATCATCAGCTGTTCAAAAGACTGACGATGGTGGAGATTCCTGAATTCGGCGATTTTGAGTCTTATCCCAACCGGGATTCACTCAACTATAGAGAGCTTTACGGATTGTATAAGGCTGAAACCGTACTGAGAGGCACATTGCGTCGTCCCGGTTTTTGCTCGGCCTGGCATGCTTTTGTGCAGTTGGGCCTAACCGATGACAGCTATCTGGTGCGCAATGTTGAGAATATGACTTATGCTGAATTTACGCGCTCTTACCTTCCTTACAGTAAAGATGATCTGCTGACCAATTTTAGCCGTTATATTGGCGTAGACATCAGCTCGGAGGTAATGCAGCGTATCAAGTGGTTGGGCATACTGGATGAAAAACCTATTGGACTGAAAAAAGCGACGCCGGCACAGGTGATGCAGCAGTTGCTGGAGAATAAATGGAAAGCTGATCCGGAGGATGAAGATATGATCGTGATGCAGCATCAGCTAGAGTATCAGCTAGAAGGTGAACTCAGAAAAACAACTTCATCCCTTGTGACTATTGGTCAGATCGCTACTTTTTCTGCCATGTCTAAAACGGTGGGCTATCCGCTTGGCATTGTGGCCAAGCTTATTTTGCAAAATAAAATTACTGAGCGTGGACTGATGATACCGGTGCACAAAGAAGTTTATCAGCCGGTATTAGCAGAATTAGCACAATTAAATATTAAATTTATTGAGGAAGAAGAGCAATTGACTTCTCCTTCCATAACTTAATACATCAAAATATTTTTTTACCATAAATTCATTTCGTATGAGTATTACGACATTACCCGATTTGCTTGATAAGATGTGGAAAGATTATACCCGCATGAACCCTCAGGCCCTGAAGATCTATAACCTCTTTTTGGAACGAGGTGACAAAGTAATTAACGATCATATTGCCCTTCGTACTTTTAACCATCCCAAGGTAGGCATAGATGCATTGTCACAATCTTTCCTGAAAGGAGGCTACGAGTATCAGCAGGATTATCATTTCACAGAAAAGAAATTGTATGCCAAGCATTTTCAGCATCCTGATGAGCAAATGCCCAAAATTTTTATCAGCGAACTGAAGCTTGAAGAGTTTGATGATGAATTACAGCGATTAGTGGGTGAGTTGATCGGGCAAATTCCTGAAAATGCGCCCCGCCAGTTTGATTTCTGCTCCAACGGTCGTCCCTGGGAAGTGAGCTTTGAGACTTATGAAAAGCTAAGGGCCAAAAGTGAATATGCCGCGTGGATGGCTGCCCATGGCTATCGTCCTAATCATTTTACTGTTTTCGTCAATGCGCTGACTAGCTTTGACGATATCCGTGAGGTCAATGCTTTTATCAAACAAAATGGCTTTAAACTGAATGACAGTGGTGGGGAGGTAAAAGGTTCTAAAGACGTTTATCTGGAGCAATCTTCTACTCTGGCAGACAGTGTAGAAGTTGATTTCTCTGATGGTAAGCAGGAAGTTCCTTCCTGCTATTATGAGTTTGCCCAACGCTATACTTTACCCGATGGTAAGCTGTACCAGGGTTTTGTGGCCAAATCTGCCGACAAAATCTTTGAAAGTACCGACAAGCGGAGTTCTTAAAGAACTTTTAATTCGCAAAAAATTAAGGCCGGTCATTTCAATTACCGGCCTTTGTATTTTCTACTCACTGGAAGAAGAAGATTTTTGATCATCAATCTGTTCTAAGAGTTCTTCCACTGCTCTTCTCAGTTGCGGATCTTCTCCATTGGCTTTGCTATCGGGGGCGTTTTCCACTACGATATCCGGTACTGCCGGGCCGTTTTCCATATTTTCTTCTGTAGCTTTCACGTACCAGGCACGGAATGGCAAACGAACATATGAACCGTCAATCAACCCTCTGCCTCCGGTAGAAATCACCGCGCCAAAAGTAGGCGTACCTACCAGCGTTCCCAGATCCAGAGTTTTATAAGCATGGGAGAAAATCTCTGCATTGGAATAGCTATTCTGATTACAGAGCGCAATAGAAGGTTTGGTCCAGGAAGCGAGGGGTAGCCTTTCGCCAAAAGGATAGTGCTCCTTAAACTGGCGATGTTCTTTATCCAGATCTTCAGCGGCACCTCTGGGAATAGTATAGGCATGCTGATCTACATTGAGCACTGCCATCAGATAATCGGTTGTCCAGCCTCCGCCATTAAAGCGTACATCTATCACGATGCCTTCTTTGCCCAGGCCGCTGGCGGTAAGCTCTCTTTCAAAACGTTCAAAGCTGGTCCAGTTCATCCCCTGTATGTGCAGATAGCCTAGTCGTCCACCTGAATATTCTTCAGTCAGCTTTTGACGATCTTCTACCCACTCATTGTATAGCGCACTATTTAAACTGCTTGTAGGGCGAATGATTACCTCTCTTTGCTCATTATTTTCTCTCCTGACAGTCAGGTAGATTTCTTCATCCGCTTTATTAATAAGGGGCTGATAGAAGTTTTCTGAAGCACTCACCGGTTCACCATTAATGGCCAGAATCACATCATTGGGATGCAAACGGCTATTATTCCTTTCTGCCGGACTTTCGGGTATTATACGCACTATCTCTACCCCTTCTTCAAGTGGTTCAATTTCTACGCCCAGCAATCCGGTTTTTTCTTCCTGGGTCTCTGCCCTGTCAGAATTATACAGCCCCATGTGGCTGGCGTTAATCTGTCCCAGCATGATGTTAAACATGTCTCTAAAGTCCGTTTTGGTAGATGCCTGTACTGTCCAGCTTTTGTATTTGTCGTGAAGGGCCTGCCAATCCTGTCCGTGAAAGTCAGGATCATAAAAACCATGATAGAGCGTACGCCAGGCTTCTTCAAAAATCTGCTCCTGCTCCTGCTGATGGTCAATTTTCATCTGAGCAGCATAAGGGAGGCTTTCCATATTGCTGTTTTTTAATTCTACTCTGGCCAGATTACCTCCAGATTTGAGCAGGTAGAGGTAATTATATTCAGGACTTATCATCACCTGATAAGGCTGCTGTCCGCCACTGGTCAGGGCTTTTTTCTCACTGCCATCCCACTGTATGCTATACAAATCCTGGTCTGCCTCAAAACTCTGCCTGCCTTCCCGATTGGTAACGAAGTAGAAAGTATCTCCATCTTTTGAAATGGCAATATCCGATTCGTTACCCGGCATAGAGGTTACTTGTGTCAACCGGTCATGGATATCTTCCAAGTCTATGCGCACATTGACAGTTTTGGTGGAATCTTCTTTATCCTCCTCATCACTTTCATCTTCCCAGTCGCGCTGTGTTTTCTCCCAATCTTCTTCCTTGAGCCAGGCAAACCACACATCAGCATCGCCATTATTCCTCACTGACAGGAAAGCCAGCTTGCTACCGTCAGGGCTCCAGCTAGGACTATAATCGGAGCGAGGATGCATACTCACATTAACCGGCTCCTGACTATCATCTGCCGGATGAATATAAATTTCGCTGTTAAAGTTTAAGCCGCTTAGAGAATAGGCGAGCCATTGGCTATCAGGGCTCCAGCTTACACCTTCGGCAGTATCCCAGCCATCCAGTAACACTTTTTCATTATCCAGGCTGCCATCCTCTTCAATGTCGGCCACTACCATTTGTCCTCTGCCTCTCAGATAGGCTATTTGCTTTCCATCGGGTGATACTTTAGGGAAAGCTTCGTCCTGATCGGTGTCAGTGAGCCTTTCTACTTCATATTTAAGCGTATTGTATAATTGGGTTCTTTGAGGATCAGCCGAACGCAGCAGGTAGAGGTCATATTGGTTATCCTCCCGGTCGGAAGTGAATATCAGACTGGAGTCATTCAGCCACTGTACGTTCATATCGCGGTAGGGGTGCTGAGACACGTTGACCGCCCTTTTTTTGTCTTTATCATTTTCTTTAATAAAAATCTCACCACGGATAACTAAGGCATTATACTTACCATTAGGCGAAACCGCATAATCAGCAGCATCACTGCTCATGGTCTTATATTCTTCCGGATCAAAACGATAATCAGAGGCCAACTGAACATCTAGTTTTTTAGCTTCTGCTCCGACCGACATTATATAAATAGAAGTTTCTCTTTCCATTGCCAAGGTATTGCCATTCTCACTCACACTAAAATAACGCACCCCGTCATCTTCATAGCTAGTGATTTGCTCAGTTTCTCCTTCCGCCTGTCCATCTTCTGTCAGCGTTTGACGATATACATTGTACTTTCCGCTTCGGGCACTGATAAAGAAAAGCGTACGGTCTCCACCCCATTGCGGATAAATGTCATTACCGTCAAAATCGGTAAGCTGCATATATTCTTCAGACTGGGTATCGTAGAGCCACACATCTTTGTTGGCGGGGCCACGATAAGCCTCACGGGCAATACGGCAGGAACCTCTGGTAAATGCAATGAAACGATCATCAGGAGAACTTACGGCAGTATACCCAACAGCATCAAGAATTCGGTTAGAAGTACCTCCACTGGCACTAATGCTGTGAATTTCCTGCTCCCGCTCTACATGCACAAAGGTACGCTCTGTACCGAACAGCACTTTTCCATCAGCCGTCCACCCAGAGACTTCATCTCCGGTAGAATGATAAGTGAGCCTTTGGGGGGTACCTCCCTGTGCATTAACCACATACACATCATCATTGCCATAGCGGTCTCCTGAAAAAGCGATTTGTGAGCCATCAGGACTCCATTTAGGCATAGCTTCGTAGGCTTCGTGAATGGTAAGGCGATAGGCTCTTCCGCCATCTACGGGTACTGTCCAGATATCTCCCTGATAAGAAAAAGCCACTGTACTGCCATCCGGGCTAAGGGCCGGGTATCTTACAAAAGGCTGGGCATCTTGTGCCCATATTTGCAGCGGTAATACTATAACAATCAAAAAAATATAAAGGCTTCTCATAAGGTATAAGGTTGGGTTTCAAATATTACAAGCTGAAATTACATACGATTGAGTATGTACACTACATCATTTGCTCATGCGTTGTAGCTTGTTTTAGGCTTGAAAAGGATAGTGCAAGCACTATCAGTACTGCTGCTTAAATTACACAAAAAAAGCCAAAGTGAGTAGTTCACCTTGGCTCAAGAATTCATGTGTTTTCATTTTAGGCTAAATCTCCGAATATTCTTTGCTTTACTTCAGGCCACTCATGATCCAGCATACTATAGTACACAGTATCGCGCACTCTGCCTCCGGGCATCACTTGATGGCTGCGCAGTATCCCATCTTCTTTGGCTCCCATCTTCATTATGGCTTTGCGAGAGCGCATATTGAGCACATCGGTTTTTAGTTCAAGTCGGCGTACACCCAGTTCTTCAAAAGCATAGCGAAAGAGCAGAAATTTGCAATGCTTATTCAAGCCGGTGCCATGAAAGTCTTTGCCCAGCCAGGTAGAGCCTATTTCCAAACGATTGTTTTCCGGTGAAATAGACATATAGGTTGAGCAACCTGCCACCCTACCGCTGGCTTTCTCAATAATGGTAAACGGGTACTTGCTTTTACTTTTCTGAGCATTAAGAAGTTCCTCAGTATACTTATGTAGATCTTCCTCTGTACGAATATGAGGGCTGGTTACCTTCCAGATATCAAAATCAAAAGCAATTTTGGCAAAGCTTACCTCATGCTCAGGCTGAAAGGGGGTGAGCAGCACATGCTTATCAGAGAGTTCAATATGCTGCTCAAAAAGGTTAGCAAGTTTTACGTTCAAGAGTTTTCAGTTACCTCCTTTAAATTAGACAATCCTTTTTCAAAATCCGGCCCTAGCATACCGTCCAGAAATAAGCCGAATATCCGGTCTATCGGATAACTTAGTTCTCCTTCATTAATCCAGGTGACTCTGGTACCCTGAGGTATTTCTTCAAAAGTCCAAATATCGTCAGATTCAAACATTTGTGGTTCTACAAAAGCTAATTTAGAAGTAATTTTTTTATTCGGCTCTATCTGATGCAAGGTAAGTGAACCGACACCCACTTCTTCTCCATCCCAGGCCCAGACAGAACCTATATCTTTACCTGTTCCGGAGATAGAATTTTTCACACTGGGATCACTGGCTGTCCAGGGGTTCCACTCTGCCCAATGATGCAGATTAGAAACTTTGGGGTACACTTCGCTCACAGATTTGTCAATGACAATGGAGCGCTCTACGTGATAAGAAGCGGGGAGGAATAGGGCGACAATCAGGAACAGTCCTACTACGATGGCTATTCCCAAAAGAAGTTTTTTAAGTAGTGACATAAGCTTAGGGATTTTTAAGCAAGATAAAAAAATACTTAAAATAAGTATACTCTCAGTGAAAAATCCCGTATTCTGGGGGAGAAGTTATTGCCTAAAGGTTTTGTCCAAACCTAATCAGATTTCCGTCTTCGTCCAGAATCGCAAATTCTCTCATCCCCCAGGGTTTGTCTTCCAGTTTTCCATTGGGGTGAATCACTCCTGCCTGCTGCATTTCCTGATATAACTGATCTACTTCCTGCACATAAACATAGCAACTGGTGTTCTCCGGAAAGATTTTATTATCACACTTCCAGAAGTGAATCGCAATATCATCACGTACTACAATACCGTAACCGGCATCGTGATAAGTCGCTTTGAAGCCGAGCTTAGTGGTATAAAAATTTACGGTTTTATCCATATCCAGCGAGGCAAGTACCGGGGCAGCTTTCAATAAATGTTTCATAGGTGTGGAAATATGATGAATGATTTTTCAAATGTACTTCAAAAAAGATCATGCATACATCACCCTGATTGAGGGTTTATCCAAAAAAAGCCATCTCCCTAAGTGAGAGACAGCTGAATAGAAATATGATTACGCTTATCAGATATCAAACTTGATCCCCTGCGCCAACGGTAGCTCCGTGCTGTAGTTGATGGTATTGGTCTGACGACGCATGTAGAATTTCCAGGCATCGGAACCAGATTCACGTCCGCCACCTGTATCTTTTTCGCCTCCGAATGCTCCGCCAATCTCCGCACCCGAAGTACCAATATTCACATTGGCAATACCGCAGTCTGAGCCCTGATGAGAAAGGAAAGTCTCTGCTTCTAAAAGATTCTGGGTAAAAATAGCTGAAGAAAGTCCCTGTTTTACATCATTCTGAATACGAATGGCATCCTTTACATCTCCTTTGTACATGATAAGATAGAGAATAGGCGCAAAAGTCTCTTCCTGTACTGTTTCATAATGACCTTCAGCTTCTACCAGAGCAGGCTTTACATAATTACCACTGTTATAGACATCACCCTCCATTACTTCTCCTCCCAGTAAAAGTTTTCCTCCTTCGTCCTGCACTTTTTGTAAGGCAGATTTGAAGTTTTCTACTGCTTCTTTGTCAATCATTGGTCCTACCAAAGTCTTCTTGTCCAGCGGATTTCCAATAGAAAGGGAAGGATAGATTTTGAGCAAACGGCTTTTCACTTCCTCGTACATATTTTCGTGGATAATCAGGCGGCGAGTGCTGGTGCAACGTTGTCCGCAGGTACCTACTGCTCCGAATACGGTAGCCCGGATAGCCATTTCCAGATCAGCATGCTCGGTAATGATAATAGCATTATTTCCACCCAGTTCCAGTAGCGATTTACCCAAACGAGCACCTACTGCTTCGCCTACTTTTTTGCCCATGCGGGTAGAACCGGTCGCTGAGACTAAAGGAATACGTCGATCGTGCGACATGAGCGAACCAATTTCCGCATCACCCAATATCAGATTAAAAATTCCTTCGGGCAGATTATTTTCTTTGAGGACTTCGGCTATAATTTTCTGACAGGCAATACCGGTCAGTGGTGTTTTTTCGGAAGGCTTCCATACTACTACATTGCCACAGACTGCGGAGATCATAGCATTCCAGGCCCATACGGCTACCGGAAAATTAAACGCAGAAATTACGCCCACAATGCCCAGCGGATGATACTGGTCATACATGCGGTGGTTAGGCCGCTCGGAGTGCATGGTAAATCCATAGAGTTGGCGGGAATGCCCTACGGCCAGGTCACAGATGTCTATCATTTCCTGTACCTCCCCCAGGCCTTCCTGATAAATTTTTCCCATCTCATAAGTTACCAGTTTGCCCAGCGGCTCCTTGTACTCACGTAGCTTAAGTCCGATCTGGCGAACGATCTCTCCACGCTGGGGAGCAGGCATCTTACTCCACACCACAAAACCTTTCTGTGCCTGTTCTATCACTTTTTCATAGACAGCTTCATCCGCCATAGTAACGGTAGCGATTAACTCACCATCTACCGGAGAATGAATTTCACGCGTAACTTTTCCTTCAGTGGCACTCCCAAAATGCTGCCCGGTGCTAAAAGCCGGGTTAAGGCTGTCTACCTTCAGGGTTTGCAACATTTGCTGTATTTCTTCGGTCAATGTTTTTGTTGTTTCCATCATGTAAAAAATTTATGCTCACAATCTATCCTTATACAAGCTTAAAAGAATTTATCAGTTTTTCATACCTTCAAAGCAAATTATGGAAGACTTCACCCCTTACCTTATACTTATTCTGCTCTGGATGGTTTACTTTGCGCTGCACAGTGTATTGGCGACTAATCAGGTCAAAGATTTTTTGAAAAACAAAATGGGCCGCTCTGCCCGATACTATCGCCTGCTTTATAATATATTCGCAATACTTAGTATTCTGCCTGTATTGCTTTACAACGCACTGATCTCCACTAAAGTGCTTATTCCTGCTGACTGGAAAGATATCGTCAGTTTTCTGGGGCTGGCACTTTCCACCTATGGGGTTATCATTGTACGGCTGGCTTTTCGTCAGTATTCTTTCAAAGAATTTCTGGGCTTAAAGCAATTGAAAAATGATGAAGATGAGTCCCTCAATACGGAAGGAATTTTAGGGGCGGTGCGTCATCCGCTATACTTTGGTGGTCTCCTGATCATCATCGGTTTCTGGCTGTTTGCTCCCTCGCTGGCCAATCTGATCACTGTCATTATGCTCATATTGTATATTCTGGTAGGTATTCGTTTTGAGGAGCGGAAATTGGTAGCGCAATACGGAGAGGCTTACAAAAAATACCAGGAAGAAGTACCCATGCTTTTTCCCAAACGCAGTGGATTGAGAAATCTTCGGAAATAGTCAGTCCTGATAGACGATACAGCCTGCATTTTTAGGATGGTCGGCCACCCAGCTACCTTTGGGCACTTTTCTGAGTACGGCCAGTATCCAAAAATCTCCGGCGGCGGCTACAATAAACAGCATGCCATAGGCAAACAGCCAGCCATTTCCTGTAAATAGGGAAATGAAGTAAGGAAGAAAGCCTAGCAGCAATGCAGGCATCAGAGCGCCCCAGCGATAGGGTGTAATCTGCATTGGTTTTTTGGCATGGGCATAGGGCGTCAGCGTTCTCCACTGTACACCCAGCTTCATTTCTTTCCAGCTTAAGCCCGCCAGTTGCTTCCAGGTGATGGCATGGATAACTTCATGGAAGAAGATACCCAGCAAAATAGCTGGTAAAACCCACCAGTTGGCAAACATCTCCTGCCAGGCATAGGCAAAAGCCCGCCACCCCCAAAGGGCAACGAAGGGTATGGCGAAAAGAAAGGAACCTGCTACATATGGCAATACAAGGAGCTGAATCTTGGCAGTGGGCACCGACATATCTATTCCTTTCTTACCTAAATAATACTCCATGAGAAATTATTTTAAGTTTTAAAGTACCATATTTCTTTACAATTCTTTGTGTCAGGCAGCATTCAGTTGATTAAGATCTTCCCTGATATGCGCCAGATATTTTCCGTAAGCCTTTTCTTCCATCCACCTGGCCAGATAGTAGCAGGCGGGAACCAGTATTACATTAAGTCCTATTAATATAGCCAGGATACGTTGATCCGATAAAATTTCTTCCGCGCTACGGTTTAAAGTAAATCCGTATACAAAACCCGCAGTAACAGAAATTGGATAAATGAACAAGGCTACGCTCTGCTCATATTTGTTGATTAGAGAAATTCTATGATAATAAATTTCCAGCGTTTCTCTCAGACTCAGGCTTTTGTCTACAAAGTTCAATACCCGATATTGCCCGTAAATCAGTACCAACCCAATGAGATAAGCGAGTACCAAAGGTGACATCAGGATTTTGTTGTATAATTTATCCGTAGTGATGATAATTGCTAAGAACACTAGCGTGAAGGCCATGATCCAAAGTAGTTTTAACCTTATATTGTTCTTGAGCTTTACCAAAGGGTCTATGGATTTCTTCTGTAAAGCCTTATTGAGAAAGGCTTCATCCAGCAGCGGCTGCTCTTCATTTTGCTGCCAGGTTTTCCATGATTTATTGAAGTCCTTCATATTTTTGTCTTTTTTCAGCTAACTTTTTTCTGATTCTATGCAGGCGCAGGGCTACATTGGCTTTTTGCATCCCTGTAATTTCAGCGATTTCTTCGTTCTGATATCCATCCAGATGCAGGCTGATGATCATACGCTCTATTTCCGATAACTGCTTGATGGTAAACATTAACCATTCTCTTTCACTATGATCAACATTTTGCTCACCCAAATGAGCGGCTGCTTCCAAAGGTTCTATATCTGGCTGGCGGTAATTTTTGCGTTGTGCGGTAAGTACCGTATTGAGGCTAACACGATATAGCCAGGTAGAAAATTTGGAACGCTCTTCAAATGCAGGATAAGATTTCCAGGCTTGCAGCAGAATTTCCTGTAGCATATCCTGCCGTTCTTCAGCCTCATCTATATAGAGGAAAATGACTTTCTGCATAATCCCGCGATGTTGCTGAACGAGCTGTAAAAATTTTTCCTTGTTTGGCTGACTCATGTATTGTGCTTAGCCGCTATGAACTTGTTTATCTTATGTGTAGAGAAAAGAGAAGTATTATTTCATCTTGGTTTCTTTTTTTTTGAAAAAAACATAAAAAAAGCCGGAATCACTTCCGGCCAGAATTTTCTATACAAACGTAATTTAGCATTAATCCTCCAGAAAGTTTCCGAGTATCGAGCTTTCTCCCTTATCTTTGTTCTTACCATAAGGGGCCAGTGCGGCGATAAGTTTACGAAGCGGCATAGACTGCAACCAAACTCTTCCCGTTCCGCTAAGAGTCGCTAAAAACATGCCTTCGCCACCAAAAATCATGGATTTCAGGCCTCCGGCAGATTGTACATCAAAATTGATAGAAGGTTCAAAAGCCACCACACATCCCGTATCTACTCGGAGAGTCTCGTTATTCAGCTGTTTTTCAATGATTGTACCACCAGCATGGATAAATGCCCGACCATCTCCCTGTAATTTCTGGAGAATAAACCCTTCACCACCAACCAGGCCTGAGCCAAGCCTACGGTTAAAAGTAATATTTACTTTGGTACCCAGCGCAGCACAAAGGAAAGCGTCTTTTTGTACTGTGAGGCTGTAATCATACATTTCGGAAAGATCTATAGGAATCACAGTACCGGGATATGGAGCAGAGAATGCTACCTTGGCTTTACCTTGGCCCCTATGGGTAAAGTGGGTCATAAATACAGATTCTCCGGTAAGCATGCGTGAGCCAGCAGAGAGCAGTTTCCCAAAAAATCCCTGGTTAGGATTTGAACCATCTCCCATTTTGGTTTCAAACTCAATACCGTTATCCATGTACACCATGGCTCCGGCCTCTGCAATCACTGTTTCATTAGGGTCAAGTTCTACCTCTACTACTTGTATACCGTGTCCGTGAATTTCATAATCAATTTCGTGCGATCTGTTCATTAGCTATTGTGGGTTAAGTTGAAAAATTGTGTTTACACTTTGCTGATTAATTTAATTAAAAGTCTGCTAACGCTCCAAAAAAACAGATCAGTATTGATAAATATAGCGGTAGCAGGCCCATATATGCTTGATTTCTCAGAATATTACAATTGGCTGACTAGTCAGCCTCTTAATATTGGAAGCGCTTGATTTTTTCAGAGGAATTAGAGGAAGGTGAGGCTGGTGTGCTGGTCCAGCATCCACCCTGTAATACTATAGCGGGAACGAGTGGTGATTAAAACTTCATGCTCAATCTCGCTTCTGAAGCAAACCAGCCTGCCAGAAAGAGGAGCAATGTCAAATTCTTCATCAGGTAAAAACATTCTTAGCTGACCTCCATCTTTTTCTTCCCAATCTTTGTTGAGATAACAGACGGTAGAAATAACGCGATGAGCATTTTGCTGAAAGCGGTCGGCATGTCGTTTGTAAAATGTACCTGCCGGATACATCGCAAAGTGAGCTTCAAAATCTTTAAGTCCTAGGAAGCAGGTATAATTCAGATATTCCATCAGCTGGCGCATCTTCCCTACATAGTTGGCTGTGACCTCCGTCATATCATTGGGGTTGATCCATCGTATGTAATCTCCTCTCACAGATTTGTCCACTGCAAAATTCTGCATCTTCCCGATTCCCGCTTTTTTAAACTCACCTTCTTCTGACAAATCCTGAAACCTGTCAACTACTGCATTTACTTGCTCAGGCGAAAAAAAATGATCTATCAGCCCGTATCCATTCTCTGCCAGTTGATCTACCAGCTTTTCCAATTGCGTTTCATGAAGTAAAGCCTCACTTTTTTCTTCCATAATTATGCTATTAAAAAAAGCAACCCTCCCGGGTTGCTCTCCAATTTAACTACAACTTAAATATACTTCTAAAAGTATGAATATTTATTCTTCTTTACTCTTAGCGGATGCTTCTTCTGATCCTTTGTCTATATCATCCCGATCACGCAATTTCTTATCGTCTACATGGCGATTAAGAAATTTATTGATTTTATCAATATCCAGCGTTGATCGGATTTCTCCAAAAGAATCAATTTTGATATCAAAACCATTCAGTTCATCATTAACTTTCGGTTTGCTTCTTTTACTCAATCTTTTTCTGCTCATAATGTATCTACGTTTTTACGTGCTTATCTAGTTTTTGTAGGGCATTTTCAATTCTGCTTACAGTTTCGTCTCTGCCTAAAACCTCAATAGTTGGCATGAGGTCAGGTCCCGAACCCTCTCCTGTAACAGCCAGTCGTAATGCTTGCATCACTTTGCCCATCTTAACATCAAGTTCATTCAGAACTTGTTCTAAAACGGCTTTGGCCTGATCTGCACTTAAGTCCGCATTATGTCGCTTGAGAGCATTTGCATAAGCCTGCAGCACAGTTACGGCCTCATCCGTCCACTTTTTATTAACGATTTTTTCGTCATATCGTTGGGGAGCTACATAAAAGAACTTCGCATTTCCCCATATTTCCGCAGGAAAAGTTACTCTTTCTTTCATCAAACCACTTACCTTCAAGGCCTTCTCCCGGCTGCTTTCTACTCCTGCTTTCTCCAGAGTTGGCAGCAGCATATCGGCTAGTTCCTCATCAGATTTCAGGCGGAGGTACTGCTGGTTATACCATTGGGCTTTGTGAATATCAAACCTTGCTCCTGCCTTGTTTATATTTTCTATTTTAAACGCTTCCACAAGTTCTTCTTTGCTAAACATTTCCTGTTCTGTCCCCGGATTCCATCCCAGAAAGGCGAGAAAGTTGATGAAAGCTTCAGGCAGATAACCATCTTCTTTAAAGCCGGGCAGGTGATTATCATTTTCGTCTGTCCATTCCATCGGGAACACTGGAAAACCGTGCTTTAGAGAGTCCCTTTTGCTTAGCTTACCATTACCATCCGGCTTCAGCAAAAGCGGAAGGTGCGCAAACTTAGGCATGCTCGCTTCCCAGCCCAAGAACTGATATAAAAGCACATGCAACGGTGCAGAAGGTAACCACTCCTCTCCTCGAATCACGTGGGTGATCTTCATCAAATAATCATCTACCACATTGGCCAGGTGGTAAGTGGGCATACCATCGGATTTCATGATTACTTTATCATCCAGGGTAGAGGAATGCACCATGATCCATCCACGGACTAAGTCATTGAGGCGAACTTCTTCTTTACGGGGTACTTTTAGGCGGATCACATAGGGTTCGCCAGCATCCATTTTGGCTTTGACTTCCTCCTCGGAGAGGGTCAAAGAGTTTTTCATGGTCATGCGGGTAATGGCATTGTACTGAGGCTGGGCCACCCGGGCTTCTTTCAGGCGCTCCCGCATTTCATTCAGTTCATCGTCGGTATCAAAAGCATAGTATGCATGGCCGGAGTCAATCAGTTGCTGTGCATATTTTCCGTATATCTCCTTGCGCTCCGACTGACGATAAGGAGCATAAGGTCCTCCTTCATCTACGCCTTCGTCGGGCTGTATACCGCACCATTGCAGGGCTTTTTTCAAGTATTCCTCTGAGCCGGGCACGTAGCGTGTCTGATCCGTGTCCTCAATACGCAGAATAAATGTTCCTTTCTTCTGCCGGGCAAAAAGGTAGTTGTATAATGCAGTACGTATTCCTCCAATGTGCTGAGGCCCGGTTGGGCTGGGCGCAAACCTTACTCTTATATTTTCTTCCATTACTTATGCTTGATCTCTATTTATACTTATAAACTATGGCTGTAAATGATAGTTGTGTAAAATTATAATATGCAGCAGGTCAATTGCAAACCACCGCTTTAGCAAAGCTATCCACTATTCCAGTACCTCGTGTAGTATACGGCTGCTAAGCTTTACCTGTTTGTGAAAGTTGAGCACTGCAATGACATAGTTGGCGACTCCCAGAAGAAGAGAAAATATCGCGTTGATATAAATGCGCTCGTAGATAAAAAAATACAATGCAAAAAGCCCGGTTAGCACTGACCAGAATATTAAAAATGAAAGCGTCCACATAAACAGTCGGTAGCGGATAAGAACAATACTGCCAATTGAGCTGCTTTCTATTCTGCCGCTTATCAAAGGGAGAAAGTTGTTGGCTCGACTCACTTTACGGGAAAGCTTAAAATTCTCTTTTTTTACCCAGCCATTGAATAGCAATTTGTCTTCATGCACATCAGGCATCCACTCTTCCCTATGACTTGGTTTGGTCACATTCCACAGTCGCTTTGAGAGTTGCCTGGCATCATATGAGGATACAATAGTTTCTCTGCTTAGGGGAAGTAGGGCTAACACTGGGACTAAAAATTAGTCTAAAGCGGCAATGCAGGAGATTTCTACATTCACATTTTTGGGTAGGCGACTTACTTCCACAGTTTCTCTAGCTGGAGGATTTTGCTTAAAATACTGCCCATAAGCTTCATTTACAGTTGCAAAGTCATCCATGTTCTTGACAAAAATTGAACACTTTACAACCTGACTAAAATCAGCACCTGCCGCTCTCAGGATAGATTCTAAATTCTTCATTACCTGATGGGTTTCTTCAGTGATATTGTCATTTATCAATTCTCCACTGGCGGTATCAAGTGCTATCTGTCCGGAAACGTAGAGCATATTTCCACTTTTGATTGCCTGGCTATATGGCCCAATGGGGGCAGGAGCTTCTGAGGTATTGATTACTTCTTTTGCCATGTTTTCTGCTTTTTTATACACTGTTTGTAAAACAAGTTGCAAATCTACTTGATTAGAGTAATCAAAAACACCTTAATTCCTAATTTTTTAGAAATTACCTTGGTAATGAGATGCTAATGACAAAATTTGGATTATGGATTATTGTTAGAGAATTTTTCTCCGGTTTTTCATTATCATTTTCTACATCTAGAATTTTTCTTTTTAGAAGTTATACATATGAAGATACTCACCGCTCAACAAACCCGCGACGCTGATGCAGCTACCATCAAAAATGAACCTATTAGTTCTACAGACCTGATGGAAAGAGCGGCTACCGTTTTCAAGCATCAGTTTCTTGAAACTTTTGGCGCTACAGTTAATCCCGTATACATATTTAGCGGGCCTGGTAATAATGGGGGGGATGGCCTGGCCTTTGCGCGATTGCTGCATCAGCATCATTGTAGAATTAGTGTTTTTACTGTACATGCCGCCGATAAGGGTTCAGAGGATTTTAAGATCAACCGAGAAAGGCTTACGGAGCATATCACCATCAATAATATTGAGCATGAAAGTGATATTCCTGATATTCCAAGAGAAGCAATTGTTATAGATGGCCTATTCGGTTCAGGACTCTCCCGTAAAGTAGAAGGCATATTTGCCAAAGTGATAGAGAAGATCAATCTCTCAGAAGCAGCAGTAGTTTCTATTGATATTCCTTCGGGACTTTTTGCCGATAAGCCTCTAGAAGTTGAAGACAAAAACGCTGTCATCGTAAGAGCTGATTATACATTTAGTTTTCAGATGCCTAAACTGGCTTTCCTACTTCCTGAAAGCGCACATTTTGTAGGTAAATGGGAAATACTTGATATAGGGCTTGACCGTACTTTTATTGAGCAAACTCCGGTAGATTACTACTTTACAGACCTTATGTTGGCTAAATCTCTTCTGAAGAAGCGGGCAACACACTCTCATAAGGGAACATTTGGAAAAACCATGCTTATTAGTGGTAGCTACGGTAAGATGGGCGCTGCTGTGCTTTGCGCACGCGCTTGTCTTCATGCCGGAGCAGGTTTACTTACCGTCCACATTCCCGAATGTGGCTATCAGATCATGCAAATTGCGAATCCTGAAGCGATGACTACGGTAGACCGACATCAGTATATTTTTACAGATTTGCCGCAGGAAGGCGGCACTGCTATTGAAAAATACGATGTGTTGGGCATTGGCCCAGGCTTAGGTACTGCTGAGGAGACTAAGATGGCGCTAAAAAACATTTTAGAGAAAGCCAAATCTTTACAAAAGCCTATGATACTGGATGCTGACGCACTAAATATCTGCGGCAGAAACCGTGAACTCCTGGACTTACTCCCTGAAAATGCTATCCTCACTCCTCACCCCAAAGAATTTGAAAGACTCACTCAGCCTGCCAAAAATGATTTTCATCGCTTACAACTGCTGATGGAGTTTTGTCGGCAGTACCAGGTTTTTGTAGTGCTGAAAGGTGCCAATACTGCAGTAGGTACACCTAGCGGGAAAATATGCTTTAATAGTACTGGTAACCCTGGTATGGCTTCAGGAGGTACCGGTGATGCCCTCACCGGCATTATTGCTGGTTTACTTTCTCAAAAATATGACCCTCTTGATGCTACTTTGTTGGGTGTATATTTGCATGGTCAGGCAGGCGACCTTGCCGCCGAGGCACTGAGTCAGGAGGCAATGCTGGCTTCAAACCTTATTGATTACTTAGGTGCAGCATTTAAGACGTTAACTTGATAGATAAATATTATTGGAGGAGAAGGATACATATTATTCAGTCAAAACAGTTTCTGAAGGTTTATATAAAGAAAAAGGAAGTAAGTTTTTGGCTTTTGTTTTCCCTGTCACTTCTGATGAAGAAGTGAAAGAAAAAGTAGATGCGCTTAAGAAACAATATTATGATGCCCGGCATCATTGCTTTGCGTTTATTTTAAAGCCGGAAGAAGGCAGAGAAGAGACCTATCGTGCCAATGACGATGGAGAGCCTGCCCATTCCGCTGGCGATCCTATTTTAGGGCAGATCCGTTCTCAAAATTTATATGATGTGCTGGTGGTAGTAGTGCGCTACTTTGGTGGCACAAAACTCGGTGTACCTGGCCTCATTCATGCTTATAAAACAGCGGCGGCGGATGCTATAGCTCAAAATCAGATAGTGAAAAAAACTATCTATAAAGATTTGTCTATACAGTTTGAGTACACCGCTACCAATGAAGTGATGCAGCTAATTGATCATTTTCAGGCTCAAATCAGCACACAAAACTTTGCTGAAGATTGCTTTTATCAGTTAGATATCCCCCGTAGCCAGTGGCAAAATGCCAAAGAACAGTTCAGTCAGATACAAGGGGTAGCTTTAGTGTAAGTGGTAAAATTACAGAAGCTACCATCTGCATGTTTCATTTTTTTATCTTTATGAAAAAGAATCATAAAAAAATATGAAAAAGAAACAAGCGGTGGCACTTGTTGCTCATGATAATAAAAAGCCTGAGCTGCTACAGTGGGTAAGAAATCATATTGATCTTCTTGCTGGGTATGAACTATATGCGACCGGTACAACGGGTAAAATGCTGGAAGAAGGCATTAGGGATGTTAAAGCTATCAATATTCATAAGTTGCTGAGTGGTCCGCTGGGAGGTGACCAGCAGATTGGGGCCAAAATTGCAGAAGGGACAATTGACTTTTTAATATTCTTCTGGGACCCTCTGGAACCTCAACCCCATGATCCTGATGTAAAGGCTCTTTTACGCATTGCTGTAACCTGGGATATTCCTTTTGCTTGTAATAAAGCATCTGCAAATTTCCTTTTTGCCTCTGCCAAAATCACTGGTAATTATGAAAGAGAAAAGCCTGACTTTACCACATATCTGAACCGAAATATAAAAAAATAGATAAAAAAAGCCCGGACTTAATTCCGGGCCATGTTAGGTAGTATAGGCAGTATAATCTTTATACGTTCATGAGAGATTCTCTGCGGCGCATTTTTCCAGCAGGAATGCCGAACATCATTTTGAAACGACGGCAGAAGTAAGCTGTATCTTTATAGCCTACATCTTTACCGATTTCACGTATACTCTTCTTGGTAGTCCTCAACAGGTTCACCGCTTTCTCCATGCGCTGATATTCAATGTAATCCTGAGGATTAATGCCCGTCAGCATTTTGAAATATTGGCCAACGTAATCTTCTGATACGTTTGCAACATTCGCCAACACTTTATTTGAAAGATCACCACCAATATTATCTTTGATATAGGCAAAAATATCAATCAGACGAGGGTCTTTGAAATAAGTACTATTGGTAGCCAATTGCTCCACAAACATTCTGTTATCCAGAATATAGCGGATGATCTCAATCACCATACGCTCAGTACTCAGCTTGATAATTCTGTCTTTTCCAGGAGTGTCAGAATTATTTTCTCTCAGTATTTCCTGTATGATTTCAGGAATTCTGCTATTATCTTCTAGGACAAACGGAGGGATATCCAGAGAAGCAAAGAAGTTTACTGAGTCGAATACTTTTGCCTCAAAATTAATGAAGCTAAAGTTCTCAGCTTCTAGTGTCTTAACATCTGTAGTCTCTAGTGACTGAAAATATAACTCTTTATTATTGATAAAGTCGTCATTTGACAGGCTTACAGGATCTCCGGAGCCGTAGGTTACGGAAACCTGTTTTCCTCCGGGAATAAACACAACATTGCCACCACTTACCTCAGTGTTATCACTTCCGTACCTGATTTTTCCACGATTCAAAATTAATATGGTGTTTTCTACATCATAATAATTTTGAATTCTTACAGGTTGTAAGATTCTTATATTTTTGGACTTAATGAATCTTACGCTGAGTGATTCAATAATTTTATTATAATCTTCCATTCAGTTTAGGAGTATAATATATATGGTGAAAACAAAAATTCTTATTTTGAAATAATAGTTCAAATTTAATAAACCTATGTAACTTTCCAAATAAGAAATTATAAACTTGTACGCAAAATACAAATTTTTTTAATTTTTCCCATAAATATTACATCAAAATCACTCTATCTTAATATTTCCCTTGCGATTACTAGTTTTTGTATCTCAGAAGTACCCTCGTAAATTTGTGTAATCTTAGCATCACGCATCATACGTTCTACGTGATACTCCTTCACATACCCGTAGCCACCGTGAATCTGTACAGCCTCATTACTTACTTCCATAGCTACCTGAGAAGCATATAACTTAG
This sequence comes from Catalinimonas locisalis, assembly GCF_038039535.1. NCBI lineage: Bacteria > Pseudomonadati > Bacteroidota > Cytophagia > Cytophagales > Catalimonadaceae > Catalinimonas > Catalinimonas locisalis. The sequence goes on along the minus strand of NZ_JBBPHP010000001.1, from coordinate 263,670 downwards.
CCATAGCGCTTTCCTGAATGTAAGATAAGCCCCGATCTTTTAAGTCGGCAGCCTGAAGGCAGAGCAGGCGTGCCGCACTGATTTTGGTTGCCATCTCGGCCAGCTTAAACTGTATTGCCTGATGCTTACTGATCTCCTGTCCAAAAGTCTTTCGTTCTTTTGCGTATTGCACAGAGCGCTCATAAGCTCCAGATGCAATGCCCAACGCCTGAGCAGCAATGCCTATACGCCCGCCATTGAGTACTGACATGGCGAATTTAAAGCCAAAGCCGTTTTGCCCTATTCTGTTAACCTTAGGCACTTTTACATCATTAAACATTAGGGAGTGGGTATCTGAGGCCCTGATGCCCATCTTATTTTCTTTTTTTCCAACTACAAAACCTTCCCATTCTTTCTCTACAATCAATGCGTTAATTCCCTTGTGCCTTTTCTCAGCCTCGCTTTGCGCCATTACAACATAAATGGAAGCACTGTTACCGTTGGTGATCCAATTTTTACTTCCGTTCACCAGATAATGATCTCCCTGATCAATAGCGGAAGTGCGTTGCATGGTCGCATCAGAGCCCGCTTCCGGTTCTGACAAACAGAAAGCACCCAGCTTTTCACCGCTAGCCAGAAAAGGCAAATATTTTTGCTTCTGTTCTTCTGTTCCGTATTCTTCTATTCCCCAGCAGACTAATGAGTTATTTACTGACATACAAACCGAAGCGGACGCATCTACTTTGGAAATTTCCTCCATTGCCAATACATACGACTTAGTGTCCATACCTCCTCCTCCGTATTCTGGGCTCACCATCATACCCATAAATCCCAGTGCTCCCATCTTTTTTATCTGTTCTGCTGGAAATTGCTGTTTTTCATCCCTTTCTATTACCCCAGGTAGTAATTCGGTTTGGGCAAAGTCTCTTGCAGCCTCCTGCACCGCCAGATGTTCTTCTGTAAATTGAAAATCCATATGATTGATATTTACGGGTAAAGACTTAATTTATTATGCATGCAGAGTATTTTATGCAATATAAGCCTTGGACGGTGTATTGCAAAAAAAAGCATCTCCGCTCAAACGAAGATGCTTAAATATTTTACTCGGCTATTTTTATCATTTAATCACGACCTCCCAAATAGATAGATATCCAGTAAAGCAGACCTACTATAGAGCCTAAAGCAGCGACCATATAAGTCATGGCAGCCCACTTCAATGCATCTTTGGCCATTCCATACTCGTTGGGAGAAGCAATATTTTGCTGCTTAATCCATGCTAAAGCACGTTTACTGGCATCAAACTCAACAGGCAGTGTAACTAACGAAAATAATGTAATCACCGCATAACAGCCTATGATGGTCAATATTGCAATGTCAAAAAAACCGCCTTTCATACCAAAAATGAAAGCTCCACCAAAAAACAGGAACAGCACAACCATATTCAAAATCTTGGCACTCACATTTTGGACAGGTACCATCGCTGAGCGGAACTCCAGAAAGCTATAGGCTGTAGCATGCTGTACTGCATGCCCACACTCGTGAGCAGCAATTGCGGCTGCGGCTGCTGAGCGTCCATGATATACGTCATCACTCAGGTTAACTGTTTTGTCCGCCGGATTATAATGGTCAGACAAACGACCAGGCACTGAAACCACGCTTACATCATGGATACGATTATCTCTAAGCATTTTCTCAGCAACTTCACGTCCTGTCAGGTCCGCATTCCAGCGTATTTGCGAGTATTTTTTAAATTTATTCTTTAGCCTCTGGCTTACTGCGAAGCTCAGAATGGCTACTCCTATAAATAATATAATGTATATGGACATAGTTTTATGCTTGTTTGTTTCTTTTTATAACATAAATTTAGCGTAATAAGCTCATTTATGCATAGCTATTTACGACAGTATATTAATTGAGGTTATAATTATTGAGTCGTTTTTTCAGGCATTAAATTTCTGGGGCTGAAGATTTTTTTCTCGCTTTTTGGTAGAGAGCACAGAGGCTATAAAGAAGCTAATTCCTCCAAAAATAATAAACGAGATAGTTTGCATACTATGGATAAGTGTAGCAAATAATACTCCTTCTTGCTCTGCTACTCCATACAGTAGTAAGACTCCGCTAACTAAGGCATGAAAAGTACCAAAGCCTCCCTGCACTGGAGCTGCCATTCCCAGGCTGCCCATCACCAGTACTGCCAATCCTGCTCTCCATCCCAGCTCTGAAGTTTCTGGTAAAGCGAAAAATACTACATACGACATCATGTAGTAGCACAACCAAATACTAAATGTGGATATCCAAAAGCCAGCTTTATTTTCTATTCTACTTATACTAGTAAGTCCTTTAACTACTTCCCGCCCCAGGTTTTTCAGCTTAATGAGCAATTTATTTCCCCTCAGACTTTTCTTAATCACTTTTCTTAATACAAAGAAGAGAAGTAAAGCTACTGCTGCCACTCCGATAAGGATATAAATAGTACCTACATTTTGTTGTATAGTGCCCAGTTTTTCTCCTAAAAAGGAAAGGATAAATTCATTAAGTCTGCTAAACTCCAATATAAAAAGCGAGAGCATAGCTATAAAAAGGCAAATTAAATCTACCAAACGCTCTGCTACCACAGTTCCTAAAGAAGTGGTAATCGGAATATCGTCGGTTTTTTTCAGCATTCCGCAGCGACTCACTTCGCCCATACGGGGTATGATAAGGTTGGCGAAATAACCCACCATTACCGCTAAAAGAGTTCTAAAGACCGTCAAGTGCCGATACCCTAGAGGATAAAGAAGTATATTCCAGCGATAGGCTCTGAGCGTATGGCTCAGCAAAAAAAAGCCGATGGCCAATGTTACCCATCGGTAATCCACTTCTCTAAGTTTGTCAACCAGAGTAGTAAGATCAAAGTCCTTGAATACATACCATAGTAATGCTCCTGCAATCAGAAGAGAAATCACATACTTAAGGTAGCTCTTTATCTTGCCCAAGGTATTAGCTAATCAAATGGTTATTCTGGTCAGGAAAAATAACTGTAGGTTTGAATAATTTTGCTTCTTCAAAGTCCATACCTGCATAAGAAATAATAATAATCACATCTCCTACCTGCACTTTTCGGGCAGCTGGTCCATTCATACAGATCATACCACTATTTCTTTCACCCTTAATGACGTAGGTTTCCAGGCGTTCACCGTTGTTCACGTTTACAATTTGCACTTTCTCATGCTCAATAAGGTTTGCAGCCTCCATTAATGCTTCATCTATGGTGATGCTCCCTACATAATGTAATTCTGCCTGCGTAATCTTTACGCGATGTATTTTAGATTTTAGAACTTGAATATTCATTTTTCTTCATGCATATCATGTTAAAGCATGCCAGGTGTTTGCTTAACTAAATTTCTAACTTACTGTATTCTGCGTAGCAATAAACTACAACACTTATGTGCTAATAAAATTCCTTTGGTTTAAGAAAAAACCAATATGTTATCTATCAATCTTACCTCTTCTACAAAGGCTGCTACGCATACGGCTATTTCTGCTTTAGGTGTTGAGTCAGTAGCCTCCACAAAGTTTCTTTTATCTATCACTTCAAAATATTCCTGTTCAATTTCAGGGTGTTGATTTAGAGCATTGATACCCTCTTGCAGAGCTACTTTTGGGCTTTTCCCTTCTTTCATTAATTTTTCTACTACTGCCAAGGCACTATACAAATTTGTAGCCAGCTCTTTTCCCTTTTCAGAGAGCCTTTTGTTCCTGGATGACATTGCCAATCCGCTGCTTTCTCTAACGGTTGGTACAATGACGAGTTGTGTATTGAAAAAGAGCTCATCAATAAGTCTTTTGACTACACTGCATTGTTGCAGATCTTTCTGTCCAAAGTAGGCTTTATCAGGATTAACGATATGAAATAGTTTTGACACCACAAGTCCTACCCCGCTAAAGTGGCCCGGACGAAACTTACCTTCCAGTGCCTGCTCCAGATCTCCAAACTCAAACTTTATTCCTGTTTGATAACCCCGGGGGTACATTTCTTCATCTGAGGGGCAAAACAACACATCACAGCCCTCTTTTTTTAACAAATCTTTATCATGATCCAGGTCACGGGGATATTTTTTGAGATCATTTGTGTTGTTAAATTGTGTCGGGTTTACGTAGATGCTACAAACTATAATTTCATTTTCTTTTTTAGCTTCTTCCAGCAGACTGAGATGCCCTTTGTGCAGGGCTCCCATAGTTGGCACAAACCCGATTGAGCGCTTTTCAAGGCGTTTTTCGTCTAAAAAATGCTGTAGCGATTTAATGTTTTTAAATATTTGCATTATTACCAGTTCTAATACGAATAAAATCGCAAAACGCTATGTGCAATTGAAAAAAAGTGGAAATATGGTAAAATTTTCGTAATTTTGCGCATGCTTTTCCAATAACACAATTCAAATCCCCAAAGATATGTCAAAACTCCGAATTCTTTATGTAGCAAGTGAGATCAATCCATTTTTACAAACTTCTGAAGTAGCTGACTTCGTAAGACAGCTTCCTCAGGGTATGCAAGAGAGGGGTATGGAAATCCGTATTCTGGTCCCTCGTTTTGGTCTGATCAACGAACGTAAAAACAGGCTGCATGAAGTAGTTAGGTTATCTGGAATTAACATTGCAGTGGGTGAAGAAGAGAAGCCCCTGACAATCAAAGTTGCCTCTATTCCTAATGCTAAACTTCAGGTTTACTTTATTGATAACGAGGATTATTTCCATAGGAAATCAGTATTCTTTGACAAAGAAAATAACTTTTATGAAGACAATGATGAGCGTGCGATCTTCTTCTGTAAAGGTGTAATTGAAACTGTCAAAAAACTGGGATGGACACCGGATATTGTGCATTGCAACGACTGGATGACCAGCCTGATTCCTATGTATTTGAAGACGACTTATAAAAATGATCCGCTCTTCAAAAATACAAAGACAGTATTTACCGTTTATAATAATCCGTTCAAGCATAAATTTGATGGAGACCTTCTGGACAAGGTCAAAATGATGGACATTGATGACAGTATGCTGGTGAATTTGCAATCTGCCGATTATGATGGATTCATAAAAATTGGAATTGAGTACGCAGATGCTATCATCAAAGCTGAAGACGGTGTAAACGATAATTTAAACACCTTATTAGAAGAGTTCGACAGTGAGAAAAAGATTGACACCATTGAGAAAGACGATAACCTCCTCGATTCATACTTTAACTTATACAATGAATTGGTTAACTAAGGGAAAATTTGGGCTGATAGCTTTATCAGCCCTCTTCCTTTCTTGTGAGAACGACGACCTGCTGAGCCTGGATTTTGACCCCCAAGACGAAAATATCAACCTCTCCTTTACCGAATTAACATTACCATTTCAACTTATACAGCGGGATTCTATAAGAACATCTTATACTAGCAACATGCTGGTAGGTAACTATCTTAGTGATGATTTTGGCAAAGTTGAGGCTATCAGCTATATGACCCTTGGAATAGGTTCCAGAAGGGAGGCAAGCACTGAGGATGAGTTAGATTCTTTAGTATTGACCTTTACAAGGAACTACTTCTATGGTTCTGATGATGAAAGTTTGGAGCAGACTGTAAATATTCATCAGCTTAGAGAGCCTGTCATAGATTCTCTTACTTATTATACGTCTTCATCTCTGGCCTACGACCCCAATGCACTTGGGAGCCTAAGGTATACCGTAAATCCGGAGAGCAATGATACGCTGAGTGTGCGCCTTAGTGAGGCTATGGGTAATGAATTGTTAGACAAGATAAAAAATAATGCTGCTGAACTAGATAGTAGTAGACTATTTACAGAATACTTTAAAGGGTTAGCTCTTATATCACCTGAAGAGAAGCGTTTTATTACAGGCTTTTCTCCAAACAGCCTCAGAATGAATTTGTATTTTAGTTCTCCTGCTGATACGGTATCCAAAGTTTTCTCTTTCGGAATTGCGGCAATAGCTAGCTCACCTAATTCAACTCTTCCTCTTAGTTTCTACCATATTAACTATGATAGGAGTGGTACAGCGCTAGCCAATATTGATCAACCCAGAGAGGTGGGTTCTGCCACCGATAATCGTTTTTATCTGCAGGCCTCTTCAGGGATAGTACCCAGGATTGACTTTCAGCCATTGGTAAACTTTGTGGCAGAAAACCCAAATCGTGTTTTGTTGAACAGAGTGATCCTGCATATTGGACTTAGCGAACCGGAGGAAACAAAACCTGCACCTGCTGCCCTTTTTGGTTACCAGCTTGAGGATGATGGTATTTCCAGAGTGATAGAATTTAGTCGTTTAGAGAATGCTCGTATATTATCCGGATTATATAACGACGAAAATTATAGGTATGATGATATAGAAAGGAAACCTTTTATAGTCGGACCTTCACCAATTCGGTATGATACTACCAACATTGCCTATAATGAAAAAGTAACAAGTTTTGCTCAAAACCTGATAGATGGCTTTGTGGATAATCCGGCAGTACTCATTCAGCCCAATGATTTTACTACCGGTTTTAGTCAATTGGTTACTGAAGCTGATAGCATAAAGCTGCGAGTATACTATACTACGCTCAAATAATAATTGATCAAAATATGCCTCCGGGTAGAAGGATATCTTGTAGGTATGGCTCAAGTTCATGAGTTCTGTTTATCACACGGATATTCTCTACCCGGCACAGCCCATACGAAAAGCTTACTTCCACATAAAAGTTATGTATAGCATAGAGATGCAGTAGATATAAGGAAGTTTCTTTGCTGCAAAGGTGATTCCCTCTCTGCCACAATAAAGAAGATTGAGCACTTAAGGATAATTTTTTGAAATAAACAGGACTCATAGCCATACAAAAAGTGAGTACATCTTTCTGAAAGTAATTCTTCACAAGAGCATATATATATCATATTATATAAAGAACTAGCGATTATTAGTTTGCTCAAAGAAGTAATTTCAATATAATGAAGTTTCACTTTTTAATAAGTAAAATTTCATATTTGTATATTTCTGCTTATGCACAAGAAGGCTATTCAAAGAATATATGGAAAAAAGTTAAGAGTAAGAGTGGTAGGACTGTGTTATTCGGATGACTGTCTCCTCTTGGTAAAGCATAAAGCTTTAACGGCCAAAGGTTATTTTTTTTCTCCCCCAGGGGGTGGAATGCAATTCGGAGAATCTGCGGAGCACTGTCTCAAAAGAGAATTTTTTGAAGAAACGGGACTTGAGATAAAGGTTAACCACTTCCTGTTTACACATGAGTTTCTCGCACCTCCCTTGCATGCAATTGAGATGTTCTTTACAGTAGAAATGACAGGAGGCACTCTAAAAACGGGTATTGACCCGGAAATGAGCCAGCAGGAACAAATCATTGAGCAGGTAGAGTTCATGTCTCCACGCAAGATAAATGAAGAAAAAGGGTACCAGATGCATCAAATGATTAACCTCTCACAACACCCCAGAGATTTATTAAAGATGCAAGGTTATTTTAAATTTGATGATAAAACATTAAAATAGCGGATTATTCGGTTATGTTTTACCTGTTAAAATGTCTATAATTGTAAAAAAACTTACTACACAATGAACCTTACTAAAGTATTGACCTTTGTCTTTTTAATAGTAGCTGTCGGTATTGGTTACTTCTTGATTAACAGCATCATTAGTAGTGTAGAAGAGGAGAAGCGTATTGCCGCAATTGAGAGCCGGGTTATTGAAAAGCTACAGTTTATCAGGGATGCAGAAATGGCTTATCAAGACGCCCACGGCCAGTATACCAGTGATTGGGACAAGCTGATCAACTTCATAGATACTGGCAAGATTTTTATCACTCAGCGGAGGGAAGAAACCGTACTTCTTGACTATGGTGCAGAAGAAACTACCATCCATATTGATACCCTAGGAAGTATTTCAGTTCGAGATTCTATTTACAATAATCCCGTATATCAAAAGTTTGATTTGAGCGATTTGATGTATGTTCCTGTCACTCGTGCTAAATTTGAACTCTTCGCTGATAAGATTGAGCGTAGTGGCGTAGACGTTGATGTGTTTGAGGTAAAAGATCCTTCACCTATTAATCCTGCTCGCCGTGGCGAAAACAGTATCAAAGGCCCCCTTAGAGTCGGTTCTCGTACTGAGGTAACTACTGCTGGAAACTGGGAATAGTAGAGGTAGGGATTTATTGCTGAGGAGTATAAATTATTCTCATTTTGGAGCAAGAAGTTGGAAATTTCCATTTAATCAACCGTATTAAAGATACTACTTTCAGTATTGATGATCTTACACACTATAATCTGTCTCTTCTTGTAGGCAGGAATGATTTTCAGTTTTGTGTAATAGATACCAGGGAAAATAAGTGCCTTTTGCTTGAAGATTATGAGCTTGAAGGCATTTATTCTACCAATGTATTAATCAATACCTTGTACAAGCTCTTTGAGGGGCATCATCTGCTCATGGCAGGCTATTGGAAGTCTGTAAAGCTAGCTATGAAAAATCAGAAATTTACAATGATTCCCTCTCACCTTTTCTCTAGTGAGCACCTGCGAGATTATCTTAAACTGAGCACAGAAGTAGATAGTGAGTTGGATGATTTTTATTATTATCAGCACGTACAGTCTGATGTAGTGTGTGTATTTGCTGCTGAACGGAAAATCATTGAAAAAGTCCGCTCTATCTATCCTACACTTACAGTACAGGTTGTCCATCACGGAAGCGCATTTATTGAAGGTATTCAGAGTCATCGTGATTTTACTTACTATAAAGACCTCTATGTGAATATCGGTCGTAACAATTTCAGTCTGGTAGTCACTGAGGACAACAAAATATTGCTGTACAACCGCTTCCCATATCAAGGGTCTGAAGATATTGTCAAATATACTATGCTGACAATGCAGGAAATGGGCATGGGGCAGCAAGATACCAAAACCACAGTCTGGGGTAACATCAGTTCGGACTCATCACATTTTAAGGAGTTGTATCGCTATATCAAAAATATATCTTTTGGTGGTCGCCCTTCCTATCTTAATTTTGCCTATATGTTTGACGAAGTGCCAGATCATCAGTACTTTGATCTGTATAGCATTTATGTCTGTGAATAGATGAAAACAGCACTTTTTCCCGGTTCATTTGATCCCTTTACCAATGGCCATGCGGATATTGTCCATCGGGGTCTTCAGCTGTTTGATAAAATTATTATCAGCATAGGACATAATAGTAGAAAGCAGCGCTATTTTCCAGTAGAAAAAATCATTGGTCATATTCAGGAAGCTTTTTCTGAAAATAGTCAGGTAGAAGTTATTACTTATGATGAGCTCACTGCTGAGCTGGCTCGCAAATACGAGGCTAACTATCTATTAAGAGGACTGAGAAATACTACCGACTTTGAATATGAGAATAGTATCGCGCAAATCAATCGTCACCTGAATAATTACCTGGAGACTGTATTTTTGATTACGTCTCCACAATATGCTCATATCAATTCATCTATCATTCGGGAAGTACATCGCTACGGCGGTGATGTGAACGAATTTCTCCCTTACCAAATTTAGAAACCGAACTGCTTATAATACTCTCTAAAAACGTACCTTATTGAAAAGTAAGAGTCGTACAATACTTCTTTGACTTCTGCCTCACTCATCCATTTTACTGCTTCTATTTTTTCTTCTACCTGAGCCTTCATTTTGCTATCATCGGTACACTCCATTGCATACCAATAGGTTTTTTTCAGGTATTTTTTCTTGTTACGCGTGTAAGTATGCCAGGTATGGCACACTTCTTTGATGGGCTCTGCTTTTACACTGCACTCTTCTTCCACCTCGCGTAGTGCCCCCACAAGCGGCGATTCCCCCTTTTCCATTTTACCTTTGGGTAAGTCCCACTTCTTCAGGCGGTAAATCATAAGTATTTTGTGGTCTTTTCTAACCAGCCCTCCGGCTGCTTCTATCACTAGGTACTGGCTTTTTACAAAATCTTTGGCCCGGTTAATATCAGGGACTACAAAAGTAATACTATCCAGTTTTTTTACTTTTTGCTTATTAAAATAATCCAGACAGTCTTTAATATAGGCTTCATTGGCATAATTCACCAAAACATCATCTTTAAGCTTGATACTGCTGAATTTATGTTGCCTGGCATCAAAGGTGTACTCAAAGTGGTTTTCATCAAGATGTTTGTCCTGACCCACAATCTCTACCGGAGTATCATTAACGAACAGCTTCATAAATTGCTATTTAATAAAAAAGTAGTTAGATAGTAAAAATTTCTCGTATAGCTTAAGCGACTACAAGAAGAAAACCTATTTACCATATCCATTAAACTGAACTATACTATGGTCTCGCATTTTGACAAAGTAAAGAAATTTTTGTTTGAACTTGGCTTTGACATTCAGTCAGAAGATACTGAAGAAGGAATTGTTGTGATCACTGATGAAGATCAGGGCATCAGCCATCTGATCATTGACTGCGAGGGGGAGATTTTGGTGTTTGAGCAGTTTATTTTTAAGCTAAAATCACCGGATGACAGTAGTGTGCTGAAAAAGCTCTTACAAATTAATCGTAATCTGGTGCATGGAGCGCTTGTCCTGGACGAAGAAGATCGCGTTATTTTCCGTGATACACTTCAGCTTGAAAATATGGATCAGAATGAGATAGAGGCCACGATCAATTCCATAGGTCTCATGATGGCCGAATACGCCAGTGATTTTCTCAAATTTGCAAAAATAAGTTAAATTTCAAAAAATATAGATTATGAGCATATTCAGAAGACTTTTCAAAGTGGGTGAAGCACAATCTCACTCATTGATAGATAGTATGGAAGACCCAGTGAAAATGAGTGAGCAGGCCATCCGTGACCTTAAAAATGATTTAGGTAAAGCTATGGAAAGCCTGGCTGAGGTGAAAGCCATCGCCATCCGTACCCGCCGCGAAATGAAAAATCACGAGCAACAGTCAGCTGACTATGAGAAAAAAGCCATGTTGCTTTTACAAAGAGCCGAGCAGGGGCAAATAGACCCCACTGAGGCTGACCGCCTAGCTACCGAAGCACTCAATAAAAAAGAACATGCTGATCAGGAAATTGCCCGTACTCAGACAGAGGTAGAAAAGTACGATAACATGACTGCCAATCTTGAGGCGAAAGTAAACGATCTGAGAAGCAGGATATCCAAATGGGAAAACGAACTTCGTACCCTAAAAGCTCGTGCAAAAGTGAGCAGCGCTACTAAAAAGCTCAACAAACAGATGGCAGGCATTGACTCTTCCAGCACAGTTTCTATGCTGGAGCGTATGAAAACCAAAGTCGAGGAAGAAGAATCGCTAGCTGAATCCTATGGCGAAATAGCAGCAGCGCCTAAATCAGTAGATGATGAGATAGATAAAGCTCTGGGTTCTAGTTCACCTGCTACCAGTGATAAACTCGCTGCCCTGAAAGCTAAGATGGGCATCAATAAGGATCAATAATAAACCTGATGACTCCGAATTTTATTTTTCGGAGTCATATATTTAATTCAACCTATGTGGTCACTCATTTTTTTTATCATCGTAATTATTGGAGTAGGCGTGTTTTTCTGGCAAAAAAATAAACGAAAAAAAGAAGCTGAGGTGCAACCTAATACGCCTAAAGAGCTAACCCTTGAAAATGTAGAGCCGGGAGGTGTTATTCACCTGATGAACGTGGGACCTGATATGGAAGAATATGATGTAACTATTCTTTCTAAAAGCATTTACCGGGAAGGGGAAAGCACAGAATGGTATGAGTTAGAAGGAGATAATGGCAAACAGAAAGTGTGGATTAGCATAGAGGAAGATGACGGATTAGATGTAACTCTTGCCCTGCGTACACTCAAGCTCCGAGACCTTCCCATTAACCGCTCTGATCTCGATATTATGGATGAGAGTGCAGAAGGAGAATTTGAATTTGAAGGACAGACCTTTTACTTTGAGTATTCCAATGAAGCATCCTTCTTCAGCAATGGAAACACCTCCAGGGATAATGAATCTTTCTTCTACTATTGGGAATTTGAGAATGAAAATGAAGATCAGTTCATTACCATTGAAGAATGGGAGAATGGTAAGTTTGAAATAACCCTTGCAGTTCCTCTGAAGTCTTCCCAGATCAAAATATATAGCCTGGGAGATGGTAATGCTGCTTATTAAGAAGCATATTTATCAATCAGTGGGCTCAAAAGGACCCAAAGCAGTATGGGTACTACGGCTGCTACGCCCAGTGTAAAAAGGGGTGAATTTATGCCCCAGGAAATATTCCCTACAGTAGCGTAAGCAAAACCGAGAGGAACAGATCCACAGGCTAGTGCCAGATAAAATTTTAACCTTTCCATGCGCATCATCCCTGCCATGCAGGCTACTACTTCCGGTAGCACTGGTGTCCAGCGTGATAGGGCCACTATAAATCCCCCTATTTTGTGATTAATTTTTTGCCCTTTCTGCCAGTCTTTTTCTCCTAATAAGTGTCTGGTCGTTGACTCTCCGAACTGACGGCAGAGTTCGTAGCCTAAGGTTCCGGCAAAAACTGAGCCTATCGCATTGTTAATTCCTCCCAGCAGTGGACCATAGATAATTCCTATAGCAGCCATAATTACTGTAGCAGGCAGAGGAAGTAATAAATCAAGCATTAGTAAGCCTATGCCTATTATCCATGCCCAGTAGCCATAACTTTCCAGAAGACTTACGGTAGATGCCTGGGTAAAAAAAATTTCTATCTGTTCTCCCCAAATGGCAAAAGGAATAAGGACTAAGAGTGCTAAGCCCAAAAATATTAGTACTAAACGCATGAAACAGGATGATCAGCGATTCACGATTTCTTACTTCTCATCTTCTCCATCTGGTCCCACATTTCCTGGGGTACTGAATCCAGATGGTTAAACTCTCCGGCGCCCATCAGCCACTCACCTCCATCAATAGTGATCACTTCACCATTCACATAAGCTGCATAATCAGACACCAGATAAGCGGCCAGGTTTGCCAGTTCCTGATGATCGCCTACTCTTTTTAGGGGATTATGATTAGCGGGATCAAATTTTTCAGCCATCTCTCCGGGAAGCAAACGGCTCCAGGCTCCTTCGGTAGGAAAAGGTCCGGGAGCAATTGCGTTCATTCGGATATTGTATTTCCCCCATTCTACCGCCAGGGAACGAGTCAGCGCAAGCACCCCTGCCTTGCCACAGGCTGAGGGGGTTACATAGCCGGAGCCAGTCCAGGCATAGGTAGTCACGATATTGAGCATGGCTCCTGCCTGCTTTTTTTCAATCCAGTTTTTACCTACCGCCAGTGTAAAGTTATACGTTCCTTTGAGTACGATATCTACCACAATGTCAAAAGCACGATGTGAAAGTCTTTCGGTAGGGCTGATGAAGTTTCCTGCCGCATTATTGAGCAGCACGTCTACCTGTCCAAACTTTGCTTCCGCTTGCTTTAGTACCTCCATGATTTCATCGTACTTGCGTACATCGCAAGCTACTGGCAATACTGATCCTCCTGTCTCTATCTTCAATTCTTCAGCAGTAGCTTTCAGCACTTCCATTTTGCGGCTGGTAATGACAAGATTGGCTCCCAATTCTAAAAAATACTTCCCCATAGACTTGCCTAGCCCTGTGCCTCCGCCGGTCACGATAATGGTTTTCCCTTTCAGCGCATCTTCTTTGAGCATTCCTTCTGTCTTCATAATTTGGATGGTTAGTAAAGGAAAGAAAGTTAAGAAAAAATCATAGAGAATGAATACGCAGCAGCATACTCTCCAGGGTGAGGCCAGGGCCGAAGGCAAAGCTTAGCACCTGTTTATCGTGGGCGCTTGCGGTTAAATCATTCAGTAAACTCTTGAGTACAAAAAGGATGGTCGGTGATGACATATTACCAAACTCCCGTAAGATGCGGTAGGCATAGCGGTTATCTTCCGCCGATAAATCAAGCTGCTCTTCTATGACCTGAAGTATGCGCTTCCCTCCAGGGTGAATAGCAAAGTAATCCGCAATCTTATCCCTTTCCTCCTCGTCAAAGGCTACATTTTCCAGTGAAAGCTGACTGACTAAACGTTCAGTCAACTGCCGGATACCCTTACGAATGACTTCCGGAACATAGGCAGACAATTTCATTTCAAACCCAAAGTCACCAATGTGCCAGGCCATATCTTCTTTACCTTCAGGAGCCAAATCGCAATAGAACTGTTCCAAAGCCAGTTGGACTTTTCCTTCTTCAGCTTGACCACTGAGCAATACTGCTGCGGAACCATCGGCAAAAAGTGCATTCGCCAGTAGTGTATCTTCGTCTTTTTTCTTTTGAAAATGAATCGTACATAGCTCTGTACACACCACCAATACTTTTGCATGAGGAACTGAGCTGATAATGTGGTCGGCTACTTTGAGTGCATTGAATGCGGCATAACAACCCATGAAATTAATACATGAGCGTTGTACACTACCCGGCAATTCAAGCTTATTCACTAATTCAATGTCTATACCTGGCGCATACATGCCAGTACAGCTAACCATGATAAGATGTGTAATCTCTTTCGTTTGGATAATACTCTGTGAGCACAAGCAGTTTTCTACCGCTTGCAGGCTAAGCTTCAAAGCTTCTTCTCTGTACAACTCCATCCGCTGCCCAATGCTTGGGAAGGGTTCCAGGTCCTCATCATCCGGAAAAAAACTAAAATCCTGGGTAAGTCCGAAATCAGGTAATACTGAGTGGCGGTATTTAATTCCTGAGGCACGATAGAGGGCTTTGAGCCTCTGTTCTTCCTCAGTATCCATCTGATGGGCTTTTGTCATAAATTTGACAATGCTAGACTGCTCTATTTTGTGCCGGGGAACTGCTGTTCCTATGGCGTTGATAAATGAAGGCATGTTGTATAAACTAAAAATAAGGCAGTTGTTCTTATGATTTTAGAGGAAGGTTTTATTTCAATATTTGTTAACTATGCGTAGATAGTGTTATGGTACTATGGTGTTATGGTTTTTAGTGCTCAAGCTTATTGTAGCTGAAACCTAAACACCTTTCACCCTAACACTTTAACATCCAGAACTATAACACTAATAACAAAGTGGCTAAAACTAAAACAGTATATGTTTGCCAGAACTGTGGCAATTCTTCTCCCAAATGGCAGGGAAAGTGCGATGCCTGTGGAGAATGGAATACTTATGTAGAGGAAATCATTAGCAAAACCACACGCTCTGTTGGCTGGCAAAGCAGCTCAAAAACTAAGGGGAGTAGCAGTCGGCCGCGCCTGCTCAATGAAATAGATTTTAAACAGGAAAGCCGTACCAATACGCAGGATGCAGAACTCAACCGGGTTTTGGGTGGAGGCATCATGCCCGGTTCCCTGGTATTGATTGGCGGAGAACCAGGGATCGGCAAATCCACACTGATGCTACAAATAGCCCTGCAACTTAAGCAACATAAAGTACTTTATATTTCCGGTGAAGAAAGCGATCAGCAGATCAAAATGCGAGCGGAGCGCATGCTCAATCATCCTCAACTTAATGGCAATATGGAGCACTGCTATGTGTTAGGAGAAACTTCAACCGCACAAATTTTTCAGCAGGCAGAACAACTTCAGCCCAACCTGATGATTGTAGATTCCATACAGACTTTGCAGTCTGAATACGTAGAGTCTGCTGCCGGTAGTGTATCACAGGTGCGAGAGTGTACGGCTGAGTTGATGAAATTTGCAAAGGAGAGCAATATTCCGGTTTTCCTGATCGGCCATATCAACAAAGAGGGTAATATTGCTGGTCCCAAGGTACTGGAACATATGGTAGATACCGTTTTGCAGTTTGAAGGAGACCGGCATATGGCTTACCGCATACTGCGGACCATCAAGAACCGATTTGGCTCCACCTCCGAACTGGGAATTTATGAAATGACGGATACTGGCTTACGCCAGGTCTCTAACCCTTCCGAGATTTTAATCACCCAGAGAGAAGGAGAGCTGAGCGGCATTACAGTAGGCGCTACACTGGAAGGCAATCGCCCTCTTTTAATAGAGATACAATCTTTGGTGAGCTCGGCTACTTACGGTACACCACAACGAAGTTCTACTGGTTTTGATGCCAAGCGCCTCAATATGTTGCTGGCAGTGCTAGAAAAACGTGCGGGTTATCGCTTAGGCGTGCAGGATGTCTTTCTGAATATTGCGGGCGGACTAAAGGTAGAGGACCCGGCTATTGACCTTGCCGTATGTGCTTCTATTGTTTCTTCTTTTCTGGATGTACCTATTTCCAGTAGAATATGTTTTGCTGCAGAGGTAGGTTTAGGAGGAGAAATTCGCGCAATCAATCGGGTAGAAAATCGTATTAGCGAAGCGGAGAAGCTGGGTTTTGAAGAAATTTATGTGTCTAAATTCAGCTTAAAAGGCGTGGATACTAAGAAATTTAATATCAAAATCCACGCTTACAGCAAGCTGGAAGATATGATCAGACAGTTGCTGGAGTGAGGTAATTTTTGATCAGTTTTCGCACAAAATAAAATTTGGCTAGCTGGCATCTTTAGCCCCAAAATTGCGTTCCGATTTTTACTGAAACTTTAACATAAAAATTGGAAACATTTATTGTCAACGCATTGGGAATTAGCCCCCAACTCTTTAATTATCTGATACTACCCTTGCTTATTTTTATGGCCAGGGTCACTGATGTCTCAATGTCTACTTTGCGTGTCATGTATATCATGAACGGAGCCAAGCGTTGGGCTCCCGTGTTAGGCTTTTTTGAATCTTTGATATGGTTGCTGGCTATAGGGCAAATTATTCAGAACATCAGTAATGTATGGTCATATCTGGCTTATGCCAGCGGCTACGCTACCGGTACTTTCATCGGGATGCGTATTGAGGAAAAAATAGCGATGGGCCGTATGGTGGTAAGAGTCATCAGCAAATCCGATGTGAGTGAACTCATTGGCTGGCTGGTGGATAAAGGATATCGCTACAATAGTGTAGAAGCCATGGACCATGAAGGTAATGCCAACATCATATTTACGGTAGTACCTCGTAGTAAATTGGATTCTTACCTAAAAGTAGTTCGCTATTATCAGCCAGATGCTTACTATACAGTAGAAGGCGTAAAACGTGTAAGTGATGATGATATCGTGGTGGAAAGGCCGAAGACCAATCTGAGCAGGTACCTCCCTTTGGTGAGGAAATAAAATAAGAGATGGCTGGGACCAAAAGTCCCAGCTTTTTTTATTCTTTATAAGCCGTAAGCAGCGTATAAGAGTTCAGATTTCCTTTCTTATCATAGTTCTCAGATCGCACTGTGCCTACATTTTCGGCTATCCATTCGGCATTGCCATAAGAACTTTTATTACCAAAACCCATGACTTTCATATCCATATCGGTATTATAAGAGATTTTGTAGCAATTAAACGTACCGGCTGGGGTCGTAATATCTTCCTGAGCTTCTACTTTACGGTTATTGATGTCAATATCTATTTTACTCATAGTGGCATTGGCTTCGCCCATTTTTACCGTCATAGTGGTATGCGCATCAGATAGACTTTGGCCTACTTCCAGATCAGAAGGCAGTTCCATAAAATCTCCTTCTGCCTCTACTTCCATGTTTTCATAAGCCTGCATCTGCTCCATAGAGTTAAGCATGCGCTGCATATCAATCTTTAGTGTATTTCCTTCACAAAGGATGACAAATTCTCCTTCCGTCACCAGTTTATCTTTTTTGTCATAGATTTTACTTTTGAAGGTAGCTTCATACACACCATTATTTTCACTTATGTCACTAATGACATTGACTGTACGGCTTTGCGGACGATCTTTCTTATCATAAGTTGTCATTTCAAACTCAGTGCCTTCTTGGAGGCGGTAGAAGGAATTTCCGCACTGAGCTTCTACTTCTGCAAAGGCAAACAAGGTCAGGAATAAGATAGGGAGTAGTTTTTTCATACTTTTTTCCGATTAATAAGTATTTGAAGATTGAGGTAAACACTAACTGACTAAAATACGAAGATTTTTTTTCAGATAGCGCTCGTTGAAACCGATAATTCCCTGTAAGCCCCCGCTATGAATAGCCAAAATCTTACTGCCAAGCTTGAAGTAGCCTTTGTTGATCATATCCATGATGCCATAGATCATTTTGCCGGTATAAATAGGGTCCAAAAGTATCTCCTGCTCTCTTTTGAACTCATTGATAAAATTAACAAGCTCAGTATTCGCCTTGGCATAGCCTCCAAAATGATAATCTTCTACAATTTGATAATTTTCATATTGGTTGCCACTATACGCTTGTGTAAGCCTATTAATTTCATCATATAAAAAACTTCCTCCTTTCAGCGCTGAGAAACCTAGCACCTGAGCCTTATTTTTTGCCTTCTCTATGATGCCCGCTAACGTACCTCCGGTCCCTGCACTGCAACAGATATAGTCGTAATTTTCAGGCGTTTGAACAATCTCAGTACACCCTTTTACTGCTAAAGCATTAGAGCCTCCTTCGGGAATGATGAAGCAGTCACCAAACTTCTTCTGTAGCTCTTTCTGAAATGTAGCTTCTCCTTTATGCTGATAATCACTACGACTGATAAATTCTAGTTGCATGTCTTGTGCTTCAGCAAAAGCCAGTGTAGTATTGAGCGGCAACACTTTTTCACCGCGTACGACACCAATAGTTTTAAAGCTATCTTCTTTTCCGGCAGCGGCGGTAGCGTACAAATGATTGGAAAATGCTCCGCCAAAAGTAAGCAGTGTGTCATAGCCTTTTTTCCGGGCTTCAAGTAGATTATATTTTAACTTAAACCATTTGTTACCGGAAATATGCGGATGAATTTGATCTAAGCGGAGAATGTCTAGCTGAACCTGATGCTCATCCAAAAACTTATCACTTATCTTTTGTACTTTAATTTCAGGAATATCATCTAACTGCATAGACAGTAAATTTATCGCATTTCTTAAACATAAGTCTAACTTCAAAATTTAAGAAATAAGCAGTAAAGCGATAATTTATTATCAACACGCTAAGTCGCAATGCCAAAAGGCATAACTAACTGAAGATTACGTAACTTGCAGCCTTAAACTAAAGCAATATGAAACTTAACGATATAGAAGGAGAAGAGGAACAGGAGCAGGAAGAATTATTTGAGCATCATTTTATCAAAGTAGATGCTAACCAATCTTTGGTGAGAATAGATAAATACCTGATGGACCGCTTACCCAATGTGAGCCGAAATAAAGTACAGGATGCTATCAAAAGTGAGTATGTATTGGTAAATAAACAAACCATCAAGCCTAACTATAAGGTACATCCTCTAGACGAAATTTCTATTTCTTTACCCGAGCCACCCCGAGATACTGAGGTGAAGCCGGAAAATATTCCACTAGACATTGTCTATGAAGATGAGCATCTATTGATTGTCAACAAAGATGCTGGCATGGTGGTACATCCGGCCTATAATAATTGGTCTGGGACGCTGGTAAACGCATTGACTTATCACTTTCAGCAATTGCCTACTATGGAAGGAAATGAAGGGCGCCCCGGGCTGGTACAT
The DNA here is from genome assembly GCF_038039535.1 of Catalinimonas locisalis. Classification (NCBI taxonomy): domain Bacteria; kingdom Pseudomonadati; phylum Bacteroidota; class Cytophagia; order Cytophagales; family Catalimonadaceae; genus Catalinimonas; species Catalinimonas locisalis. Next base: position 244,209 of record NZ_JBBPHP010000001.1, on the reverse strand, counting down.
CGTATTGATAAAGACACCTCAGGGCTGCTGGTGATTGCCAAAAGTGAGCAGGCAATGAGCGGGCTGGCCAAACAGTTTTTTGACCACAGCATTGACCGGGTATACTACGCCATTGTATGGGGAGAGCCTGAAGAAGAAAAGGGGACCATTGACGTAAACCTGGGTCGCAGCCCCAAAGACAGGCGTATCACCATGGCTTTTCCGGATGGCGATATTGGTCGTACCGCCATTACCCATTACGAAGTTTTACAAACCCTCCGCTACGTATCCTTAATCAAGTGCAAACTGGAAACTGGCCGCACACACCAGATCAGAGCGCATATGAAATACATAGGGCATCCCCTCTTTAATGATGCTACCTACGGAGGAGATCAGATTTTAAAAGGTACAAAGTTCTCCAAATACAAAGCCTTTGTAGAAAACTGCTTCAAGCTCATGCCCCGGCAGGCTTTACATGCCAAGTCCCTGGGCTTTATCCATCCGATTACCAAAGAAAAAATGCATTTTGAGTCTGATCTGCCGGACGATTTTAGAGAAGTACTTGAGAAATGGGAGCGCTATGTGCAGTATACCTGAAAACAAATTCCAAACTGGAAAATTATTAATTACAGATTGGGCGTTAAGGTAGACATAGCTTTTTAACTTTTTAAACTATAGTTATGAATTATATCCTGGAAAACGAAAACTGGACCGTACAAATTAAGAGTGAGGGAGCTGAGCTTTGTAGTGTAAAAAATAAAAAAACTGACAGAGAATACATATGGCAGGCTGACCCTGAGGTATGGGCACGCCATGCACCTGTGCTTTTCCCCATCGTAGGGCGGCTAAAGAATGACCAGTATCGCCTGGAAGGTAAGAACTACAAGATGTCGCAGCATGGCTTTGCTCGTGATCGTGACTTTAGTCTGGTAGAACAGGAAAAGCTCCGTATCAGCTTAGGCCTGACAGCTGACCATCAGACTATGGAAAAGTATCCCTTTAATTTTGTGCTGGATATCAGCTATCAGCTTAAGGAAAATGAGCTTATAGTTACCTACTCAGTAAGTAATAAAGATCAGCAGACCATGCCTTTCTCCATTGGGGCTCATCCGGCTTTTGCTACTCCCAGGATTATTGATCAGCAGATGCAGGAGTATCATCTGGTATTTGAACAAGCCGAAACACTAGACAGACATTTGATAAAGGATGGTTTACGCACCGGAGAAACCAGAGCACTGTTAGAAAATGAGCATAAACTCCCGCTTCACCCCAAACTATTTGAAGATGATGCCATTGTATTTAAGGGTGTCCAATCCAAATGGGTAAGTTTAGTAGTACATTCCAGTGGGGAAAAATTAGTAGAAATGTCGGTGACAGGCTTTCCTTACCTAGGTATATGGCAAAAAGAGAAAGCCGGTTTTATCTGCATTGAACCCTGGCTAGGCGTAGCAGATAATAATGACTTTGAAGGCGAGCTTACCGAGAAAGAAGGAATACAACTGCTAGAATCTGAGCAGAGATTTGAATGTAGCTATAGTATTAAGTTTCACTAGACTAAGCATTTACTATCTTGAAAAAATGCTATGATTATCGTTCATCATTTTATATATTTATCATGACAGAGTGTGTGAGAAAAGTAAAGTAAAGATTTTGATGAAGAAACAGTTATTACTTTTAACCGGCTTGCTTTTGGCATTATGGAGTTGCCAGCAGGATCAGGTAGCTCCCAGAGAGGAAATACAGCTACGCAAGCTTAGTATTGAAGAGAAAGAGTTGCTGAATGCCAGCAATAGTTTTGCTATGGATCTTACCAAAGAACTCGTACAGGAAGGTTCACAAAATCTCTTTTTCTCTCCTTACTACATCCATATGGATTTAAGTATGGCCATCAACGGGGCAGAGCGTAACACTTTGGCTCAAATGCAAAAAGTACAGCAATGTGATGTACTGGAACGTTTAGAGGTCAACAAACTTTACAATAGCCTCAATACGCTGCTGGGAAGCATAGATAATCAGGTACAGTTTGTTTCCGCGCATGCGCTTTGGCATAGAGAAGAAATTGATATACGTCCTCTCTTTAGCGACATCATCATGGCATACTATGGTGCAGGGGTGGAAGCCCTTGATTTTGACGATCGCAAAGCGCCACTGACAATTAATAAATGGGTTGAAGAACACACTTCCGGAAAGGTTGAGGCAAAAATTCCGGCTCTAATACCTTATGAGTCTCTCTACTTGATCAGTGCCACCCACCTCAAAGGATACTGGACTTTTCCTTTTGCCAAAGAAAATACCGCACCCGGTACTTTTTACCTTAATGACAAAAAGGAGGTTACCGTACCCATGATGTTCACCGACCAGGCCGCTTACCGTTACCACCAGGATGCCCAAAAAACCTTAATAGATATTCCTTATGGGAATAAGCAATATAGCATGACTATACTGATGCCTCATCAGGGGGATAGCATCGCTGACCAGCTTAAAAATTTAAGTATAAAATCTTTAGAGCAGAGCCTTGAACAAGCCGACACGCTCGATTACCATCTATACCTACCCAAATTTAATGTCAATTCACAGCTCAATCTAAAAGAGCCTTTATCTAATTTAGGCATTAAAGATGCTTTTTCGGCTCAGGCAGATTTTAGTGGCATTCTGAATGACTCTACCGCTCGTATTAAAGTTGCGGATTTGATCCATCAGGCTGGGATAGAAGTAAATGAAAGTGGCATACAGACGGTTATGCCTCGCGTAGCCGCAGCAAGCGTTTCTGCTGCTACTCCAGTAGTACGTATCAACCGGCCGTTTATTTTCTTCATTCGTGAACAACATACCGGGGTGATTTTATATGCAGGAGTTATCAAAAACCCTGGTGTAGCACAAGAGTGATCGTACGTTTGCAAATGCCTCGCAGCATAATCATTATTCTCCTTTACCTTGGTATTTTTAGTTGTACGGGAAATCAGGAGAGGGATTTACAAAAATACTTTGATGCTTATGAGGTCAAGGGCTCTTTCATCCTGTATGACGAGGCCAGGAATGAATTTATTCGTTATAATACCCGGAGATGTAATGAAGCGTTTAGTCCCGCCTCTACTTTTAAAATTCCTAACACACTGATCGCTCTGGAAGAAAAAATTCTGCAAGACGAAACTTCCATGATCTACTGGAATGGAGAAAGCTGGCCGGTTGAGACCTGGAATCAGGACCTAGACCTACAGCATGCTTTCCGCTTGTCTTGTGTACCTTGCTACATACAGATCGCTTCAAAAATTCCTGAAGAAAAATATCAGCAGTATCTCTCAGATATCAAATATGGCAATGAAGATCCCAGCGGTAGTGAAAACAATTCTTTTTGGCTGGATGGTAATCTACGCATTAATCAGGAGCAGCAGATTGATTTTCTAAGAAAACTCTATCACATGCAGCTTCCTGTTTCCGAGCGTTCTATGAAAATCGTCAAGAAAATTTTAGTTGAAGAAAAAAATGATGACTTTATACTAAGCAGCAAAACCGGTTGGAATAATACTTCACATTCCAAAGATGTAGGCTGGTATGTAGGTTATCTGGAAAAAGATAATCATGTATACTACTTTGCTACCAATATTGAAAGTCCTCAGGCTAAGGAGAGTTTTGGTAAAGCCAGAAAAGAAATTACTTTAAATGTACTTAAAGCGCTAAATATCACTGACTAAAACTATTGTCTAAAAATTGATTAATTTTGAACAGTAGTCCTAACCAATAATCTTTATGCGGAATAAGATTCTAAAAATACATCCCGACGACAACCTGATCGTGGCCCTGGATAATTTAAGTGATGGAGAAGTGGTTGAGCTTGAGGGCGAAACTTACGAAATCCACGGCGACATCCCTCCCAAGCATAAATTTGTAACACAGGATCTCAAGGTCGGAGATAAAATCTATATGTACGGGGTATTGGTTGGCAAAGCTATGCAACCGATTACAAAAGGAGAAGCGATCACGGTGGGAAATGTAAAACATGAGGCCAATACCTTCTCTCTTGGCAAAAGAAAAGCAGACTGGAACGCCCCTAGAGTTTCCTCCTGGAAAGAAAAACAGTTTATGGGGTATCATCGGGAGAATGGACAGGTGGGCGTAGCTAACTACTGGCTGTTTATTCCTCTGGTATTCTGCGAAAATCGTAATATCGATGTCATCCGGGAGGCTTTGGTGAAAGATCTGGGCTATGACCGCACCCGTACCGTAGATTTTGATATTCAATCGCTTATCTCAAAACACCAACACGGAGCATCTTCTGATGATTTGCTCACTACCGAAATTGTAGTCACTGCCGAGGAGATGGAGAGCAAGCGTACCTTCCCTAACGTAGATGGTGTCAAATTTCTAACCCACGAAGGTGGTTGCGGAGGTACACGTGCCGATGCCAATACGCTCTGTGCCCTCTTTGCCGGCTATATCACCCATCCTAACGTAGCCGGAGCTACCGTACTTAGCCTGGGATGTCAGAATGCCGAGGTTAAAATCCTACAGGAAGAAATCAAGAAACGTGACGCTAACTTCAGTAAGCCGCTCTACATCATGGAGCAGCAGAAAAGTAAATCTGAAAGGGAATTTATCAGCGAAGCCATCAAAAAAACTTTTGTAGGCTTGACTGAGGCTAACAAAATAGAACGTAAGCCTGCCCCGCTGAGTAAATTGGTGGTTGGCCTGGAATGTGGCGGTTCAGATGGCTTTTCCGGAATTTCTGCCAATCCTTCTGTAGGACATGCCGCTGACCTTCTGGTAGCGTTGGGAGGATCAGTTATACTCTCTGAATTTCCTGAACTCAACGGTGTGGAGCAGGAACTTACCGACCGATGTGTTGATGACGCTACCGCCGAAAAGTTTATCAGCATTATGCGGGCTTATAGCGCCAGTGCAGAAGCGGTGGGCAGTGGTTTTGACGCCAACCCTTCTCCCGGCAATATCAAAGATGGTCTCATTACCGATGCCATCAAATCCGCCGGAGCGGCAAAAAAAGGAGGTACTTCTCCTGTAGTAGATGTACTGGATTATACCGAACCGGTCACCAAAAACGGCTTAAATTTGCTATGTACTCCTGGTAATGATGTAGAATCTACTACCGGCTTAGCGGGCTCCGGTGCTTCTATCATTCTCTTTACTACTGGTCTGGGTACACCTACTGGTAATCCTGTCGCCCCTACCCTTAAAATCTCCAGTAATACGGTACTAGCCAAGCGTATGGAAGATATCATAGATATCAATGCAGGTACAGTAATTAGCGGAGAGGATACCATCAATAGTAAAGGAGAAGAGATTCTGGATTTTATCATTCGTACCGCCAGTGGCACTTATACCCCTAAAGCCGTAGCCATCGGGCAGGATGATTTTATCCCCTGGAAGCGAGGCGTTTCTTTATAATTCATTTTTTCATATCAAAACAACCTGACTATGTCTGAGCGTTTGAATCAGCAACTTGCACTTAAATCCGAAGTAAAACCTAACGAAAAACTACATCTACCCAGCAAAGGTCAAATTCAATCTCCTGATAAGATTGTCCAGTTTGGCTCCGGTGCTCTACTGAGAGGCCTGATTGATTTTTTCATTGACAAAGCCCAAAGAGAAGGAAAGTTTGATGGGCGCACCGTGATTGTCAATAATACCAAATCGGGCAGGAGCACCCGCTTCAATGAACAGGACGGTCTTTTTACGCTTTGTGTGGAAGGATTTGCCAAAGGGGAAACTGTAAAAGAATATATAGTTAACGCAGCCATCAGCAAAGCGCTACCTGCTGCTGATCATTGGCAGGACATATTAGCTTACGCTCGTAATCCTGAAGTTAGTACGGTCATTTCCAATACTACTGAGATCGGAATTACTTTGCAGAAAGACGATGACCTGAAGGCAAATCCCCCTCAATCTTTCCCGGGTAAACTTACTGCTTTTCTTTATGAGCGCTTTACCACTTTAGGAGGCTCAGCAGACAGCGGTATGCTGATTTTACCTACCGAGTTGATTTTGGATAATGGCAGTAAACTGAAAGACATCGTGCTTGAACTGGCAGTGATCAATCGTCTGGGCAGCGATTTTACGGACTGGATCAAAGAGCACAATATTTTTTGTAATACACTGGTAGACCGCATCGTACCGGGAGAACCGGAAGAGGCCAAGCAGCAAAAAATAGAGGAAGAACTAGGATTTGAAGACCAACTGCTCACCGTAAGTGAGGTTTACCGCCTCTTTGCTGTAGAAGGTGATAAGGAAAAGATTCTTGCCAAGGCTCCCTGGCTGGCGACAGACGAAGGCATCATCATTAGCGAAGACATTACCCCATACAGAGAGCGAAAACTCCGTATTCTTAATGGCGGACATACCATCAGTGTGGCAGCGGGCTACCTCTGTGCTTTGGAAACTGTGTACGATTGTATGGAAGATGAGGTAATGTCACCATTTATCAGCAAAGTGATCAAGCAGGAGATTGTTCCTACGCTGGAGATTGACCAAAAAATGGCGATGGAATTTGCTGAAGATGTGCTGGACCGTTTCCGTAATCCTTTTCTCAACCATAAGCTCATCAGTATTACCCTACAGTACTCTTCTAAAATGAATATGCGCAATGGTCTTACTTTTAAGCGCTACTATGATAAATATGGCCATGCGCCCGAGTTGATGTGTGCTGGCTTCGCTGCTTATCTGATGTTTCTACGTCCGGTAAAAAAGGAAGATGGGAAATATTATGGTGAGTTTAAGGGTCACGACTATCCCATCAATGACGATCAGGCAGATTACTTTTATCAACTCTGGATGGACGCTGACCTCAACGATCCCGTATTAGTGAATAATGTAGTGGATAAAATCCTTCTTTATCAAATCTGGGAACAGGACTTAAAAAACATGGGAGATTTTGCTGCCAGGGTGAAGCATTATCTGGGCGAATTTGTGCAAAAAGGAGTGAAAGCAACGCTGGCTGAGATAGTATAAGATGTGAATATTTGCTATTTATGTTTTAATTATTGACTTTTTTGCATAAATATTTTGTGCTATACCATCTTATAGTCATATAAAAAAGCGATAAATTGTATCTATGAGATGCAATTGGGCCAAAAGCTATCGCCAATATATTGACATGGTTTTTCTCAGGGTAATTATGTGCCCTCGAGTTTTTATCATCATTTGTTTAACCGCTTTTTGGGTATCTCCAGGCTCGGCACAGCAAGAGGCTAATCATTGGTTTTTGAGTCCGGGAGGTTATTTGGATTTTAATCAGAAACCTCTTCAACCGAAAATTTATCCTTACAATTGGACTAATAATGGTCAGTTCCAGGCAAGCATTTCAGACTCTTTAGGAAACCTGCTGTTTTATACCTATGGGCGTACTTTTTACAACAGCCAGCAGGAAGTTATGGAAAACGGCGCTGGCAGCTATTATGGTGAAGGGGGGAGATCAACCCAGACTTCTTACATCATACCCAAACCGGGTAGTGATCATCTGTACTACAATTTTATCACTGAGTTTGGTCTTACTAATCCTGAGCTTTCTAACAATGACTGGACTGTTCATTACTCTCTAGTAGATGTAACTGCCAACAACGGTAAGGGGACAGTTATATTTAAAAATAGAGTGCTCACTGATGGTATGAGTGATGCACTGGCGATTTATGAAGCATCTGATGGTAAATCTTACTGGCTGATCACGCTGGGAGGTTTTGGAGCAGCTGCTTTGTACGCTTATCAAATCACCTCCGAAGGGATAAGTGATATCCCGGCGATTACTCCCTTGATCAGAGATAGCGGAGGCGGGCATTTCCATATCAAAGCTTCTCCTGATAATCGATACCTTGTGATGGGTAGAGATATGTATGATAGCAGTTATCTGGAACTATATCACTTTGATAATGAGACAGGACTCTTTAACCTGAGATACGAATTGATCAAGAGAGATGATCGACAGGAGGAAAATTCTTATCCTTACGTTAGATATGTTTTTACCTACTTTTATGAGTTTTCTCCTGACAGCAAAAATCTATATGTTATAGAGGATAGCATAGTGAATACTTCTGCGCAAAACATCACCAACTATGCTTCCTTGGTTAGGTACGACCTTAGAGCACCCAATCAGCAGCTTTTTGAAGATTCCCGTACAAAAATTTATGACTACCCCGCTACCAATTCTGGTATTATCGGAAGGTTACAGCTTAGTCCTGATGGAAAGATCGTGATTGGTACGGATAAGGAGTTTTTATCAGTGATCAACCAGCCTAATTCTTGTAATGATCCGGATTTTGTCTACAAAGCGATTACTTTTTCGGAGTGGCCGGGAATACTGCCTACTTTTCCGGCTTTCTTTTTCAGACAGGAAAATGATATCTGGCCTGAAGTAGAAGATGAAGAAATAATAGCTTGTCCTGGAACACCGGTCAAACTCAGCGCTCTGCCAGTAAGCTCAGCTTTTACTTACGAATGGACAAATACCAAAACTTCTCAAAAATTTCAGGGCGCTGGCCCAACATTTACATTGCCCAATACACCAAACCTGGCACCAGATACAACAACTTATCTTTTAAAAATTACTAACCAATACGGTTGTAGTGAATATGACTCTATGAAGCTTATTGTGTTACCCGCCTACGCATTGACAATCCGGGGTAGCAAATCGGTATGTCCGGGTGTGCAGGAAGTAGCATACTGGGTGGAAGATATTCATAGCTCCGATTTGCAATGGTCGGTGGAGGGAGGAGAAATTATAGCTGGTCAGGGTACAGATAGTATATTCGTAAACTGGGGAGAAAGTAATTTGGATGCCAAAGTGAAACTGCTCTCCGTCAACAGTTATGGCTGTGAAGATATTGTCCCGGATTTTAGCGTTAAAATCTTTAAACAACTGGATACTGAGACACCCAATGGTCCAGATACCTTAGATTGTGATAGTCCCTACCACATCTATAGCATATTACCCACCAATGGTTCAGTGTATGAGTGGCAAATTATCAATGGAGAAATTATTGAAGGGCAGGGAAGTGAGCAGGTGAAGGTAGCATGGCATGAAGAAAGCCCTTATGGTAAGCTATGGATTGAAGAAAGCGTAAATACAGAACTGGAAATCTGTTTTGGTCGGTCCGATACCCTGACGATTGTGAACCCCAGAGCTTTTGGAAGCTCAAATGTAGAGCTTCTGTCCATTTCGGCCGTACCTCAGGCAGCTGAAGCCATTCAATTCAATTACCTGATTAACCACCAGGCTTTTTTTGAGGAAGACTTTAAACTGTTGAGAAGAGAAGCTGGTGAAGTACAGGCTGCATGGGAAGAAGTAGCTCCGCTGAATTCAGAAGAGACTCAGATCACTATTCTCGAAGCTTCGGTAGGCCAGCTAATTTATGCATATAAAATTCAGGGATATAATATCTGTGGAGAAGCAGTAGAGTCAAAAGTGCATCACAATATTGTATTATCAGCAGCAATACATGAGGGGGAGAAGCAAATAGAACTTAGCTGGAATTCTTATGTGGGTTGGGATGAGGGCGTGAAAACGTATGAATTGTACCGCAAATTGGACGAATCAGAAAACTTTGAATTGCAAGGAAGCAGCCAGCATTTAAAAGAGCTTCTGAATACATTAAATGATGGCTTTGATCACTGCTTTTATGTGAAAGCTATTTCAAACACTTCTGAATATACATCCTCGTCAAATGAAGTATGTCTTTCATATGATCATCCCATTTTTATTCCTAATGTAATCACTCCCAATGGCGACGGTAAAAATGACTTTTTTGTCATCAGTAATCTGGAACTGTATCATCAAAACGAACTACAGATATTTGATAGAAATGGCCGCTTAGTTTATCGGAAGCTACAATATGCTAATGATTGGAACGCGATTGGCCTGCCTGAAGCAGTGTATTTTTATTACTTCACTACGCTCAAAAACAAAAAGAGCCTTAAAGGATGGGTTCATGTTATTGAGTGAGTTCCCAAAAGGCATTCCTCATTAGCAAAATCATATACTCCGCTCCTTTTGCTGGGCTATTTCTGCGCTGTGCTTAAACTGTTCAAAGGTAGGAATCTCAAATTCCTGTAGTACATCCGCGATTTTGATATCCGGGTGTCTACTCTCAATAATTGATATTTCTTCTTCATGTAAGGTATAGGTATATACCTGATTACCATATTTTTTATGGATTTCAGGAAACTTGAGTGAATAAGGCCAGCTATGGAGTACGGCTTGCTCAAGATTGAGAGGTGCGCATACCCCCCACTGGCTGTAATTTCCACTCCAGGCCAATTCTTCTCCCGTAGGTTTGCATATTTTGGTGGTATTCTTTTGGGTGCTGGAAACCACATAGTACTTATGCCACATTGCCATGGTATTCACTTTTCTGCCTCCTGCAAAAGCAGAGGGCCAAAAGACAATCTCTGCGCCTTTTTCCTGTAACTTCTGCCAACCCTCTAACCATTCTATATCAAAGCAGATCTGTATGCCGATCTTGCCAAAGTCTGTTTCAAAAACTGGTGGATCCAGATGACCGGGGGTTACCCCACCTTTAATTTCACTTTCGGTCGGCCTGGCTTTACGGTATTCTCCCACCATTTTACCAGCGCGATCAATCAGCACCGCAGCATTATAGCAGTTTCCTTTCTCCTGCGTAAATACGGGAGCAATTACATAGCACTGCTGCCGCAGGGCAAAATCTGCCAGCGGTTGAGTTAGCTTGCCAATAGGTACTTCTGAGGCTTCTTTTATTGATAATGGATTGTTTCGGAGGCCCTGCACATGAAAGTATTCAGGCAAACAAATAATATCTGGCTCATAACTGCTTACCGACTCCATTTTGCGTACAGCACTTTGTACCACTTCTTCCAGGCTATCCCCTGCTATACCCTGCTGGGTAAGGGCAGCAACCCAAATCTCACGGGGAAGGCGATTAAGCTTAGGAACTTTTTCAGGCGTATGGTATTTAGGTTTAGCATAGGCAAATTGACTTACCAGACTAACACTCCCCAGGGCAGCTGCCGACTTATTGATAAAATTCCTTCGGTTCATCAGGCTTCTATTTGTTGTAGTATTATAATTTATATATTTTTCATGCAGCACACTAAAAATAACCTATAAAACTCTTGACCATGAAAGTCTCCCGTCGTCAGGCACTGGCTTCCCTTGGAGTAGTAGCCGGCTCCTCCCTATTGGAAAGCTGTAGCTCTTTTGCATCTGAGCAAAATACTACTGCCGCTCCTGCTCCACCCGCTGATGAACAGAAAAATCTCTTTACCTATTGCCTTAATACCAGCACAATCCGTGAGAAAAAGCTTGGATTGGTAAAAGAAATAGAAGTCGCTGCCGAGGCAGGATATGACGGCATAGAAGTATGGATTCCTACCATGCAGGCTTATCTGGATGGTGGTGGCAAGCTCAGTGACGTAAAAAAGCGCATTGACGATCTGGGTATTAAAGTGGAAGATGCTATCGGCTTTGCCCAGTGGATCGTAGATGATCCTAAGGTAAGAGCAGATGCCTTTGAGCAGGCCAAGAGAGAAATGGATATGCTGGCGCAGATTGGCTGCTCTCGTATTGCTGCACCTCCGGCGGGAGCTACTCAGGAGCCCGGCCTGGACCTGCTAGCCGCTGCCGATCGCTACGGTCAATTACTGGAATTGGGAGAACAAATGGGCGTAATGCCTCAACTGGAAGTCTGGGGATTCTCGGCCAACCTGCATCGTCTTGGACAAACCACCTATGTGGCAATGGAAAGTGGACACCCCAAAGCACGTATCCTGCCCGATGTGTACCACCTTTATAAAGGAGGAACTGAATTTACCGCTTTACAGATGCTGAGCGGACAAACGATTGAGGTTTTCCATATGAATGACTATCCGGCCAATCCTCCCCGTGAGAGTATCGCTGACAAAGATCGTGTATATCCCGGGGATGGAGTGGCTCCTATCAACCAGATTCTACAGATACTGGCTGCCAGTGGCACGCCCAAAGTATTATCTCTGGAACTCTTTAACCCTGACTATTGGAAGCAGGACCCTTTGGAAGTAGCTAAAACCGGATTGCAAAAAATGAAAAGCGCAGTAGATCAGGCCATGAAAAGCTAAAGTTTGGCCATAAAAAAAGGTATAGACCTGTTCTATACCTTTTAATCATCTTAAGAGGGTTACATTGTCTTTCTTACAGGAGGATAAGAAGAAGGATAATTACTATCAGGGCTCCTCCTCCGATGTAAATGCCACCGGAGGCCTGTTGCTTTAGCTCACGCGCTTCTTTTTTTACATCCTTAATCTCTTTGCGTAAGGCTTTACGTTCGGCAGGCGTATCTGCTTCTCTTTTGGCATCTCTTAAGTCGTCTACCTTTGTTTTCAGCACATCCAGCGCCATCTGATATTCTTTTTCTGTCATCTGCTTCTCTTCAGGAACCGGATCATCAGAAGCAAATGCACCAAAGGATGAAAAAACAAAAAGGCTAAGCATCAGGGAGAAAAAAATGGATTTCGTTTTCATTGGAAAAAAATTTAGTTAAAAAAAAGCTTATAGAAGCTATGGAATAAAAATTTGTTAACTACTAAACTAGCAAATAACCGGGAATATTCTAAAAATGTTTACACACTATCCTGCTATAGATCAATAAATAAATGTAAATTTTGACAAAATAATGTTCTCATATTCGTCATATTATTGTTTTACTGATGCTATTGAAATAAAAAATGAGCAGAAGCCCCCCTCATTAGGTTACCATACTTTATTTTTCCAACCGATTTCACCCTTCATTTCATATAGCCAGCTCAAAATACATCAGGGCAGCACTTCCTCCATATCTATCGTTTCCCAAAATATTCCTTCGTAGGCACGCTCCTCCCCCCTTTCGTATAATATGCCAACATGATGCGCTCCCACCCTTGTGAGATCAGAATAGGCGGAAGGGCCAGCATATAGCTGCTTTAGCTCCGTCCATGTTTTTCCTCCATCTTTGCTCGCCTTGAGTGTCATATTCACGCGCTGCTCCTTGCTGGCAGGATTGGAAAACAGCACATAGGATTCATCATCCCTATCGTAGCGCAGCATGGCTCCCTGGCAGATAGGTTCTATCAGCTCGGGGGCATAGCGCATATTTTCCCAGTGCATGCCTCCATCCTCGCTATAAGCCAGCTGGCGGGCATGCTGATCACGGTCATAATTCCGCATATTGAGCATCAGTTTTCCATCATTGAGTTGTACCACTTCACATTCATTGACCTGATCCCGGGGGGTGCTTCCTCCCAATTGCCATCTCTCTCCCCCATCATCCGAATAGATGACATGCGAATAGTATTTTTTGCTCTCTGCCTCTATATGATCGCAGGCCACCATGAGCCGACCAGCGTAAGGGCCTTTGCTTAATTGTATGCCTGAGCCGGGGCCGGTAGCATACCAGGTCCAGTTTTCTTTTTTTACATCGCTGGTAATTTCCTTCGGACTGGTCCAGCTTTGCCCATCGTCGGTAGAGCGCAGCACAAATACCCGCCTGGTATCAGTACTGGTTTGCGCAATGATCTCCGATTCTTTATCATCTCCCCTGTTCCAGGTCGTCAAGAGCACAATATCTCCACTTTCTTCATCCAGTACGGGCGCGGGATTGCCACAGGTATGCTGCCCATCGTCCCATACCACCGCTAAGCTACTCCAGCTTTTGCCTCCATCTTCGGAGCGTTTCAGCAGCAGGTCAATGTCTCCGGTATCGCTGCAGCCTCCTTTTCTTCCCTCAGCAAAAGCCAGTAAAGTCCCGCTTTTTGTAGTAAGTATGGCCGGTATTCTGAAGCAGGCATAGCCTTCTTCCCCGCTTACGAAAACAGGCATGGCTGCTGCCAACTGAGCATAAGCAGGATTTGCTGTGGAGAGCTTTAGGAACAGTAGAATGAGAATTAAGCAGGATAGGTAAGAAAATTTCATCTTGTCTTGCGTAGTAGGTTGTTTTGTTTGTCTCTAAAAATCAGAAACAATTTACCCTTTTCCGACTATTACTTTTAGCATTTCTTCTTTTACCTAAAATTTTAGCACATGCAAGCCCGACCTGTCGTACTTTTTTTTGATGTGAACGAAACCCTGCTGGATATGCAGCCGGTCAAAACCTCCATTGACCAGGCTCTGGGGCAAAAGCCTGAATTAGTTGCACTGTGGTTCTCCCATCTGCTTCACTACAGCCTGGTGATGACGGTGAGCCAGCAGTTTCGTGATTTTACCTCTATCGGTGTAGCTACTTTACAAATGGTGGCTCAGCAAAACAATATTGAGATAAGCGAAGCGAAAGCAAGAGAAGTACTCAAACCCATGCTTAGCTTAAGCCCTCATGCAGATGTGGTGCAGGGGCTTGAGGCTATAAAAAGCGCAGGCTATACGATGGTGGCCCTGACCAATTCTTCCCGTCATGCCATGGAAACTCAGCTAAGCCATGCCAAAATTGATACTTACTTTGACCGCAGCCTGAGCGTGGAAGATATCGGGATATATAAACCTCATCAACGGGTATATCGCTGGGCGGCTTACCAGATGGATAGCCAGGCAGAAGACTGTATGATGATCGCCGCACACGGCTGGGATGTAGCCGGGGCCAGCCATGCCGGTATGCAATCCGCTTTCATTGTCCGGCCGGGACAAACGCTATTTCCCCTCGCCCCCCAGCCGCAGTTTGTGGTTTCTGATCTCAATGCACTAGCTCATATCCTTAAAAAATAAGATTATATACTTTTTTTTCTTTCTGATAATAAATTCTCTATGCCCAACTGCTTTTTGGCTAAACTTATATGATTGTTGATAGCATTAGAAATATGTTTATAGAAGGCTGGCAACTTCATGAATATCTAATTCTAAAAATCCATTTTTATCTAAAACAGAGTTTTTACTATTAGTATTTGTGGGTTATTACTTAAATAAAAATTTATTTATTAATAATATTTATTTCCTCCCTAAGAAAAGTCGGAAACTAATAAGTGTATTCTCATGAAAAACATGATATAAAAAAATTATTTAGTGAAATTTTACTATAAAAAAGTATGTTGATCGTTGTTTTACTTACGTAATATTATCAATTAATCTATGCTTCCTTTTTTGATCTGTAAAATATTTTAAAGTAAAAAAATATGGTTTCCATTAACTAAAGGATAATCTGAAAGCGCCAATTTTACAATTTGATACAATTGTTCTATATGCAAAAACTTACATTAAGGCGATTGCGCAGGAATCTCCGAGTTCCATTGAAACCAATACTGTACTTTTACATTCCACCATTAAGTCTTGAATTATGGGATGGAATAAGTGGAGAAAATTCTTTCGTTACTTACTTATAGTAGCAGGATTACTTATGCTGGTGTATGAAATACAAGGACAGAATCTGGAAAACCTTGGTGAAAAGCCTCCATTAAAAGTATCAGGAGGATTCAATTTTATGACAACTGGCTATGCAGCAGGTGGCATAAGCGCACGCCGTGATCCGTTCACATGGATCGCCAGTGGAAATCTCAATATTGACTTATACGGATGGAGTATACCCCTTTCTTTCAGCTATACTAACCATCAAGGAAGGTTTCAACAGCCTTTTAATCGTTATGGAATCAGTCCTAATTACAAGTGGATAAAAACATACGTTGGGTACCATAGTCTTTCGTACTCATCATACACACTCAACGGGCACATTTTTTTAGGTGGAGGAATAGAACTGACTCCTGGTAATTTCCGGGTTCATGCTATGTATGGCCAACTTAGAAAAGCTGTAGAAATAGATACATTATCAGACCAGGCCCAACCTCCGGTATTTGCCCGTAAAGGGATGGCGACTAAAGTCGGATATGAAACCCCTCAGGGAAGTATCAGTACAATTGTATTTTATGCTAAGGATGACCCAAACTCGCTGGTAACTTTATCTGATAGCAGTTTGGTATTTCCTACGCAAAACATTGCTCTTAGCCTGATAGCGAAAAAGCAAATAGGTAAACATTTGAGCTGGGAAGGTGAATGGGCCAGTAGCTTACTGACCCGAGATATAAAGTCTTCTCCCATATCAGAAGATTCACTTAAACCTTCATGGGATACATGGCTAATACCTATACGTCAGTCCACTACGCAGCATCAGGCCTGGAAGACAAGTTTAAACTTCGCATTGACTAAGGGTTTTATCCAGTGGCGATACGAACGGGTTGATCCTGATTATCAAACATTGGGAGCTTACTTTTTTAACAATGACCTGGAAAATATCACGCTGGGAATTAACTGGAAGTTCTGGGAAAACCGACTTAGTGTTAACTTTCAGGGAGGGCTACAACATAACAATCTGGATCAATCAGAAATTACACAAACCAGCCGGTGGGTCAGTAACTATTCTGTCAATATTCATCCCACAGATCGTTGGCAGCTTAATACCACCTACTCTAACTTTACCAGCTTTACAAATATTCGCCCCCAATCGGACCCTTTCTTTACCACTGAGTTTGATTCACTTAATTTTTATCAGGTCAACCAAAATGCTTCATTAAGCTCCTCTTACACTTTTGGTAGCAAAGAGCGGAAACATGCGCTTAGCATGAACTCTACTTATCAGCAAGCTAACGATGTTATTCCTAAGCAGTTTCCAAGTGAGCAGATATCCTATTATTACAGTAATAACATGGCTTACCGGATCAGCATTATTCCTACAAACTTAGGTTTAAGCCTGGGAGGTAATTTTTACTATAGCGTTTTACAGGAAATTAATTCAACTACTGTCGGTCCCTTACTCTCCATAAGTAAAGGATTCTTGGAAAAAAAGCTAAGGAGTTCAATTTCCACAAGCTACAATCGGGTATTACAAAATATGATAGCCAGCAGCCAGGTACTGACGGCACGTATGTCAGGTAGTTACTCCTACCAAAAAAATCATCGTTTTTCGCTTAACCTCAACCTATTGAACAATTTTCCCACGGGAGAAAAAGAGGCATTTACAGAATTCACCGCAACTGCACGTTACGGATATACATTTTGACAAAGATGAGTTGGAGCACAGGAAGCATAGAAAAAAGAAGGATAGGAAAGATACTGGCTATTCTATTCTGTTTGATAAGGCTGGGTGCCTTTGGCATGAACCCACCTACTGAGAGCCTTTCCGAACGTATTCATCAGTTACACGATCATTTGCTTGAAACAGGCAAAACTACCCAGCAGCTAAGTGAGTCAGATTTGGCCAGTTTGCCAGTGGGCATTACTAAAAATGTAGGAGGATATGAATATTTGGTAATCATTGATTCGGCACGCTTTACACCTAAGGGAGCTTTCTTTGACGCCTATATTTCCCTACAATTCAAAACAAATGGACAAAGGGTTGCTTTTGCTGCCCGTAATGTGGCTTTCCACCGAGGAGGACTGTCAGCGTCAAATGAGGTGAGGCTTGCATTAGTAAATGAAGCCACACTTCCTTTAGGTTCAAAAACCAAGCTTACCCTGCCTGCTCAGGGAAATGAAAATTATGTAGCTATTGATTGTAATGGTTTTAAAGCCGTAAACCTTCAGGGAAAAATTTCATTCAGCCGCGAGATGCTCATTCCAGAAGACGAAGAGGGCAACCCCCTGCCAGGACAGGTAGAAACTCTTTTTAGGGTCAATAGTAGCGATTGGAATGCATTGATGTTATCTGTCTCTCTTCCTGCTTTCCGCATACCTAATCTTCAGGGAATCAACTTTAAGGCAGAGGAAATCACCTTGGACATGAGCGATATTGCAAATCCTGCTGGCATAAAATTTCCTCAGCAGTATGAACATCAATACGGGGCTAATGTACAGCTTTGGGAAGGTTTTTTTATCCGGCGGGCCAAAATAGGCTTGTTCAAAGAACTTTCTGAAGAGGGTGACAGGAGATACATCAATGCCGAAAACCTTATTCTGGATAAAGAAGGAATAACGGGAGACATCGGAGTAAATAAGCTGTTCGGCAGGGAAGAGGGATCATTAAATGGCTGGCCTTTCTCCGTAGATTCTTTAGGTATTGTATTGGTTAAAAATAAGCTTAGTGGCGGGGGTTTTAAAGGAGAAATGAACATTCCTCTGTTAAGCAAAGATGCTCCCTTGAAATACACTGCCTTCGTTACTCAGGAAGCCGGAGAGACTGAATATACTTTTGCCGTTCAACCCAGAAAAAACCTGAATGCTTCAGTTCTAGCGGCTAAGGTAGACCTGGCTCCCAGTTCTACCATCATCATCAGTAAAAAAGAAGGTAAATTACTCCCTGAAGCTATCCTACATGGAGCTTTAAGCATCCATACTGATATAGGTGTAGAACTAAAGCAGTTAGGTTTTACCGACTTACACATTGCCCCTGAAAAGCCCTACATCCGCAATGGATATTGGTCTTTCGCCAATGGAAATACTCAAAAAGTGGCTAATTATCCCATATCCATTGAGTCTATTTCTTTCCAGCATAATGACCAGGACTTACAGTTGAATGTAGGCGTATTATTGGGACTGATGAACGAAAATGACAAAGGCTTCTCCGCTCAGTCAATCGTGAGTGTTTCCGGAGAAATTGTAGAAGAAGAGCCTGAAATGCAGGAAGGTAATACTTTAGGCGTAAGCCGTCAAGAATGGAAGCATAAGGAAACACGTGTAAGCGATATTGAAGTAGACGTGGATATGGATGCTTTCAAGTTTAAGGGTAGATTAAGTTTGTACAAAAAGCATGAAGTCTACGGACAGGGTTTCCGGGGCGAAATAGATGCTTCCTTCAAGGCAGGACCTACTGTGAAAGCTATCGCACAGTTTGGGCGAGTGAACGATGATCGTTACTGGTATGCCGACGCTTTAATGCACTTTGGAAAAACAGGAACCTCACCAGGTTTTTCTGTCTATGGTTTTGGCGGAGGAGCTTACTACCAAATGTCATTGGACAGGACCACTTTAGCAGCAAGAGATTTCTATACAATCCAAGGCGAACATGATAAGACAACCATCGGTGCTACCCGAAGCGGGGCGTCTTACGTTCCGGACCCATCGGTCAAGTTAGGACTCAAAGCTACTGTGGTAATAGGTACATCGCCCTCACCCCGGTCTTTTAATGCGGATGCTACCTTTGAAATGGCTTTTAACCAACGTATGGGCCTCAAGTACATCCGTTTCCGCGGGGAGGGATACTTTCTCACTGGCCTGGATGAAAGAAACGGTAATCCACCCATGTACGCCAATGTAAATATTAACTATGATTTTGATAATGATGAGCTGAATGCTTTGCTAGACTTGTACGTAGATGCCTACGGTGTGATGAAAGGTATCAATGCCAATAATCTGGCCGGGAGAGCGATTATGCACTTTGGTCAGGAAAAGTGGTACGTGTGGTTGGGTTCTCCCAGCCAGCGAATTGGTATCAATGTTTTCGGTTTGGCCGAGGCCTCAGCCTACATGATGGTAGGAGATGAAATTGAAAGTTTGCCTGTTCCTTTAGAAGGGGTACAAGTTACATCCAAAAACCTCCAAGAAGTCTTACATGAGCTTCAAAATAACATGGCAAGCACAACTGTCCATGCAGCCAGTGGTAAAGAATTTGTTTTTGGGGCTAGTTTTCATTCAGCCATAGGAAAAGACGATCCAGGGGCCATATTTTACGGATTTTTTAAAGCCGGAGCAGGCTTTGATATTATGTTGCTGGATATGGGTAATGTAAGCTGTTCGGGAAAATCCGGTCCTATTGGAATCAATGGCTGGTATGCTAGTGGACAGGCCTGGGCTTATTTACAAGGAGCGGTGGGTATTAATGTTAATCTTAAGTTCATCAAAGGGAAATTTGAAGCTTTTCGCTTTCTGGCAGCCATTGTCATGCAGGCTCAACTGCCTAATCCTACCTGGCTACAGGGCACTGCTTTTGGTGAATTCAATATTCTCAACGGTTTGGTAAAAGGTGACTGTAGCTTCCAGGTTACCATCGGTGAGCAGTGTGAGTTTGAAAATGAGGCTCCTATAGCGATGGAGGTGATTGCCGATATGCAGCCATTCCGCAGCAGTAGAGAAGTGGACGTTTTTACTACACCCCAGGTGGCCTTCAATCTTCCGGTAGAAGAGGCTTTTGAGATGCTAACTGCTGAAGAACAATACAAAAGTTATCGAGTAAAACTTAACTATCTTAAAGTAACAAAACAGGGAACAGAAGTAACCGGAGCACTAAAATGGAATGAAGATAAAACAGTGGTTGCGTTTAAAAGCACTAAAATTCTTCCTCCCAAAACCGAGCTCAAAGCAGTAGTAAGTATCAGCTGGCAAGAACGAATTGATAACCACTGGACAGATTTAGATGCTTCTGAAAGCAGAGAGGTAAGCTTTACTACTGGCGAGGCTCCCAATTATATTCCTGAGCACGTTGTGGAATATAGTTACCCCGTCAGAAATCAATACACATTTCTTCAGGATGAGTACGGCACCGGATACATGAAGCTAAGCTACGATATGGATTACTTATTTGAGACTACTGACGGACAAGGAAGAAACTATGAATATATAGCGCGTTTCAAAACTTCAAATTCTTCCACTTATGTTGATAAAAAACTCACGTATAGTGAGAGTACTATTACTTTTGCCGTTCCCGACAAACTGGATATTGAAACCATATACAGCCTAAGCTTCCTCAAGAAGCCTGTGACTACGAGCCGGGTGGATGAAAACGTGCTTAGGGTAGAAAAAGAAGTAACACTGGCACAGGCTACCAATGTGACTACCGCTGAGCGAAACATTGAAGGTACACTTGCCATAGCGGAGACGGAGATCTTATTCACCTATGGATTCCGTACTAGCCGTTTCAATACATTTTCTGCCAAAGTTGATGCCATGTATGGGCAAAAAACGACTTCAGGTATCGTACATGATATTCTAATCTATCAGGTAGGAACACTACTTACTATGCCTGAGGTATTTGATGAGGCAGAGTTAAGTGGTACACCTGGTCAGGCTCCTCTGATAAAAATGTATGCAGATACGCAGAACCCCTGGTTTTCAAAGTACATGCATCCTTTACTGTATGAGCATTATCCCGTGCACCCTCAGGTGAAGATAAGTTGGCGAAATATTGAGACCGCAGGCGTTCCCCCTATTTATTCAGTAGTACCTGAACTCAGGGCAACAGCCCCAATGCTAACCCAGGCACAAATGACATCTGGTAATGCTCTGAGCATTAGCGGAGAGATAAAACTCCATTATCAAATACCTACTTATACCTACAAAGATCATCGCCATCTTCGCTTAAAAGCCATCAACAAATATACAAGAGTACATAGCAGAAGCATCCCCGTTGGGGCTAAGCGTCTGATGCATGATGCTTACCAAAACTTCATGGATGGTACATACAAGGTCAAATTAGAATACCGACTGCCTGGTATACAACGACTAAGCAGCACTAAAACGCTCAACATTCAATGGTAAGGATATATTTTATATGGCTCATAGGGTTTTGCCTGATAGCTTCATCAGCCCAAGCTCAGGAAAAGCGGGGGAAAGTAAGTGCCATTGCCCGCTCTGGAGAACAAGAGATCTTATTACGCTGGGCTCCTAATGACCCTATGACCTGGAGACTGGGTAACCGTTATGGCTATGCCATTGAACGCTTTACTATAGGAAATAATGGCCGTATTGATTCCACTGGTCAGTGGCTACGAGTGCAGCTTAACTCCTCACCTATCAAACCCTGGTCTTTGGAAGATTGGGAAAAGATAGCGCTTGATGATCATTACGCTGCCATTGCTGCTCAGGCCATTTATGGAGAAAGTTTTGAAGTAAATGGTCCTTCGGGAAATATGATTACTATGGTGAATCAGGTAAAAGAAGAACGTAATCGCTTTGGCTTCGCTTTACTGGCTGCAGATCACTCTCCAAATGCTGCCCAAGCTTCAGGATTATGGTTGAAAGATACTTCAGTGAAGTCGGGAGAAGAGTACCTCTATAGAATTTACCTGGCGCAAAATCCTTCTTCTATTCCAATAGATACCGCTTTGGTAACTGCACAAGCCATCATACCACCTCCATTACCACGACCTCCAGAGGTAGAAGCCCAATTTGGAGATCGGGTAGTAAGTATAAGCTGGAATGGTTTTTACTTCAATCATATGTATGTCTCTTATCAGGTAGAGAAGTCGGCAGATGGAATTCATTTTACGCCAGTAAATAATTTGCCTATCGTAAATGGTGACCGCCCTGGCAGAGAGGCACAGCAGTTAGTCTTAATAGATTCATTAGCGCAAAACAATAAGACATACTACTACAGGGTGCGGGGGATCACTGCATTTGCCGAACTAGGCCCTCCGTCAGAGATTATCTCAGGTAGGGGAATGATATCCTTGAGTGGAGTATACCCTGTCATCGATACAATTTCGGTTATTGATAACCGTACCGCTCAACTTCAGTGGGCTTTTCCTGATAGCCTACAGAATCATGTGATTGGTTATAAGATCATTCGGAGTGCTTCGCTCAACGGGAGTTATGAGCCTCTTCATAAGAATCTCCTTAAACCTACCGCTTTTTCTTTTACCGACCCCCAGCCCCTGAGTACAAGTTATTATCGGGTGCAAGCGATGGGGCCGGATAGTATATTCACTACTTCTGTTCCCTATATGGTAGCTTTAGAGGATAGCTTACCTCCAGCATTACCTAGTCATTTTGAAGGAGAAGTAAAGAAAGATGGCGCTGTTCATCTCCATTGGACGCAGAGTACTTCACCAGATGTATTGGGTTATCGTGTATTTCGTGCCAATGACCCGAAAGAAGAGTTTGTTATGGTTTCTTCCCAAACTATTCAGGATACGACCTTTATAGACAGTGTTGAATTAGCTACCCTCACTGAGCAGGTATATTATCGCCTCGTTGCGGTAGATCGTCGGTTTAATGTATCGGATTACTCAGAAATTTTACCCTTAAAAAGACCTGATGTGGTTCCTCCGGTACCTGCACAGCTTACCTCAGTAGAGGCTCAGAAAGATGGTATTGAGTTAAAGTGGTGGGCAAGCCCCAGTGATGACTTAGCGGAATATGTACTACTTCGCTGGCATACCAACTCTTCTGGTTTCCAGATTCTACAACGGTTTGAAGCAGGTGATAGTGCATACCACTATCTGGATGCTTCCGTGAAAGCAGGCACTGAATATCGATACATTTTACAAAGCATTGATGATGAAGGCCTAAGCGCGGCCCATCCTTCTGTGACATTAACCGCTTTAGACATACAACTTCATGAAGGAATAAGCCATTTGAATGGAAAAGTTGACCGTAAGCAAAAGCTTATCTTGCTCCAATGGAAAGCTCCTATTACGCAAGCAATTAATGGGTATCGTATTTTCCGGGCAGTGGATGATAACCCCCTTAGATATTATCAGTTCAGTGAAACTGAATCGCAGTTTCTGGATAGACGATTAACAATCAATCATCGGTTCCGCTATGCCATACAGGCAGTATTTGAAGATGGTAGTGAGAGTGAGCTTTCTCAAGAGGTGCTGGTAGAATATTAGTCATCATAATGAAAACTTAAGTGCAATAAAGTATGGATAGATTGATATATCGGGTAGGGCAACTTTTGCCAGTCCTGTTATTAATAACTCACTTGAGTTGGGGACAAGCAGGATCAACTGAGGTAAGTATCAAAGTAGTGGCTTATTACCAGGGTGAGGATGGTGACGGAGTTGGCCAGGGTTGGAATGAATATCGTTGGAACTTCTCATACAAAGGCACCTCTATTTGTGTTGAAGAACATGCTAAAGACCCTGGATGGTGGTACGACGAACATGAAATTGTAAATGAAATAAAGCATGATAAAGTACCTGGCTATGACAGTGATAACCCGGCACTCTGTATTACCATGGAAAGTTGGGAAGAGGATGAGGGAGATAATTGCAGCTATAGTAGTGGAGATGATAACCACTATGGCCCCAATGGTACGGTAGCAGTTTACGACCTTTATCGAGAACAACCTCCAGGTATCTCAACTGGCTCTGTGATGAGAAAAGCCTTTACTTATAATACTAATAACAGGGTTACGTATGAGTTTTACTATACACCTCCGGAGCCGAGTGTTCCTGGCATTAACAAAAGCTCCTCAAACTTGTGTGTAAATGATGATATTGTTTTAAGCACCGAGACATATGTATACCCTTCATTTCTTGATCAGGTACATCTCAACTGGGAATACTGGATTGTGGGTGACTACTATACAGTTTTTGGTTTAAACATACCTCGTTGGCAATCACTGGGAAGTACTACTATTGCTAGCGATAATGGCGGAAATAAAACCATATCGCTTAAAGATCTACCGGAATTAGAAAATTTAACTGATCGTCAAGAAGTCCATTTTAGGGTACGGTCCTGGGCCAATGATGCGTATGGTAGCTATAGTGATGTAAGTAGCATAGCAGTAGACCCTGTGGGTCCCAGTTTTACCGCTGCGGCTATTCAGCCTTCCTGTTCTGTGGAAGGAACCGGCAAGATCAGGGTACAAGTCACTGGAAATGGTACAGGTAAATATCGTCTTGATTACACCAAAGTCGGAGGAGATACTTTTACTGTTCCCGGAGGAGTCACAACCAATGATTATACTTTGAATAATCTGGAATCAGGGACTTATACTCTCAGGCTTAGCAATTACCGCAATAATGCTCCTTTCCTGAGTGCTTGTGATATGACTCAAACTGTTACAGTAGGCACAGTCAGCAATATCAGTTGGAATAGCAGTAGCCAAAGCTATAACCCTGGCTGCTCTGATGGTACAGGCAGTATCTATGTAGAAGTAAATGGTGGCAATAGTGATAAGCCTATAGTATTCAGAATAGCAGATGGACCTCCTGTAAGCAACAAAGGTCAAAATTACAATAAGGCAAATTTCTCTAATTTACCTGCTGGTACTTATACCGTGACGGCTACTGATCCGTGTAATGGTACAAGCTTAAGCAAATCATTTACCTTAACTGCTCCTCCCAAAATTGTAGCCTCAGTTTCTACAGTAAACCCAAAATGTGACAATCCGGATGATGGCAAAATCAGGGTAAACATATCCAACGGTCCGGGTAGGTATGACTATGAACTTTGGAAAGGCTCAAGCAGAATAGCAACGAAAAGTAACACTACAAATGTATCACATACTTTTAGTAGTCTTTCAGCAGGTAATAACTATGAAGTTAGGGTATATGACCATGATCGCAGAAGTTGTTTACCTTTTCAGGAAGAAGCGATCAGTCTTGGCTTTACCCCTTTATCCATTTCATCTTTTTCCAAAAACGATATGCGCTGTGCCGGAGAAACAGGTACAGTTAAAGCTAAGGCTGGTGGAGGTAGTGGTGCTTATCAGTATACATTAGCACATGCTTCTGGAAGTTATAACCAAAGTAATACCAATGGATCATTTACTGTAAATCGTGGAGGAAACTATACGCTTACTGTAAAGAATAGTGGTTCCGCTTGTTCTGATGTCATAAGCAAATCGCTAAACATCACTGCGCCTTCCCCTCTCACCCTTACCATAAGTCAGCAAAATATCATTTGCTCAGGAGCCTATGATGGAAAATTGACAGCTGCGGTAAATGGAGGAACTGCTCCATATACTTATCAGTGGCAGGAAAGAGAATCAGTATCAGATTCATGGTATAACTATGCCGGAAGTGGTGCAGTATCTCATCAAATAAGCCAGCTCTATGATGCCCGTTATCGCCTTATCGTTACGGATAAAAATGGTTGTCAGCTTACTTCTGATGAACATATCCTTACAGATCCTGAAGAGTTAGTTATTGATGAAATCAATGTGGAGCATGTAAGCTGTAAAGGAGCCAATGACGGACAGATTCTCCCATTAGTTAGTGGAGGTTGGAGCGATTACATATTCACGTATCGGGAAGAAGCACAGACTAAGTTTACCCCTTTTACAGAGCAATCTTTATTTGCTCCGGGCAACTATCATATCCGGATAAGTGACCGGGAAGGTTGTACCCTAACTTACCCCGAAATACTTACCATCACTGAGCCTTTGGAAGCCTTATCTCTTCAGCATACAGTTTCCGAATATAATGGTTATCAGGTATCCTGCTTCGGTGGTAATGATGGATGGGTAGAAGCAAGCGCCATTGGAGGCAATGGCAACCCTTTTGGCAACCAATACTGGTTTGCTTTAGACGAAGGAAATTTTTCTACCGAATCTATATTTACCGGGCTTACCGCCGGTATCTATGAGCTTAAAGTCAAAGATGAAAGAGGCTGCGTTTTTACCCAGTCTGTCAAGCTTAATTCTCCTGAAAAGTTAATCCTAACCACAAAGGAGAAAAACTATATCCGTTGCTTTGGTGATAGTACGGGATATATTACTGTAGAAGCCGAAGGAGGTGTCGGTCCTTACCTGTACCGGATGGGTACCAGTGAGTGGCAGGATAGCCCTACTTTCTCGCAATTACCTTCCGGTACTTATAGCCTCACCGCTAAGGATTCGCAGGAATGTCTGACTGTATTCACAGAAAGCATAACGACTAACAACCCTTTAGTCATTTCTTTTAATAAAACAGATGTGCGCTGCTATGAGGAGAACAATGGAGAAATTACCGCTACCATCAGCGGAGGAAAAGCGCCTTATCATCTGCTTTGGAAGGAAACAGCCAGTTCGGACGCTCATATAGATCAGCTCGCTCCTGCCTGGTATACCCTATCAGTGGTTGATGCGGAGGGCTGTGTCCTTATAGACAGCGTCCAGATTCAGGAACCAACATCTGCTTTGTATACTACTCCCTTGGTCACACCCGTACGTTGTTTTGATGAAGAGAATGGACAGATTGCCATACTTTCAGACGGAGGTACTCCTCCTTATCGCTATTCCATAGATGGGGGAGCTACCTTTCAAAGTGATAGCTTATTTAAGCAGCTTCTTCCGGGAACCTATACAACGATCACAGAAGATAGTCGGGGCTGTGCGTTTACAGCTGAAGCTGCCATCATGCAGCCTGATACGTTGGTACTTTCGCTGATAAGCAAAACAGACATCTTGTGTCATGCTGAGTCCAGCGGGATGATTGAAGTAGCTGCAAGTGGAGGAACACAGGCTTATCGTTATTCTTTAGACGAAGAAAACTGGCAGGACAGTCCGCTGTTTACAGAGCTGATAGCAGGTAACTACCAAATACATCTACAGGATACAAGAGGCTGCCAAGCCAGCCTGTCCGTAACGCTTAGCGAGCCAGATGCTCCTTTACAGCTTAGCTATGAGACAATACCTGTCCAATGTAAAGGAACAGCAAGTGGAAGCATTGCCACTACAGTAATCGGAGGTACGCCTCCTTATACTTATCGCTGGCATGAACTTTCAGCTAATACAGCTATGGTTAGCGGCCTTCTTCAAGGTGATTATGTACTTACAGTTACAGATGCTCATGCATGTCAGCTGGTAGATACGATTGCGGTAACAGAACCTGAAGTAGCGCTTCAGGCAAGCATGTTTCAACAAATTAATGTAAGCTGTTATGGCTTATCCGATGGATTTGTGGAAGTAGAAGCTCTGGGAGGTTATCCACCCTACCAATATTCCTGGCAGGGAGAGGCTTTTTCTGATGTAACAGCTTATGATAAACTGTCAGCCGGAAATTATCAAGTGACCGTTCGTGATACTATGGGTTGCGAGGTAAAGGTTGATATTTATGTATCCCAACCTGATATGCTTACAGCTACGCCTGAAGTAGTGCAATATGTAAGCTGCTTCGGAGCTAGTGATGCCCAATTCCAAGCCAATGTTAACGGAGGAACACCTCCTTACCGTTATTCATTGGATGAGGGTATTAGCTGGCAACAGGAAGCTCTTTTCACCGGTTATCCAATAGGTCAGTATACCATGCTGGTAGAGGATTCCCTGGCTTGCCAAAGCCTCACTCTGGTAGATATTACTGAGCCTTCTCTACTTACAGCTACTATAGAAAATGTGGTGGAAGCGGCATGTACACAGGCCAATGGAGAAGCCCGGCTTATTGTAAATGGGGGAACACCCCCTTACCTCTATCAATGGATAAATCAAAAAAGGGAGCTTATCTCAGAAGAAGTTCATCCTATTAATCTGGCCGCAAGTGTCTATGATGTATATGTGAGAGATGCTAAAAATTGTATGGTTCACCTCACGCAAGTCATCAATGACCTGGATGGTCCTGTTAGTGAGATTGTAGGGAGGCAGGATGCTAGCTGTTTCACCTCTTCAGACGGAAGGGCTACAGTAGAAGCTACCGGCGGCAGTGGGACATATCAATATGTGTGGAATGACCCTTTGGTACAAACTAGCCCTACTGCCACTCAACTGGCTCGAGGTAAGTATTTTGTTACCGTAACAGATGAACGTGGCTGTGTAAGTATTTCTTCTGTCACCATTGGCTCTCCCGAAGCCTTCCGGATTGACACGCTTCACTGGGAAGCTCCTACTTGCTATGAGGCCTGTGACGGCCAACTGGAATTGAAGATCTCGGGAGGAGTAACTCCTTATACCTACCAATGGGAAGGGCGCTCCGAAACTGCACCTACTCTGACTAATCTCTGTCGGGGGGAATATACCCTGACCGTTACGGATGCTTCAGGCTGTTCACTTTCACAGGAGTTCAGCATGTCACCCCCGGATTCTTTACAACTGGAGCTTATCAGCAGCAAGGCTCCTACCTGCTTTCAGGGATGTGATGGTCAGGCGGCAATTGCGGTACAGGGAGGCACAGCACCTTATCAATACCAGTGGAGTGATGTAGCTGGGCAAACCAATGCACAGGCTGAGAATTTATGCTCAGGAACTTATAAGGTTACTGTGACGGATACACAGGGATGCCAGGCACAGCAGACAGTGGTGATTGAAGAAGCCCCACAAATTGCGGTGCAACTACCGGATACCGTGACGCTCTGCCTTGATCAGTCCGTAACACTGGATGCCAGCATACCTCAGGGGCAATACCAGTGGACCCATAACGGATCGCCTTTGAGCACAGATGCTTATCTTACTGTGGATCAGGCCGGAACATATCAGGTTAGGGTTACCAATGAGCAAGGCTGTCATGAAGTAGCACAAACTGAAGTGCTGACTTATGATACTTTATTTGAAGTAAACTTTCTGCAAACTAGTGAGCTTATAGTTGGTGATACCCTTACCCTAACCGAAGTATGCTTTCCGCTACCGGATAGTGTACATTGGCACTTTCCACCGGAAGCAGATATCCTAAATGCTTCCTCCTGGGAACCACAGATTACGTTTGAAGAGGCCGATGATTACCAGATTACCCTGGTAGGTTATTATAGCGTATGCACGGATTCTATCACCAAAACAGTGGCTTTCTTTCCACCTCAAAAAGACTTGAATACCAACGCTCGCTTAGCCCAGGGATCACAGGGAATCAAATCCGTAATGATCTTTCCAAACCCAACGAACGGGCGTTTTCAGGTGGAGGTAACGCTCTACTCCGTAACCTCTCTTTTCGCATTCATTAATGATACTAATGGGCAGGAAATAGGCAGGATTCAGCAAAAGGATAGTGACACCTATTCTTTTGAGTTTGACATCAGCAGGTATGCTTCCGGGCAATACTATTTACGCCTGATGACTCAGTACGATCAAAAAGCAGCCAGAATACTATTACGCTAAGCAGAGGAAGACAAGAAAGATGAAAGAATATATACTGAAATTGCCAAAGAATTCCTTTATGCTGATAAGATGGGTGCTGATAGGAGTATTGCTTATAGCAGGAGGAAATTTATATGCACAGAATCGGCCGGTAAATGCTACCTTACAGATTACACCTCCTTATTCAGTATATCTGGCAGACTATGCCCGTCCCGGTAGCGAGCAAATGCAGGTCTACCTACTGCTCCGCGACCTTAGCGAGCCAGTATATGACGTGCAGCTTCGCCTAACCATAGAAGGCTCAGGCATTCGTCTGCAAACCAACCCTTCTTATCTGCCGCCGCCCATCACATTAGAAGGAGGTATTCCTCTGATAGTATCCGGTGAAACCTTAGCGCCTTATCTGGATAGTCGCAACCTAGTGTTTTCGGGTATCAGCCGAGCGGAGTATGAACAAAGAAGGGCACTGCCCGAAGGCTTTTATCAGTTTACCATAGAAGTACTTGACTATCGCAGAGCCGATCGTTCATTGAGTCGTCCGGCTACTTTTATGGCCTGGTTTACCCTCAACGAGCCCCCTCGCATCACCGCGCCTATTTGTGGAACCACGCTGCCTCTCATGGACCCCACACATATCCTGTTTCAGTGGATGGATGGGGGGAATATTAACCCTGCTTCACCCTTCTCTACTGAATATGAACTCACGTTGGTAGAAGTATTTCCTACCGACCGTAATGTGGATGATGCTATCCGCTCTTCCATTCCTTTGCTGCAAACTACCACTACGGAAACCAGCTATCTCTATGGCCTCACCGATGCCGCATTAATTCCTGGTCAGAAGTATGCTTTCCGGGTACGGGCTTTGGATATTGAAGGCCGGGCGGTATTCAAAAACGAAGGATATAGCGAAGTATGCAGCTTCACTTTTGGAGAAGGACTGCTGCTCAACCCTCCTGATGGCATTCGGGTGTATGCCGAAAACGCCCGCAAAGCTTTGGTCAACTGGCATCTTTCTATTGATCCGGATAGCTACCGGGTAGAGTACCGACGTAAGACAGCGCAGGAAGAGGAAGCTTTAAGCTGGTTTAGCATAGAGACCAGTGATAAGCAGGTAGTACTAAGGGATTTAGAACCCGAAACTACCTATGAACTCAGGGTAGCCAGTCTGTTTAACAATTATGTGTCTCGTTACAGCCAACTACAGACCTTTATTACACCTGAAGTCATTGTGGCTGCCTGCGGAACAGTTTTCTCTCCTAATATTACGGCTTCCAGCATACCCCTGGCTACGGCTATGGCCGGACAATACTGGCAGGTAGGAGATTTTGAGATGCAGCTAAGAGAAGTAAGAGGAGGTGATGGTATTTTCAGCGGCTGGGGCGTTATGCATGTGCCCTATCTGAGCCTGCAAATCCCTGTAAAATTTGATGAGGTCTGGGTAGACGAAGACTACAATCTTGTACAAGGGGAGGTCGTGGCCTTGAGCGAGAATTTAGAAGCTTTTCAAAAACGTTGGGAAGAGGAGCATCCCCCGCAACCGGAAGAAGATCAAGAAGCGCTTGCTCAGCAAAAAACAGTATCGGATTCCCAGCCAGATCAACAATCTTCAGCACAAGAGGAAATTACCAACATCATTGTAGACGGAGAAATTGCTCAGGTCTATGTCAACGAACAGGGGCAAGTCATAGCGGTAGACGCTCAGGGCCAGGAAGCTATAGTAGCCGAAGAAGCCCCTCAGGAGGGGGAAGCCCTAGCCGTAGAGGATAGTCAGGGTAATAAGTATAGTGTAGACGGTAGTGGAGGTGTACATCATGAAAAAAGCAGTAGCTCAACCAATAGTAATTCAGATAAACAAGTAAATTTTGATAATGCATTACTCCTGGCTATTTTGGATGAGTTTGAAGAGGCGGTTAATGCCTGGTTAGAAGTACACGGCAAAGGTCCCTTAAGTGAGAAGGAGATGCGGGTGCTTGCCAGTTTGCCCGAAGGATTTCCTGCCGATGCTGAACTTTTATCCTATATCAGCGAGCACACATTTCAGCAAGTACGTGAGAATACTGCCTCCTTTCAGCAGGACCTTACAAATCATCAAAGTCACATTGCCTCTTTGCTGAAGCAGGATGAAGCTAGCTTAAATGAGGAAGAGCTTGCTCAGGTGAAAAAAGCGGTAGCATTACAAATTACCTTCTACGGCCTAATTGACGAGCTGAAAGAATTCCTCAATGAGATAGGTCTCAACGGAGGCTGCCTGGATCAAGGGATTCAAAAGGCGAAAGAAGTATTCTGGCAGCGCATGAAGGAGGACTACTCCCTGGAAAAAGTTGTAGTACTGGCGGTCAATGCAGGTGAGGTAGAAGCTCTTTATTGCCTGAGTAGCCGCGAGAATTGCCCCAGCCAGGGAGATTGGGGACAATTCGCTTGCGGAGCTACACACGCCTTGGTAGAAGAGATTGATGTTAACGGAATGCTGGATGCCGGTACTGAAGCTGTTAGGGCTTACATAAAGAATCGGACAGACTGCCTGACGCAGGGTACTGAGTTAGTGAGCGTATTCAGCTCTGAAAATCCTTCAGACATTATCCGCACCTTAAACCAATGTTTTCTGGGTATTGACATTGGTCCGGAAGAAGCCACACAATTATATGATGCCACTACAGCATATGTAGCCGCCCACTATGACGATCCTTACGATCAGGGTAGAGCAACTGTATTTGTATTGAGCATTCTTTCGCCTTTTGGCAAAGTAAAGCAACTTTCCAAAGCGTTTAAGCTTAAGCTACTGGATAAACTCAAGAAGCTTGGAAGCCCCGCCGATGAATTGACTAAGCTTAGAAAAGCTATTGACGCTGAGGATATTGGAGACATACGAGTGGCTATTGGGGCAGCTGCCCGAGGAATTGACAACTTATCGGCCAAAAGCAAAAGTATCCTGGAGAGCTGGCCTGATGATGTATACAACAAATTCTATGATGAAGTAGCTAGTACGGAACTTTGGGATAATACTTTTAAAAATGCCGCCAATCAAGATGGATTAGTGGATGCTTGGAAGGCGCTTCATGATGCGGGAATTGATGATCTCGCCACCAAAATAGATGAGATTAAATTTGTTAATAACTATTTGAAAAGTAACCCTGGTAAAACTGCTGAACAGGTCTCAAGTGAGGTCAAATCAAAAGGCTGGCAAAAATGGGTGGATGAAACCTCACATGTTACAGTTACAATATTTAAAGCTGGCGATAAGATTGCAGGTAGGAGAATTATTCAAGTAAAGGCTGGTAGTAATGGTAAAATAGCTGTAATTGGTAGAAAGATGGATGCTCATGTTAATGATGTGGTTTCTACTCTTCAGGCTCAAGGGAAACAAGTTGAAGCATTTAATGACGCATATCAGTCAAGTTATACATTTGATATTGATGGGAATACATACAGTTGGCAGGAGATAGTAGATGATTTTAGCAATACTAGTGGCCAATATGCTACAAACAGTAAAGGATGGATTACAGATGAAGCTATTCCAAAAACACTTATGTATAAAGCAAATCAAAAATGGGCTCAAAAATTGATTGACAAAGATTATGAAGTAATAGATATTGGGTATCCATTAAATGTTAATAACCCTAGTTTATTTTACAACATGGAGCTAAACACTATTTTCCCTTAGTCTATGGAATATATATTTCTACTTGCCGAACGTATAGTTTCTAATTTGAAAAGCGAATTAATATCTCAAAAAAAAACTATCGGATACTATTCATTTGAAAGTTGTATAATACACAACACTTCTTTTGAAATAACATTTTCTTCTAATGTCAAGGATATAATAATTTTAAAGTTGAGCACTCACCCTTTAGATATGCCATGGAACATTAATTTAGTTATTAATGGTAGTAAGGTAAAAAATGACTATGAAGTGTATCCTAAATTATTAGGATCTCCTGATAGTTTGGGAAATGAACTTGCATTTAAACTTGCTAAAGATATAATTAGGCAGCTTAAAATCAAAAAGTCCTAAAAGATGTAAGTGTAAAAAGCATTGATTCAAATGGCTTTTACAAAGATTTTGTACTGTCTCGGGAATAGTCTGGTGTTTTACTAACTACCCTTTTCTGCTTCGCTCAAACGCGGTAGGTAGATTATTATTAAAACTGAAGGTATGCAGCTTGATATTGATTATACAGTAAAAGATTTATAAAGATGAAAGTATTAGAAAAAGTGGCTAAAAATAACTGGGACTTCATTTTGTACAAGACTAACCATGGTTTTGTTTTGAATGTTGTTTTTTCATCCAGCATGGTAGATTTTTCCAGGAGTTTTAAACTTACCAATGAGGAAGCAAGCCTAGATTTTGAAGGTCTCAAGCAATTATCAGAACAAATAAGAAGCAATTATGAAGTATTTAAAGACCGAGAAATTGTTCCAGTAATAAAGATGTAAAAAATATAAGCTTGCTCTTCCTGATACGGCATGTCTTTTATAAAATACCCTCTTCCACTTTGCTCAAACTTGTTGTAGATAGATTAGTACCTATTGAATATATTTTGAAATGATAAGGAAATTTAAGTTTTGTGATCATGATAACAATGAAGTAGAGATAGGTATTGGCTACAGCACAGATTTATATCTTATCAAAACTATTCGGTCTGATGGTGGGATTTTAAGAACACACCTTCCTGCTAGAGTTTCTAAAATCTACAAATGGATAAAATTATCGATAAGAAGTGGGATTATTCTCTTTATAAGAAAGCAGAGAAATTAATATTGTCTGCTGTCTGCGGAAGTGTTGGCATTTTTGAAATAAATGTAGTTTTAAAACCTTCGGAAATTGAAGAATATTATAAATATGGTGAAAAGTATATTGAAAATTTAGCAAGAAAAATTCAGCAATCTCCTTCAAAATATCAATCAAGACACGTGGAAATATAACTCATCTCCATATTAAAGCAATTGTATTCGCAGCTCATAAATCAATTTGTTGAATGAAGATAATTGAGGAATCAGGTTACTATATTTCAGAGCCTTTCCACTATGAAGATTTGCACGCTGGAAATGTGATTAGAAAGGATGTGTATACAGCTCTTTGGTTTAGAAAGGGAGGGTTTGTAATGACTTTTAGCAAATCAAATAATCCAAAATTTGCAAGGCAGGAATTATTAAAAGAGAAAAGGCACGCTAATCTATTGATAAATGGAAATGAGATAGAGTTGGTCTTTGATAAAGGTTCGAGATTTGAGGTAACAAAAAGGTTTACCATTCTCTCCTCTGAAAAATTTATAAGTAAAAGCGGAACAGAGTATCATTACATCCCTTGGTAGGAAACTGCCCTTCACAATCAAATGAATTAGTTTAAAAATACTCTTTAAAAAACCTGCTTGAAGTTATGTCAATTAGACTATCAATGGATTTAATTAAATTTGCAAGATCAAATTTGTCTTTGATCTTTTCAGTTTTTCCATCTTCATGAAAAAGTGTTACTGAATTACCTTCTTTTAAAAAATTAAGAATACCCATTATTTTACCTGACCCCATTGAGTTACCTGATGCAGTCTGGTATGAGTAAATAATATCCCCGAAATCCTTGTCTGTAAGTTCTGCTTTACATAGAAGTTTTTCTTTCATTAACCTCTTTTGTTGTTCTTGTACATAGTTCATGAGTAAGCACGTTTAATGTTCATATCCCCAATAGCCATATTAATTACAGTACACTTTAGATAATGGCTGAGTGGTAAATAGAAATGGCACAACAACAGCAATTATTCACGTTTTAAATTGGCTCAAAATGTGAGGAGAAGATCTGGCAGATTTTAGGTATGTGATATGAGCGTCTCATTATGTCTTTCAGGAGAAATCTTTTTAAACTTGGCTTGGATGTCATTTAATTAACATCAAAGCGCCTAATTAAACATCGCTAAACAAGTTTCTTATCTAACAATCAGCAAGACGGTTCGCCGTTGCGATTCTTTCTGAATGACAAATATAAAGGATGTTTTCCTGTGTTAATCACATACGGATTTCAGAAATCTGCCAGATCTCAATCAATACTAAACTTTACTCCTTACCAGCAGCCCTAAGCCTTCCAGTAACTGGTCGTGCTCATGCAGGGCAAGGCGGGCGGCTTTGTTAAACCTGCGTACCCAGGCATCCAGCTCTTTCATAGCGATGTTGCGGGTCTGGGTAGCCATCTGAGCTTCTCCCTGCAAACCTTTATAGTGGCGATGGGCATCGGCCAGGGCTTCCATCATGGCCTGTGCCTGCGCCAGTTCTTCGGCAGTAACACCCATTTTGCCAAAGTGTTCCGGCATCTGCTGTAGCGTGCCATAGAAATAGCTTGCCTGCTCTATACATCCGGCAAGACTACGCTTGCGGGGCATATCCAGTTGCAGTTGCTTCCGCATAATAATGTCACGGCGAAAGGCCAGCTTGGCGGAGCGTATATGATAGTTATACAACTCCCAGGCGGCTGCCTGATCCTCCTTGTAGCGCTCCGAGGCACTATACTGGGAAGCATACTTGCTGGACTTTTCGGTCTGTAGCTTCGTCACCTTATCTACCATCGCCTGTGCTTTCTGCATTTCCTTGAAGGAATAGCCAAGTTTGGCCATTTCTTCACTTACAAGGGGCTGGTTCATCGTTCCGTAGATCAACAGCCTCACATCTTCTATCCGCTGGGGGATATTCTTCTTCTTTACCATAAGCTTTGTGGTTGAAAAGTTTATTGTAAAGATGAAATTCCTACTTCTCCCTAACTTTTACTATTGCGCCAATATGAAAAGCTTACATCCGCAGAAAATTCATCTTCCTGCATGCCGCAGCAGCACTCATCCACCCGGAAATAAGCTTAAGAAAATTTGCGGAAGCAGTGAGACGCCCGGAAAAGAGCTTGGGGAGAATTGCACAAGCATTTTTCCTGAGGAAAAATGGTGATGTAAAGTTGCGCAAGCCTTTTTCCATAGGGAAAAGAGGTGCCGCAGCCCTGCTGGTGTATGGTTGATGTAAGAAAAAAGATTCAGGAAAACTGCGCAGGCATTTTTCCGGCAGGATCAGTGGACATGCAGCCTTGATTTACCATTTTTTCCACCTGATGAAAAGAATAGCACGCCCTTCTTACTTGCTGAAAAAAGGCGCAATGCAGAAAAATGAAAAAGGGTGAAAATGCCCTTTTGTAGGGATTGGTAAAATTTAATAATTCCTGTATCTTTTTGAGGTTTAAAGGTACGTGGAGGCAAACTTCCCTTAAAGACAAGGACCACAAGTTACGCTAGCGCTAAACTTGCGGTAGGTGGGTTTAGTTCAGTTTGGAATGTAAAATCTAACTTGGAGCGGGCTAAAGTTTGGTGGTAATCAATTTTATAAAGAATGAGCAATAAAAGAAAAACAGTATTTATTTCATATTCATGGGACAGTCCTGAACATCAAGAATGGGTGCTTAATTTAGCAAAGAACTTGATTGAAAAATTTGGTATCAATGTTATACTTGATCAGTTTGAATTGAGTGCAGGTAAAGATTTGACATATTTTATGGAAAGCTCTATTGAAGAAGCTGATAAAGTTTTAATTATTTTAACACCAGATTATAAATTAAAAGCTGAAGGAAGAAAAAGTGGCGTAGGTTATGAAACTTCAATGATTACTCAAGAGATTTTTGAATCTCCTATTTCTAAGGTTAAGTTTATACCTATTCTAAGAAAAGGGTCACTGAATATTTCTGCTCCTAAATTTTTAAAATCTAAAGTGTATCACCAAATGGATGATGACAATCTTTTCATCAATAAACTATATGACTTAACCAGGATAATTTATGAAAAAACTTTGTTAGAAAAGCCCAAACTTGGGAAAATTCCTAACTTTTCTAAAAATGATATTGATCCTATCATTGATATAGCAAACTCATTATTGGATGAAGAAAAAATTAATAAGGAGATTGATTCAATTTTGGATTCACCAAAAGGAGTAGAAATATTTAGAAGCGAGACTCAAAAACTTAATTCTTTAATTAAGGAAAAAGTAACATTATATAAGAGTACTACAGATATTCCTTTTGTGTGTGAGAGTGACGATTATGAATCTATAATTGTACATGCATTAGGATATTCAGCAAGCTTTTATTGGAGAACGGCATATGTTAATAGCACTAAAAATTCCATCTTATTAGTCCGATACTGGAATGGGGTTGTAAGATTAAAAAGCAGGTCAGGTTATTTTCCTATCAATGAACCTAAAATAGTAAATGAGAAACGTTACCATATTGATTTGAATTATAAAAAAGAAATTGTTTGGCTCTTGAATAAAGAAAGTTATAACTCAAGAGAAATTGTTCAATCAGCTTTTTTATTCATTATTGAGGAAATTAAGAAAGAGAAAAGCAAAAGGTTTAGACAATAAATTTGAGTGCTGATGATCTAATGTAAATATATATTCCTCTCCATTTTTAAAAACATTTTCTCCTTCAAGTTTAGCGAAGCGTAACTTGAAGGCAAGCTAGAATGTGAGAAGAACCACAAGTTACCGCTTCGCTCAAACTTGCGGTAGGTGGAGTGAGGTATAGTTAAGAACTCACTTCGGGTTTATGCCGTTTCAACAAGCTTAAAGCTCATACCTATGAAAGAACATGCCCAATTTTCGCGCACTGAAATAGAAGATACCATAGCACAACTGGAATCCATCATGGTCAACATCAAACGACAGTCTACCGATCAGCCTGAGGCCATAAAACAGACTTTTCCAACACTCAGCAGCAACAGAATTAATCAGCTATTATCGGAACCCCTTGATGCTGAAGAAATGATTACCCGAACCAAACAATTGATACAGTTTTTCATTGGCAAGACTTATTAGTAAGATAGCTTTTCCCCCTTTTCAAAACCATCCTTTCCTTATCAGGTTAGCTTGGTAGACCGAAAACAAACTATTTTTTAAACTTCTACGCATGTCATCTTCTTCTGAAAGCTATAGCTTCCCCCGGAAAGTATTAGTCGCTACGGGTATCATCAGTGCCCTAGTACTCCTTATCTTATTCCTGGGTGCTGTTTTTCGTGTCATACTGATCATCATCGCTGCCATATTAGTTGCCGCTTTTTTCAGGGGCATCGGTCGCTGGATCGCCCATCGTACGTCTCTTTCCCGGGGTTGGGCGGTACTTATCTCAGTCATCGGCTTCTTTATATTGCTGGGTGGCATAGGCTGGGCGCTCAGTCCTTACATCAGTCATCAGTTTCAGGAACTGAGCCAGCAGCTTCCTAATTCATTGCAGGAAGCCCGGCAGCAATTCCGGCAAACCTCCTGGGGCGATGAGGTGATTCAATACCTGGAGCGCAACGACATTCAGCAGAAGCTACAGAGCAATTCGGGCAGATTCTTCTCGGCAGTCTTTGGCGTATTCGGTGTGCTGGGCGATATCTATATCATACTGTTCATGGGTTTCCTGATCACCGCCGGCCCCAAACCTTATCAGCAGGGACTCCTCCACCTGATTCCCAAAGCCCGGAGAAAACGGGCCAAGGAAGTACTGGATACGCTGGGTGTCACTTTGCGGAGCTGGCTGGCCGGTAAGCTGCTGTCCATGCTGATCGTAGCGGTCTTTACCTGGCTGGGTTTATGGCTGATCGGTGTTCCGCTGGCACTCATCCTGGGGATTATCGCCGGTATTCTGGCCTTTGTGCCTAACTTCGGGCCGCTGATCGCTTTATTGCTGGGAGTACTGGTGGCTGCTCCGCTGGGCTTGCACAAAATGCTGCTTACCGCGCTGGTTTATATCGTGGCCCAGATCGTAGAGAGTAATTTCCTCACACCCATGATACAGCGTCACCAGATTTCGCTGCCGATGGCAATGGTACTGGTCGCTCAGCTGGTGCTGGGCGTATTTACTGGTGTGTTGGGGCTGGTACTGGCTACGCCTATCTTTGCTTTGGTGATGGTAGCGGTAAAAATGCTGTACGTAGAAGATGTACTGGGCGATACGGACACGCTGCTGGAACCGGAGAAGCGCATGCAGAATAAAAAAGAGTAGTTGCTTCTCTGAAACTTCGCACTTTAAAAGCTATGCTTGCATTTCCTCACTGAAAATCAGGGCAAAATAAATTTGTCACATTCCTTATTTGCTGTCGCTTACCCGTTGATGTTTTATTTGTTTTTAAGGAACTTTACTACGCCGTGCACCAGCGTTTAGGCAGAGCAGGGTGCTTAGGATAAAGCCTGACAGCCTTCCGTTTTTTATGAGGATAGCCTCTGTTCCGGATTAGATGGTGAGAATAAAAAAAGATTTGAACACGAATTTCCAGTTCATTGGAAAAATTTTAGCTTTGAATATTTATACTAATATACAATATGCAATCAACCAATTTTCGTTTCAAAGCATTGGAAAAGACCCTGGACAGAAAGCCTGTACCAGTGAAATTACCATCTGACAAAATCTCTGAGTATTTCGGCCAGAATGTGTTTGACAAAGAAACCATGCGCCGGGTACTTTCTGCCGACATCTACGAATCGCTGATCATGGCGATTGAGAGGGGCGCCAAAATTGAAACTCATGTAGCCGATGCGGTAGCATCCGCCATGAAATCCTGGGCCATCTCCCGGGGAGTGACGCATTATACGCACTGGTTTCAGCCTTTGACCGGCGCTACTGCCGAAAAACACGATTCATTCTTTGAGCCGGACATACAGGGGCGCCATATGGAAAAGTTTAAAGGTTCTGCGCTTGTGCAGCAGGAGCCAGATGCTTCTTCTTTTCCCAGTGGTGGATTACGCAATACCTTTGAGGCACGCGGCTATACCGCCTGGGACCCTACTTCTCCGGCATTTATCATGGAAAACGGCAGCGCCAAAACGCTCTGCATTCCTACCATCTTCGTCTCCTATACCGGCGAAGCCCTTGATTACAAAACTCCTTTACTCAAAGCAATGGCTTTTGTAGACAAGGCGGCGACCACCATTTGTCAGGAATATTTTGACAAAAATGTGACTCAGGTAAAAGCCTCCTTAGGCATTGAGCAGGAGTATTTCCTGATTGACCGGGCACTTTTCCGGGTACGTCCCGACCTGGTGCTTTCCGGCAGAACCGTGTTTGGCCATTCTTCAGCAAAAGGTCAGCAGTTGGAAGACCATTACTTTGGCTCCATCCCTACCCGGGTGCATAACTTTATGGTAGATCTGGAAGTAGAAGCACATAAGCTGGGTATACCGATTCGTACCCGCCACAATGAAGTAGCTCCCCGTCAGTTTGAGTGCGCCCCCATGTTTGAAGAAATTAACCTGGCGGTAGACCATAACCAATTGCTGATGGACCTCATGGAGAAGATTGCTGAAAGGCATGAGCTTAAGGTACTGCTGCATGAAAAGCCCTTCGCAGGAATCAATGGTAGTGGAAAACACAACAACTGGTCACTGATCACCAGCACCGGCAAAAACCTGCTGGCTCCCAGCTCTAAAACAGAGGACAATCTTCAGTTTCTGGCTTTCTTTATCAATACCATTAAGGCAGTACATGAGCATAATGGCTTGTTGAGAGCTTCTATTGCCTCTGCTGGTAATGATCACCGCCTGGGTGCTAATGAAGCACCTCCCGCTATTGTATCCGTATTTTTGGGTTCTCAGCTCAGCACCGTGCTGGACGAGCTGGAAAGTAATGCTACTGTAGAAGCCGGTAAAGGAGGTAATGCATTTATGCAGCTGGGCATTGACAAAATTCCTCCCATACTGCTGGATAATACTGACCGTAACCGTACTTCGCCCTTTGCCTTTACGGGTAATAAGTTTGAGTTCAGGGCGGTAGGCTCATCGGCCAATAGTGCTTCTGCCATGACGGTGCTGAACACCATCGTAGCGGACCAGCTCATGCAATTCAAGAAAGATGTAGATGCACTGATAGAGAAAGGAGACAAAAAGGAGATGGCACTGGTCAACGTACTACGCCGCTATATCAAAGAATCCAAGGATATTCGCTTTGAAGGCAATGGCTACAGCGAAGCGTGGAAGCAGGAAGCCGAGAAAAGAGGGCTGTCCAATATTACCAACAGTGCGGAAGCGCTGGACGAATACCTTACCGAAAAATCCAAGAAGCTTTTTGTAGAAAACAATATTTATACAGAAGCAGAGCTGGAAGCACGCCTGGAAATAATGTGGGAGCATTACATTATGAAGGTGCAGATAGAATCCCGTATCATGGGAGATCTCGCACTCAACCATATCATTCCCGCTACGCTTCGTTATCAGAACGAACTAATCTCTGCCCTCAGTGATATGAAGAGCCTGGGACTGGATCATGAGAATACGGTAGGTTTTCAGACTGTCAACGAGATCACCGCTCACCTGAACATCGTAAAGAGCAAGGTGCATGAGATGATTGAGGCACGTAAGAAAGCTAATAAGGTAGAAGATAACCGGGAGCGTGCTGTCATGTACAAAGATATCAAGGAAGGTTTCTTTGATGAGATCCGCTACCACGTAGATAAACTGGAGTTTTTAGTGGATGATGCCGTATGGCCATTAGCAAAGTATAGAGAGCTATTATTCTAGTTTACATTAGTTTTCAATTGGAATTAGCCTGCCCTTTGGGTAGGCTTTTTTTACTTTAATTCTTGCTATCTTCTCTCAAAAATATTTTTCAAAGTTTAGCAATCAATCCTTTTCTGTTTACGTTTGCTATAGAAATATATGATACCTATCACTGGCTCTTTAAGAAGTAATTTTATGCATCAGCCTTTTGCAAAAAAAGGTGATGAGCATTTATTGCCTGCCCGTTTGTCCTCCATCTTCCTGGCGGGTATCATACTGATTTTTTCTACCTTCGCTATTCAGCAGACGGCTGCCCAGCTAAAAGTAAAGCACAGCCAGCAGGAAGTTCTTGAATTTGTTCCTGCCGTATCCTCCAGCGATGCGCTTATCATTGATAGCTGCATAAAGCTATCATTCTCTGTTTATTTATTTATCTATTGTACCTATAGGCCTGCTTATCAAGCCTATGCTCTTACGTACGCACTTAAGGAAAGTCTTTCCGTTCCGTCTTTCCTGCGTAATCCGTTTTATGTTTTTACCTCTATTCATGCTCCTTAGGGTAACATCCATTCTCTGCAGGCAATTTTATCATCCTAAGTGGTGATAAGCAGCGTGCTTATTTATATTCTTTACCCTTATTATTTTACCAGCATGAAAGAAAAACAAATCCTTAAAAAGGAAGAGGAAGAGTATGTAGAACAGGTAAACTGGCCGGTAGTACTACCAATTTTACTCATTCTTCTGGCGGCTATCATTTACGCCTTCACCTTCTGATATATGAAAGCCT
This sequence comes from Catalinimonas locisalis, assembly GCF_038039535.1. Taxonomy (NCBI): domain Bacteria; kingdom Pseudomonadati; phylum Bacteroidota; class Cytophagia; order Cytophagales; family Catalimonadaceae; genus Catalinimonas; species Catalinimonas locisalis. The sequence goes on along the minus strand of NZ_JBBPHP010000001.1, from coordinate 201,414 downwards.
TCTTCGGAAGGCTTTTACTTTTTGATAACTCTGTAGTAGGTTAGTAAGTCATTAATATTAGATCGAACTTACATACAAGCTGAATATGACACCCAGAGTAGAAATCAACTATTGTACACAATGTCGCTGGCTGCTGAGAGCTGCCTGGATAGCGCAGGAACTTTTAACTACTTTTGAGTCTGAGCTGGGGGAAGTAGCCCTCCAACCAGGTACCGGAGGCATATTTGACGTGAAACTGGATGGCGAACTGATTTACTCCCGCAAAGCAGAAGGCCGTTTTCCTGAATCCAAAGAGCTAAAACAGCTCATCAGAGACCGCATTGATCCTGATAGGGACTTAGGACACAGCGATCGCAAATAAAAGGCATGTAGCAATACCCCTTACACTTATTGTAGTAAATACTGGTGTTCTACTCATTTACAGCTATTTTCGCAGGATGAATGAGTTTGCCAAGAAGTACTTTAATCCCATACTGTTTTTGGCTACTGTGCTGGGTTTTATTCTGCCTCAGCCGGGTGAGCTTTCCGGCCCCCTGATACTAGCAGTACTTTGCTTCATTATTTTTGCTTCTTCTTTCAAAGTAGATTTCTCACCGGATTTTTTCCGGGCGCAGACAAAAACTGTAGCTGGCTTTTATGTAATTCGCTTTATACTACTTCCTTTGCTTCTGTTCTGGATTATCCAACCTTTCTCTCCTTTTTATGCCACTGCTTTATTTTTGTTGTGCGTATTGCCCTGTGGAGTTACCTCACCGGCTTTTAGCAATGTGTTTAATGGTAATGTGACCCTGGCGCTGGCTTTGCTAATTCTAAGCAGTTCACTTACGCCTCTTGTTCTTCCCTACCTTAGTAGCCAGCTTATGGCAGAGACCCTGGAAGTCAACCAATTCAGGCTTTTTGCAACGCTTTTTATCACCGTTATTTTTCCTTATCTGGCTCATTTACTTGTACGGAGACATCAGAGAATCAGTCGGTGGATGCGCAACCACGATTCTTTTATTTCCATTTTTGGCATCGCTGCCATTTTTGCACTAGCCATTGCTGAGTACCGCCCCGTACTATTGACTGATACGCAGCAAATACTTCCTTATTTTTTAGTCAATTTGCTGGCTTTTCTCTTCCTCTATATTTTTGGCTATGGCATCTGGTTTGGAGCACATAGAGCCAATAAAGTTGCTTTACTTTTTAGCTCAGGGGCAAACAATGTCGCTTTAGGTGTAGTGATTAGTTTTTTATACTTCCCTACAGAAACAGGAGTATTCTTTGTAGTGAGTGAGATTGTTTGGGTACTGGTTTTGATTCCTGTGCGTAAACTTATGATTAGGCTCACAGGCAGATAGGTGGAGTCAAATATTGATCAGAAACAAACGGTAAAGGTTGTTCCTTTTTCCGGCTCACTCTCTACCGAAATGTTTCCGCCGTTATTTTCAACGATACGCTTGATCATATACAAGCCTACACCTGTGCCTTCCACATGGGTATGGATGCGGGTAAACATTTGAAAGAGTTTGGCCTGTTGCCTTTTGTCTAAGCCTAATCCGTTATCTGCTACTGTCAGGCACGCCCTTTCATTTTTGGCATAAGTGCTCAGTCTGATCAATGGCTTTCTTTTGGGAGCAGTATATTTTACTGCATTAGAGAGCAGGTTATAGAGTACGCTGCGCAAATGTTTGGGAGGATAATATATCTGGCTTTGCTGAAAATCTGTATGTACCTCTGCTCCGGTTTTATTGATAAGATGTTCCAGATCATGATATACCTCCTCATACATTTCCTGAAAAGATACATCTTCCTGATTTTCTTTTTCTTTCTGAAGCTTGGCTATTTCCGAAAGTTCGTTGATGGTTTTTTCCAGCCTGTCAATAGATTGCTTCATCATATCCAGGATGGTCTTGGTAGTACCTTCTTTCTCCCTGGTTTCCAGTTCTTCCTGCAACAAACTTAGCAGGCTAGCCAGGTTCAGAATAGGCGTTCGCAGGTCATGCGAGGCAGTATATACAAAGTTGTCCAGGTCTACATTGATCCGAGTTAGTTCCTTATTCCTCTCCTGTAGTTGTTTCTGAATCCATACCAGTTCTTCCAGATAAGTTTTTTCATCGTGTATGTCGGTGGCTGTTCCGTACCACATCAGAATATTACCCTCGTGATCTTTCAGTGGCAGAGCACGGGAGTGTATCCAGCGATACATTCCATCCTTACTGGCTATTCTATGTTCAATGTTATAGTTTTCGCCTGTCTCAATGCTGTTCTGCCAGGCTTTAATTGTACGCTCCTGATCTTCAGGATGAGGACTCATTTTCCATAGGCCCTGTGTTCCTTCCTCCTGCGAAATGCCCGTAAACTCAAACCATTGCTTATTATAGAATATCACTTTCCCATCGGGCAAAGCTTTCCAGACAATATGGGGGATAAAATCTATCAAAAACTCAAACTCTTCTACCTGGTTTTTGATAGCGTGCTCCAGAAGTTTTCTCCGGTGAATATTGGTAGCCGTTCCCATCCACTTGATGATCTCACCATTATTATCACGCATCGGAATGCTGCGCCCCAGATGCCATAGGTACTCGCCATCTTTACTTCGGAGGCGATACTCTACTTCATAGGTTTTTCCTGTTTTCAGGCTTTCTTTCCACTTTTGTAGGGTATTAGGCAAATCATCAGGATGAATTATTTTTTCCCAACCCGCACCCATCATTTGCTCAAAAGTCAGCCCTGCATATGTCAGGAAGCGATTGTTTACATAATCGTTCTTTCCATCAGGTTTTGAGCTCCATACTTTCTGAGGAATCACTTCGGCCAGCAGTACGATTTCATTCATATCTTTTATCTCCTGCTCCGCCTTTATCCTCTCTGTCTGATCACGTATTACCTGCACGGCTCCGCCGATTTTTCCCTCCTGGTCATAGATAGGATTAAAAGTATATTCATAGTAAAGAGGGTGGGTTCTCTGATGATGATACATCCTTGTCACGGTAAAGGATTTACCACTCAATGCACTTCCCCACAATGCTAAGGCATCTTCCAGATATTCAGGATGATTTTTGACAACCTGGTGCATCTTCATGCCCTGCTCTACCTTAGTACCGAAAAGCTTATGAATTTCATTCTGATAAGCATCATTATAGAGCGTAAAATTATAATTGCTGTCAATCGCTCCGATAAGGTCAGAAGTACTGTTAATAATGCTCTTCAGCATGTTGTGGGAAGCCTGTAGTCTGCGGTATTCTTGCTCCTTAACTTCCCGCTCATACTTCTGGGCAGTAATATCGCGGCCTTCAGGTAATATCCATATTACATTTCCTTCAGCATCAAAAATGGGTTCAAGCGAAAAGTCAACTGTAATTCTCTTGTCTTTTTCTCCTCTCACTTCTACTTCATACCTTACAAGCTTTCCAGAGGCTGCATTTGCTATGGCATGCTTTAATTGCTTCTGTATCTCTTCAGAATAATTCCACCAGTAAGTTTCCCAAAAAGGTTTACCGATCACATCATCAGCTTCCAGTCCTGCAAAGAAGAGGGCTGTCTGGTTTATCTCTACCAAAATACCTTCAGGGGAGAGTAATCCTATAAATTGATAAACAGCGTGGATCTGAATCTCTGAAACCTTCTCACTGCTTTCCAACTGTCTTGATTCCATATAGTGCAAATTTTACCAAATGCAGCTTCCAATTTACTGATTATAATAATGGTTTTAAAGGGTGAATTAATATGTGGTGATAAGTTGCCCTTACTCAGAAATGTATGTCTTTATCAAAAATAACCACTTTCTTTCTATGAAAATCTTATTCGGCTTTACAAAAGTACTATCAAATTTTATTTAATCACTGAGCAATATGACCTAATGTGAATAACCATTAACTTTCAAAGTATTGATCATTCTCCTATCATTTTTGCATACAAAAAATCCAGAGAAGCAGCATCAGGTAATGGTTTTGCCTCTACCTCCTTACCCAGTATCATTACTTCTTGATCTGGGGTAGTATAGGTAGGCCATTGGGGTAAACCCTCACCATTAGGATCACCATCTTTGATGAAATTTGCCCAGTAAGATGACATGGAAGTAGCCAGTTCGTGATCCACTTCCTCCCAGGGGCGGTCCACAAATTGCAGATTGTCATAAGCATAGGGTACCTCTCCGGTATGGAAAGCACCATACTTCACGTACTCGCCGGTGGCAGGTACCTTGCGTGTAAAGCGGTAGACATACACCGGCCAATTGCCGTGTTTGCTCTGAATATTTGCCCAGGCATAGTTCTGTACGCCAAAAATCATATCTCTGGAAAGATAAAGCTGTGACTTTTCGGCTACGGAATCATTGGTAGCAGGATAATATTGAAGAAATGTAAGTACATCTTCACCATACTGCTGCTTGGCCTGCTGACGAAAATCAGCCGCACTTTTGACAGGACCAAAAAGCAGCCCCTCATCTTCGTTCCAACCTGTCAGTAAGGCTACCTCGTTCTGTTTTCCTTCCGCAAAAATATCAGCAATATGCTGAGGTAGTACATAGCCATCAATGATAGGGCCGCGCGTGCCCTGGGCTACTTTCATCAACGTATCGGCAGGAATATTTCTGAGCGTTGTAAGAGAAGAGGCGTTCAGGGATTGTGCTATTTGCTGCCCGCTTTCTTCTGCCTGTTGCAGGCTGGCGTTGCCTCTGGTAAAATTAGCACCACTATGCCCAATAGCTTTCTTAAATAAACCTTGGGCTAATGGAGAAGCCACCAGGCAGTTGACACTCATAGAGCCGGCTGACTGGCCGGCAATGGTAACATTTTGAGGGTCACCGCCGAAGGCATCAATGTTATTTTGCACCCATTGCAGGGCAGCGATCTGGTCCATCAGCCCGTAATTACCGGACGCCTGATGGGCAGATTCCTGCGTGAGCTTGGGATGCGCAAAAAAACCAAAAATACCTACGCTGTAATTGATGCTGACGAATACGATATCTTGCTGAGCCATGGCTTCGCCATCGTAAATAGGCACGCCACTTCCTCCACTTGTAAATCCACCTCCATAAATCCAGACCAGCACCGGACGTTTTTCTTCCGGGGATTTTGCTCCTGTCCATACATTCAGGTACAGACAGTCTTCGCTGATGAGTGCTGCCGGAATCAAAAACTCTTCTGTCCACATGCTGAAAGGCTCGGGACTCCTCTGCATAGGGCTGGGGCCAAAAGCATCGCACCGACGCACTCCTTCCCAGGGTGCTACGGGCTGAGGAGCTTTCCAGCGCAAATCTCCTAGCGGCGGAGCCGCAAAAGGAATTCCTTTAAAGATACGAATGTCTCCTTGCTCGTTTTGGGTACCAGAGATTAAACCAGCTTCAATTTGGACGGTCTTCAAATTTTCAGTCTCTGAAGTACAGGCTGATAGAAGTAGTATGCAAAAAAGCTTTGTCAGTAAGTAGGGAGTGGGTTTTTTCATGGGAATTCAATATAAAAAAGCTTAGCATTCAATATGTTAATCAAATGCTAAGCTTGGTAACTATTGACTATTATGAGTATTTTTTAGTTGAAAAACTACAACCAAGCCTTAGGGCACCTCTTTTTCAATGGCACCCCAGCTTGGCTTGCAGATGTTTGTCACTAGCGAAGTGCTAACCCTCTCTGTGTTAAGCATTATTCTCCTGAAACCAATTTCAAAAGCTCTTTATCGTGGTGATTTTTCACCTCAGATACATTGTCAAAAATCATATTCACACCATTCTCAGGGGTATATTCCGGCCAGTTAGGTAAGCCTGCATGGTTGGGATTTGCGCTTCTGGCAAAATTGATCCAGGCCAGGCTCATTTTTTCTGCCAGATCATGCGCTTCTTTTCCCCCTCCGGTCATTTCTTCGCATAGTTCAATGTTGTCAAATACAAAGGGTAACTCCATGCAGTGCATAGACTTGAATACCCCATCCAGCACGGGCGAATCCCAGCTGAAGAGGTACATATATACAGGAGCACTACTATTTTCTGCTTTCATATTGGCTTGTTTGATTGCTCCTCCCCGGAACATCAAATCAATATCAATATAGTCGGAAGGCTTGGCAGTGCCGGGATACGCTTTTTTTACGGCGGTAAGGTAGGTATCCGTTTTATCTTTGTACTGCTCCTGTAACTTTTGTTTGGCCTCTTCCATAGAAATGCCTCTTGCACCAGGACGGAACGGCATAAATTCTGCTTTGGTAGAGCCTACCAGCAAGGGAACATCCTGAGCGAGCGCTAGGGCAGCAGCTTCTGTTGGCTGATAAGGCAAAAAGCTTCCGTCAAGAATCGGTCCCCAACCCAGGCCAAAACCTGCTACAGGTTTGCCCTCCGCTTTCAGTTCTTCCTCTACTTTTTTGAGCGCTTTGCTTGCCGCAGCATGCAGTTCCAGGTAAGGTACTTTCTGTATCTGATCTATCTGTTCGGGGGAAATTTCCAGCTCTTTCAGGGTGGCCGCACTTACCCGCTGAGCTAACTCAGGATCCATAAAGCTCTGTAAATAACTTCCGCTTTGCACGATAGCTTTGTCAAATAAACCTTTGGCCGAAGGGGCATTCATCAGGGAGGTCACTTTTCCTCCTCCTCCGGACTGACCAAAAATTGTTACATTATTGGGATCACCACCAAATTGCTCAATATTGGCCTTCACCCACTCCAGTGACCTGACTAAATCCTGCAAGCCTGCATTGGCAGAAGATTTGTATTTTTCGCCATAAGCAGACAGGTCAAGAAAACCCAATACATTCAGGCGATGGTTGACGGATACCAGCACCACATCTCCGTTTTTGCTTAGGTTTTCACCATCATAAGAAGGAAGCTCTATAGAAGACCCGGCGGAGAAGCCGCCTCCATGTAACCATACCATCACCGGACGTTTTTTGCCGTCGTTGATACCCTGGGTCCACACGTTCAGGTTCAGGCAGTTTTCGTTGTGATAACCCCAGTTGTGCTGAAAAGGAAACTCAAATTCATCATTCACCTGGGCGGTAGGTACAATCGGACAAACCGGACCGTAAGTCATGGAGCTACGAACACCTTCCCAGGCTTCCGGTTTTTCAGCAGGCATAAAACGTTCGGCTTTGCCATATGGAATTCCTTTGAAGATAAAAGTCCCATTATGCGAGTAGCCTCTTACCTTACCACAATCAGTATCCACAATGGCATAATCCATTCCTGCCCTGATTGGCGTATCGATTTCATTCTTATTTTGTCCCAACACTAAAGAAGGAACCAATAGAATGATTATTGAGAAAAGTAATAGCTGTTTTTTCATAGTATTAGATTGTTATAGTAAGTATTGTTTCAAAGCTTAAATGGCTACTCCATTTTCTTTAAATATGTCATGCACAAACAGGAGGTGATAAGGCAAAGCATTTTGCCAGTATTCCCAGCTGTGGCTGCCGGGTCGCTCGGTGTATTCGTGTGGCACCTGTAAGGCAAGTAACTTTTGATGCAGGTCACGATTGGTATCAATCAGAAAGTCATCTACACCGCAATCAAATTTTAACTTTACCTCATTAGCTTTCATCTGCTCGGTCATGCCTACCGCCGTATAGTCTGGATAAGGATGCGCACCCTCTTCAGGAGGGCCTAGGAGTTTGGCAAAATTCGCAGCCCTTGATTGTGCAAATTCTTCCGGAACCTTCCAGGTAGCAGTATTGATATTCATTACACCACTCATACTTCCGGCAGCACAATAAAGCTCAGGATGGCGGGTAGCTATAAAAAAAGCACCATGTCCACCCATAGACAGGCCAGCAATCGCTCTGCCTTTACGGTTTTTTACAGTGCGATAGGTCTTTTCTATTTTTTCTACTACTTCTTGGGAGATAAAGGTCTCATATTGGCTACTCTTATCTACCGGACTGTCAAAATAGTAGCTGGTAGATCCTCCATCTGGCGTGACGATGATGATATTGTACTGATCAACCATGCGGTGTAACAAGGTCTTATCAGGTGTTTTGTGATGCCAGTCGCTAAAACTGCCGGTACCTCCGTGCAGCAGGTACAAGACAGGATAAGCCTCTGTATGCTGATCATAGCTGTCTGGAACTACCACTGCAGTTTTTATCTTTCTCTGCATCACTTTGCTATCCACTTCTAGAGTATCAACCGTAGCACACCAACTATTCCAGGCGGGGGTAAGAAAAAGGGTGGATAGAAAAAATATTAAAACCTTCATCTATTGTGTAATTTTTACATAATGATATAAATTAGTTCTTAATATGTCAAAAATACACATTAGAAAATTTACCTTAGGAAATGCTTAAAAGAGAAATGCTTGCTAGAGGCGAGGGCAGCACTGAAAGCTCACTGATTCCCCAGTTGACGCTGGACTGCATTGTATTAGGCTTTTATGCAGGACAGCTCAAGGTGTTATTACTACGCTGGAAAGGTACTCAGGAGTGGAGTTTGCCGGGTGGTCCTATCTACCAGACAGAATCTCTGGATGAGGCTGCATATAGGGTATTAAAAGAGCGGACCTGTCTGGATCAGATCTTTTTGAAACAGTTTCATACTTTTGGTGAGCTTCCCCGCTACGAGCTGTCGGAAATAAAGGAAAAGCTACAGCATATTGTCCCTCCGGATATCTGGTATGAAAGGGCTATTTCCGTTGGTTACTACGCACTGGTAGATTATTCTAAAGTATCTCCTACACCAGACCTATACACTGAGGAATGCCAGTGGTGGGACATTCATGAAATCCCTCAACTTTTATTTGATCATAACCATATGATCAGGTTGGCGCTAAAAGCACTACGTGTAGAACTGAGTTTGCAGCCTATTGGTTATAATTTATTACCCGAAAAATTTACCATGCCTGAGTTGCAAAAATTATATGAAACCATTCTAGGCAAGAGCCTTGACCCTCGCAATTTTTATAAAAAAATCATGGGACTTGGTATACTGGAAAGGCTAAAAGAACGCAAAAAAGGAGGCGCTCACAAAGCTCCTTACCTTTACCGTTTCAACCAAGAGGCGTACGAGGCGAGGTTGAAGGAAGGCGATCTCTCTTTTATGTAACTACCAATCATCAAAACGAGCAGCAGCAAACCACAACATTTCTTGAGCAAGAAAGCTTTTCATGCCTGGGATGGGTAATATCAAATATATTTTGAGGGGAAATAAAAAAGCCAATCTCCGGTGAAGACTGGCTTTGGTGGGTCCTGTAGGATTCGAACCTACGACCCCCTGCTTGTAAGGCAGGAGTACTATTTTTTTCAATGTTTATCAATATGTATTATATCATTGATAATCAATTATTTATGATGAAATATCATATCCTTTACTTTTGATGATTTTCGGTTTTTATCAAAAATGTGTATACTTTTGTGTATACTATTTTTGATATGGCAAAAGAAACACAAGTTAAGTACAAAGTCATTCTGCATAAGACGAAGACTCTAAAAGATGGAAAACATCCGATAGTGTTACGCCTCACTTTCCGGAGAAAGCGAAAGTATTACTCTATTGGTGAGAGGGCTACTGAAAATGAGTGGATAAAAATTAAAGATATATCCAGTAGGGGAAGCTCTAAAAAGATTAGAGAAAAAGTAACTGAAACTGAAAATCTTGCTGAAGAGGTAATAAACGAGTTAGAGAAAAAAGATGCTTTTACCTTTGATGCGTTTGAAAGAGCTTTTTTTACCGAGGAAAATCACACTACAGTTTTCAGCTTTTTTGATCAACTTATCAGTCAATATGAACAACAAGGCAGAGATGGAAATGCCGAGGTCTATAGAGGTACAAAAAATGCGATTTCAAGGTTTAGAAATAATAAAGACTTAAATTTTGATGACATCAATTATTCTTTTCTAAACAACTGGGAAACTTTTCTTTCAAAGACTAATAGTATCAATTCTATCAGTATCCATATGAGGACTTTGCGGTCTACATACAACAAAGCAATTAGTTGTGAACTCGCTAAAGAAGTAAACTATCCTTTTAAAAACTACCAGATCCAAAAAGAAGCCACTGCTAAAAGGGCTTTGAAAAAAGAGGTCATTCAAGAAGTTGAAAAACTTGACATCAAGCCAATGTCTAAACAATGGGTAGCGCAACAGTACTTTCTTTTCTCGTATCTGTGCCAAGGCATGCCTTTTTCCGATATGGCTCACCTAAAGTGGGAGAATATTATTGATGGACGAATAGTATATAAAAGAGTCAAAACAATTCGCACCTCAAAAAATCCAAAAACTATCTCCATCAAAGTAACTCATAGAATTGATACCATTTTAAATGCTTTTCGTAGACCCAATGCTAAATTTGATGACTATGTATTTCCCATTCTAAAGAAAGACATACAATCCAAGACGATTAAAAACACTATAAAATCTAAAAGAAAGGCGTTTAATGCTCAACTTAAAATACTATTTGGCAGAGTAGGTGTGCATGGAAAAATCACCTCTTACGTAGCTCGCCATTCTTATGGGACTGTTTTGAAACGGAATAAAGTACCTACGTCTATTATAAGTGAAGGCATGGCACACCAAACAGAAATGATGACTCAAACTTATCTGGATAGTTTTGACAATGATGTAGTTGATGAGGCAAACAAAGGTCTTTTAAATGAATCTAAACCCTGGGACCAACAAAAATCTAAGTTTATATCAAATGTTGCCTTTAACATTGATAAGGCCATTCAAAATAAGGCTTGGACTAGAAGTAAATTTGCTGACGAAATGCAGGTAAGCATTTCTCTAGTCAACAATTGGTTGAGCGGTACCTATGACTTTACCATTGACGTACTATTTGACATATGCCAAGTAGTCAATATTGATTTTGCCACACTCATAAAAGAATAATTAGTAGGTGCTATGGAACAGATCCGAGAAAGGGTTAAAACTAAAAATACTGTTTTTATTCTGGCCCTTAATTTTTGAGTAGCATGTCAGCCTTTTAAAAATCTTATAAATATAGATATCCTTAGTAACAGCCAGGTCCACAAAATTGAGCAGATTACATAAATTTACCTTGCCAGCTTTGATAATGAAGTCATTGATGTTGGGAACGCAAGGCTTCGGCTTCTTTAGCATCTTCTTCTCATATTTACTGTAAGTAATGCTATCAATTTTTGTTCACCTATAAGTGAACATATTAATAAATAATTCGTATATTTAACTAAGCCTAAAATTGAACTATCGCATTGTTGAGCTTGAAGATTTATCGGGTGACCAAGCTACCATATACTCTATCATTGAAAGTGATAATGATGATACAGCTTTTGAGCAATTTATAGCAGAGCATCATACAGCTTATGAAAATGAAATATTAGACATAGTAAACAGAATAGACAGCATAGGGAAGGTTGTTGGTGCCAGAGATCATTTTTTTAAGCACAATGAAGGTAAGCCCGGAGATCTGGTTTGCGCTCTCTATGATAAACCAGGAAGGCATTTAAGGCTATATTGTATCCGTTTCGGTTCAGTAGCTATTATCCTGGGAGGTGGTGGCCCTAAGAATACCAGAAGTTGGCAGGAAGATGAAAAGCTTAGCCAAGAGGTCCGAAAAATGATGAAAGTATCAGAGGACATTGCCAACCGATTAAGAGATGGCTCACTTTATTGGACAGAGGATGGAATGGAATTAATTGGTGATCTAAATTTTGAAGATGATGAGTAAAGCACAAAAACACAGGAGTGAATTAATTCAAGGGCTTCTTAGCAAAAGTAAGCCCGTTGATAAGCAAAAGGCTCGTATAAAAATGATAATTGCTGCCAACATTGATGAGGCGATACAAGAAAAAGGTTGGACCCGAAGTAAACTTGCCAATGAATTAGGTGTTGGACGCTCTCTGGTGTCCAAGTGGCTCAGTGGCACCCATAATTTTACCGTTGATACGCTGGTTGATATCTGTCAGGTGCTAGAAACTAGCATGGTTGACTTACTTCAGCAGGCTCAAAAGAAAGAAGAAACTTATCAGTCACAGTAAAGCCAGCTCTTGCTTTTCAGTTGTGTAGTTTACTTTCCGGTAAAACTTTACCCCCCTCATTTAAATCTTTTGATTAAAACCCGCTATAAGGTCAACTCTAGAAGCGATCTTCTTAGTTGAGCAAATTCTACTTCTACGAACTCCGATATTATCTTCATTAATAATTTAATGCATATATTTTTGTCAAAATTCAGATTTTAGTATGAAGAAATTCTTGAAAAAGGAGATAGAATGTCAGATAACGATTAAGGATTCTTCCTTGATAAAAAAAATTAGTCTAACTACTGTCATCATTTTGTCCCTGTTCAATGTATCCTTTTCTCAATCTACATGGAAGTTCGCTAAGTCTTTTGGTGGTAGTGGTAGTGATGTTGGCTATGATGTTGTAGCTGATAATTTAGGGAATTCATTTGTAACAGGTGTCTTCAGTAACTCGGCTACCTTTGGAGAGTATTCCTTAACATCTACTGGGAACAGAGATATTTTTTTAGCTAAATTGGATACTACTGGTACCGTCAAATGGGTACTGCAAGCTGGAAGTACATTTGACGATTATAGCTCAGCCATAGCAATAGATTCAGAATCCAATATTTACATTACAGGCTCTATTAAAGATGACTATTTTTTTGAAGACCAAGTTGAGCCTTCTTCTGGTACAACTAATTCTTTTCTAGCCAAATATGATTCTACTGGTAATCTTTTGTGGGTAAAATTTCCCAAAGCTCTTGCAATTAATTATGGAATTGACTTAGCAACAGATTCTGAGGACAATGTATATGTAGTAGGCGAATTCCCTCAAAATAATTTTTCTTTTGAAGATACTACTTTAGTAAGTTCTAGCTGTAGTGGGTGCAGTAATATCTATTTAACAAAACTTGATTCAAATGGTGAACTGATTTGGGTACGAGGTATAAGTGGTACTGGAACCGATTCTCATACAGTAACTTCTATTGCAATTGACTCGCTGGATAACTTCTATGTTACCGGTAGTTGTAAAGGAACAGCCAATTTTGGCGAAATACAAATTGATGAACCAGCAAATGGAATGTTTCTCACTAAGTACAATTCTGCCGGTAAAGCACTATGGTTAAAACTGCTAAATACACCTAAATTTTCTACAATTACTGAAGGTACTCATGTAATTATAGGTAAAGAAGGAAATCCCATCATGGCGGGTGTTTATGGAGATACGCTTCTACTGGATGGGGAAATAATGGCCCTTCCGGTCGTTTCTAGAACCAATAGTACATTAATTACTGAATTTGATACTGAAGGAGAAGTTAGATGGTTGAATACCTTCGGAGGTACGCAAAATATTAATCCTACCAGTCTAGCTTTGAACAAAAACAAAGGGCCGGTTTTAGCTGGTACTTTTGGAGGAACTGGGTATTTTGATGAATTAAAATTAGAAGCAGATTCATCAAGTGGATGGTCTGATATATATATCACAACGTTAAATCAATCAGGGGATGTTAATGATGCTTTCCGTCTTGGAAGCAATCAGAATGAAGCTATTTTTGGTAGTTCTGTCAGCTCATCTGGAGACATTTATTTTACGGGTGTATTTACTCAGCCTTTTCAATGGGGAAGCGTTGCTCTGAACGACAACGGTACAACAGATGGTGGTGGTATATTTTGGGCAAAGCTTGGTGAAAAAAACAATACAGTTACCAACACGAAAGAAATGATTGAGCTGAATTTGCCTCATATATACCCTAATCCACTTACAGGGGTAGGCTATATCAATTTAGTAAGCTATCCAAATAGAAAAATACAGATACATATTTATAACGCTAAAGGAATATTGATAAGAAGAGGAGATTTGCGAACGGACTCTTCTTCTAAAGTAAATTTCAGCATGAGTGACATTAAGCCAGGACTATACACTTTATTGGTCAGTGGAAAAAAAATCAGTCAGTCTTTCAGAATATTAGTTCGGTAGTGGATAAAACGGGCGAAATAGTGCCACCCATTTCGCTGATATAGTGCCAGTCATTTCGGAGGAAACTGTGCCAGGGATTTCGCTCCAAACCATGCCAATTTTCCATGATAATTTTTGAACATGGCATCAAAAAGACGATGCCAGGAAAAAGAATTGATATCATGGATTTAAGACAACTTATTTTACTGAAGCAAAAGGGAAAAAGCAATCGCGAAGCGGCTAATCTCCTACATGTAAGCCGTAACACAGTTAATGATTACGTGCAGTATCTATCTTCCTTGGACTACAACTGGCCGGAACTACTGGCTATGGACGATGCTACTCTGGAAGGCCTATTTCCTATTAGAACAAATCATGATCAGGTATTGTACGAGCAATTGTGTGGTTACTTCCCTTCTTTTCAGAAAGAACTTACCAAGCCTGGATGTACCCTGCTTCATCTTTGGCAAAAGTACCAGGATAAACATCCCGAAGGCTATAAGTACACGCAGTTCGTTCATTATTTTCGCCAGTGGCAGGACCGTAAGAAGGTTAGCAGCAAGTTGGAACACAAAGCTGGGGAGAAGGTATTCGTTGATTTTACAGGAAAGAAACTCCACTACATTGACCGCAATACCGGAGAAGTCATAGAGGTAGAAGTCTTTGTAGCCGTTCTTCCTGCCAGCCAATATACCTTTGTCACGACAGTACGCAGCCAGGGTAGAGAAGACTTCATATCGGCTATGAACGATTGCCTGACGTTCTGCGGCGGAGTACCGGAAGCCATTGTCTCGGACAATTTGAAGTCAGCCGTTAGCAAAAGCTGTAAATATCAACCTCAGATTAATAAGACGCTGAAGGACTTTGCTCTACACTATGGCTGTGTGGTAGATCCGGCCAGAGCCTATCATCCCAAGGATAAAGCATTGGTAGAGAATGCAGTAAAGATTGTCTATCAGCGCATCTTTTATCCTTTAAGCCAACACCAATTCTTCTCATTAGCAGAACTCAACCGGGAGATAGCAATATTGGTGGAAAAGTATAACCAGTACAGGTTCCAACACTTGCCCTACAGCAGGAAAGAGCTTTTTCTGGAGATAGAAAAACCCTTGCTGTCTGCCTTACCTGCCACAGAGTATTCCATCAAGCATTATGCTCGTGGCAAGGTCCAGAGAATGGGGTGTGTGTTCTTCTCATCGGACAAACACTTCTATAGCGTACCCTATCGGTATGTAGGTCAACAGGTACAAATTGAATACACTCAAGATGTGGTGGAGATCTTCCATAATCGCCATCGCATAGCCACACACATCAGAGACTATCGTGCAGGAAGATATACGATTATTAAAGAACACATGGCCAGCACACATCGGTATTATAACTCCTGGAGTCCAGAGTTCTTTGCCAAGAGAGGAGCAGCCATCAGTCCTGAGATTGAGGCTTATATCACCAAGCTCATCGCACAGTACAACTATCCGGAACTGGGCTACAAACAGGCACAGGGCATTTTATCGCTAGTCAAATCCTATGGCAAAGAACGTCTCAGCAATGCCTGCAAGCTAGGACTGATGGCAAGTAAATACAGCTACAGGATCATTGACAATATCCTCAAGAACCACATGGATGAACAGCAGGCAGATGACCCCAGACATACTCACGTACCCCAGCATAACAACATCCGGGGCGCACAGGCATATCAGTAACTTATTATAACCAACTCAATACATTATGAACCAACAGGCAACGATTGAAAAGATGAAACACCTCAGGCTCTTTGGTATGGCTGAAACCTACCACCAGAGCCTTCAAAATCACCTCTATCAAGATTACACTCTAGATCAGTTTACCGCCCTTTTGGTAGATCAGGAATGGGAAGAGCGGCAGAACAGAAGGATTAAAAGCCTGATCAAACAGGCCAGCTTCAGGTCTCAGATATCCTCTCATGACATAGACTACACTACCAGCAGAAATCTGGATAAGAATCAGTGTGAACGCTTACTGGGACTGAACTTCTTAAAGCAAGCTGAAAATATCATCTTCACAGGTCCCACAGGTGTCGGCAAAAGCCATCTGGCTCAGGCCATTGGTGTGGCAGCTTGCCAGATGCTCCACAAAGTACAGTATTATAGTACTGCTCGTCTGATGGAAGAAGTAAAGATTGCCAAGCTAGATGGTACCTATGTTAAGCTTCTCAAGAGAATCCAGAAGATGGATCTGCTGGTCTTGGATGACTTTGGGCTCAATCCCTTTGATCAGTATGCCAGGCAGGCTCTGATGGACATCCTGGAAGATCGGTATGGCAAGTCATCTACCATTGTAGTCTCTCAGATACCGGTAGCTCAATGGCATGGTACGATCGGTGAAGGCACTATTGCAGATGCTATCTTGGACCGACTAGTGCATGCCTCACATAGAATCTCTTTAGAGGGTGAGTCACTGAGGAAAAAGAAAAAACTGAAAGGATAAAAATTATCTCCTATTTTAGTCATGGAAAAGTGGCACCCTTTGGAGCGAAATGGGTGGCACGGTATCACCGAAATATGCACGGTAGCACTAAAGTTCTAACTGAAGGACGTAATATGTGCCCTCTTCAGAGTGTTTGGCAGCCCATGCATTTACAGCAGGGAAATCTTTAAAGCTCTACTAGTAATTTTATGTTCTTAGTATTCTTTTAGGTTGGATTATCGCTATATCAAGTGTGAACAATACTAAATGATTCTCTTACATAGTCAGTGATAGAAAATATTACACAATAGTAGAGTACGGAGTGTTACGCAGGTTTTTACGCAGATAATATCGCAATGATTGCGTACCTTGATTGAAGAATATCATTTCTTTTCCAAAATTGATTATCTCAATACACTGTTCTGGCATATATACATAGCAGCACTATTATGGTACTAATCTAAAGAAAGCTTTTAAAATGGCCCAATGAAAGGGCTTTTTGTAGGTAGTGCCCTGCATTTAAGATGTCTTGATAAGTCACGGATTTGCACGCAGATTTTTTACGCTAATCTTTACGCAAAGTATTACGCAGTATCTGCGAACCTTCATTGCTAGTCCCCCTCCTCTTTTTCAAATTTACTTACCCAAATACCTTATGCTTATATATGTACAAATCTATAGCGGTTTTTTTATAGATATTTATCTCAAAAAAAACCAATGGAAAGTATTACACTGAGAGGTGCTGGAAAGGCTAAGCTTGAAAACAAAGTACCCGATGGCCCTAATATCCGTAAGGCCAATGATTTTCTCAAAGAACTTGTTGCTGGATGCATAAAATATTCAGAAACATTCATGAAGACTGTGCATGAGCCTCCGTTTGCGTACAGAGAAAAGCAATCTACGGGTATGCTGGCTTACGCATTATCCAAATTTGCAGATACTTTCCAAACAGAATGCCCAATGCAGAAGAAGCTTGCTTCTGGAAAAAAAGAGATTTTTGGATGGGCTGATTTCTGGGCACATTATCGTAATACAGATTTTTTTATTGAGCTAAAGCAAAGCTACTTTTATTTACACTCCAATGTAGTTACTCAGGAGCTATCAACGGAATGCCAAAGAGTCAACGAACAGATCAAAAGCTTTAATAATAAGAATCTCACTGGCTACTGTATATCTAACTCAGCAGTCTCAATTCCTTTATTAATTCTCCCTGTCTATCTAAAAATCAAGCAAGATACTACCTATAAAGATGTGATGAAGGGTTTTGATATTGACGCTGCCTACAAGAAAATTAAAACGGAATTGTCGCCTAACTCTCCAAGTTGGGGATATGTATGGAAAATTAAGCCTGAATTAGCTGAGATGACATGCTTTGAAAATGAAAATGGTATGACAACCTACTTACCCGCCCTCATTTTCCTGGCTAGAATTGAAAAACTTCCCATAAAAACTAATCTGAAATGAACATTAGCAAAGAACAATATCTGAATGCTTTAGAAGCTGTTTGGAAAGAACATGACAGAGATATGCTACAGGCGTATATTGATTTAGATGGATGCAAAGCTTCCTCTGAACAAATTGCCAGGATTTTAGGTAAGTCTTCGCTTGTCGTGATTAATGGTAAGTTTGGAAGATTAGGTAGAAGAATAGCTGATTTCCTTGATTATGCCCCTCCTTTAAGAAAGGATGAGACTTCAAGGTGGTGGTTTACCTTAGCTGAAGGCAAAGAAGAAGATAATTCTTTCAAATGGATATTGAGGCCCGCATTTGTAGCTGCATTAAACGACTATGGTATTCAGAAAAGTGAGACTATACTTCCCGATGAGTTGCCTGATGACCCTAAAGAGTATGTAGAGGGAGCAAAAAGGCAGATTATAGTCAATGCCTACGAACGAAACAGAGAGGCTCGTAAAATATGCATTCAAAAATACGGTGCTAGCTGCCAGGTTTGTGAATTTGACTTTGAGCAGACCTATGGGGTGTTAGGAAAAGGGTTTATCCATGTACACCATGTAGAGCCTCTGGCAGCCAAAAATGAGACTTACCAGGTAGACCCTGAAAAAGACCTCATTCCGGTTTGTCCAAATTGCCATGCTATGCTGCATAAGAAAAACCCTCCAATACCCATTGAAGAGCTAAGGAAGGTGATTAAAGAAAATAAGCTAGTGCTTACTTAACAAGTTCTGAAAACTTAGTAGCTTTTTTCTTCTTTACTTCTTTCACGATTTTATCAAGCTCAGAAGTAGTAAAACGCTTAAATTTATTACTAATTCCTCCCTTCAATAATGAGTCTAGCTCCATGTTGGAGGGAGTTTTACCCTTATAATTATCAGCAATGAGGAAAAAGCTATGATCACCCCCTATATCTTTACTTTTTGCAAAAAGCTTTAAGCGATCAACTACGGTTTCATATTCGGCTAACTTTTTCTGCAAAACATCTATACGATCATGATTTAGATCAATGGAAGCTGAAGCAATCACAGCTCCATTCACACCGATATTTTCTAAGTCATAATCAAAATACAAATTAGGTAAAGATTCTTTTTTAAGAGAGTAGTTCACATCTACTCTTTCCCTTAATGGATCATGCAGTCTATTCTCAATTTTTCTATGAAATTCTGTTACAACTCTTTCTCTTTTATGAGATATCTCAGATGCATCTACCATTTTCCCATAGTATTTCAAAAATGAACTCTCATCAAAATCCTTATTAATAAGTTCAGGAGAAGAAAATTGTAAGATGCCTTTGCTATAACGGTGAAGACGCTCCACAAAAGCCTGATTCAATTTAGATTTTTCCAGAGGAAGGACAGAATAATTGCTTTCTCTGATGATTTTCTTTTCACCTTCTACAAAATCTTCTAGCTGTTTGATTGAAAGCCTAAACAACTTCTGAGCATTAGAGTCAAGACTTTTTGCTAAACGAAGTTTCCGATCCGAAACTTTAAAAAATAGCTTTTCACTGGACACAATGAGTAATCCAACAGCGATATTTTCGTTGCTCCATTGGTTACTCACAAATCGTATGATACTGTAGAAGCTATTCATCTTAGATATTGTTGGTAGATTGAGGCAATTCGTTAGTGTCTCTCATCCAATTTCCAAATCTATCCCGTCAACGTCCTCAAGTAGTTCCGGTATAGTTTGAACTTTGATATTCAGGAACTGGCATATAGCAGGTATTTTCTTAAAAGCTTTGTTATCATTACTTCCCTCAGTTTCTTCTGTTACTATTCTGATATCCAACTCAGGGTTTATATGTAGTTCGTTCAAGACATACAAGATCATTCTCATATCGGCAGAAGCCAAAAAATCATTTTTCATGACCTGATACTGTGCATCGGTTAACTTTTTAGCGCCGGGAGCTTTAAAATTATTATCAACCTGATTTAAAAATTTTGCAGGGGCAGGAGCTATTATATCCTTTGTTCTAACAGGGTATTTGTGCTCTTTTTGTAATTCTTTGTTCACCAAAAATTCAAAGAATTTGACGACCAAGCCTTTTGCTGTTCCTTTACATTCATTTAAGACCTCATCAATAACAACGATTTCACCCGTCTCCACCTTTGATCTGAAGAACTTGAACAATTTTTTATCCTTGTCAAATCGTCCGTAGTAACGGACTAAAGCCAGCAGGGAGCTTGTATCAATTACTATTATCATTGAATAAATTGATCTAATTTCTCAGGCTTAATCTTAAGCCTTTTACTTACTTCGTATTCATTGAGAATACCTTCGTAGTAAGCAGATTGGATAGTAGATATGAATAATGGAGAAGAAATGGGTTTGGGAACAGCGCCACGTTGCTCAATACCTTGCTCTTTCAATAAAAGCTTTTCTCTTTCTTTTTCCTCTTCCCTTAACCTGTGTCGCTCATCATAATCAGATTTTATCTTATTATAGTTAGTGGCGGATAGCTGGTTTTGATACAGGAGCCTGGTAAATAATGCTAATTCGCTTAGATGTGTATTTCTTGAAATTTCCTCAACAGTGTCAAAGTGATAATCATTCTTTGAGTTTGCTTTTTCAAGTGCATCCAAAATATCAGCGTATTCTCCCGCCAGAAAGAAATAAGCAAAATCATTGCACCACCTTTCAACACCTGAAAGGTTCCTATTCGCCATTTGGTTGTATTCTAATCTTTCAATTTCTTCTTCATCAAGTAGATAATGTCCTAACTCATGGGCCAGCGTAAAAATTTCCCTTCTAAATGCCTGATGCCTCTTTAAGACAATTGCATTGGGTTTTAAAAAAAAGCCATCAATGTTTGCTTTTTCCTTCTTATTCCAGGTTTCTACAAACTCAAAAACCAGGATATTGTAATCAGCAAGATTGGAAATAAATGATTTTAAAAAATCTCTTCTATGTATTGTAAACTGTGGATACAGCAGCTTCCGTACTGCTCCTGCTACTTCCTTTGGGCTATTCCCTGTACTGTAAGGCTGTATGATCCTGGTAAATTCCACATCGGAAAGCCTGGCAATTGATTCTAGTGAAAGCTTTTGCTCTTCAAATTCATTGACAATCTTGACAGCCCCGAAGCTCAGTTCATTAGTCACAAAGTTTTGCTTTCTGAAAAAAATACTTGTATCCTTAGAAGTTTCGGGAGCTGCCGGGTCAAGGTAGTAGTGTAACCCCTTGTTAAATAATTTATCTAATCTCTTCAGGTTATTGAGCGTGATTTCATTTCCAAAAATATCCTCCCAGTTAAGGGGCTTTTTTAATCCCTCACTAACAACTTGCAAAAGATCATCTTCTGAAAGACGGTACATTTGCATCAGATGCCTGAGACGTGATATGTTATGCTCTACTTTCAAGAATTTAATTTCTCCTCTCTAATTGGTTGACTTGTTAAGCTGGTGAAAAATATTATTCACCTTCGCAATTCATTAATTTACGAAGATCATTCAGTTAGAACGTTGCTCAGAATACTGCCGGCGCATCAGGTTTTTTCCGCTAAGATAACGAATTTTTACACCATTACATTTCGTAAAGAAAAACAAAGATAAACTTAGGATACTACATTAACTTCTCTCTCCTCCTCCTTCGGATGGAAGACCTGATGCATGAGAGCTTGCATGAGGGCTTCTTCCTGTTCTTTAGCAGTGACTGCATGGGCTTGCAATTGATCACACAAGCTTAGTAACTCATCTACTATGCTGATGATGGCTTTCTGCTCGGCAAGGGGGGGAAGAGGTACAAATAAATTAGCAACAATTGTTTGATTTACTGATGACTGGCCAATAGCATGTTTCGCACTTTCTTGCATATAGTTCCTTGCATACTGTGTTTGAAGAAGTAGATTAATATAAAAAGCGAGTCTATCCTTAAAAACTAATCTAGCTCTCATGTTCATACTTTCATAAACTAAACTTTCATTATGCATAGGGATGATGGCAGATTTTCCAATCAACTCTGCGCTGTTTACTCTATTTATCAATATATCATTTGCTTCTAAATAATAAGCTTCAAGCTCCTCATTTGTAAGTTCTACTCTTCTTACGTCCCTAAAATTAATTCTACCCTTATTAATGTTGTACATCCTTAAGCTTATAATACCCTTATCAGTATAAAACTTTGCAGGCTTATAAAGTCCATTATTCAGAGATTCAATTACCTCCCCCAACCTACACCATTCCCATCCTTCCGGTAATTCATAAGGAATTTCATCAGGATCTATGGGGGAGAGGGGTTTTTCCTTTTTGATTTTCTTCTCTTTGATGAGTTGGGCTTTCTCGGCTTGGATACGTTCTAAAAGTACGCTCGCAGGTTCCGTACCATTTTGCGTACCTGCTTCCGTAACCGGATTGGCTTTACGCCACTGCTCAGTAAGTTTGCCTTGTACCGCTAATTGCAGTATGCTTTCCCGCAGCTTTTTCACCGTACTTTCATCATCAAAAAGTAGCTTGAAGTTGGATTTGACGAATTGCCAACGCTTACTGAAATCTTCTCCAGGCTGGGCAGCACCCGGTTGGGCCTCTCCAGGCTGGGCAGCACTCGGCTGGGTAAGATGGTGGAGGGCTGCTTCGGCAAGTTTATGTTTGGTCTGTATGCGTACTTTGGCTTCCTCATTGAGCGCATCTATCCGCTCCATCAACTCATCTACGATACTGACGATAGCTTTTTGTTCGGCAAGGGGAGGGATTGTAATTAAGAAGTTCTTAATTTTTTTTAGTACGAGATTCTTGTTTCCTACTCCTTCAGTTCCTTCATCTGATTGTCTTTTTACAAAAGGAGAATTTAACACAAGCTCTAGATAGTTTGGGTTTAGTACTTCATGGTTAAACTTTAATAAGGCAACACTCACGAAAATGCTGAATGGAGTTTCTGTATGTATGACTTTTGCTATTCCGGTTGTACCTATTTTTGTGAGTAGAATATCTTGGTATTCTGGATGACACCTTTCAATTAATTTTGAATGCTCTTCTTCAGAAATAAATTTAGTATCTGAAAAATCAAGATAACCTTTGCTGATATTTTTTACCGATAAAAAAGGAATCCCGCTTTCCTGATACTTCGGAGTATGATGAGTTCCATCGGTTATTAAATGACAAATATTGATTAACCTACACCATTCCCAGTCCTCCGGCAATTCATAAGGAATTTCATTAGGTTCTATGGGAGGGAGAGGCTTTTCTTTCTTGATTTTCTTCTCTTTGATGAGTTGGGCTTTCTCAGCCTGGATGCGTTCTAAAAGTACGCTTGCAGGCTCGGTACCATTTTGCGTACCTGTTCCCGCAATTGGGTTTTCTTTACGCCATTGCTCCGTAAGCTTGCCCCTTACGGCTAATTCCAGTACCAATTGCTTCAAACGCTCAGCATTGGCGGGGTTTAAGGTTAATGTATGTAGTTGTGCTAATAGCTGCTGCATAAAGTTGTTTTAAGCTTGTGGGTTTAATGTACGCAAGCTCTGCGTACATTTGCGTAATGAGTTTTGCGTGATTCAGCGTACCTCGTTTCGCAGAGGCTGCGTACCTATGGTATCATTAATGACTAAGGGCATTGTCCAATACCTGTAGAATCTGCTGTTGTAGCGCATTCATTTTGGCATGGCTCTGCTGGTAGGCTTCCAACAGCTTATCCGGATCACCAATGATGGATTCTGGTGCATTAGGATTTTTGATATCCAGGTTATAATTCCGCTTTTTAATTTCCTCTATACCTACTTTCCAGGCGTACTCACTCTCCACCCTGTTATTCCACCAGGCTTTTTCCGCATCAAACTCTTTGATGTTGATGGGTTTGCCTTTGTTGTAGCTTTTCTGCCCTTCAGGATAAGGATGTTCATAATACCAAATTTCTTCGGTGGGTTTACCCTTCTCAAAAAACAGCAAATTGGTTTTGATACTGGTATAGGGATTAAATACTCCATTTGGTAAGCGTACAATAGTATGCAGATTACATTTGCTCAGTAGCTCTTCCTTAATACGGGTTTTCACACCTTGGCCAAAGAGCGTACCATCGGGTAATACTACCGCTGCTCTCCCACCTTCTTTAAGCATGGCCAGAATCAGTACCAGGAAAAGGTCTGCTGTTTCTTTAGTCTGGAACTTGGGCGGAAAATTAGTATCTATTCCTTCTTCTTCCGTACCTCCAAAAGGAGGGTTAGTCAGAATTACGTCTACCGCATCCTCATCCGTCCAGGAATCATACGAACGGCTCAGGTAATTATCATGCCGTATCACCGGCACTTCCATATCGTGCAACATCAGGTTGGTCGTAGCCAGCATATGCGGCAAGGGCTTTTTTTCTACCCCTCTGAAGCTGTTTTGCAAGGTCTGTATGTCAGTAGGGTTTTCCAGCTTGGTACGCATATGCTCTATGGCACAGGTCAAAAAGCCTCCCGTACCACATGCGGGATCAAGCATAGCCTCACCGATCTGAGGATCAGTCATATCCACCATAAATTGCGTGACCGCACGGGGCGTATAGTACTCTCCCGCAGAACCAGCGGATTGCAGTTCTTTCAGTATGGTTTCGTAAATATCATTGAAAAGGTGGCGATCCTCTGAACGGTTAAAATCAATCTGGTTGATTTTATTCACTACCTGGCGTATCAGCGTACCGCTTTTCATGTAGTTGTAGGTGTCTTCAAACACCTGCTTTACAATCCAGCCCTGGGGGTTAGATTTGGGGGTAACGTCCAGGTTTTTCAGCGTTTCAAACAGCTCATTATTCACAAAGTTGAGCAGTTCATCCCCTGTCATCCCTTCCTCATCGGCAGCCCAGTTATCCCATTGCAATTTATCCGGTACGGGAGAAGTGTAACCTTCAATCATCAGGTCCCATTCTTTTTCCTTATCGCTAAATACTTTCAGAAAGATCATCCAAACCATTTGGGAGATACGCTGAGCATCACCATCCACTCCCGCATCCTGCCGCATGATATCCCTAATTGATTTGATCGTTCCGCTTAAGTTGCTCATCTACTTTTTCTTTTAGTTTAATTAGTTCATCCTTATTTTCTAAAAAAGCTTGCTCCACAGCCTCCATCTTTTCTTTGCATTTATCCCAACAGTATTGAAATTCTCGCATAGCTTTATTCATACTAATAAATCCATCCTCAATATTGATAGATATTTTATTCCAATAAAAGTAAATCCAACTTTCTTGGGAAGTTTTAGTATCTGGAGTATATCCAGGCATTATAGTTTCTAAAAAATTTCTGTAGGCTTTTTCTTCATCGCTTCGTGTTGGTGCGGCAGTTACTTGAAAAGCAATTTCCTCAGCGTGTAACTTAAACTCAAACAGAAATGCTTCACCATTTGCCCACCCTTCATTGACACTTCCCATGTTCACCGGAACCAGCTCTTTAATTGTTTGAGGTAAGAAACGAATAAAGTAATCTTGACAGCTTCCTATATACAGTCCTTTAGATTGAAGAAACTCCTTTCCAAATCGCATAAAATCGTCTTTCGGAATAGGTCTGTGTGCATAGATAAACTCTATCAGTTTACGATGATTTTGGTATATTTCCCTAGCGATATCAATACTATTGCTACTATTCATAAGATAACTTTGGATTGAGGTGTAATAATTTTGTAGGAATAGCTTTGAGCTATTATTGAGGAAGTTTTGACGTGTAATTAATATTCTATTAAGGTTATTAGCTATTAAATTGTATGAACAGAAAATATAAATATCTGATAGTTTAATACTAGGAGTTCCGTAAGGCGTTAAGAATATAAATACCTTCTTGATCTCTTCAGATGGATACTCACCTAAAATAATGTCACGATATTTAGTAAGCTGGTTTGGATCCTCTGAGTGGTGTATTTTATTCTCAATACATATCACCAAATTTGGAAATCTCAAAAAGAGATCAATATTTCTCCACTCTCTAAGCACTACCAGCTTTTCATAATCAAGTTTCTCCGCATCTACTGCGCTTAAGCCAATGGCTTTGTTATCAATAAAAATTTCTCTTAGAAATGATTTAATAAATACACATCCCAAGCCATGTGTTTCATTAGGCTGCATCAACCAGGCAAGAAAGTTTGAGTGCATGAGTTCACGATGCTCAATATTGAGAATCTGAAAAATATTAGGCTCTGATAAGGCTTGATCTAATTCTGATACAGATTGGCTATGAATAAAATTCAGATATTCTCGTTGAAGTATTTCTTCAGTCATGCCTATGCCCTTTTATATAGTTCTTGTTCCAATTCGCTTATCGCTTGCTCAAAATCAGGTTTTTTGCCAAATTTTTTAACAATCTCTAATGGCGTACCTATATCGCTAAGAGGGCGTACCCGCAGTACGGAGTTATTTTCCAGGGAAGAAATACCTTCATCGCCATATTTATCCAATAAAGCACTTAGTACCTGCCTGGCTTCCTCACCGTACTTGGTAAAGTAATTTCTTTTACGCACCATTTCCGCACGCTCTTTACGTGTAAGAGGCGGTTGATCAAATGCGATATGGCAAATCATGTCAAAAGGATCAATCTTTTTACCTATTTCCTCTTCCAGCTCTTCAAAAAACACTCCTTTGGCAGCCAGTTCGTCTATAATAGCTTCTTTTCGCTCGCTGGCCGACCATCTTAGCAGAAAATCATCCATAGATTCAAATTCGTCCAGTAACTTTTTGCGGGAATAATCTTTTAGAGATTCGGTAATCAGCTTACCATCTGCCCCGTAATACTGCACTCTTTCATTAATTACCCGTACCGCAACATCATTCACGTAGTACTTGCGGGGTTTTGCGTGATTATCATCATCTGGAGTATCGGGAATGTCCGGTGGCGGGGGAAAATCATCTCCTGCATCATCAGAATTATCCCCTGGGATATCATCGGTCTGCTCATCATCCGGTGAGGGAATATCTTCCTCTTCATCAACGTCATAGATTTGTACCGGATCGCCATCAAAGTTAGGGTCAGCAAATAATTTCGTTACTTTGCGGAAGTCAATGATGGTAAAGAATAGCTTACCTTCCTTCTCTCGCAAGCGAGTACCTCTACCAATGATCTGCTTAAACTCTGTCATAGACTGTATACCAGATTCAAGCACTATGATTTTTACCATTTTGGTATCTACTCCAGTGGTTAACAGCTTGGAAGTAGTCGCTACTACAGGTACTTTTTCTTTTACTGAGGTAAAATTGTACAGCTCATTTTTGCCTATTTCATCATCTCCGGTGATGCGTACTGCATATTTGGGGTATTGCTGTATCAAATCACTATTTTCATTGACAATAGCCTGACGCATCCGTTCCGCATGCTCCGTGTCAACGCAGAAAATAATGGTTTTGGCAAAGCGATCCGTTTTTTTAAGGTACTGACTTACCCTTTTGGCTACTTCACGTGTACGGTTATCAATGACCAGCGAACGGTCAAAGTCTTTTGTATTATATTCCCTATCTTCTATCAGATTGCCGTACTTATCTACCTTACCGGATTCAGGGCGATAACCTTCATCTACATTAAGACTTACCCTAATAACTTTGTAGGGAGCCAGGAAGCCATCTTCAATCCCTTGCTTGAGACTATAAGTATATACCGGTTCACCAAAGTAGTGAATGTTGGAAGTGTCCTTGGTTTCTTTGGGTGTCGCAGTAAGTCCGAGATGAATTGCGGTATTGAAGTAAGTTAAAACCTCTCTCCAGGCAGACTCAGCTTTGGCACTCCCCCGGTGGCACTCATCTACTACGATAATATCAAAAAAGTCTGGTGAGAACTGATTGAATATATTCTTATACTCTTCATTACCGGTGAGGCTTTGGTAAAGCGCATAGTAAACCTGATAAGATTTATCTACCTCACGATTCTGTACCTTGGTCATGATGTCACTGCCAAAAGGACGAAAATCTCCAGTACGGGCCTGGTCAACCAGGATATTACGGTCAGCTAAGAACAATACTCTTTTGATCCGCTTGGATTTCCACAGCTTCCAAAGGATTTGGAAAGCGGTATAAGTTTTACCCGTACCAGTGGCCATTACCAGTAAAATACGATCCTGTCCTTTCGCCACTGCTTCTACGGTACGGTTGATAGCAATCTGCTGGTAATAGCGAGGTTCCATCTCGGTTTCATCCAGATGGTTTTCCTCTTTTACGATAGGCTCCTGTTCAATCCCAATACCTTTGTATTGGCAGTACCGCCTCCACAACTCCTCTGGAGAAGGAAAGCTATCCAGGCTCAACTCTTTTTCTACATCACCTTCAGTTTTAGTTTTATCAAACTCCAAAAAAGCATCGCCATTAGTGCTGTATACAAAGAGTGTGTCCAGCACTTCAGCATATTCCTTTGCCTGTTGCATACCGGAACCAATGGAGTGATTATTATCTTTGGCCTCAATCACGGCCAACATATTAGACTTATAGAACAGTACATAATCCGCTCGTTTGGGCGCAGCCCTGGTATGTTTTTGTCCTCTGACTATTACCCTCCCATCCGTAAATGACCATTCCTCCCTAATCTGTTTCTGAATATCCCAACCCGCCTTTTGTAAAGCTGGGACAATGTATTTTGTGCAAATGTCACGTTCGGAAAAGGATTTTTTGGTTGTCATATTATGGGTTTCTCCTATGGGGGACTAATAATAACCAATACTTATGGATTTTTACATTTATTTGTATGATTTAATGTGCTTTTTTCTATTTTCCTTTCAACAATTATGTTTGTTTTTGATACTTTTTTATCGCAATGGCAGGGAAATACACGCAAATTTATCGTGAGGAATATGAAAACATTCAGCAAATTGAAAGAAGTATATTGAAAGACATGCTTTTAAATAAAGAAGTATACCAACTTCATCAAGATATCATTGAAGAATACAACCTGCATAGATTTCATATAATTAAAGAATTGGAGTGTGAAGGATATACATCTGAGGGAAAGCCAAGAAAAAGCTGGTTTAGAAGAGAGTTATTCAGAAAATTCCAGAAGTATAAGAATCCAGATTTTGACTATGAGCTTGAAAGGTTTATAGAAGGTCCTTTTAAGGACATTAAAGAATCCTTTCATCAGAAGCATCAAGATGCAAATGCGTCAACCAGGACTACACACTATTTTGATTATGAATATGTTAAAAAAGCCTCTCCGGAAGATATCGCAAAGCTGCTAGGAGCATACAATGCATATTATGACCTAAAAGATAATCTTTCTGACTTAACTCATCAGTTATTAGAAGAGATTGAGACTGAAAAGAAATTGGTAAAGTTTAATAGCTTTAATGCTCTCTCTCCAACAGATATGCTTGACTATTTTATACTTTTAACCCAATTGAACCCTAGGGATAAAAACCCCTTTCTTAAAGAGAAAATAGTCTATAAACTTGTAAACATGATTTGCTCAGGGGATGACACTGAGCCAGTAAAATTAAATTTATTCCCTGGCCAGGAGCAAATTATCAAATCATTTATCTATTGTTTCTATAGGTTCTGTAAGGACAATCATAAATTGAAAAAAAGTCAAGATAAAGAAGACTATGCTGAGATTTTGACCAGATATACTCAAAATTTTAGGAAGAAAAAAGTAGCTAATATTTCCACCAACTTTAATAAAGACTTTTCCACTGAGTCATTTGAATTTCCAGACCATTACCTAAAATGGCTCAATAATAAAGATTAGTACTCTAGTACATAAGTCTGAAAAAACCGTGTTTATCAAATTTTTTTAGTACTAGAGTACTAACCTTTTCCTCTTACATCTTGCTTTTTTTCTCTTAGCGATAATTAAATCTAAATATCGCTAAAATGAATACAGATCAATTAATCAATTCGTTTCTGAAATCACATGTCTACCCTTCTCTACGAGAGATCATAAGAGAAGAGCTTCAGAAAAATGAGCAACACAGTAATTTTTCATCAGGTGATGAATACCTGACTGCCAAAGAATCCGCAGAATTTCTAGGTGATGCACTTCAAACTTTTTACGGCCGTACTTCCAGAGGTGAGATCAATACCTACGGCTCTGGAAAAAGGATTTTTTGCAAACGCTCCGAACTCGCTGCCTGGAAGGAAAAGCAGCGCACTAAAACAAAAGATGCTGAAAGAGAAGAGATAAGAGCTGATATCCGAAAAAGGAAGTGGAGTAGATAGATTCTCACCTAATCTACTTGCACTTCTACTTTTAAATTTTTCACACGTTAAAGTACAAAAATTATGACTAACGAATATATCAGGGTCGGAACCCAATATTACAAAATCATTGAAAAGCCTAATCTCTTTAATGGCTCTACTGATACCATTATGGTGCCCTGGAGCCGACAAGCAATTGTGGATGACCACGGTAAAAAGTTTATTTACGATATTCCTACATATAACTCTTTTGTTTCGGTGCCCGATCACCTAAACTTTCAACAGGAAATACATGGCTGTTATAATATATACCACAAATTATCTCATCAACCTAAAATGGGTGAGATCAGTAGTACTATGACTTTCCTTAAACATATTTTTGGTGACCAATTGGAGTTAGGGATAGAATATATGGCTTTATTGTATTTAAGGCCTATTGAAAAATTACCAGTGCTATGTTTAGTCAGTCAAGAAATGAATACCGGTAAAACCACTTTCCTAAATTGGCTTAAGCTTATTTTTCAGAGAAACATGACTCTAAATACCAATGAGGAGTTTAAAAGCAAGTTTAATGCAGACTGGACTGGGAAAGCAATTATTGGCGTGGATGAAACCTTTTTAGATAGAAAAGAGGATAGTGAGAGGATGAAAAATCTTAGTACATCTAAAACAGTAAAAGAAGAAGGTAAAGGCAAGGATAAAATTGAAATTCCCTTTTTTGGTAAGTTTATCCTATGCTCAAATAATGAAAAGAATTTCATTTACATAGATCGTGAAGAAATCAGATATTGGGTAAGAAAAATTAACCCATTAACTCATGATGACCCCTTTTTACTTGATAAACTAAATCAAGAGATACCTGCTTTCCTTCACTATTTAATTTCCCGAGGTATTACAACTGAACGTAAAAGTCGTATGTGGTTTCCTCCAGAGGAAATAGAAACTGATGCACTTCTTGTACTAAAGCAAAATAACGAGTCTATTGCAGAAAAAGAGTTGAAAGAAATTATCTCTGACTATTTGCTCACCTTTAATTTAGATAAAGCTCATTTTGTCATTGATGAGCTAATTGAGCGCCTTGTTAAGGCTAGAGTTAAAAATGTTAATAGGCACTATATAAGCTCTATTTTAAGGGACAAATGGAGACTTAAACCCAAGGCTAATGCTTCTACTTACAAGTCATACTATTTTGTAGCGGAGAGTACAGAGATTTTAAGTATGACCAAGCAAGGTAGATACTACACTTTTTTGAGAGAGGATTTTGTAGAGACTGATACCAGCGGAGCAATCTCAAAATAATTGGTTTTATAATTTGTGTGTTGGCTTGTTGGTTATTTTGTCTTTTGTAACTGTTTTTCAGCTACTTATAACACCTACATAGAACCAACATTGAACCAACAAACCAACATCATATTTTTTTCTTCAATTATCATGTTGGTTCAACCTATCAAATAACCTGCTGTCTTTCAATTAATTAAGTTTTCCTACCAACCTACGTCCAATTTGGTTTTCACACCCCCCTGGGGGATAAAATTTATATACAAATGAAAAATGATCTAACACATAGAGCCGTAGATACATATCTGAAAATGATGCCATGTAAGGAGTATAGAGTACAAATGGTGTATTTTGATGACTTAAAAAGAGAGGAAAAAGGTAAAAAGCCGCAAAAAAGAATATGGTCTGGCCCGCAGGTATTCAAAAGCATTGACTTTTTGAAAAGTTTAAACGCTCAAGGTTTCCATATTTACGCAAGGCCGCTATCAATGCGATATATATTTATTGATGATATTTCAAAGGATCAATTGGCATCAGTTCGACAAATAAAGCCTGTAATCATTATGGAAAGTAGTCCTGATAATTATCAGGCTTTTCTAAAGCTTAAGGAAACTCCCAAATCCAGAGAGGAAGCATTACATATTTGTAGATTTATAGCTGAAAGGTTCAATGCTGACCTTGGCAGTGCCGATCCAGATCATTTAGGTAGATTACCAAATTTTGCAAACAGAAAACCAAAATATCAATCTGAGGGTGGTTTATTTCCTTTTGTCAAACTTCAATATGCATTTAATCAAATTTCCAACATTTCTCCCCCCTCCGGGGGCTTGTGTTCAAATGATCACTTTCCTGCTGCTAAACGCATTCCACAAAAATCATTTGCAGACAGAAGCCGTGAAGATTTTGCAATTACCTGCCAGATGTTGAAACGAGGATGTAGTGATCAGGAAATTTATGAAACCTTAATATTAAGAGACAAAGCCGTAGAAAAAAGAAAACACGGACCAAAATATGTATGGACTACGATTAAGAATGCTAAGAAGAGACTTAATTTGAATTCCCTAAATTTATAATGGATATTAAAGTTTAAATTTAGGCAATGAACCTACTAACTATTTCTAATAGAATCACTGATAATTGGTCTCTTAAGAAAGCAATAGGGTGCTTTAAAATGGTAATAATTCTTTTTATTATTATAGTTTTTACAATCCTTCATATAACTTGGATATACTATTTGGGCTACGAAAGAGTATGGTTTTATGGGTGTTATTCACTTATTGACTCATATTTTCAAAGTATAAAACTTCCTATTTTAGGCTTAGTAGCTATTATCGGCACTTTACTTGGAGTTTCATTGCCAATTTATCTTAGCATCCTCTCTCGCCTTTCTGAGCAATATGATGATGGTGAAATAAAAGAAGTATTTTTAAAAGAAAAGTACTATATAATTCAACTTAAGTTCGTTATCCCATTAATCGGGATTATTGCGCTGATGCATTTATGGAAAGAACGACATTGGATAATAGAAGTAATTTGTTTTTTACTACTTACAATGTGTATCTACTTTTTCTACATGTTCATAAAAACCATTCAAATTTATTCTACGAACTTTGAAAATTATTATTTAGAAAAACTTCAAAATGAAATTGAAGATATTTTACATTGAAAGTTTAGCTGAAATTATTAAGAAATTAGAAAAGTTTGGAAAAGTATTAGCAATAAAAACAAGGAAAGAGAATGAATTATCAGTAGCTAAAAATCTTTCTTGGTTAGAAACAAATTTTGATAAACTATTAAAATTGAGCGAAACTAACCCAATCAAGTTTAATGCCTTTATAAATCCATACAAGTCCTACACAAAACTTTCGGTTGATATTTCTCAACTAGGTTATAGTTCTATTAATTTTGAGGAATCTTATGTAAATACCAGCCCTAAAACTTTTACTGAGGATAATATTTTCCCTTCCACCAATCAGTTAATTTCTTCTTACTCTGCATATGATAGTATAATATTCATTTATCAAGATGTGCTTGACAAAGTTCAAGTTGCTGCTGTAAGCTCCAACAAGGATATTATTTTAAGAAACTGCCAATACATAGCTGGTAACTGGCTGTATAAACTGAATAAATTAGATAAAATAGAAAACATAAATTTTAATAGTGTTGTATCTGTATACCTTAAAAATATTATATATTTCACTGAGAAAAATTTACAGACATTTTTAACCTTTAAAAAAGGTAATGTATTACTGTCCTCTTATAGAATCCTATTAGAAATAATTTTTAAAGAAGACTTTAACATTAGAGATGAGAACATATTCTTTAAGTCATTACTAAATGAATTAATTCTTCGTGTAAATTATGAAGACTACAATGAAATAAAGAATTTCTTACGGTCCATTACTCATGGCTCTTATAGTTTTCATGAATCAAGTGATAGCTACTTTAAACTTAGAAGAATTTTAGCTAGTGAAGATGAAACTGGTGAGAGCAATGGATTTGAAGAAAAACTAAGAAATTACCACTCAATTTTCACTAAAAATGAATTTGATGCATATTTAGATGATCTTGAAAAGATAAGGCAACTTAAGGTAGTAAGGGATAACAAGGAATACTTATCTATAATAAGAGAGCTTAAAATGTTATTTCTAAGTGCTTTTAAGTACAATAGACTAAGACTAATTGTATTATCATTTTTAGCATATTGCCTGTTTAAAAAGACATTTAATATTATTGACTTTTACTTTAATTTCCACAACCCTCCTGATAATGATGCCATTTGGGCAAATAGAGATATTTTACCTAGAGACCTATTTGAACTTCTTCCAATTATAAAGCATTCAAGTTTTATTGCCGACCAATTAATTTATTTTTTTCCCGATCATCATGGAAGTGGAATCTACGTGACCCAATTATTTATTCTACTGTTTTTAAAGAATTATCATATTGATGAGGAAGAAAGAAAGCGTGTAGTAACAAACCATGTAAATAGCCTTAAAAGATCTGAAACAGAACTCCTAAAGGGTAATATCCAAAGTGTACTTAACTCTCTTGAAAACTTTCCTAAACGTCCCTCAGAATATTTATATCAAAGTTACCTTGATGAAGCTAAGAAAAAATTATTAACCAAATTCTTAAAAGATATTATTAGTGACATAGATCAAAATCTACAAGTTCAAGAAGAGTCATCTCCTATCTCTGAAGAGACCATAAAAAGTTTCAAAGAAAACTTACTTAATTCTTATAATAAAGCCTCTTTATTAAAGGAGTTATTTAAGTATTATGGTAATTATGAAATAAGAAAAGATATTTACAACTATCAGTACTCTTTTGGTTATAGCGATATAAGAGATAGGATAGAATTTTTAGAAGAAATTTCAAGTGGTTACGTAAGTTCTGCACGTTCGTATGGTATGCAATTTTCTACAATTGAGAACTCTCTTATTCTAAGCGAAATTCGGGGGAGTATTGAAAGTAAAAGTCAAGTTCCAATTTACGAATATGAGCTAGAAGACACTTTAGATAATATTGATTTGAAGCAGAAGATCCTAATTAGCTGCAATGTTGGTCTAAATTATAAATTAAGAAAAAATAAAAATTTTCAAATAAAGGAAGAACCGGAGAAAAAAAGACCAGAGTTGAGTCCTGTCTTAATGGATAAACTTATTGGAAAATATAAAGAGGCTAATGTATTTGAAATTAACGATAGATTTTTCCAAAGGTCTATCTACATTTTACCTAAACAGATTGGTAAATTCTATCAAATGCCAATAGAAACAGAAGGAGCAATCCAATATGAAGAAATAGGAGAGGGTATATACTTTAACATAGTAGATTTTTCATTAGAAGAAAAAGAAAGAAGCTCTCTAATTGAAAAGAATCCTGATTGGCTAACTAACGAAGTGGGTAAAGATTCAGAAAAACAAAAAAGTTACCTTTTGAGAAAAGTGTGGATCAGGTTATATAAAAATTCAAAGGTAGATTTTCCTGATAATACAGATAGCTATTACATTACTTTTAAATAAAACGTGTACACTTTTGTGTATACTCAATAAAAAAGCACTTACAAATTTCTTCGTAAGTGCTTGATAATCAAGTGGGTCCTGTAGGATTCGAACCTACGACCCCCTGCTTGTAAGGCAGGTGCTCTAAACCAACTGAGCTAAGAACCCATTATTTGTCCTTCTGAGAATGTCTTTTTCCAAAAGGTCCTGCAAAGGTAATAGTCATTTCTGGAAATACAAGTTCTCATCAATTACTTTTTTTAATTTTTTTAGCCTAAACTTTTTCTCGGCTTTGTGTGTAAGTTTTTAAACATAATAAGCTGAGTCATAATTGATATTGCGTATCATATTTGAACAGATCTTCCCGTTATCTTTCTAAACCAGTTGATACTTTGATCCGAAAGCTCTTCCTTATACTTTGTGTCACCTTCTTTCTCCTTCTGGCAGGGGGCAGCATATTGACCTATCTTTATCAGGATCAGCTGGTTAAGCATTTTATTACCCAGGCCAATCAGCTATTGGCTACTCCCGTAAAAGTCAAAAATATCCGGCTCTCACTCTGGGAAAAATTTCCTCAAATAGCGATTTCCCTTGAGGATGTAAAAATTATGGGAAGTATAGCCAGAAATACTGCTGCCGGACAGGAGCCATCTGAGACGGATAGCCTTTTAGCGCACGCTAAGCAACTGGATTTTACCTTTAACATCTGGCATTTCATTCAGGGTGAATATGTAATTGATAAGGTGTACCTGACCCATAGCGAAGTGATGCTGGCCATCAACGGAGATGGAGAGAATAACTACAGCATATTCAAGAAAAGAGAAACTGACACTACAGATCAAAATAATGCCACTCCTCTTCGGTTTCAGCTACAAAAAATTTATCTGAAAGATGTAAGCGTTAGCTATGAGGACCTTCCCGTCCTGCAGCACCACAAATTACTCGCCCAAGAGGTAGAAGCTGAACTTGAAGTAGTAGGTGAGCAGTATGACATTGCCCTTGAAGGAGAGCTGACGAGTCACTTTATCCGTATAGGTTCAGACGCTTACTTCCAAAATAAGCCTTTACAATTGGCAACTCAGCTTTACTATGACTATGCCAATCGTCACCTCAGTATTGATACTACCCGCATTGGTGTGGGTTCGGGAAAGTTTCTTCTGAGTGGTCTGGTTGATCAGCAGAATGATAATTTTGTAGACCTTAAAATTCATGGAGAGCATACAGATTTGCAAACACTTTTATCCCTGCTCCCAGAATCTATCGTACAGCAGTGGCAGGCTTACCGGAGCGAAGGAGATGCTTATTTTGAGGGAAGAGTTATAGGAAAAGTAAACCGTACAGAAGACCCTCTGGTAGAGTTACAATTTGGTGCGCATCATGCTTCCTTTTACCATCCTGACTATCAGAAGAGGATGGAAAATATCAGCCTGGATGGAAGTTTTACCAATGGCAAAGGACACAGCTTACGCACTTCTCAGCTTGATTTACTAAATATCCATGGTCAACTGGATGGTAGACCCATTGCCGGAAGCCTGACGGTAAGTAATTTTGAGGACTACTTTCTTCGTTGCCAGGTCAAAACAAATATGGATATCAATTCGCTTTTTGCTTTTTATCCTGTAGATGAAATTAAGGCAGCAAGAGGTGAATTGGATGCGGATTTTGAGATCAGCGGCTGGCTGAAAGACCTGAAGGGAGAAAGCCACAATTACTGGCAGCGCATCAAAAGCAGCGGAGATATCAGCCTACAGGACGTAGACCTGCTGTGGCAGGCCGATAAACTTCCAATACAGAAGCTGAATGGTAATCTGATGTTCAAGGGAAATGACTTATCCATTAGTAATATGGAGGGCTATGTAGGTAATAGCCATATGGTGCTGAATGGTATGCTGCGCAATGCTTTCGCCTATTTACTGTCCGATACCCAGCCCATCCATATAGAAGCCGACCTTTATTCACGGCAAATTGACATGGACGAAATGCTTTCTGGGCAGACTTCATCTCATCCTGCCTCCGCCAGTTGGCAGGAAGTTGCCGACAAACAGCCTTATCGCTTCAAGTTAGATCCTAAGCTTCAGCTTGCTTTTGACTGCCATGTGGAGAAAATCAAGTTCAGAAGGTTTAGGGGTAGAAACCTAAAGGGCAAACTGGAGGTAGATGATCAGATCGCCAGACTTAAACAATCATCCATTCTGACAACAGGAGGTAAAGTTACAGCTCAGGCTTATGTCAATGCCCGTAGACCCGATATTATTACAGTTAATGCGAATACCGCTTTTGAACATCTAAGAGCAGACAGCATTTTCTATACTTTTGAAGATTTCGGGCAGGACTTCCTTACCACCCGCCACCTAGAAGGTAAGATTTATGCCGATGTAGATTGGGACATGACTTTTAACCACAGTTTGCAACTGGACTATCCCTCTTTGAAAGTTGATATTCTAGCAACCATACGGGAAGGAAAGCTGAATAACTTTGAGCCTATGCAAAAGCTCGCTCGCTTTGTAGAGGAAGAAAGCCTTTCCCGCCTTCGTTTTGCGGAACTCAACAACCACATTCGTATTCAGGATCAGAAAATTTTTATTCCCCGCATGCAGGTTAGTTCCAACGTCTCCGAGATCTGGGTAGAGGGTGTGCATACTTTTGATAACCATATTGATTATCGCTTTGAGGTGCCTATGAAAACTTTCAGCATTCGTAAAGCTGCGGCCAGAGAAAGGGCCAAAGCCCGGGAAGAGCAGTTTGGAGAAATTCTGGAAGACGATGCTGCGCCTATTCAGCTCTTCTTGAAAGCCGAAGGCACAGTGGATGACTATAAGATCAGCTACGATATGCAATCTGCCAAAGCCAAATTCAAGGATAACCTGCAAACTGAGAAAGAAGAGTTAAAACAAATCATCAAAAATAAAGGAGCTCAGCCCACCTATCAGTTAGAGTTGGACGAAGACGATTATTTTGATTTTGAAGACAAACAATCTTCCTCTAACAGAAAGCCCTGATTGTAGAGTATTTTATATCTTGCGCCCCATGCGTAAAATTTGCCTATTTGCCCTTCTTTTTTTTTATACCACTGCTGTTCAGGCACAATCCATAACCGACCTTGCAGATAAAGTCATAGATTTTTTTTCCGGCACTATTGAAACCGACTCCGGTGCCTATCCGGTCAGCTGGGTGGTGGCTCCTCTCCTAGCCTATTCACCCGAAACCAGTGTACAACTTGGCCTGGGTAGTGTGATATTATTTAAGCCTAAAAATGCGCTGCAAGAGGATCGTCCGTCTTCGCTTTTTTTCTCAGCCCGTTATACCCTAAATCAGCAGATTACTGCCTCACCAACTTATGCTGTTTTTAGCCGGGGTGAAAAGTATCTTCATAAAGGAAAGCTGGATTTTCGGAAGTTTCCCCTCTTTTATTATGACATTGGCAACGACACCCCTGAGTCAAACGAAGAGTTATACGGGATCAGCACATTGAGTCTTGAGCATTTGACGTATCGTAATATTATCGGAAAACTCTATGCAGGAGCGGGCATTCGTTTTCTTCGGACTTATCAACTGGACTTTGAAGAAGGGGGCATTTTAGCTACCGAGCAGCCTATAGGAAGTAAGGCGTATTCTGCTGCCGGACTTAACTTCGGACTGCTGTTTGATAACCGGAATAACCTGATGAGCACCACTACCGGAGTGCTGGCGGAGTTTAAGCATCAGGTACACCGCTCATGGCTGGGCAGTGATTTTGATTATTCATTAAGTAAACTTGATGTTCGTACGTATTGGTCACCTTTCCAGAACAGAAGTGATATACTGGCATGGCAGCTTTATGCTTATCTGAGCGATGGAGATGTACCTTTTAATGAACTGGCTCCGCTGGGAGGCGATATGATCATGAGAGGGTATTACCAGGGCCGCTACCTGGATAAAAACCTCCTTGCCACTCAGGCTGAGTATAGGATGCCAGTATGGAAAAAACTGAGTGCGGTTGCCTTTATTGGTTTTGGAGATGTTTCTCCTCAGCTAAGTACCTTTCAAATTAGAGAACTCAAATATTCGCTGGGGGGAGGCTTACGTTATTCTGTGCTCCCTGGAGAAAGTCTTAACATTCGTTTTGACTATGCTTTTGGTAAGGATACGCAGAATTTTTACATCAATATATCCGAAGCTTTTTAGACTGAGTAAACCTTTTAGCCAAATATTTTGCCTAACAATCCTTTTGATTTAGGCTCAGGCATCTGCATTTCTTCCTCAGGCTTCAGTACTCTCCATACTTCGCTCCACCCCGGAAAACCACCCAGATTACGATCGTCAATATAAATATCAGCTACTATTTTAGGGCTATCTTCAGGGTCCAGTACTTCTCCCGGATAGTTACTGTTAACAGAATAAAACTCTATTCCGTTCTCCCGACAGAATGCGACGGCTTCTTCCAGACTTCTTCCTCTGCGGCAGGTCCACAGTATTAGCTTATGCCGATCTTGGTGTAAGGCCTTAAGGGTTTCAAAAGCAAACAACTGAGGTTTGCCTATTTTAGGGTATGCATCTTCTACGACGGTTCCGTCAAAATCTACCGCTATGATCATATAATTATTTTGCTTTAAATTTAATCTTTTTGGTACAAATCTAAGAATAAATCAAGTTTTAAAAAAATGTCCCCTCTTCACTTACTTCAGCTTAACGTGAATTGATCTAGCATAGTTTGTCTATAAACAAAAAGCGAGACCTGTTTTAGATCTCGCTCAGTACAAATATTAAAAGTCTTGTTTAAGCCATTGTAATATCTTTGTCTAAGTATACATCCTGAATGGTTTGCAATATTTCAACACCTTCGTTGAAAGGTCGCTGAAAGGCTTTACGTCCCATAATCAAGCCCAGGCCTCCTGCCCTTTTATTGATTACTGCGGTCAGTACTGCATCTTTGGTATCTGATTCACCGGAAGAAGCTCCTCCCGAATTGATTAATCCAATCTTTCCCATATAGCAATTGGCTACCATATAACGAGTGAGATCTATAGGATGATCTGTGCTAAGTTTGTCGTACATATCAGGGTCAAATTTTCCAAAATTTAGTGCCTTAAACCCTCCATTATTGACTGGTAACTTCTGTTTAATTAAATCTGCCTGAATCGTGACTCCGATATGACAAGCCTGACTACTTACGTCGGTGGCGTTATGGTAATCTACTCCATCTTCTTTAAATTCGTTGTTGCGGGTATAACACCAAAGAATGGTTCCCATGCCCAGTTCGTGCGCATACTCAAAAGCTTCCGCTACCTCCTGTATCTGCCGGTCAGATTCTTCTGAGCCAAAATAAATTGTTGCCCCTACCGCGACTGCACCCAGATTCCAGGCATCTCTTACTGAGCCAAACATAATCTGATCATACTTATTGGGATAGGTCATCAACTCATTGTGATTGATTTTGACAATAAAGGGAATCTTGTGAGCGTACTTTCTAGAGTTTTGGGCGAGTACACCGAAAGTTGTAGCTACAGCATTGCAGCCCCCTTCCATAGCCAGTCTGATGATATTCTCTCCATCAAAATATATAGGGTTAGGTGCAAAGGAAGCTCCGGCGGTATGCTCAATTCCCTGATCTACGGGTAAGATGGAAATATAGCCCGAGCCTCCCAACCGACCGTGGTCAAACATTTGTTGCAGGCTGCGCAGTACCTGTGGTGAACGGTTGGAAAGCCCAAAGCTTTCATCTACATAGTTTGGTGAGGGCTGACGAATATCTTCTTTAGAAAAAGTATTGGAAGTATAGGAAAGCAGCGCTTCTGCATCATCTCCCAGATATTGTATGATTTTTTCATTTGGCATGGCTTTGTATATTTTGGTTCACACTTGATCTCTTGAATCACTATATATAGTGACTAATTAATAGAGAACTTGTTTGTTAAAAACTTAAGAGTATATTTGAACAAACGTTCAATTATATTCAATGAATACTAAAGACCATATTATAGCCACTGCACTGGAGCTGTTTAGCAGAAATGGATATGAAAAAACATCAATCCGGGAAATTGCCAGAACGGCCAACCTCTCTTTGGGTCTGATGTATAATTACTTCAAAAGCAAAGATGCTTTACTTGAGCGAATACTGATGGAAGGCTTAGTGGATATCAAAGCTTCCTTTACCTTTCCAAGAGACTCTGAGGATCCGCTGAAAGATCTGGTGGAAAATACTTTTCGTATTCTCCATGAAAAAAGAAGACACTGGCGACTGATCCACAGCATACGCATGCAGGAGGCTACGATGAAAAGGTTTGAAGCAGAACAGGAAGAAATTAAAAGTTATATCCTCACAGAACTCAGTGTGATTCTGGAAAAAATGGGTTATACACAACCTATGCCTGAAGCTATTTTATTGTACGCCAGTATTGATGGGCTGGCCGCACATTTCCTGCTCAATGAGAGGTATCCAATTTCTAAAATGGCTGCTCTGTTGGTAGAAAAATATAAGTTGCCTCAGTATGGATCGTAGCTGGGTAGACTGGGAAAATTATCCATTTCAGGCGCATTATTTTGGGGCTGAACAAGGCCGCATGCATTATGTAGATGAGGGTGAAGGTGAGGTAGCCGCCTTTGTCCATGGTACTCCGGTATGGTCTTATGTGTACCGCCACCTGATCAAAGATCTTTCTACCCACTATCGCTGTGTTGCCGTAGACCAGTTGGGCTTTGGCTTCTCTGACAAACCGCAGAATGCTGACTATTCACCTGAAGCACATGCTCAACGACTGGAAAACCTGCTGGAGCAACTTCAATT
Source organism: Catalinimonas locisalis (assembly GCF_038039535.1). NCBI lineage: Bacteria > Pseudomonadati > Bacteroidota > Cytophagia > Cytophagales > Catalimonadaceae > Catalinimonas > Catalinimonas locisalis. The sequence continues at coordinate 159,576 of NZ_JBBPHP010000001.1, read as the reverse complement.
AGAACCCCTGACGCTGGTGGTTCATGACTTCGGAGGACCAATAGGATTAAGCTATTTGTTCAAGTATTCTGAGAAAGTAAAGAAAATAATCTTATTCAACCCCTGGATGTGGTCGCTTAATGATTATCCGGAATTCGTAAGAGTGGGAAAGATTGCAGGAAGTATTTTTGGAAAGGTGTTATTCAAATACTTTAACTTCTCGCCCAAGGTACTGATCAATCAGGCCTTTTACGATAAAAGCAAACTGAGCACAGCTACACATCAGCAGTACATACAGGCATTTCCTGACCCCAAATCCCGCTCCGGACCCGTTGCTTTTGCCAAACACCTCCTGGCAAGTAGTGATTGGTTCAACCAGCTTTGGGAGAAGAGGCAAATTCTCAAAGAAAAACCCACCTTAATACTTTGGGGCAATAAAGATACTTTGTTAAGCCCTGCATTGCTCAAGCGCTGGAAAGAATGCTTGACTGATGCTAAAGTAATTGAACTTGAAAGCGGACATTTTGTACAGGAGGAAAAGCCAAGGGAGGTTTTAGAGCATATCAGTCAATTTTTAAAGAAGCGTGAAAAATAGGAGAGTAAACATTCAAACTCAAATGCTAAAAAGAAGGTCTCGGTAATAGAAAAAAGTCCTTCCAAACTTAAATATTTGGAAGGACAAAAATTATTTACAGATCTGCCAGATTTTAGAAATGGCGACGCCTAGTCCTGGCAGATCTACTATCATCTTTAAGCTCCTGCCTTAATATTTTTGCAATTATTCAAATAGCTCCTGCACCGGCTGCCCATTTGCCCCATCAGGTAAGGCTATGTTGAGCAGCATAGAAAGTGTCGGTGCGATATCGGTAACCCTATGATATTGTACACTTTCACCAGCCTTAATACCCCAGCCATAAAACAGCATGGGCACATGGGTGTCATAATTATAACCCGTGCCGTGTGAGGTTCCCTGCATGCGGCTGCTATTCAGAAAGCCGGGCTCCAGAGTATATAATATATCGCCTGAACGCTGAAAATTATAGCCCATCTGCAGCAACTGACGCTGACCTCGGGTATATTCAAACTTGCGCATGGTGGTGGCCGTAAAGGTTTCTTTAATTCCTTTGAAATCCATCAGGCGATCGGCCACAAAATCCTGTATTTCTTCCAGTTCTATACCTTTATCTTCAATCAATTGATGATCGAGTAGAATCTGGCTGCTGGCATGCTCTATCCACTTACCTTCTCCATACTTTTGTATCAGTTCCTGCTGAATGATGTTAGCAATTTTTGAAATCTCCAGGTATCCTCCGGGCATGTTTACGTCTACCAATAGCTTAGGCACATCCAGAACGGCATGGTCCGCAGTTAAAAATACCAGATAATTGCCTTCTCCTACCTGTTCATCCAAAGTATTGAGCAGGTCTGCCATATCCCGGTCCAGACGAATATAAGTATCCTGCAACTCTTTGGATTGTGCTCCAAAGGCATGGCCTATGTAATCAGTAGATGAAAAGCTGACCGCTAAAAAATCTGTTTCTTCCCCTTGTCCTAAAGACTCTGCATCTAAAGCAGCCTTAGCAAAGTCTACTACTAAGGTATTTCCAAAAGGCGTGGTGCTTAATAGCCCATATCCATTTGAATTTTTATTCAAAGCTTTTAGATCATAGGGAAAGGTGGAAGCCTTATCATCTGAAAGCTGCACTTCGTAAGCACTTTCATCGTCAGCGCTGGCAGTGTATTCTTCAATAGGTAAAAGGGTATTCCAAGTCTGGCTGAGATACTTCGCCGGCAGTTTCTTTTGGTTGAACTGCTTCACCCACGGCGGCAAGTCTTGCATGTAGAAAGTAGAAGTCATCATCTCCCCTGTGCTTCCATCATACCAATAAGCGGCATCCGCTCTATGGCCGGCGGGTAGTGCCGACCCACGATCTTTGATAGAAATACCGATTACTTTGCTTCTGCCTTGAGTAGTCATTTTAAGCTGGTCAGTGATGGTGCTGCTCAACATGTTCCGGGGAGAGATCTGACCGGCTCCTTCTGAGCCACCTACTGCGGATACTGTGGTATCTTCCGCGCAATAAACGGTACGTTTAAGTTCGCGGCTATACCAGTCATTGGAGATGATGCCATGGGTAGCAGGCGTAGTGCCAGTATATACAGAAGCATGGCCGGGGCCGGTATAAGTAGGAATGTAGTTATAATGGGCGTTGCGAGCCATAAAACCCTGGTTCATCAAACGCTTGAATCCATCATCGCCAAATTTATCATAAAATCGCAGTAAGTATTCCTGACGCATCTGGTCTACGACGATACCTACTACCAGTTTTGGTTGCTCGGATGGGTCGGTATCGGGTGTGGCGGAGGCTGTGAGCAAGCTGAAGCAGGCCAGTGCCCACAGCAGCATCATTTTTCTTAACATTTTACTCAATTTTCAATTCAACAAAAAAGATAGCTTAGAGATTGACATGCCTATAACAAGAATGATAAGCACATGATTTTCAAATATCTCATTCTTTTCTGCGGATTCCACCGAAAAACTGAAAAAGCTTAAAATGAAGTCCTAAGCTGGCCAGGGAATCACTTTTGCCCGTTCTGCCCATTGCTGCCACATGCCCGACAGCTCTTCTACCAGTTCCGGATGTTCAGTGGCAAGGTCATGAGTTTCACTGCGGTCTTCCTGTATGTTATAGAGTTCCCAACCCCCTTCTCTGCCCTGGGCTACCAGTTTCCATTTACCCCTGCGTACTGCCCTATTGCCTTCATGTTCAAAATAAATGGCCTCTCTTTGCAGGCTATCTCCAGCAAACGCGGGAAGCAAGCTTATACCCTCCATAGGCTGGATATTTTCATTGGCATAAACCTCAGGATAGTCAGCTTGGCTTACATCCACACAGGTGGCCATGATATCTATCAGATGTCCTGGCTCAGCCCTCCACTCTCCTTTATTGCTGATTCCTGAGGGCCAATGTACAATGAGTGGCGTGGAGATGCCTCCTTCATGTACATAATGTTTGTAGAGACGGAAGGGCGTATTAGAGGCATTGGCCCAAGGTACGCCATAGCTTTGGTAGGTCTCTTCCGGGCCAGGCATCACATCCCGGTGTTCATTACCAAATATCACTTCCTTTCCATCTCTTGCCCTTTCGGGTAAAAAGAGTGGATTGCCCCAGGATTCACTCAATTCTTCCGCACAACCTCCATTATCCGCAAGGAAAAAAATTAAAGTATTATCCAATGCTCCTTTTTCTTTTAGCGCTTCTATGATGCTGCCAATTCCCTGATCCATACGATCTATCTGGGCAGCATAGACTTCCATTCTCCGGCTTTGCCATGCTTTATCTTCGGCATCTTCCCAGCCAGGCACACGCTCATCTCTTTGGGTAAGTGTCCAGTCTGCTTTGATCAGACCCATCTCCTGCATGCGGGCCAGGCGTTCCTGCCGCAGGCTATCCCAACCGATGCTATAGCGATCTTCATAACGTGCAATGTCTTCGGGAAGGGCGTGCAAGGGCCAGTGAGGGGCAGTATAGGCTACGTAGCCAAAGAAAGGTTGGTCCTCTTTTTCATGCTCATTGATAAACTGTACTGCTTTGCTGCTGATTGCGTCGGTATAATAATAATCTTTTGTATCCGGTTCGGCGGGCTCATTCTCAGCAGTGAGGGTAACAGGGTCGTAAAAACTTCCTGCTCCGGTTATGGTTCCGTAGAATTTCTCAAACCCTCTTTGCATAGGCCAGTTGTGTTTGGACGTTAAGCTACTATCTCCGCTCCATTGGCCTACCTGCCGGGTGACATGCCATTTTCCACTCATAAATGTGGCATAGCCCGATGCCCTCAGCACCTCCGCAATGGTTACACTTTGGCGGTTGAGGTCTCCTCTGTAACCATCAGTGCCTCTGTCATCCATCATATGCCCTACCCCTGCCTGATGCGGGTACAAGCCTGTCAGTAAACTGGCCCGGGTGGGGCAGCAGCGAGAAGTATTGTAAAACTGGGAAAAACGCAATCCATTAGCAGCCAGCTGATTTAAATTGGGGGTGTTGATTTCACCGCCATAGCAGCCAATATCAGAATAACCCATATCATCGGCCATGATGAGCAGAATATTAGGCCGCTCGTTCGCAAGAGTGCTTTCCTGTTCAGATTCGGGTCGGCGTGTATTTTCGCAGGAAGTAATGAAGAAGATACCCAGTAGGCAGAGGCCGGTGATATAGTTGCGTAGAAGATAGACGTGTTTCATGTAGAGTTCAACTTGTGTTTTACAAAAAAGAAGACTTATCAGCGCTTGAGATAAAATTTACTACTTTTTTTGAGAAAGCGGGAGCACAATATCCAATTACTCGCTGAAAGAAGTAAGTGGATTGGCATTTGTAGAACTACAAAAATATTCAGATAGAACCCTCCGAAGGTCAAACAAACATTCACTATTCGGGTTATCTATGCATTCATTTTAAAATCTTTCCCCTATGTCCAAAGATTTTTTTTATGCTCTGCTGTCCGGTGTGGCTTATATCTGTGTAGTGGCTTATGTAGTCTTTGACGTATCTGATACGCTGAACGGTAGCATTACAGAACAAAGGTTCTTTGTTCCGCTGATGCTGGGAGGCATGGTATTTATACTGGCGGTATATTACCTGGTGAAGAGCGAAAAAAAGGAGCTATAAGTGCAATTAATCAAGGTTACAATTTTAGCTTTATAAGCTAAGGTCAGCCTACTTTATCCCCGTTAAAATCAAAACGATCTTCATAGTTGCCTGCCAAAAAGCCCGATAATCAAGGCATTTCCAATTAAATGATCACCTCTCTGTTGAAGAAGTTGCTACGTTTGATCTTTTGTGCAGATAGTAAAATAAACCTAAGGTCAGCAGAAATGAACCTATGACTAAAGGAAGGTAAATTGTCAAATCATGCTCAGCCACTTCCCACCAGCTAAAACTACTTTCTGCGGGATTACCTACCAGTATTGAAGCACCATAACTGAAAAGAGTTCCTGTAACAAACAACAAAATAGTAGGGTATAGTGAGCGTGTTTTCCAATAAATCCAGCCCAGTATCAGACTGATTAAAAAGAAAAATAGGGGTAACTGAAAGCCTACACAAGCACTCAAAAAACTACTCCAGAGAATGGCTTTGAGCGGAGTGGTGGTCATTAGTAAACCTTTCAGAATTATGCCTCTGAACAATAATTCAAAGAGGATTACATTTACACAAGCGACTAAAATCATCAAAATAGGGCTGACATTTCTGATTCTTTCCATATGTTCTGCCATAGCATCCTCAGGAAGAATAGAGATCATGGCAACAGGATCTAGCCAAAACTGACTCAAAATTGCAGTCAATACCACTACTCCAAATACATAAACTGGTACAGCACGGAATGAAAAAACTGGAGCGCTGATTTGTGTTCTTCTGATTTCTCGGATAGCATATGCAATTACTGCCCCGAACACCAGCAAATTACTTACGGTGACTATCAAAGGATAATATTGATCCATGAATAAGTTGCGATGTGCTTCACCTCCTCCTCCTTCAATAATTCCAACACCAGTCAATACACTCAATACTATTATGACTCCTATACTCCACAATATTACCAAACCTACTATCATGATCATCAAACCTAAGCTTTGTTTGACATCTGGATAAAAGATCTTTTTGCCTTCCGTAAGTTCTTGTGTTTTCATCTCGGTAGTTTTTAGTTCATCTTCCTGTAGACTATCAAATACTTGTGTAAAAGCAGACTCAAAGCTCCTCCCTCCTTTCATCTCTTCCTCAACAGCCACACAAAAGTGATCCAGGAGATCTTCCAGTAGCTCGGGAGTTTCCACCCCTTCCTGACTGATCCTCTCTTTGATGCGTTTTACCTGCGCTTTGTTGAGAGATGCTAGATCGTCAGGCATTTTTGTAATCCGGGTTTGAGGTCCAGCAGCGATTTCATAGTGTTCAGATAATCCGCAAATTCTTTAAGCTTTTCCCGGGCAGTCTCATTTCCCTGCTCAGTCAGCGAATAGTAGATACGTACCCGCTTTCCTACATTTTCTTTCTCGGTGGTCAGTTCCCCACTGGCCTTTAGCTTGTGCAGCACCGGATAGATGGCCGCCAAAGTCAGCGTCACTTTTCCTTCGGTAGCTTCCTTGATGGATTGCGTAATCTGGTATCCGTACATGCGCTTGTTGTCGGATAATAACTTTAAAATGAGGGGCGTAACCGTCCCTTTGATCAGTTCTTGTGAATACATAAGACAATTATATATAAAAGTATAATATATTGCAATCTTATATATATATTTCTCTGCTCTATCCAATTCGCTTGCTTTCATTTTATTCTTTATTTTGCCTGCTACAACCTAATTCATATGACATACCGTATTACTCTCCTTCTTTGCCTGATCATCTCCATCTCTATTCAGGCACAAAGCATTTCAGAAAATGACCTCCCTGAATTAACCTTTTCATCAGAGCGCCTCAGCCGGGTAGATTCCTTTCTGCAATCCTGGGTTGAGGAGGGGAAAATTCCTTATGCTGTTTCTATGATTGTGCAGCGGGGAGAAACAGTACACCATCAGGCCTATGGCTGGAAAGACGCTGATCAGCAAGAAGCCATGACGACTGACGCAATCTTCCGCATCGCCTCCCAAACCAAGCTGGTCACCTCGGTAGCTGTGATGATGCTGTATGAGCAGGGGGAATTTTTACTGGAAGATCCCATCTCCCGCTATATTGCGGCTTTTGCTGATCCACAGGTTTTGGAAACTTATGATTCTGCCACATTGGAATATGAAACAAGACCAGCCAGCCGGGAAATTACCATCCGGGATTTGCTCACCCATACCGCGGGTATTTCTTATGATCATCCTTTGAATGCACACCCCGAATTTGATATTCCTTTCCTGGCTTCAACAGAAAATATGGTGCTGGGAGATGCTATCAACCGACTGGCGAAACGCCCCTTGATCCACGAGCCAGGGGCACAGTTTACTTATGGTCCTAATACCGACATATTGGGACGGCTGGTGGAAGTGGTTTCCGGAAAGACACTGGCTGAGTTTTTTGAAGAGAGCATTTTTACGCCTCTAGGCATGAACGACACTTACTTTTATCTGCCTTTGGAAAAAAAAGAGCGCCTGGTTACCCTCTATAGTAAGGAAAGTACTGAAGGTCCATTGACTATAAGTGATAACGAAACTTATCAGAATTTTCCCAAGCGTGGTGCCCAAACTTATTATCTGGGAGGTGCAGGCTTGGTAAGCACCGCTGCTGACTATAATAATATTTGTCAACTCATCTTAAATGGTGGGGCTTATAATGGCGTACGTCTACTCAGCCCACTTACTATTCGCCTTATGGCCAGTAACCATATCGGTGAGCTGGAGGTATGGGATAGAAAAGATAAATTTGGCTACGGGCTGATGCTTTTTACGTCCAATAGCCGCTATGGCGATCTGGCTCCGGTAGGTTCAGCCAACTGGGGTGGCGCTTACTGCTCTGAATACACCATTGACTTTGAGCATGAACTGGTATTACAGGTGTATACCAATGTAATGCCTTTTGCGCATTATGGCGAGTTTGTGCGTAAGTACCGGGTGCTGGTGTATCAGGCTTTGGTAGTTGGTGAATAGTTATAATTTGTTTAATGAGCACTATTCCAAGAAGACATCATTACGTCCCTAGATATTATTTAAAAGGATTTAGTAATCCTAATTCAAATCTTGTTTGGACATATAGTAAGCGTAGTAAAAAAGCTCCTTTTTCTACAAATCCTATAAACGTTGCTGTTGAGAGAGACTTTTATAAATTGAATTTGTATGAAGGAGAAAATGATGTTAGTGCTTTAGAGAAATATTTTGCTGAAGAAGTGGAAACCCCTGTAAATATTACTTTAGACAAAATTTCTGAAAAGAAAAAAATAAATACTGAAGAGAAAAAAGACTTGAGCTTTTACATATATGCATTATACAGAAGAGTACCTGCTGCTAAAGAAAGAGCTAAGGATTTTATACCTAAAGTTGCTAACTCTATGCTTTCAGAAACATCTCAAATGATAGATTCACATTTTAGCCATTACAATGATGCAAAAAAGAAGGTACTGGAGATATTGCCAAATCGTTTATATATGAACAAGAAGAAAACCCTTCTCCTTTATTTCTTACACCTTTTCATACCTCTAAAGCTTTACCAATAATGATGAATATGCATTGGTATTTTTTGTATACTAATGAAGATCACTTCATAACATGTGATAACCCTGTATTTATTCACAAAAGCAGGGGGCTTTCTCAAGGAGAATTTACTTTTCCAATCCGAAAGGATATAGCCTTATGGGCAACAAGTCGAAGAAAATACCAAATTGACAGTTCTTATCAATCTGCTCGTTCTCAGATGATCAAAGAAATAAATCGTAGGACTATTGAAAATGCTACAAATTACGTCTATAGTTCTAAGAATGAGGATTGTATTATTAAAATTCTTAAAAAAGGAAAAATTCAGATAAAAGATAATTTAGATAAAAGCCTTTAAGTTATATAAAGTTTCCCTAACCTATAATTTTCCATGAACTTTGCTCAATGTAGAAGCATATTAATTGCCTTACTCTTTATATCAATTTCTTTTGTCTTTACTCATGTTCAGGCACAATCCAACCGAGATTTTGAACAAGTTTGGAGTGAAACCGATGCTTACTTCCAAAATACGATGGAGGAGAATGAGATTGTAGGTGGTGCTTTGCTTTTTCTGGAAAAAGGTCAGGTCAAAGGTAGTCGCTATTATGGGATGGCGGATATCCGTCAGCAGCGGGAAGTAGATGAAAATACGATTTTTCACTGGGCCTCTATTACCAAAACCTTTACGGCGATTGCCATCATGCAGCTCCGTGACCGTGGATTACTTACTTTGGATGATCCGATCACCAAATACCTGCCCGAGCTCCGGCAGGTACACAACCCTTATGGCAGCATGGATGACATCACCCTCAAAATGGTACTCAGCCACTCGGCGGGTTTCCGGGATCCTACCTGGCCCTGGGGAGGCAATGAAAGCTGGCATCCTTTTGAACCTACTGAGTGGTCACAGATTGTAGCTATGCTGCCGTATACTGAAATTCTGTTTGAACCCGGCTCAAAATTCAGCTATTCCAATCCGGCCATCATCTTTCTGGGACGTATCATAGAGATGCTGAGTGGAGATGATTATGAGGTATACATTGACAAGAACATACTGAAACCCCTGGAGATGTATAGTTCGTATTACGATATCACTCCTTCTCATCTGCTTAAGTATCGCGCGAATAATTATACCATCCGTAATGCAGAGCCTCAGCCTAACGGACTGGATTTTGATACGGGCATCACTGCCTCCAATGGCGGACTGAATGCTCCGCTCAAAGACATGATCAAATATCTTAATTTCCTGACGGGTCAGCCCGAAGCCTATGAGATACTAAAGCGTTCCTCTTTAGAAGAGTTGTGGCAGGTGCAGCATCCTATCAGCGAAGGTGATGGTATTACATCTTCAGTTGCCCTCTCCTTCTTTCCCGAAGCCTTTGAAGGCATGCAGGTGGTGGGGCATACGGGTACACAAAAGTCTTTTTATTCTTTCTTTTACATTCATCCACCATCACAAAGTGCATGTATTGCCATCACCAATACCGATGGTGAAACGCTTAATCCCGACCAGATTCGGCTGGATGTGAGCCATTATGTATTCCGACATTTGTTTACGCTTTATAAGGAATAGGTTTCTAGTGGAAGTGGCTCATACCTTTTCAAACCTTCGGAGCAATGAAGCCAACTGATTTCTGTTCCTTACCTCTGTTTTTTGATAAATGCGGTGCGTATGGTCTTTGATGGTTTGCACGGTGACGAACAGGCAATCGGCGATTTCGCGATTGGTTTTGCCTTTGTAGATCTCAAGAATGATCTCTACCTCCCGGGCAGTAATCCCGTATTTTTCCACAAAATCGTTAAAGGAAACAGCCTTTTGCCTTTCTTTTTTCGGTTTAGGAAAATCTCCGGCATAAATAAAGTATACCCCCAGGGCTGTATTTACCAGAAAGAATAGAAAAATATAGCCCAGCTCCCATTCAGCCTGGTTTAGTAAATTGAAAATCAATGGCAGTTGGACAATGGCCGATAAAAAAAGAATAAAGATCAGTAGTATTTTATGCCTTGTTTTAAAATAATGGATCGGGAATGATACCAGCTGAAGCATGGTAAATAACACTACCGCAATTATTAAGAAGGCAAACAATTGCTCCGTATGCTGCAATACATCAAAGCGTTGATCTAAAAGAAAAGGGATAAGGACCAGCAGCACTGACAGCATACCTCCTGTTATGATCAGGGGTAGAGATTTCTTTTTCAGCAGCCGTAGCCCCCATACGATCAGCATAATCAAACCAATCAATAAAAAAGGAGTACTGATGAGCGTTAAAAAATTAGAAATTTTAGAGATAAAGGCTTTGTCTTCTACAGGAAACAGCAGGCGGATAAACACATCGCTCCACATGGCATAGTAAGCAAAAGCATACATCATGATCAGGTAATACTGCAGGAAGCGAAGTGCCGGAAGGTTTTCTTTTTCCTTCTGATGAAAGAACACCAGCACTCCTCCTACTGTAAGGCCAAGGCAAAAGAAAAAACAGATCCAGATCAGCAGTCGCTGAAGTTCCATGCGGTTGAATGTATTGGTTTGCCTAAAAATAGCTTTTCTTAGCCTTTTAGCCCTACTACTAAAGTATTGATTTACCAATTCACTACTAAAGTAGCTATGCTGCTATGCAGGTTTTTCTTTCATTTGGGTATGTTCTTTTCAACAATAACCCATACAAGATGAATGATATAAATCAAGCCATTCCGAATCCCAGCTGGAGGGGAAGCCTCTCATACGGATGGGCTACCATGAAAAAATATTTTCTTCCTTTCTTCCTGATCGTCATCGTACTGGCCATCGTAGATGCTCCTCTGGAAATGGTAAGGGATAATATCTCTCATGATCAAGAAGAGTGGAATCCTGATATGTTTTGGCCGATAGGCTTTGAAATCTTAGGGCTGGCTTACTGGCTTTTATTTGTGCCGGTCATTGGCTTTGGAGCAGATCTGCTGTTTGTTCAGGCAGTACGCAATCAACGGATAGATGTCAGAAACATCATCATTGGCTTTAATAATTTTGTAACCATTGTACTCGTAAACCTGCTGGCTACTGCCCTGGTAGGCATGGCTCTGGTAGCCTTTATCATACCGGGAATCATCGTGGCCTGCCGTTTGGCCTTTGTTTCTTACCTGGTGATGGATAAAGACCTGGACCCTATCGCGGCGGTAGAAACCAGCTGGAAGATGACCCGATCACACGGATGGAAAATATTTGCATTGGGCTTTACTTCCATCTTTATCTTTTTTGGTGGTCTCCTCCTTTTCTTTGTAGGTGTATTACCCGCAATCATGTGGATCAAATCTTCTTTTGCCACTATGTATGAGGCTGTATTGCAGGAGACCGATGATAGCCTTTTCGTGGCGCAGGAAGCGAATCAGCCTGAATAAGAAGCATGTAGTAGCGTAAGCAGTAAGGTTTATAACAATGCTTTGAGCTTCCAGGCATTCCTTACTGCATTGCCTCCCCCATCATTATTGAAGTAGGCAAATACTTCTTTACCCTGGTACTGCCACTCCCGGATGCGGTCGGCCCACCAGCTCAGATCCTGGTCAGCGTAGGAGCCTCCGTACAGATGATGGTGGTCAGGGCCGTGCAAACGTATATACACAAAGGGTGCGGTGGTCCTGAGTATGCAGGGCAGATAAGCACCGCTCATGATGCAGTAGGCTGTCTGATGCTGTTCCAGCAATTGAAATACCTCTTTTCTGTGCCAGCTGGGATGTCGTAGCTCTACGGCAGTCCGCATCCACCAGGGTAGCTTATCGAGAAAAAAGGCCAGCCGATCGTAATCGTATTCCATCAGGGGAGAGAGCTGCACCAGTAGTATACCTCTTTTGTCCAGCAGTCCATGCCAGCCTGCCTCTATGGTTTGCAGCCATTTTTCGGGCCCGTATAGCTTTTTTGCATGGGTAAGGCCTCGTGGTGCTTTTACAGTCATCAGAAAGCCTTGCGGCAACCTTCTTCTCCAGCTTTTGAAGGTGTTTACTTTGGGCCAGTGATAGTAACTACTGTTGAGCTCTACTGTCCGGAAGTGCTGTAAATAGTGGGATAAACGCTCATAAGGAGGTGTATCAGGCGGGTACAATACATTTTCCCAATGATTGTAACTCCAGCCCGATGTACCTATATGAACGCTCATAGTTTATGCTTACTTTTTTATTTTTTCTTTGTTGGGTAAGCAAAAATAAATGATGCATGTTTGGGTAAACTGAAAAAATGAATTAGACCGACTGTTTTTTAAGGAGATATTTATTCTGATGACAAGGAAACCAAGTTACTCTCTGTCTTTTGTGCCAGCTTATCCCCTACTTTCTCCTGATAAAATTCTTCTATCAGCATTTGGTCCTGCTGATCATAGCAATCCAAATCTCCTGACCTGATGTAAGCGATAAGCTTGTTTGCCTCTGACTTTGGCATCACCGCCAGGCTACCTGCCTGATGAGGCTTTTCCTGTGCAATCCAGTATCTGTAGCCGGTAAATTCACCCTGCTGGTCAATGTACTGTCGGCTTCTGTGGTCATACTGGTAATTTCTGGCTTCCGGAACTCTGAGTACTATAAAGTCTCTGACCGGTATCACTTCAAACAGCGTTTTACCATGGCGATTCGGTCTGTCCAGTTTGACAAACTCCCGGTCTAACCGCATGCCATTATCAAAAAAACGCAGGCCCAGAATACGACTGATATGATAGGTTTTGACCTGATGGTTATTTTTTCCTTTAAAGAAAATCACATCAAGACTGGGGTAGTAGCTGGTTAATCCTGTCAATACTTCTTTATTCTCAAGGACAATACTGCCCTCGCTCCAGTACAATTGATGTAGCGACGGAACCTGCCCTATTACCATAAAGGTCCAGCCCGTCAGCATTAACGTTAGTAGAAGTCTTTTCATCTCTTTTTGTGGTTTTACTGAAATACAATTCTTCTAACGAAACTAAATTTTGATTAGTTATATGGTAACAAAATATAGTTTTGATTAATAAATTATTAACAATATAAATAATTCCTTATTTATTCATTTACTTCAATAAATTTTTAAAATGTTAGTAAATATCGTGGGAAGCTTATAATGCAGCGGCGACTCAAGAGAAATCACTTTTCTGAAAATTCTTTAAAACCTTTAATACATTCTTTCTTGAATTATATATGACCTTCCTTAAATAAGACCTAAACTCTCTGGCAGATGTAAGATTATGCTTAGGACAGCATCATAAATAAGAAAGTTTTTTCTTCCTCTCCCGGGTTTATGCTAATTCTCCTCTCTTTTTATATGCACAGCGGTAGAAAAACGCGAAGCTCAGCATCAATGCCAGTTAGCCTACGCTATAAATCATCATATAACTGGTAGAGTTTTTACCTCTTTTCATAAACACATCAGGAGAGATATTTTTCTTGTTTTGATTTTCTATAGCCAATAAATAACAAGCAGTTTACCCATTTCAAGCGAGATGCGTCATACTGGTTTATCTGTTTCTCTCGATAGTTCGTTTTCTTTGACAATAATTTCTACTGAAAATAGCCCAGCTTGATGCCTATTCCATAACTCAATCCGTTCAGACTGTAATCTTCTGTAACATTGGGCAAATTGTGCTTTCCTATGTGGCGATAAAAAATTCCTGAGGTGATATGCATCCAGGACAAAACTTCCAGTTCGGCCTGGAGGTGAGGTTCTACAACAAAGAAGCTACTGCTCAGGCTTAGTCCTTCTTCCAGTTCTTTTTCCAGCCGTCCACCTCCGATCAGGAAGCCCGGTACCAACTTCCATTTTGGCGACAACGACAATCTATATTCAGATACAAAACCACTGTAACCTATTTCGTACTTATCCACATTACCGTTAGAAATTATTTCAATTTCGCCGAATGCGCCTGCTCCTCCTGCTCCCAGTAGTAGCTTTCCTGCAATCAGCCACCCTCCATAACCTCCCAGCCATATGTACCCCTGACCATTGGCTTCGCCGTAGCGCAATTGAAGACTTCCATAACCTCCAGAATAATAATCCTGGGCAAAAGATACTGTGCTGATACAGCAGAGCATACAAATGATTGCTACTTTTTTCATTTTCGTTGCCATTATTTTAATGTTTTTAAGTATTATTGAGCATTATGAATGCTTAAGCTTTTTCTCCGAAAACTTCTCTGCCCATACCCTCTTATATTTTTTGAAAAGGATGCTTGCGACCAGCATTACGCCAAAAGTAGCCAGCCCCAGCATACCATAAAATGGAGTATCGGGTATACGGGTAAGGGTTTCAGAAATAAAAGCTGCATATAAGCCGATGACTGACCAGTACATAAATGAATAATGTAAGCCTAGCCATTTACCTTTGGGTTTCTTGGTAATGACCGGAACCATACCGGCCAGTAGTGTCAGAAACCCCACAATGGCGGCAATATGAAAAATACCAAAGCCTCCAAAAAGCCGATAGATGAAAAATGATGTCACAAAGACAATCAGCATGCTTGCGGCGTAGAGATAGCCGATCTGCTTATGCAGTTTGGTTCCTTTCTTCATCCACATCACCTGGGTACCACTCACCAGGGCAAATACGGAGGCCATCAGATGGATGAAACCTATCCAGTCGTGATATAAAGTATCCATATTTATTCTTTTTTAGGGGATTGATCTATATAGGTTTGCAAGGCATTGACATATTCCTCAAAAGCTTTTACACCCTCCTGAGTAATACTGCAACGCGTAAGCGGATAGTTGTCTTTAAAGGATTTATCTACCTCTATATATCCTGCTTCTTTGAGTTTATTAATCTGTACACTCAGATTGCCAGCCGTAGCACCTGTCTTTTCTTTGATGTAGGTAAACTCAGCTTCTTCCACTCCCACCAGCAGCGAGATGACTGCCAAGCGGAGTTGTGAATGCAGCAGAGGATTTAACTTTTTAAAATCAGTCATGCTCCCCTACTTTTTGATAAGATAACCGGGAATCAGGTAAGCTACCAGTGTAGTCAGAGCCAGGAGCAAAAGCTGAATGGGAAAGCTGACAAAGAATGCTACGAGCGCAATTCCCCAGCTGATGATGCCTCCTACTTTCAAGGGCTTGAACTTGAAGATCACTCCCGACAGGTAAGTGCCTATGCCATACATAAGTATTAAATAAGGATAAGCAGCCTGCCAACCAGTGACAAAGCCAGCACTAAGTAAGCTTACTGCTATTCCTACTGAGATGGCGATCCAGAGATTGATGATAAAAGTATCTACGTAGGTTTTTACTTTATATTTCTTGCTGGCCCTTACTGACCTATATACTGTCCCAATTGCCCCTACGATCATGAGTAACCAAACCAGGTAAGGATGCTCAAATGATGTATAGAGTAATGCAAAATGCGCCAGACTGGCGATCAGAACCAACCAACCCCATAATAGATAATAGAAGCTGTCATTGCGTATTTCCTGCTTCGCGTTGGCAATCATTTCCTGGATAATTTTCCAGGATTCTGCTTCGGTGAACGTTTGTTGTGCCATAAGTATAAATTTTGTTTCTTCAAATATAAAGTAGTTTACGATATAAACTAAATTATATTGTAAAATATCCCATTGTTATGGTTGCTTTTTCAGTTCCTGAATTTTTGCTTATAAAAATATAATCAAGCCCATGTTTTCCAGAACTATAGCACCATAATACCCTAATACTATTTTTCACGTACAATAAAATTATGCCTGACAACGACATTAAACCAAATGGACGCGATATCAATAACTTCATTAGCCGATAGACGGAATCTTGAAATAGAACGCACCGTAAACAAAGAGCGCGGTCGTCTGCTCAACTTTATCCGTCAGCGAGTGCCTGACCGTGACGATGCGGAGGACATCCTGCAGGATGTTTTCTTTCAATTCACCCAGGCCTACCGTACGATAGAATCTATAGAAAGAGTAACAGGTTGGCTATTTCGGGTAACCCGAAATAAGATTGCCGATCTCTATCGTAAAAAGAAACCTGAAACCTTCAGCCAGCTGCGCCCCCGCGATGCGGAAGATGACGAAGCCTTAGGACTGGAGGAACTGCTTCCGGATATGAATATAGATCCGGAAGATACGATGATGCGCAATGTCATCTGGGAAGCTTTGGAAGCTGCGCTGGGAGAAATGCCTGAAGCACAGCGAGAGGTATTTGTGATGCATGAGTTTGAAGACATCAGCTTCCGCGAAATGTCAGAGATGACCGGGGAGTCCATCAATACCCTACTTTCACGCAAGCGCTATGCTGTACAGTTTTTAAGAAAAAAATTAGAAGACATTTATAACGACCTATAGCCATGAAATTTACTTGGATTTTAAAGTTTATTTTCTTCGCCATAGCTATAGCTTTTGCATTCAGCTTAGCAGTCATGCTGCTATGGAACTGGCTGGTACCGGAGATATTCAATGGCCCCCAGGTCAATTTTGTACAGGCAGTTGGTTTATTGGCCCTGGCAAAAATTCTGGTAGGCTTCGGACGCGGTGGCTGGGGTGGTGGTCATCGCTACCGCCGACAGGCCTGGAAAAAGAAGTTTCAACGTAAGTGGGAGCAGATGACACCCGAGGAAAAGGAAAAATTTAAAAACAGCTTCTGGGGGCGCTGTCATCAGCACAAAAACAAAGAAAAAATGGAAACCGCATAATCGGTAAAGGCGCTCAGGGCGCCTTTTTTATTCATTACCTTTGCAAATATTAGCTCCTGTAATTAATCTCCACCTCCTGGTTGCCATTCTCAATAGAATTATAGATCGCCTCTATGATACACATATCCCTTAGGCCCATTTCTCCGGGAGCTTTGAAGCTAGTATCGTTCATCACTGCCTCTGCAAAAGCATCCATATGTACTGCCTGTTCACGTATTTGGGGAAAATCCATTGGTCCTTCGCTGGTTTTTCCGGAAAGCGGACCATAATCAAAGGCACGATCCAGCTGGAACCAGCCATTTTCAGCAGTAGCTTTCAGATAATTATAGCTTTCGCTATAGCTGGTTTCATGCTTTGAGGTCAGGCCGCTAGGAAAATTCATGCTGAACTCTATCGTTTCGTGAACTTCCTTAAATTTTTCATTACCAGAATTATACTCCTGTGCTATCAGAGAAACGGGCTGTTCACCTAAAGTATAGCAAGCGCCCTGTATGGTATAAATACCCACATCCATCAAGGCACCACCACCGGCCAATTCTTTGTCCAGCCTCCATTGGGTAGGGTCACCGATCGTAAAAGCAAAGCCTGTTTCTATAGATTCTACCGGACCAAAAATTTCTTCCTGTCCGAGGCGCATCATTTCCAGGTTATAAGGCTCGTAGTGAAGGCGATAGCCAATGCCCAAGCGAACATTATTTTCTTCACAAGCAGCAATCATTCGCTGGCAGTCTTCTACCGAGGTAGCCATGGGTTTTTCCGAAATCACATGCTTACCTGCCTGTGCGGCCCTTATTGTGTACTCAGCATGCATGGAATTGGGCAATACCACATAGATAATATCGATGTCCGGATTATCGGCCAGCTCATCATAATTATCATAACTGTAGATATTGGCATCAGGAATATTGTACTGCTCCTTCCACTCTTCTGCTTTAGAGGGTGTACCGGTTACAATACCTGCCAGATAACATTTTTCCGTCTGCTGCAGTGCCGGAGCCAGCTGACCGGTACTGTAATTTCCCAGCCCTACCAGCGCTATTCCCAGGCGGTCATTATGTGGTGAGGAAGCTTCATTACTCTCATCCTCTTGCTGCGAAGAGCAAGCCCCCTGGCTCAGCGCCAATCCTGAGGGTAATAATAGTCCTGAAGCTACGCTTTGACTAAATCTTTTGACAAATTTGCGACGGCTGTTAAAAAAATTATTCTTCTGCTTCATAAAAAGTAGTTTAGCGTTCAGCTATAATTTAGGCAATTATTCACAAAATTGCTTCCGCACCAATATGGCCAAACACTAACCCCTCCGCTTATTCTATTCTAAAGTCTCACTTCTTGCGTATGCTTTCGGGCTTTTACTTTGTACTTACGCTGAAAATAGGCGATCAAAAAACTCCCTACCACTGTGGGCAAAAGCCATGCAATATAAGCGGGATCTGTTTGGATATTTGTCACCAAAAAGGCGGTAAATGTAGCAATATACGCTCCGGATATGCGCCCGATGTGGTACAGCAACCATTTATTGGCAGTCATTTGCACTCTTCCTGAGTAGATTTGAATATCTCTTATAATAAACACAAAGAGCGTAACAGCAAAAACAATCACTACCGGCACAAACCCCTCTAATGTATCTCCGGTTAATGAGAAGGTTTTGATGAGCATATAAGCCGCCATAATGATAGAAAAAACAATCAAGGACCAATCCAACATGGGAGATTGCTTTTTCTGTTTTCTTGCCAGTCCACGACAGCCGGTTACTGTCATATAGAGCGTGAAAACACCCACCATGAAGAGGAAAGGGTTATAGCGAATCAGTGCGAGAATAAAAGATGAGAAAGCCACGATCAGCATCGCTATTACATATATTTTTCCAGAAAAGCGATGTACTTTACCTCCTTTGCTGGAAGCGAAGGCAAAAACACCTACTACTAATGCTGTAAAGCCCGCGGCGATGTGTAGCATCAGGCAAATAGAGCGAAATATTTCCATAGGTTTATTTTTAAAATGTTACCCGTTACTTCTTATCAGCCCGATTCCCAGGCTTAGTAGTGATACAAAGAGGACGAGGGCACCTATATAAAGCAGCCAGATCAATTGGGTAGGCTCTGTAACTTGTTTGCCTGCTGCTGCGCCAAAAAAACCTCCTGATATCAGGATGGCAGAAAGGGGAAAACCTATGCGTACTAACCATTCCAAGCCTTTGGGAAGTGCAGCATAATCAGCCAGAATTTGTGCTATCAAAGACAAGATTACGATTACCCCGGCGTGGGCATGTCCGGCACGAAACATGGATTTTTGAAATGCATTCAGGCCCATCTCCGTATGTTTCCCAGCCAAAATCTGTAAAAGGAAATATCCTCCGTACTGAATAATCGGAACCGTTAACAAAATGATCCCGCACATTAATTTGGTGATATATGTCATAATGCTATCTTTTAGGGTCTTTTTTATTTGCTTTAATAATTACAATGTATTTGTTACGATGCAGCCCAACTATTTTTTATGAATGAGTGGGAAAAGAAAGCGGACAAACGGGAAGATTAACAGATGAATAGTATTACATTTTTTTGACTAAAACTTTTATGAGATGCAGACTCCAGACTGGCTCAATCGCTTAGAGTATCCTTTTTCTCCTCACTGGATGGATCTTCCGGCAGGGCGCATGCATTATGTAGATGAAGGCAGGGGTGAAACGATAGTGATGCTACATGGTAATCCTGACTGGTCATTTGCTTACCGCAAAGTGATCAAAGCCTTACGCAATGATTATCATTGCATAGCACCTGACCTTATAGGTTTTGGACTTTCTGACAAACCTCAGGATTGGTCTTATCTGCCCGCAGACCATGCCTATCAGTTTGAATTGTTTGTTCGCAAACTTCATCTCCGCAATATTACGCTGGTATTGAATGACTGGGGTGGGCCTATTGGACTGCATTATGCCCTACGCTATCCCGAAAATGTAAAGCGCCTGGTGATTATGAACACCTGGATGTGGCCGGTGAATGATGATTGGTATTATCGCATTTTCAGTGGGTTTATGGGAAGTAAGTTAGGTAAATGGCTGATTCAGCGCTTTGACTTTTTCAATCGTATCATTGTACCTGCTGTAGTAGGTAATAAAGAGGCTTTTACCAAAGAAGTATGGAAACATTATCGTGCTCCTCTCCAAAAGCCGGAATACCGAAAAGGCAACTGGACTTTTCCGGGGCAAATTGTTGGTTCATCTGCCTGGCTAGGCAAGCTTTGGGAGCAGCGAGAAAAAATTATCAATAAGCCTACTTTACTTTTTTGGGGCCTGAAAGATATTGGATTTCGTGAAAAAGAGCTTCAGCGTTGGGAAAAACTGCTGACTGA
Organism: Catalinimonas locisalis; assembly: GCF_038039535.1. Classification (NCBI taxonomy): domain Bacteria; kingdom Pseudomonadati; phylum Bacteroidota; class Cytophagia; order Cytophagales; family Catalimonadaceae; genus Catalinimonas; species Catalinimonas locisalis. Next base: position 139,480 of record NZ_JBBPHP010000001.1, on the reverse strand, counting down.
TAAGCAAGTCATCAGAATTGCCAATAGTGGTCACTATCCTCAGGAAGAAGCCAGCGAGCAATTGGTCAAAGCCCTGAGAGCTTTTATAGGTACTCCTGAGCGTACCGAAGAGGAAGAAAAAGATACCTACTCCTGAATTGCAGAGGGATGTTTTCTTTTTTCTTTTTTATTTCTGTTGAAGAATCTTAAACATATCTGTAGTTCCAACCTTATTTAACCAAGCCTTAGGTTTTTTACTTTTTAAACTTATATCTCTATGAAAGAATGGATTTTTTCTTCTTTTGATGTGCTGCTACCCACCGTAGTTTCTGCGGTCTTAGTTTACGCACTGGTAATCATTTATACCCGCATATTTGGCTTACGCAGCTTTTCCAAAATGTCAGCGTTTGACTTTGCCATGACGGTAGCAGTAGGTACTTTATTATCTTCCACCATTATCAATAAAAGCCCCAGTGTGGTCCAGAGCGGAGTAGCTTTACTAAGTCTGTATTTTTTACAACTATTGGTAGCAGTACTACGGCAAAAGCTAAGTTGGTTTAGCAGGGCCGTGGACAACCAGCCGCTCTTGCTCATGGATGGCCCCAAAATTTTACATGAAAATCTACGAAAGGCACAGCTCAGCGAAGATGACCTGCGCTCCAAACTTAGGGAAGCGAATGTACTTAACTACAATCAGGTAAAAGCCGTTGTCTTTGAATCAACCGGTGATGTCTCTGTACTCCACACCGGAGAAGATGCCCAACTCGATACCGATATCCTGAAAGGTGTGCAGGGAGTGTCGCGCTTATAAACTACCGATGCGTATCTTCATTTTCCAGCATGCTGAGGTAGCTGTAGTAGCGGCTGCCGGCAATTTTACCTTCTTCCACAGCATCCATCACCGCGCAGCCCGGCTCATGAGTATGGGTGCAGTCATGGAATTTGCATTCTCCCAACAATTCACGCATTTCCGGAAAATAATGGCTGAGTTCACCTTCGTTGATATCCATGAGGCCTAACTCTTTGATACCGGGCGTATCTATGACAAAAGTGTCTTTTTCTATGGCAAACATTTCCGCATAGGTAGTGGTATGTACGCCCTTATTGGCAAAAGTAGAAACCTCGGCTGTTTTCTGTTCCAGAGAGGGGTCAATGCGGTTGAGCAAAGTGGATTTGCCCACTCCGGAGTGTCCTGACAAAAGGCTGGTCTTGTGCAGTAGAACATTTTTTACTTCAGCTACATCATCTTTATCAAAAGCTGAGATTTCCATGCAGCGGTATCCGATGGATTCGTACATTTCCATTAATTCCTGCTGTTGCTGCTGCTGTTCCTTTTCCAGCAGGTCTTTTTTGTTGAAAATAATTAAGGCTGGAATACGAAAAGAATCTGCTGACACCAAAAAACGATCAATAAAGCCCAGCGAAGTACGGGGTAGTACCAGGGTAGCCACCAGCACCGCCTGGTCAATATTAGTCGCCAAAATATGGCCATGATGCTTCTTATGAGTAGATTTTCGGATGATATAATTCTCCCTGGGCTTAATATCCGTGATCACCGCGGTGCCATCTTCACCTTCTTCTAGCTCAAGCGCTACTTTATCACCTACCGCCACCGGATTGGTTACTTTCAGGCCTTTGATTTTGAACTTGCCTCTCAGCCGGGAGGGATAGACCTGTCCATCTTCAGCCAGTACATTATACCACGATCCGGTAGATTTGATTACTGTACCTTCCACTCACTCACTTTCTTTTGGTTGCAATATACTCCATGATCAATTTGGTTGCCCCGGTATTTTCCTGTATATAAGCACGACAGTCAGCAGACACCGCCTGTCTTTTCTCTTCATGATTAAAGAAGTGCTTAAACTTCATTCTTAGTTCCTTAAAGTCACCTACTGTAAATGCAATGCCTCGCTTGAGCAATGCATTGGCTTCATTCACATGGCGGTAACTTTTGTCTCCAAAGAAAATAGGCATACCAAAAGTAGCGGGCTCAAGAATATTGTGCAGACTTTTGCCAAAAGCTCCTCCCACATATGCGTACTCTCCATAGCGGTACAAAGAAGTAAGCATACCCACATTATCAATGATAAGCACTCGGTAGTTGCTGATCGTTTCTTTTTTGACTTTTGAGTAACGCACCGTTTTATAAGGCAGTTCTTTTTCTATTCTTTGCAGCACTTCTTCCTCAATGTTATGCGGGGCAATGATAAATTTGATGTCGTCTACAAACTCTTTCATGAAGGGAAGAAGCACGTCAAGATCAGCGGCCCAGCTACTGCCAATGACCATAGCAGGACTTTCTTTTTTAAAAGCGGCGGCAAGTTCATTTTTTGGTACGTGACTGCAAATATCCGCTACCCGGTCAAAACGGGTATCGCCCGCCAGGCTTACTTTTTTTATGCCGATCTTTTTCAGTAAGTCTACTGTATTCTGATCCTGGGGAAAGAAATAACTCACTTTGCGCAACATATTCCTGTAGAAACTTCCGTACCAGCGGAAAGGAACCGCATTATCCCGCAATAAAGTAGAAACTGATATAGAAGGAATATTTCGCTGCTTTAAAACAGATAAGTAGCCGTACCAAAATTCATATTTAATAAAAAACGCTGTTTTTGGCTTTACATAATCCAGAAAGCGTTCGGCATTACGCTTCCCATCCAGTGGCAGGTAGCACACCAGGTCCGCTACTTCGTAGTTTTTCCTTACTTCGTAGCCGGAGGGTGAGAAAAAGGTAAGTACAATCTGTAGCTTAGGGTTTTCTTCTTTCATAGCCTCCATCAGCGGTCGGCCCTGCTCAAACTCCCCCAATGACGCGCAGTGAAACCAGTACACCGGCTGACGCGGGTTACGGGTTTGGCTAAATTCTTTTAGCTTTTTGAAAACGCCTTTTCTGCCTTTTAAAAACTTCCTGTTATTCGCTGAAAAAGGATAGCTTATCCAAAGAGCCAGCCTGATCAGACTTACTACAATTCTGTATATAAACAATATTTCTGTCTTTTAATCTGATGGTGTATCTTAAAAATATTCAGGTCAAGATACGCTTAACCCAAGTACTAAAATTGAAATTAACGGATTTCGTTTTTTTTCTGTTATGCTTTTCTACAAAAAAAAGCCCTTCCTGAACAGAAGGGCCTTTCTTTATTCAAGTAGTTTCTTGATTTATTTTTTTGAAAGATATTCAGAAACACCCTCTTTGGTAGCTTTCATGGCTTCTTTGCCTTCTTCCCAGTTGGCAGGGCAAACTTCACCATGCTTTTCTACATATTGCAGCGCATCTACCAGGCGAAGTGTTTCGTCAATATTTCTTCCCAGAGGAAGGTCGTTGATCGTCTCGTGTCTTACCGTTCCTTCTTTGTCAATCAGGAAGGTACCACGGTAAGCTACCGGCAGACCTTCAAAGATTAGCTCTCCTTCATCGTCATAATCATATTCACCAGCCAGTACACCAAATTTTCTGGCTACTACTTTGGCAGCGTCAGCTACTACAGGGTAAGTGACCCCTTCAATACCGCCCTGCTCCTGAGGCGTCATCATCCAGGCCAGGTGTGTTTCTTCAGTATCGCAAGAGCAGCCTACTACCGCTACATCACGCTTCTCAAATTCTGCCAGTTTCTCCTGGAAAGCCAGGATTTCGGTAGGGCACACGAAAGTGAAATCTTTAGGGTAGAAGAAAAACGCAACGTATTTGTTGCCGATATACTGATCAAGCGAAAAGTTCTCAACGATTTCCTCACCATTGATAACCGCCGGTGCATTGATCAAAGGAGCTTTTTTTCCTACTAATGACATAGATAAAATTTAATTAAAAATGAATATTTGGTTTTACTTAATTTATAATCAATTACTGATTTCAATCTCCTGTGCAGGGTCTTCCTTAAGGCCATTGATCTGCACATGAATATTTTTGATCTTCAGGTTTCTGATATTTTTCTTTTCAAAATACCGCTGAATCAGCTGGTCCAGTTCGTCATCGTGATAGTCAATGATCTCCTGAGTATTGCTACAGTAAATGTGGCTATGCTGCTCCATATTTATATCGTAGCGCATAAAACCTGCATCCGAAGCCACCTTACCCGCTAATCCATTGCTCACAAAAGTATCCAGCGTTTTGTAGACTGTGCCCAAAGAGATACTGGGATTTTGGGGTCGCACCACTTCAAAAATTCTTTCCGCGGTAGGATGCTGATTCATGGTTTTGAGCAATGCCTGGTATACCACCATGCGTTGCTGCGTAGCTTTCAACCCTGCTCCACTTAGTATTTCCCGTATGTCTGCCAGCTGCTCTTTCATAAAGCTGCAAAGGTATAAATTTATTTAATGGAGAAAATTTCTCAGATAGAAATTTTTCTGCCTTCGTATTGCGTATTTACTCGTTACACAATCATTTCTTTAGACCAAATGTTCCTCTTTAGGCATTTTTTTTGTAATATTTACATTACGAATGCATTCGTATAAATTTTGTGTAATTCTTACCTTTCACCCCTCGCCCCTTCCCTCCTTTTCCTGAGCCGGAAAATCATAAATTTTTCCTATTACGAAATAATTCGTAAATAGCTTGACACCTTCCTCTGAATTTCTTACCATTACATTACGAACAAATTCGTAATAAGCTATGGGGAAGAAAAAAAACATCAAACCTTCGGAAAACGAGCTGGCCATCTTACAGATACTTTGGGAGAAAGGGCCAAGCACAGTGCGGGAGGTCAACGAACTGCTTAGTGAAGAAAAACCTACCGGCTATACCACCACACTGAAGTTTATGCAGATTATGCACGATAAGGGTTTGCTGAGCCGCACTACCGAAGGTGCTAAAGGTCGCTCTCATATTTACAAGGCAGAAGTACAGGAGTCGCAGGTCAATAATCATCTGCTGGATCAGTTTGTCAAGCGTGTGTTCAAGGGTTCTACCAGCCAGTTGGTGATGCGGGCACTAGGCAGAAAAAATCCCTCCGCCGAGGAAATAGAAGAGATCAAAAAGTTTTTGGATAATCTTGATAACAGCGATGAGTCATGAATTTTTTAAGCTCCTCCCCACAAATTCAGCGTGCTTTTGAAGCCCTCGGTATCACACTGCTGCATTCGCTCTGGCAAGGCTTTTTGCTTATGCTTTTGCTCTGGATATTGCTGCGCTTTATCCGTTACAAAAAAGCCAACTTACGTTTTATTCTCGCTTTTGGCAGTCTCATGCTGATAATGCTGTGTTTTGCCCTTACTTTTTATTACGAATGGGACAATCTCAAACCTTTACCTTCTGTAAACCAAAGCTTTAGCACCCAAGCCATTGGTCAACCTATAGCACTGACTGACTTACAAGTCACCTCCGATACAAGCTTCTGGGCCCAAATCAAAAGTGAGACTTATGCTATATTTTACCAACTGGCCGAAAATGCCCATTTGCTGGCTATTGCATGGCTTACAGGTAGTTTATTGTTCAGCTTTCGGCTAAGCCTGGGATTGTGGCAGATTCATCAGCTTAAACGAGAAAAACAAACTTTACCCGAATTCTGGAAAACTAAGTCTCTGGAATTTCAACAGAGATTAGGCATTCGTCAAAGTGTGGAAGTCTGTATCAACAATTCGCTGGACAGCCCGCTTACTTTGGGCTGGCTCAAACCAATGATTTTGTTTCCGGCCAGTATGCTGATGGCCATGCCTGCTGAGCAGATAGAAAGCATATTGGTACACGAACTGGCGCACATCCGTCGCCATGATTATTTGTGGAATCTCCTGCAATCCGTAGCGGAAGTCATTCTTTTTTACCATCCGGCTTACTGGTATATCGCTTCTGTGCTGGAGCAGGAAAGAGAGCATGCCTGTGATGTGATTACCCTCATGTTTACCGGAAGGCCACAGGTGTATGCCCAGGCATTGTTGCAGGTGGCTTCGCTACGCACTACTTTATCTACCGTAGGGCTCTCTGCCCGGGGGCGGGGCAAAGGCCGCTCCGGCTTTGCGGAGAGAATTCGCAGAATCGTGGCGCCTCAGCAAAAAAAGAAAGGCGTACAACCCCTACCCTTCCTGCTCAGCTTCTGCCTGATCGGTTTTCTGCTCTTCGCCTTTACCCTTAAAAGCCCTTTTGAGGATCAAGACACTTTGACAACTCAAGAAATAAGCGACCCACTTTATGATTCTCTACGGGCTCCAGACTATGTAGATTATCGTTACCGGCTATTTGATGAAAAGAGCCTGCCGGAAATGCTGGATTATTCTTCCATGAATGACGAAAACTATATCATCGGCAAAGCAGCCAGCGAAGCTGAGCCGGTTGATGTACGAGAATACTTCAATACATCCGCGATCTTCTTGCTGGATGGAGTGATTGTGCAAGATCCTGAGCAAATTCATATTTCAGATATACGCCGATACGAAGTATACCATGAACCTTTGCCGAGAGCTTTGCAGAATCTGAGTGAGCGTCCCTACAGTTCTGTAGTAAGAGCTTTCAGTCAGATGCCCGAAGAGATTCGTAAAAGTAGTCATATCAGAGTCGGTGGACAGGTATTTAGCTCGAAGAATGATATGCGTATTCCGCTGGCAGACGTTATGGTGGAAGTACAAAGTAGCGGACAAAAAACTACTACCAATGCACAGGGAAGGTTTAGTTTTCCTTCGGTTAGAAAAAATGATACGATACTTTTCCATACACCTTCCTACAGTAAGCCCACTCAAGTACCTGTGGATGGAAGGGAATATCTTGGCTTATATGCTTACATACCCAATTCTAGCAAAACAGCTGAAAAGCTTTTGGAAAGGTTGAAAGATAGGGTAAAGCCTGTGGAGATTAGGAAGAGTATGGGATTACTTCGAGAAAGTTCATCCCCTTTTGACTCTTCTATTTATGATGTGATGAAAGACATTATTTTGATTGATCCAAAGACCAATACTGCAAAGATAAAATCTGATGTGCCTGCTTCTCAAGATGATCCTCATACTTACTATACTATCGGCGACCCTGAGGTCCTTTTTACTCTGGACGGTATAATTACTGATCCCCGTACGGTAGATAGAACCCTAGTTGAGAATGCAAGTTTTGAAACGCAAAGTGTACCCGACGGATACTTAATGGAAATCAAGGCCATCTCCAAAGAGGCAGCGGAAGCTGTGAGAAAGGAACAACAAAAAACTGTTATCCAAGGAACTGTTACCGATCAAAAGACCGGTAAGCCTCTACCCGGAACCCATATCGTAGTAGAAGGAACTACTCAGGGAACAATTGCTGACCTTCACGGAAGATATCAGATAGAGATACCTCAGGGAAGTGGTGAGCTCCTTTTTACCTATACCGGATACGAAACACGGACAGAAGCTGTCCATCATAGGAAAATACTTGACATCTCTCTGATATCCTCATCTCAAGAAGAATTAGAAAAGAGGCCTGAGGAAATTAAAAAACAAGACTCATCGGATGATGAAAGTATAAGAATTGAAGGTAGGCTTGTAAATACTGAAAATGGCAAAGCCCTGGTTGAGAAAGTAGATTTTTTTGTAGGCAAAAAGAATGTAGGAAGCATCTTTGAATATGACGGAAGCCAGTTTGATCTACAAGTCAATCAGAATGATGATACTTTATTTTACTCGTTTAACGATTTCAAACCAAAAACCTTTAGCTTGGAGCAGGGAAAAAATTTACAGGTTGATTTTAAAAAGCAAAACACACAAGCTCATACTTTTGCTGACCCGAAAGGCTACAAAAAGCTGTATATCGTAGATCAAACTATTAAGGACAAAAAGGGACCCGTTTTTCATTTGTACAATACTGATGAGGCCGTTCAAAAATATGGCAGGGGTGTATCCCAATACAATGCTGTAGTAGCTATCAACCCTTACTTCCAGTCTCCCACCCTTCAACCTTTACCAAAAGTAATAAGTGGACAAGTGACTGATGCAGCAACAGATAAGCCTCTTGCCGGAGTAAAAATATACATCAAAGGAACAACGCATACTTTACTAACTGATCAGAAAGGAAGATATCGAATTGCTGTACTGGAAGAGTATCCGGTAGATATAGTATTTAAACTTGAAGGTTATAAAGCTATGCGTGCTTCTACCTTACATCCAGCTACTTTAGCTTTTAACAACTCTCCTCTAAATATCTCTCTCTTTCCAGAGCAAAGCAAAGAAGAAGTTATACACACTTATACAGATGTGCAAGATATTGGTGATAGTGTATTGTACATGATCAATGGATTAGGTTATCCTTCTCTACCTAAACAGCTTAAAGTGGATAATATTGAAGAAGTAATTGTATATACTAAAGACCCGCCTGATAAGTACTTGATAAGTGGAGAAAAAGCAATTATTAATTATCCTGACAATCTAACCCGCAGCTTTGGCATTGAAGAGGATGTTGCAAACCAATACAAGGCTATTGTAGGAATTAAGACAAAGTATCCTTTTAATGAGAGAGCTGATAATAAGAGAAATATCAGTGGACAAGTGACTGATGCTGAAACCGGGCAAGCTGTCCCGGGAGTTCATATTCTACTTAGTGGTACTAGCATCGGAACTGTTACTGATATGAATGGACGGTATCAGATTCGTATGAATGAAAATGCAGAAAGCCTGCTACTTTCAGCGCCTGGTTATACGCACACCCAGATTCTTATCGGTGATGCAGAAATTTTGAATGTGAAACTTCCTTCAGCAGACATGAAAGTTTCTAAACCTTCCGCTGATTTAGACAGTGTGCTCGTGATCATTGATGACATTCCTCATGAAGGTTTAAATCGTATAGATGACATTAAGCTCAAGCCTGAGGATATTGAGATTGTTGAGGTGAAAAAGGGAGAGTCAGCTTACGAATTGATGACCGAAACTCAAAAAAAACGATATAAAAGAGTGATCAACATCAAAACAAGAAAAATACCTTTATCCAATAAATCTTTCTTATTTGAAGACCAGCTCAAAGTTTTTCCCAATCCCGGGAATGAAAACATCAAAGTGAACTTTACTTTGGCAGAAGCTAATGCAGTTGAATTTGAGCTGTTGGATAAGGAAGGCACCTTTCTGACTTCATTTGAATATCATTTTTTCTCTGCCGGAGAACAGGAAATCACTATTCCTGTTTCAAAATTTCCGCCGGATACTTATTTACTCAGAATTAAGTTAAACGGTGAATCAATTATGAGAAGGGTAATTCTGAAGTAAATAGTATCACTTAAAACCTGTTTTTTCATTTAACCACTCAGTCATTCCGAAGGAATCTTTGCCACAATAAATCAGATGCTTTAATTGCTTTACATCAAAGATTCTCGTTCCACGGCGGCTACAGGATGACTCTGAAAAGTATGTCATCTCCAGAAACAGAATAGTAATAAAATCCCATTTAGGATTTCCCTTCCTTATAATGCTCCTGTGGCAAATTCCTCAGCCTTTCGGCGCTGGACTCGGCGGTGATGTCGCGCTGCGGATCGCCCAGCATTTCGTAGCCTACCATAAATTTTTTGACGGTAGCGGAGCGTAGCAATGGTGGATAAAAGTGATGGTGAAAATGCCATTCAGTATGTTCCAGCCCATCCGTAGGTGCTTGGTGAATACCTGCAGAGTAAGGGAAAGAAGTCTCAAACAAGTTGTCATACAAGATGGTGAGCTGCTTGAGCATCTTAGCATAGGCCTGTTTTTCTTCCTCGGTGAATTGCAGGATATTTTGCAAATGGCGCTTGCTGATGATCATGGTCTCAAAGGGCCAGACCGCCCAGAAAGGTACTACTGTGATGAAATGCTCATTCTCCAGCACAATACGTTCCTTCTCCTCCAGTTCCAGCTTCACATAATCTTGCAGCAGGCTACTGCCGTATTTTTGCAGATAATCTCCCTGGTGCTTGCCTTCCAGTACCGGCTCCATAGGTACAGTACTTTGTGCCCAGATCTGCCCGTGCGGATGCGGATTGCTACAGCCCATCATCTGACCTTTGTTCTCAAAGATCTGCACATAGTTGATTTCCGGATGGCTTCCCAAATCCTCAAATTCCTTCTGCCACAGTTCTACAACTTTCACAATAGCTGGAATTTCCATCTGAGGTAGCGTAAGGTCGTGGCGTGGAGAGAAGCAGATGACTCTGCATATGCCTTTTTCGCTTTGCGCTCTGAGCAGATTGCCTTTCTCTTCACTACCGGTAGGCACATCTTCTTTGAGCGCGGCAAAATCGTTGGTGAATACAAAAGTACTTTCGTACTGCGGGTTCTGCTCCCCTCCTGCTCTGCTATTGCCCGGACAGAGATAACATTGGGGATCGTATTGTGGTCGCTCTACCTCATCCAGTTTCTCAACCTGTCCCTGCCAGGGACGCTTCATACGGTGGGGTGAGACCAGTACGTATTCGCCGCTAAGCGGATTATATCTTCTATGTGGATGTTCGTTCAGCTCAAAACTCATTTTTTGAATGATTGATGAATGAATAATGATTAGTGAATAATGATTAATGAACAGCGAGATTACTCATTTATCATGCATCATCAATCATTATTCATTACTTCTGTGCCGTTTACAATATCGCCAATGTATACTTTTAGCTCTCGGCGGAAGCGCTGCTGGTATTCCTGCTCTATGTCCATGGTCATTTCGGCCAGAGCTTCTTCTTTTACCAGATTGATGGTACAGCCGCCAAAGCCGCCGCCCATCATACGGGCACCCAGCACACTCTCATTATCCCGCGTCTGGTCTACCAGAAAATCCAGCTCTTCGCAGCTCACCTCATAGTCCGAACGCAACCCATCGTGCGATTCGTACATTTTCTGCCCAAAGCCTACCAAATCATCATTTTGTAATAAACGGCAGGCCTCTTCAACCCTGGCGTTTTCTTCAATAATATAACGGCAACGCCGGTATACCACTTCATCCATCATGGTACGAAAGCGGGTGAGTGTATCTATGTCTACATCTCGGAGACTATTAATTTTTAGCTCCTGTTCTTTCAAGCGCTGTACGCCTTCCTCACACTGCTGACGTCGGGTGTTGTACTCTGAAGAGGCCAGCGAATGACTGATATTGGTATCCAGCAGTACGATTTTATGTCCACTGATCTTAAAGGGTATCATTTCATATTCCAGAGTACGGCAGTCCAGCTTGATCACTTGGTGACGCTGGCCGAAAAGATTGGCAAACTGGTCCATGATACCACATTGAACCCCTACATATTCATTCTCTGCTCTTTGGGAAAGCTTGGCAATGCTTTGCTTGTCCAGACCGAACTCAAATATATGATTGAGCGCAGTAGCCAGGCCACACTCCAGTGCGGCAGAAGAAGACATGCCTGCTCCCCGGGGAATATCTCCCCCGAATACGCAGTCAAAACCCTTTACAGATAAGCCCTGCTTTTGCAACTGATCTATAATGCCCAGAATATAATTGACCCAGGCATGCTCGGAAGGCTGAAAAGCTTCAGGATCAAAATCCACACTTTCCCGCATGTCATACGAATATACCCGGCAACGTGGGTGGTCATTGGGAGCCAGGGCAAAGATCATGTCCTTATTGATGGCTGCCGGAAGTACAAAGCCTTCATTATAATCTGTATGTTCTCCGATGAGATTCACCCGGCCCGGAGAGCGTACCAGGCTCGGTTCCTTCTCATAAAGTTCTAAAAATTTGTTTTGAATAATGGAAGCATCCATAAAAAATAGGTTACCAGTAAATAATATATAAAGCTGCCAAAATACCGATAATTAACAAAGCACCCACGTTAAACTTGCGGCTGGTTTTGAATAATTCAGGGGAAAGCTCAATAGAATTAGGCTGGTCCTTACCGGACTGTATCAGGCTGATGATAATCATTAATGTAGCCAGTATCAGGAAAACCACTCCCATCCTATCAATAAAAGGCAGTTGGGGGAAAAAGAATGCTAATGCAGCCGATAATGGAATAGTAAGAATAGCGGCAGTAAGTGCAGCATCTGCAGTAGTCTTTTTCCAGAATACCCCAAAAACAAAGATAACAAACACCCCAGGAGATACATAACCAGTGTATTCCTGAATATACTGAAACACCTGACCTAAGCCTTGCAAAGCAGGAGCTACCAGACAGGCAATGATAAATGAAACCACTACCACGATGCGCCCCATCCTCACCAGGGAAGCTTCCGAAGCACCTTTGTTGATATAGTTTCGGTAAATATCCATCGTAAAAATCGTAGAGGTACTATTTGCCATAGAAGCCAGTGAGGACACAATGGCAGCAGTAAGTGCAGCAAAAGCTACCCCTTTCATACCATCAGGCAGAAGACTTAATAACGAAGGATAGGCTCTGTCGGGAACGATAAAGCCAGAGTCGGGATCCGTCATGATATTGGTGAAGTTGCCCCCCATCGCATCATTCTGTACAATCACAAAAGCCGCAATACCGGGAATAACAACAATCAGGGGAATTAATAATTTAAGTATTCCTGCGAATACTACTCCTCGCTGGGCATGATCCAGGTTCTTAGCTGCCAATGCCCGCTGGGTGATATATTGGTTAAAGCCCCAATAGCTTAAGTTTACAATCCACATTCCTCCGATCAATACACTTATACCAGGCAGCATCTGGTAGGCATCAGTAGTACCTCCCTGCCCATCAGTAATCATAAAACCCTCTTCCAGAATCATATGAAAGTGGTCGGGTGCTTCATTTCGGAGCCGCGCCAACCCTCCAAATATATCTCCATCTCCTACGATATCCAGTGCCAGATAAGTAGTAGCCAAACCGCCTAATACCAGAAATATTACCTGCACCACATCTGTCCAGGCTACTGCCATCAACCCTCCATAGATAGAGTACAAGAGGGCAAACAATGCCAGTCCAATGATGGCGTAAATCAGATCAACTCCCAGCACTGTCTCAATGCTTAAGGCTCCCAGGTAGATGACCGATGTAAGGTTTACGAATACATATACGAGCAGCCAGAAAATAGCCATAAAGGTACGTACGGTATCATTATATCTGTCTGCCAGAAACTGGGGCATGGTGTAAATACCTTTCTTAATATAGATAGGCAAGAAAAATTTACCTACTACCAACAGTGTAGCGGCAGCCATCCACTCATATGTGGAGATCGCCAGCCCCAACGCATAGCCTGAACCCGACATGCCGATAAACTGCTCTGCAGAAATATTTGAAGCAATCAGTGATGCTCCTACTGCCCACCATGGTAAAGAGCGACTGGCAAGAAAATAGTCCTGTGAGTCTTTTTCGTGTCCTTTTTTATCACGCGATACCCAAAGGCCCAGACCGATAATAAAAAGGCAGTAGCCAATGAATACCCCAAAATCTAATGCAGAAAATCCCATATGTAAATCTGTTAAGTAGTTTGGTTTTTGTTAGTCCGTTCTACAAGTATAATAATTTTAATGTTGTATTACGCGTTTGATAGTTTGCATCATTAGGATTATACTTTTTACTAAAGACAGAAGGGGAACTTACTTGGAAGATGAGAAGGTAACGTATAGGCTTACCTCTTGCGTTATAAAATAATGAGCCCAATAAATAATAAGATTCTTTAGCACTCTTGCGAAATCATTTGGCAAAGCTAATTCTGCTGATGATAGTTTTGCCTAATTTTATATCCACAATTTCTGTCAGAGCGCCAAAAATATTGACAATAATGAAAATACTTTTCTACCTCATTTGGCTTATCAACATAGTATTGCTGCTAAATACTCCTCTCTGGGCACAGCTGCAAAAAGAATATTATGATAACGGACAAATCAAAGCTAGCGGTCAAATGATAGAGAAGCAGAAAACTGGCGAGTGGACTTATTACTACCCTAACGGGAAGCTCAACGCCATTGAACATTACCAGGAAGGGCAAATGCATGGAGAAGTAAAGTACTTTGACTTTGAAGGACGCCTGGAAGCAATAGAAAACTGGCAGCAGGGCCAGCAGGAAGATAGCTCATACTATTTTTACCCCAACGGTCAACTGGAGAAAAAGGGAATATTTACAGAGGGGCTTTATCAAGGCAAATGGCTTTTTTACTATGAAGATGGTACTCCCAAACGTATTGGATACTATCAGGAGGGCTTACCTGCTGGAGAGTGGATTTTTTATCAGGAAAATGGCGAACTCCAACAGGAAGGTAGTTTTAAGAATGGCCTGGAGCATGGCGAATGGAAGTTTTATGACAAGAAAGGACGCCTTGAATACATAGGTCAATATACTGAAGGTGAGCGCAGCGGGGACTGGTATTATGTAGACAAAAAGGGCAGAAAGGAAAAGGTAGAATATTAGCAAACCACAATGTTTATCGGGGGTAAAACCAACTTGACTCTTCTTCAAAAACTGTCTAGACCTTGTTCATTGACCTCTTGATGAAGAACCTATATTGTTACCGTAAATTATTCTTACAGAATTTCCTAAGGTTTTTAGTTGAAAATACTTATATTAAGAGAGTTATTCATTAGAATCACTTCCATTTTGTTTACCTAAACATTTGTCAGCTATGCTCAAATCCAAAAAATTTATCCTGAAACCTATCAATTCTGCCAGTGATCCTATACAACAGAAAGGCTTCATGAGTGATCCTATTCAGCAAAAAGGTTTTAATAGTGACCCTATACAACAGAAAGGCTTTATGAGCGATCCTATTCAGCAGAAAGCCAAAAGTGACCCTATACAGCAACGATAGCATTCACTAAACACTTTAGTTTTAAACTTTTTTATTGCCAGACACTCTTGTCTGGTTTTTTTTTCGGTTAAAGCACTTATGCTATTGACAAATCCGAAATGCTTGTAAATCGGAGGTGAAACATGCTTCAATCAAAATAACGGTTAATGAAGCTTCCAAAGCTTCCTGGTATCTGGATAATTTGAAACAAGCCTTACTACAAATTGCTTTAATTACCAACTGCTAATTTAAGTCTGGAGTATTGTAAACTTTTCAAGTACATATCCAGTCCTGGTTTTTTATTTCTATACTGTTTAGTTTAACATCAAGTCCTAATACAAACACTACTTTTTTATGGCGAATACTTCTGAAAAGGCCTGGCACCACCTTGCTAAAGAAGAGATTTTTCAAACCCTGGAAAGCGACGGTCAAGCCGGACTCAATGATGAACAAGTACAAAAGAGGCTGGAAACCTACGGAGAAAATGTGATCCAAGAGAAAGAAGAGAAATCTGCTTTTGTGCGTTTCATGCTCCAGTTTCATCAACCCCTGATCTATATTCTACTGGGAGCTACCGCTTTTACTATTGTGCTGGAAGAGTACGTAGATGCGGCTGTTATCTTTGGGGTAGTGCTGGTCAATGCTATCATCGGTTTTGTACAGGAAAATAAAGCAGTAAAAGCTATTGGAGCCCTCTCAAGGTCCATGACTACCGGAGCCTCAGTATTGCGCAATGGAGAAAAGAAGCGGGTGGAGGCTAAAAAACTTGTGCCCGGGGATATAGTGCTGATAGAAGCAGGAGACAGAATACCCGCAGATCTCCGATTGATCAGGGACCGTGATCTGCAAGCTGATGAGTCTGCCCTAACGGGTGAGTCTGTTCCTGCAGCCAAACAGGCAGAAGATACGCTGGAGGAGGACACGATATTGGCAGAACGTACAAATATGGTGTATGCTTCTACTGTAGCTACCAGCGGACAGGGCCGGGGTATTGTAATCGCAACTGGCGACAATACGGAGGTGGGTAAGATATCCGGTTATATATCTTCTGCTCCTGATCTGGCGACCCCTCTTACCAAAAAAATCAATGAGTTTAGCAGAATTCTCCTGTATGTCATTCTTGCGCTGGCAGCAGCTACGATGGCGATTGGGTTGATCAGAGGCCAAGCTATTGATGAAATTTTCTTATCTGCCGTAGCCCTGGCAGTAGGTGCTATTCCGGAAGGCTTACCGGCAGCTGTTACCATTATGCTTGCCTTAGGCGTATCCAAAATGGCCAAAAAGCAGGCTATCATCAGAAAGCTGGTAGCTGTAGAAACGCTGGGAAGTACTACAGTGATCTGCTCGGACAAAACCGGTACACTCACTAAAAACCAGATGACTGTGCGTAAAATATATGCCGGTGACGCCTATTATGAGGTAGAGGGTGCTGGCTACGAACCAGAGGGCAAGATCAAAAAGGAAGAGCAGGAGATTGATACGAAAGAAGAACTGAGCCTGCAAGAGTGTCTACGCTGCGGTATACTATGTAATGAAAGTAACCTGTATAAGAAAGAAGAACAGTGGACTATTGAAGGTGATCCTACGGATGGAGCTGTACTGGTTTCTGCGCGCAAAGTTGGCTTAAATGAAAACCAGCTTTCCGATCAGTTTCCCAGGGCAGATATCATTCCCTTTGATTCTGAATACCAGTATATGGCCACTTTGCATACTGGTGAAAGTACGCGGGCTTATATCAAAGGCTCCATGGAAGCTATCTTACAAAGATGCAGCAATCATTTGAATAACAAGGGTGAGACAAATTCCATAGACAAAAATAAAGTAGAACGTGTGGCGGAAGAACTTTCGGCAGAAGGCTTAAGAGTTATTGCCATGGCTAAAAAAGAACTGAGCAATGGTAAAAAAGAGATTAGTCATGAAGATCTGGAAGAAGAGCTGACTTTCCTGGGCTTACAGGGTATTATTGATCCTCCGAGAGAAGAAACTAAAAAAGCCGTTGAGATGTGCCAGCGAGCCGGCATACATGTAAAAATGATTACCGGAGATCATGCCCTCACTGCCTCCACCATTGCCGGTATGATCGGGCTTCAAGGAAGGAAAAAAGAAGATCGTCTGGAAGCACTAACGGGAAAAGCCATGTCAAAATTTTCGGACGAAGATTATGAAAACGTAGTGGAGGATATCGCTGTATTTGCCCGGGTGAATCCTGAACAAAAGCTTAAGCTGGTAAAAGCTATGCAAGCCAAAAACAACATAGTAGCGATGACTGGCGATGGGGTAAACGATGCTCCCGCACTTAAACAAGCTAATATTGGAATCGCAATGGGTATTACGGGTACCGATGTGGCCAAAGATGCTTCTGATATGGTGTTAACAAATGATAATTTTGCTTCCATAGAAGAAGCGGTGGAGGAAGGGCGAGGTGTTTTTGATAATCTCACCAAATTCATCACCTGGACGCTGCCCACCAACCTGGGTGAAGGCCTTGTGATTCTGGCAGCTATCATTTTGGGAACAAGCTTGCCTATACTACCACTGCACATCCTCTGGATTAATATGACTACCGCTGTGCTGCTGGGTCTTACACTTGCTTTTGAGCCTAAGGGGGATATTATGGAACGACCTCCCCGTGATCCGGACCAGCCAATTCTTACCCTTCCTCTTGTGATGCGCACCTTATTTGTAGGATTATTATTGCTGGTAAGCGCTTTTGGCTTATTCCAATACGAATTATCTTTAGGGACAAGCGAAATAAAAGCGCAAACCGTAGCAGCCACTGTATTTGTAGTAGTAGAAGGTTTTTATTTATTCAACTGCAGGTCTTTGATCAAACCCGCCCATCAAATTGGTTACTTTTCCAACCCCTGGGTATATTATGGTGCTGCTACCATGCTGGTTTTGCAGTTGTTATTCATCTACCTTCCCATCATGAATACCCTCTTTAACACTGCACCCATAGGACTAGATTCCTGGATAAGGGTGGTAGGCGCAGGTTTGATTGTACACCTGATTATTGCTACTGAAAAGTGGGTCAGGAGAGTAAGGGGCAGTAGCTCCATCTAGTAAACGCTTATCAGATACTGTTTGAACAGATTAAATGTGCCAATAAAGCATCAACAGAAAAAAAACATTCAGGCTAAGCCCTGAAATCATGTTGAGCCGCATAGTGGAACTAAAGTTGGCTTTATCCCGATTTTGCCGCACCTGCCCATACCAGTAAAAGAAATACAGCACAATGGGGCATAAAAAAGCCAAGTAAGCCAGGGCATGCGATAAACTAAAAAAATGCTGGTAATACCAGAAGAAGCCTACTGCAGAAAGTGCAAAAACAAAAGCTGTAAAATGGAAGGTCCCCCGAATGCCCAGTTTGTAGCTTAGGGTAATATCTCCTCTTCTGGCATCCTCTTCATGCTGGTAAATCTGGGTCATAGGATACGACCCCCAGAGCATGAGACTGCTAAGTAGTGCAGGTAACACATAAGGAAGTGACCAGACCTCCCTGATACTTACATCGTGTATACCCATATAAGCCATCAGCCAGGTGAAGCAACCCTGGAAGAATCCTGCAATAAACCAACTGGCTATTGCAAACTTCTTTAATCTGATTGCTGGATGGCTATAAGCCTTGCTCACCAGCCCATATATTAGTAACATCAGGGCAAACTGCCAACTGATCAGTAAGCCTAAAATAATCGCTAGCAAATCCAGCAAGAGGGCTACCCAGTATAATTCTTTATCAACCGGAGGTGGTTTTTCTAATCCTCCGATACTTCCCTCATCTTTATCAAAATAGCTGTTGTATCCATTACTGGCTGGGTAGAGTAAGAAATGCAGTATAAAAAATACCAGTAACGCACGAGGCCAATCCTCAGGTACATCTACACTTAAAGCAAAAAGGAAAATGGGCAGCAGAAAGATAGAAAAGGGGATGCGTAGATGCAGAAGTGTAGACTTGCTAATCATACAGTAAATTTACCAAACAATTAAAACCTGCTATAGTTATTAAGCATTATTAACTAATTTTTTTACCTATGAGTAGTTTATTATATCTCGTAGCCATTATTTTGTTAATCGGATGGCTACTTGGTTTTTTTGTGTTCAGTGTGGGTAACTTTATTCACATCTTACTGGTGATAGCCGTTATTGCTATTCTGTTCAGATTAATCAGAGGAAGAGGGATATAACTTAAAAGCCGGGAGCATTTTACTTCCGGCTATATATTTTTCGCCTCATTCCAGTAAGCATCCATCTCATTTAGTGTCATGCTTCCCAAATCTTTCCCTTCCGCTTTTGCTTTTTCTTCCAGATAGTTAAATCTCTTGATAAACTTCTTATTACTTCTTTCCAGCGCTTCTTCAGGATTAATGCCGGTAAATCGTGCATAGTTAACTAAAGAAAAAAGCAGGTCACCATATTCATCCTGCATTTTCTCCAGATTATCTGCCCTCTCCTCCTCACGAAACTCTTCCATCTCTTCCTCTACTTTTTCCCATACCTGACCTTTATGTTCCCAGTCAAAGCCTACACCCCTAGCTTTGTCTTGTATGCGCATTGCCTTGATCAGGGCCGGTAATGATTTAGGAACCCCACCCAATACTGTCTTTTTGCTATTTCCTTTTTCTTTCAGCTTAATCTGCTCCCAGTTGCGCTCTACGGTAGCAGCATCTTCGGCTTTTACATCTCCATAAATATGAGGATGACGCACGATCAGTTTTTCACAGATACCATCCAGTACACCCTCAATATCAAAAGCTTCCTGTTCAGCCGCTATTTTCGAGTAAAATACGATATGTAGTATCAGATCACCCAACTCCTTCTTAATCTCCTGCATATCTGCCTCAATGATGGCATCAGAGAGTTCGTAGGTTTCTTCTATCGTTAAGTGCCTCAGGCTTTCCAGCGTTTGCTTTCGGTCCCAGGGGCACTGTTCTCGTAGCTCATCCATAATGGTCAACAATCTGTTAAATGCCTGTAGTGCCTTTTCTCGCTTATCTTTTGTCATGCGTAAGTTCTTTATTTACAGTTTTTTATTTTGCTTTACTCTCTAAATCTCAATCAAAAATAAGTAATAGAAACTTTGGTTCTAAGGAGTTCGTTTTAACTTTGTAATCAAAACAGTAGAAAATCATCAACATATGACAACGATACTTTTAGGCATAGGTGTATTAGGTTTATTTTTCGTTCTGATGTGTGTGAGGCTTATTTTCCTGAAAGATGGAGAATTTAAGGGTACTTGTGCATCTCAAAGTCCCTTTTTGAATAAGGAAGGCGCTACCTGCGGGTACTGCGGCAAAGAAGTAGGGAAAGATACTCAATGTGGTAATCCTGACTCTGAAGTAAATAAAGTATTAGCTAAGTTTGATTAATGCTTTTTTCTAAATTTGCAGCCTTTCTATATTTAGCCATAAAATTACCATTCATTGACTTTAATTAAATCGATTTCCGGTATACGAGGTACTATCGGAGGAGAAGTAGGAGATGCGCTTACCCCGGTAGACATTGTAAAGTATGCTGCCGCTTATGGCACATATATTAAAGAGAAAAATGCGAACGCCAAGGTAGTCATCGGGCGGGATGCTCGTGTCTCAGGACCTATGGTATCTTCACTCGTGTCTTCCACCTTGCAGGGATTAGGTATTGACATTGTAGACATTCAGCTTGCCCCTACCCCTACGGTGGAGCTTGCTGTAAAGGATGAGAAAGCTGACGGAGGTATTATCATTACTGCCAGCCATAACCCGGGCCAGTGGAATGCGCTGAAACTTCTTAACGCGGATGGCGAGTTTTTATCTGCTGAAGCTGGTGAAGAAGTATTACGCATCGCTGAAGAAGGTGGATTTGAGTTTGCCACTTCCAAGAAATTAGGCAGCTATGTAATAGAAGAAGACTATATCAGCAAGCACATAGAGAAAATACTATCCCTTGCTGAAGTGGACAAAGCGGCTATAAAAGCCAGTAATTTTAGAATTGCTATTGACTGTGTAAACTCTGTAGGAGGTATTGCAGTACCACAGCTTCTGGAAGCCCTGGGGGTAGAACAGGTAGAAAAGTTTTTCTGCGAGCCTGATGGAGCCTTCAAGCGTAATCCTGAGCCTCTTCCTGAAAACTTAAATCATATCTGTTCAAAAATAGAGCAGGGCGCATTTGACCTGGGCATTGTGGTAGACCCTGATGTAGATCGCCTGGTACTGATTCAGGACAATGGAGCTCCTTTTGGGGAGGAATACACTTTGGTTTCCGTGGCAGATTATATTCTGGGACTAAACCAGGGAGGAAATACCGTTTCCAATCTTTCTTCTTCCCAGGCGCTACAGGATATTACGGAGAAGCACGGAGGCAACTATACCGCAGCAGCCGTTGGTGAAGTAAATGTGGTAAAATCCATGAAGGCTACTAATGCGGTAATAGGCGGAGAAGGTAATGGCGGCGTCATTTTCCCTAAAATGCACTACGGACGCGATGCCCTTACCGGCATAGCTCTCTTCCTTTCCCATCTGGCTAAGTTTGGTAAGACCATGACGCAGCTGAAGTCTACTTACCCTCAGTACCATATTTCCAAGAATAAGATTGAGCTGACGCCCGATATCAATATTGACAATATTATGAAGGGCATAAAGCAGAAGTACAGCAATATGCCTGTCAATCCTATTGATGGTATCAAGATCAGTTTTGGCAAAGAGTGGGTTCATTTACGCAGGTCGAATACCGAACCTATTATTCGTATCATTGCCGAATCACACTCGCAGGTTACGGCTGACCACCTTGCCAATAAGCTTATCAGCGATATTCGCGAAGTCATTTCAGAAAGAGCATAGGCACTTCCTATGCCTCTTTTTGTGGCAAAATTAAACACTACACATCATGCAGGTCTATTTGGATAATGCTGCTACTACCCAGCTTTCACCTGAAGTGTTTGAGGCCATGAAGCCTTATATGCTGGAGTTTTACGGTAACCCTTCTTCTACGCACGCCCACGGAAGAACTACCCGCTCGGCCATAGAAAAAGCACGTAAGAAAGTAGCAGATCTGTTCCATGCCTCTCCTTCAGAAATTTTCTTTACTTCTGGCGGTACAGAAGCAGATAATACTGCTATCAAATGCAGTATTGAAACGCTGGGAATCAAACATGCGATTACTTCTCATCTGGAACACCATGCCGTACTGCATACCTTGCAAGAACTCGCCAAAAGAAATACAATTCACCTGGACTATGTCCGTACTGATGAGCGGGGAAATATTGAGCTTGCGCATATGAAAGAACTTCTGGAGCAGAATGAACGTTCGTTCGTATCCATTATGCATGGTAATAATGAGATCGGCAACCTCAATAATATTGAGCAGATTGGTGAAATCTGCGACGCCTACGACGCTATTTTTCACTCCGATACTGTTCAGACATTGGCTCACTATCCTCATGACCTGAGTAAGCTCAAAGTTCATAGTATTATTGGTTCTGCCCATAAGTTTCATGGACCTAAAGGTGTAGGGCTCCTTTACCTCAGAAAGGGACATCAGATTACGCCCTTTATGCACGGGGGCTCTCAGGAAAGGAATATGCGGGGTGGTACAGAAAACCTTTATGGCATTATTGGCCTTGCCAAAGCTTTGGAAATCGCTTATGAAGGCGCGGAGCAGCATCGCCACCATATTTTGGGCCTCAAAAAACGTATGATTGAAGGACTGAAAGAAAAAGTGCCCGGTATCGCTTTCAATGGAGAATCTGCCGACCTGACTAAAAGTTTGTATACTGTCCTGAATGTGAGCCTGCCTCCTTCAGAAGATACTGACATGTTATTATTTAACCTGGATTTGCATAAAATTTCTGTTTCGGGAGGTTCTGCCTGTTCCAGTGGTTCAAATTTGGGTTCGCATGTGCTGAAAGCTTTATCCGCTGATCCTGAAAGGGGCGCGATACGTTTTTCATTCAGCAAATACAATACGCTGGAAGAGATTAATTATGTGGTAGATAAATTGGCAGATATGTACACCTCTGTCAAAATTTGAATTTATCTTCCTGAGATTTGTTTGCTATATTGAATAATTAATGCGCTGACAAAAACCGCCTATGAAACGATATACCCTTTTTTTTGCTGCTACTTTTACCTTGCTGCTTGCCACTTTCTCTTTCAGCAAGGCACAACAAGCGATTGATAATAAAATATGGAAAGCCCTGTCGGGAGTGACTTACACCATTACCGAAGATGAGTATGGAGAACTTTATGTACCTAAATTTAGCGAGGAAGCCAAGGCTATGGAAGGCAAAGAAGTGACCGTACCCGGCTATATAATTCCTTTTGAAGGCCTTTTCAAACCAGACCATGTGATTGTTTCTTCTTTGCCCCTGGCTTCGTGCTTCTTTTGCGGCTCAGGTGGCCCTGAAACTGTAATGGAAGTATATTTGAAAGAACCCATTGATTATACGGAAGCAATTGTTGCTTTTAAAGGCAAGCTAAAGCTCAATGATGAAGATTATGAACAGTTGATGTACATTCTGGAAGATGCCGAAATGGTGGGTGAGGTTGGAAAATAATCATAAGTTACAAAAAAAAGGGCTCCTAATGGAGTCCTTTAAATTAAATCACTATCCAGTTTTTATAAACCTATAGCTATATAAGCCTGTAGTACTGAATTTTTAGAATTGTCAAATATCCCTTCCGCTGCAGTAGTCTTGGCAATGTTGACCAACCCCAGATTATAACGCGCGCCAATAGTTACCGCTGCTAAATCTATTCCTAATCCGGCAGCCAATCCATAGTCCCAGGTTTTAAAATTATCTCTGTTCAATTCTTCAGAACCACTGGCTAAATCTCCCTCTGTAGAACTACTGGCTCCTATCAGATAGCTGGCATAAGGGCCTACATGAAGATTGACGACTTCTCCTAAAGTTACTTTCGCAAGTACCGGAATGTCTATGTAAGTCAGGTTGGTTTTTACTTCTCCTTCAGCTCCTACCAAATCCAGTACACCATCGCTAGTACCATAAGTAGCACGATTACCTTTAGTAGAGAGCACCAATTCTGGTTGTATACTAAAAGATTCACTGACAGCTATCTCTGTAAACAGGCCTACATGGAATCCTATACGGGCATTCTGGTCACCTACTTGTTCGCGATAAAAGTTAGAAGCATTCAGTCCTCCTTTCACCCCTATTCTTGAATCTTCCATCTGCGCATTAACTGTAGATGGATAGTATAATAGAGCGAAAAATGCTCCAAAAAATACTAGTTTGTTAAAAAATTTCATAGATAAAAAAATTTAAATTAATAATCATTGAATTCATTTAATTGGTAACAGGAAAAATAATGTATTGTTAATCATACTACCATAATTATTTTTTGCCTTGATGAATTTCCCTTTGAAAAGGTGGTAGTTTTATGAGTACTTTATTTTTTTTACATTGGAATAGATGAAAAATATCCACCGTTTTTTAGAACATACCGCCCTCTCCCCTGCCTTAAACTATCAGGAGGTAGAAAAAATGATACAAGAAGCCCGGGAGCATCTTTTTGTTGGCCTGTGTCTACCTCCTTTCTGGGTAAAGAAAGCCAAAAGAGACTTGGGTGATGCCGATGTGCAAATGGTGACCGTGATAGGTTTTCCCTTTGGTTACCAGATGAGCCAAACCAAAGAAGCTGAAATCCGGCAGGCTTTGAAGGATGGGACCGATGAGTTGGATGTTGTCATGAACATTTCAGCCTTTAAGTCCGGTTTGCCCTGGGTCAAGATAGAACTGGCAAAGTACGCCACCCTTATTCATGAGGAAGAAGCTTTACTGAAAGTGATTATAGAAACAGCTTACTTATCGGAGGAAGAAATTCGTACTGCCTGTAAAATCTGTGCGGATGCAGGAGCAGATTTTGTGAAAACTTCCACAGGGACAGCTCCTGAAGGCGCAAAGGTAGAACACATCAAACTGATGAGAGAAATACTACCTTCAAATGTGGGAATTAAGGCTTCGGGAGGTATTAAAACACTGGAACAAGCTTTGAGCATGCTGGAAGCTGGTGCCGACAGGATCGGCACCTCTTCGGCAATACATATTTTCAACCAATCCAAAGAGTAGATATGAGCGTTCACTATACCATTCGTGTATACGGCAAAGTACAGGGTGTTTTCTTTAGAGCCAGCACCCAGGATAAAGCAGAATCCTTAGGCATACTGGGATGGGTAAAAAACGAAGCTGATGGTTCGGTACGCATTGAAGCTGAAGGACCTGAGCAGCAAATGCAGGAATTTATTGAGTGGTGCAAACAAGGCCCTAATCATGCGAAAGTAGAAAAAGTAGATTACAAAGAAGATAATCCTCAGGGATTTGTCCGCTTTGAGGTCAGACATTAATTCTTCTTTTTTCGGCGCTGAGAGTTATCCAGTGCCGTACTATCTTTTTTCTCCTCGCTTTCTTCATTTTCATTATCCTCCTCCTCTTCAGGCGGCGGTGCCGATTGAAGTACCTGATCATCATTCTCAAAGAATTCATCAAAAGACTTCTGATAAGTAAGGGAGACGCCTTGCTGGAGGTCAACATCATTGGTAAATATATCTCGCTCACTGTCCTGAAATATTCTGATATTCAAATTACCTCTGGCATCCAGACGGTACAGTACTTCAAATTCTCCATAAAATTCGTTACTACCTCCTCCCGAGGAACTATTGGTATTCAGGCTGGTCATACCTCCGGCGCTTACAGTCAACCTATCGTTGAAGAACTGCTTGGTGAGAGCCACATCCAGATCACGATCGGCCAGGGCAGTATTTTGTGCCTGTAAATCGTTAGATTCTATATTCATATTTATTTGTACCCCTCCCAGATAATCTTCGCTCAGGCTGGTAAGCGTACTGGAAAGCAGACGGCTTACACTATTATCTATATTTTGGTTGACCGTAGTCAAAGTGGAGCCACCGCCTGAGCCAAAACCACCTTCTACAGGTAAAAATCTATTGAGCACAATCAGGGAGAATACTTGCTTGTACAGTTGGGTCTGGTCCTGCTGCATCCGGTTTATTATATTTTGTATCATAATAACACTAGATCCACTCGCGGCTAGTTCTGGAATCTCAATATCAAAATTCAATTGAGGTTCAGATAACTCTCCGCTAATATTCATAACCACATTGACTGGCTGCCTGGTAGTCACATAAGACTCACCACCACTATTCATTATTTCGGTTCGGATATCTGAAGAAAACAGCCCATCCAGAGTAGTTTCGGCTGTATAGACAGCGGTAATGTCAAATCTTGCATTAGCCGGATCTCCATTCCAGCTAAGGGAACTCCCCTCCCGTATATCAAACTCTTTTTGAATAATCTGGGCAAAGGTAAGTACATATTGTCCGCTTTGGATAACGTAAGTACCCTGCATATTCATATCACCAGCTGGGTTCATGCTTACATTTAAATCCGCATCACCTGATACTGTGATTCTGTCTCCGTTTACCGGGTCTATCACGATGGTAAGTTGAGCTTCCGGATTAACGCTTACATCCATGGCTAGACTCAGCCCTGTAATCTCTACTGCCTGATTTCTGAGAGAATCAGACCTACTGCTTACCTGCGTACTATCTTCATTTTCACCAGCTATCGGATCTGCTTCGTTGAAGGCGTTTCTGGTCGCATCAATAAAATGGATATATTCCGCTTGTGAGGCTTCTTCTGCTTCATCTACCATGGCAATGGTCATATCAGTACCTTCGTTTACTTCAGCATCTCCGCTAACTCTCAGGTCACTGGATGCTCCCTGTATTTCCATATTAGCAGAAGCGAAAGCTCTCCCATAAAAGCTCTCATTCTGATAGCTTTCACTGCTTACAAACAAAAAGTTATCTGTTTCAAAGGACAAATCCATTACCGGGTCACTTACATTGGCAAAATTGATGCTGCCATCAAGGGTAGCCTCAGTTTGGGCAGAATCAAGAATGGTGAACTCATCAAATAGCAGCTCCTGCCCATTAAATTCCAGGGTTTGGTTGTTGATATAATATTGAGCACCTGTAATGGTAGGAATGAGGCTTACTTCATCAGCAAAAGTGAAATTACCGGTAAGTGAAGGATCGCTCGGGGTCCCTTTGAGTTCCATATCCGCCTTGAGTACCCCTTGCAGCTCTTCTACATAATCCTGCATAAAGGTCTGCCAGGGCTCTAACTGGAAACGCTGCATATTGATGTCAAAATCAAAGTAACCGGAGTCCAGACGATAGCTACCTTGCATAGCAAGTTCATTAGTACTTCCGCTAAGCCCCATTTCTATCAGAAGAGGTTCGTCGGATTCTGGCGCGGCCAGACCTTTTCCGTTTGCACTTAATTCCAAAGTACCTACCGGAGTATCTCTTACCTCTAAGTTATTAATGCTAAGCTGGGATTCCAAATCACCCTGCTCAAAGAGGCTCTGGAGTGAAGCCTGGGCATTGAGGGTACCCCCGATCATATAGTCATCAAGGTCGAGACTGGCCAACAATGGCCCCAGTGCTAATTGGTCTATTAGAAGTTGCAGATTAGTTTTTCCTTCCTGATTGGTGGTGCTTACTTCTATCCTTTGGTTTTCCTGCGCCAGGTAAAAGCTATCAATCTGAAGGTAATCAGCAGCATACAAAATGCGAGTAGAGGGAGAAAGCTGCCAGGGCTTTTGCTCCAGTACCAGCTCTGAATCATCTAAGCTAACCGTAATAGTATCCTGGCTATTGCTGAGCACCGTATTCAGGTCCAGGCGGTAGGGAGCATCATCTGAGCCTACTTTCAGATTCATATCAATTTCTGTAGCAAAAAGGCGTTGTTTATTTTCCTGCAAAGAATCCTGCGCAACTCCAGAGAGGTTACCCCTAAGCGCCACCTCGGGTATGGTAAGTCCACCCAGCCGTATGAAGTCAGATTTAGTGTTGAATTTTATCGCCTTTTCTGAAGTCTGGGCGGTGAGCAACAGACTATCTACGCTGTAATCATCATAGATAACATTGGGTGCATAGAAACGGAAGGTGAGCTTTTTACGGCTGCTGTTAAAATAGGCATTGGCATTGATAGGTTTGGCCACTGTAAGAGAAGGCACAAAAGCTCTGGCCAGTACCGGCGTTTCTTTGATCTCAAAATTGATAAACAATTCCTGATTGGTCTCATCAGTATTGATTGTGTCCACATCATTGAGCGGAGCCTGGTAGGCGGACATATAATATTGCCTGAAATCTTCTATGGCTTTGGGTAATCTTTCCAAGCTGAACTGGCCACTTATTCCTGCATTTATGTAATCAGAATAGAAATTGATGGAACGGCTGCTATCTGATTTTTCCGCTACCAATACCAGTGAATCCAAAGTATACATTTCTTCATCTTTGATGATGCTGGACTCTGTTACTTTAAATGAACCTACAATATTGTCTACGGTATTGCCCTGAGCCTGAGCTCGCAGGCGGGTGTTCTCAATGATAATACTATCCTGTACCAGATTAAGGCGAAAAAGATTGAGGTTTTCAATGTTCATCTCCATCTCATATTGGCTATTCTCGCCCTTCAAACTGGCGTTTGCATTGGCATGCATTTGCAGGAGACTGTCCGCATAATCAATAGTTGCTTCTATGTCATCATAATTTTTTTGGGCTTCCACCTTCAAGCCTTCGTATTCATAGCCTTTATAGCCCAGGTTTTCAACCAACAGATTTGCACTCAAATCGCTCAAACTGGTATCCTGTCCGTAAGTTTGTACCGCATTGATATCAGCTGTCATGGATAGGTTTCCATAATCCCGGGCTACGCTGTCAGGATTTCCCAAAGCCAGCATTACCGCCTTCAAATCTAGCTGATTGGCATCCAAGTTTGCGCTTATTTTCGCATTACTTTCTGTTACCTGGTAAGTACCATTTGCCAGCAACCTACCTATACCTGTCTGAAGGTTAAGGTTGGCTTCTATGTCTTCCAGGGTCCCTTTGGCCTGCGCCTGTAGTGAGAGCCTCTTTTGTTGTAATGTATTGAGATACTGAGCGGTAGAATCATCCAGCAGAATTCTTAAAAAAGCATAATCTGTACTGAATTCATTCAGGTTAAAATTAAAATAGGGTGATCCATTCACCGTAGAATCCAAGGCACTTAAATCTCTAAAGGCTGCTTCCGCCAGTAAGCTTGCTTTATCGGCCAGGCTAAGTTCCATGCGGTCCATTACTCCTTCACCATTTTGCATGTCTATCTGCCAGCTGAGCTCCGCATTCATTTCAATTAAGGACGGATATGCACTCAATGCATCAGAAAAATAGCTTACATCCTCCAAACCTAAGACGGTACTGTTCAAATCAGATTTCAGGCTGATGCTATTCATCAGTTCGGCAGTAGTTTCAGCAAGCTGCATACTATAGTCTATGCTACCATTCAGTTCGGAATGTCCGGTGCGCAATTCATTTAGCGTAAGCGCTATAGTAGGCATGTCCATATTTACCTGCGCCGCCAGCTCTTGGATTTGGAAGCCACTATTACTCTCTACAAAAGCTAGTAATGGTAAGTCTAAAAACACAGTTTTGGCTCCTACGCTTACATCCTCCACTTCAAGCTGAATATTAGAGAGTGCCAGGTTTTCAAAATTCATCTGCTTACTTGTATCCTGCTTTACCTGACCTACCTGATAACCGATTTCGCTGTTGGCAATTAATATTTCATCCAGCTCAAAGGTATACCCACTGGGATTGATCACATTACTATCGGTAGTATCAGCCTCTTCCTGCTGTGTAGTATCTGCCGAGGTAGCAGGTAGCTGCATGCTGAATGCCAGCCCATCAATATCCAGTTCACTGGCGCTGATCAATTGTTCATCCAGCGAAATCTTATCAAAAAGCAGGTTAAGCTTATTCAACGCCAGATTCATAACCGTGCTATCCGCCTCATAGTCAAAGCGAATATCACTTAGTAAAAGCTCATTGGCCTGAAAGGTCCAGGAAGAAGAAGTAGTGTCCTGCTGAGTCTGCGTGGTAGTATCGGAGGCAAAAGCTTCGGGGATAAACTCAAAATTCAGTGAGTCTGTACCCTCCTTTTGATACAGGTTAATATAGGTATTGGCAATAATGACGTGATCAATACTGATGGTTTTACTGATGGCAGCCCAGGGGTCAAAGGCTACATCCAGCTTACCACTATATAATAATGTATCGCCCTGCTGATCTTCTACATACACTTCTTCCAGCACAATCTGGTCCAGAAAGTCTATGTCTATGCCTCCCAGGCTAACTTTGGTATTCAGCATGGTAGAAACCTTATCTTCTACCAGGCCGGTGAGATAAGATTGCACTGCCGGGGTACGAAAGGCTATATATATGATCAGCCATAGTACCATAAGTGTACTTAATATATAAAGCAAACGTTGCGCCCACTTCGGCAGCTGTGATATATTTTCTTTAGGAGAGTTAATAGCTTGTTATTATTTTGTCAAAAAAATGGTTATGCTAAAAAGTTGCTATCAAATACACATATAACAATTAATGTAGCTGATATTGTTATGGTTTATGAAGCTTGATGCAAACAAATATATCTTAACCACATAATTTTTTTAATTTGCAATATCATAAGCTTAGCTTTCTAACGTGCATATAGTGAAAGATTATACATTTGACCATGAACAATAAGGAAGATTTACGAAAGTTGCTCAAAAAACTCCGCAAGTACGAAATATCTATTCGTAAAGCGATCACTACGCAGATGCAGGGCGACTTTCACTCCGTATTCAAAGGCTCAGGCATTACTTTTGACGATGTACGCGAATATCAGTACGGTGACGATATCCGAAGCATTGACTGGAATGCCACGGCTAAAGGTCATAGCGTATACGTAAAAACTTATAAAGAAGAAAGAGAGCAGATTGTTTACATGATGCTGGACGTAAGTGCTTCTCAGGAAATAGGCGATCCCGGCCACCAAAAAGTAGACATTGGCAAAGAAATATGTGGGGTGCTGGCGCTTTCAGCCATCAAAGAAGCCAGTCAGGTGGGTCTGCTTTGTTTTTCTGATCAAAAAGAGGCCTACGTAAGACCTAATAAGGGTGATAAGCATGCCTACCAGATCATTACCAAACTCTATAACACTCAGCCGGTTTCTACCAAAACTAACCTCAACGCAGGTATTCATTATCTGCTGAATATCGTAAAACGGCGCAGCATTATTATCCTCGTCTCAGATTTTATTGACGAAGATTATATCGGTAACTTAAAAGCACTGGCACGTAAGCATGACCTTATTGTAGTGCACTTATCGGATAAGCGGGAAACGCAGCTTCCCAGCCTGGGCATCATCCCGGTTTATGATAAGGAAAGTAAAAAAACCATCTGGGTAAACTCTTCTTCCTCTTACTTTCAGAGCAAAGTGAACAGTACTTATGCAGGCACACGCCAAAGCCTGGAAGATTTTTGCCGCAAGCATCAGGCAGATTACCTGTCAATCGCTACCGAAGAGGATTATGTGCCCAAACTTATCAATCTATTCAGGATAAGAAATAAGATCAGGAAAAGTGCGTAACATGGAGCAAAGCATGAAGAAGGTCTTGTTTACCTTAGTAGGATTGTACTTTTTGAGCAGTTCTATGCTGTTGGCTCAGGAGCTGAAGCCACAGGGTTACTTTGACCGCGATACGCTTAAGGTAGGCGAGCCGCTGACTTATACCCTTACCTTTCGTTACCCTAAAAATCTGGAAGTGGTATTTCCGGGAGAGGACGATCCGTATGCTCCTTTTGAGTACCTGGACCGGACTTTTGCCCCTACTTATTCGGATAGCGTATATAGCTACGACAGTGTGGCTTACCAACTTACTACCTTTGAGCTGGATAGTATTCAAAGTCTGGCTCTTCCTGTGTATGTAGTAAATACTAATCAGGATGGGGAGGCGGATAGCACTGCCATCTATGCCTCTATTGATTCTGTTTACCTGGACCGGTTGATCAAACAAATGCCCGATAGTGTTGCTTTAAAGCAAAATACATCTTTCCGCGATGTGGCGTTGCAGTTCAACTATCCTTATTTGCTGGTAGCCATAGCCACAACACTACTGATTGCCGCATTGGTATATGTGATCTTTGGTAAGCAAATACGTAGGCAGTGGAAGTTATATAAGCTTAAGAAGAATCAGAAAAAGTTTCAGGAGCAATTTGCCAAGGCACTGGAAGCTTTACGAAAATCACCCAATAAACGTCGTTCGGAGTCTACTCTGCTGGTATGGAAGCAGTATATGGAAAGGCTGGACCAGATGCCCTATACCAAACTGACTACTAAGGAAATTGTAAACTCTCCTGCCGGAGAACCTTTACAGCAAGACCTGAAAGCCATTGATCGCAGTATCTATGGTAAGCATGCTAATGGCGAACTTATTCGTTATTTTGAGCATTTAGAACAGCATACAAATCATCGTTTTAAACAAAAGATAGAGGAGATAAAAAATGCCGATTGAAAGCGAAAGTTGGTTTTCTCTGGACTGGTTCCAACCTGCTGTATTCTCAAATTATGAGTATCAGCATCCCTTTTTTCTGTACCTGCTCCCTCTCATCCCACTGTTCTTTATCGTTCGCTGGCTGGTGGGATTACGCTCCAAGCAGAAGCTTCCCATCGCATTTCCCAAAAGTGCTATCAAGCAAAGCCCTATCACCTATTTGCGCCTGATTCCAAATTTGCTGATTGCCATCGTAAGTGCATTATTGCTATTGGCACTCTCTCGCCCACAAAAATCAGATGAGCAGGTAGAACAATGGAGCGAAGGGATAGATATTATGCTGGTGATTGATATTTCGGAATCCATGCGCATTGAAGATTTCCGTCCCAACCGCTTGCAGGCGGCCAAAGATGTAGCTCGTGACTTTATTGCCGGCAGAATGCAGGACCGCATCGGCCTGGTTGTTTTTTCCGGGGACGCTTACTCGCTTTCCCCCTTGACTACCGACTATGACCTGCTGTACAAGTTTATTGAAGACATAGACTTCAACCTGATTGAAAGCCGGGGAACCGCCATCGGCAGTGCTTTAGCGGTGGCTACCAATCGTATGCGGGATGTGGAAGAGGGCGATGAAGGTCCCGAACGCCAGGGAGAAGCTTCTCGGGTGATGGTACTGTTAAGTGATGGTGATAATACCGCCGGTAACCTGGACCCGATCACGGCTGCTGAACTCGCCCATGCTTATGGCATTAAAATTTACTCCATTGCAATTGGTAAAGAAGGTAAAGTACCTTTCGGCAAAGACTTTTTTGGCAATACCCGTTATGTAGAAAACTCGCTGGATGAAACTACGCTCAGGGAAATTGCCAAAATTGGAGAAGGACAGTTTTATCGGGTGTCCAATAAAGAAGCGCTGGAAGAAGTGTTCAGGCTGATTGACGAATACGAGAAAGCCGAGATCAAGGAAACCCGCTATAAAGATACCACTGACTTCTACTGGATTTACCTCTCCTGGGCCATCGGGTTTTTCCTGCTCTGGCTCATCCTCAAATCCACTTTCGTTAGTAATGTGCTAACGGATTAAAAAATTAATAGTGCGTTGTAATTTTGATGGTGAAATATTCTTCTTTGAGCATATCTTACTGCCGAAGCTGAGCTGATAGTATGATGCGTGTTGAAAACATTGCTATACTTAGCTAGCTAGCACTGCATTATTTTTTTTATAGCCTCAACCCTACAAGTACAGCAACATCATTTTTTGTAAGAAATCTATATTTGAAGAAAACCGTTATCTTTAGTAAACAAAATATCAATAGCTATGTCTTTATAAACCATTAAGATCAAGTTTCTTGAAGAGTTTATTTCTTTACAAGATGAATCAGTTGTACGCAAACTTTACGAAACTTTACAGGCTGAAAAGCAGCTGAAGAAATCAAACCTATCCGACTTTGCCGGTATGTGGAGTAACGAAGAAACTGCTCAGATTCGACAGGCTACGGAAGAATGCCGAACCATAGATACGAATGAGTGGTAAAAACTATCTATTAGATACCAATATTATTGTAGCTTTTTTTAATGGTGAGACTGCTATTGTAGAAAAAATAATGGCTTTAAGCAGTGTACAACTTCCTTATGTGGTACTAGGTGAGCTTTATTATTGAGCATTCAAGTCAGCTAAAACTCAACATAACATTGAACGTATCCGTGCTTTTTTGTTATTATGTTCTGTGCTGAAAGCTGATGAAGAAACGAGCTATTGGTATGGTTATATTTGAGATGGTTTACGCCAGAAAGGTAAGCCTATTCCAGAAAATGACATTTGGATTGCAGCAATAGCGCGCCAAAATCAATATACGTTAATTAGTCGGGATAAACATTTTCAACAGATAGATGGGCTGCCTTTGGAGACATGGTAATCTTGAAGCTCTGTGATGCCCCCTGCCCCCTGGCTTGCATCTTCCTGACGAGGCTGGTTTAATAGCAGCATTATATGCGCTGGAAGCATTATTATATTACGAAACCACCTGCTCGGTAGAAATTCCTTTTTTTACCTTAGACAATCCCCAGGCGAGTGCCAGACCGGAAATGATATCCCAGATGCCCCACCATCCGGCGATGATGGCCATGCCTCCCAGTCCGTCAAAGAAATTGAAGATCAGTACCAAAGCGATACCTGAGTTCTGAATCCCTGTTTCCAAGGCAATGGCTTTTTTATCGGGCAATGACAAACTAAATATTTGTCCCAAACTATACCCCCCACCATAAGCTAAAGCATTGTGTATGATCACCAGCAGCATAATGAAATGAATATACTCCAGAAAAATATGGAAGTTGGCGGCAAATGCTCCTACGATAAAAACGCCAAAAATAACGACCGAGATAATGCGGATGGGTTTACGAACTTTAGCGGTTAGCTTAGGAAAATAATGGTTGAAAAGCATACCCAGGAGTAAGGGAATGCCAACAATGAGCAGTATGGTTTCCAGCATTTCCATGAAGCTGATGCTGATTTGTGGCAGTGAGGCTCCGCTGCTTAAATACAGATTTCCCCAGAGGGCGAAATTGGCCGGTGTAGCTACTACTGCAGCTAAAGTAGCAATGGCGGTTAGGCTTACCGATAAAGCTCCATTTCCGCCTGACATCACGGAGAGCATATTGGATAAGTTTCCTCCTGAGCAGCAAGCTACGAGTATCATCCCTAAAGCTACACTGGGAATGGGATCAATCAGTAATACCAGAAGATAAGTTAGCAGAGGTAAAATCAGGAACTGGG
Organism: Catalinimonas locisalis; assembly: GCF_038039535.1. NCBI lineage: Bacteria > Pseudomonadati > Bacteroidota > Cytophagia > Cytophagales > Catalimonadaceae > Catalinimonas > Catalinimonas locisalis. Next base: position 104,766 of record NZ_JBBPHP010000001.1, on the reverse strand, counting down.
CTATTAAGCCAATAATCAGGCTTTTAGGCTTATGCCACAGGTTTTTGAAGTCCGCTAATCTTAATTCAATCGCTACTCCAAACATCACCAAGCCCATACAGATGTTGAGCAGCAGTAAGCTATCCTGGTTAAAATTTAACTTTATTTCATCTAATACTTCCATGTGGGATAGTCCGGTTAGATTGAATTAGGTATCCAGATGGCACTGGTCTCATCTCCTAAAGCCATCGCTTTTCCCTGCAAAAAATCATAGCCGGTCAATGCACAAACAATGGCATCCAGTTGATCTTCGTAAGCTTTTAAATAGGCGATTTTATATTTCTGCTCCTGATTAAGCAGAGGAAGATAATTATCTAAGGAATTATTTACTCTCTTTTGCAAGGCTGTGCGAAGCTTTTGTAGTTGCTTAATGCTCAAGCGATAACGCTCTTCCTGAGAATACTCTTTCCAATATTTACCTTTTTTCTGCACCTTATAAGGCAGACGATAATCCAGCTCCAGGTATTCAATGATACTCACGTGGGGATAAACCTCCATAAAATATGGAGCATTTTCTGGTTTGGCATCTACTCCAGCCCAACTTATCCCCGCATCACTCAACTGAGCAAAAATATGATCGGCTACTTTTCCCGGCCTGTCTTGGGTTGGGCTGTGCACCGCCGCTCCTTTCTTGCCATATTGGCTGGTAATTTGGCGGTCTGCCTCTCTGTAGCCTGTTATGGGTTGAGGAGATAGCGGAATATCCAGGGCTATGACTTTTGGCAGTTTTCCGATTATTTCAATTACTTGGCGTAAATCAGGAAGTGTTAGTTGAGGCAAATCCCTTTTCTCATCAACAAACTCCTTGTATGAACTAACCAGCCTTTTCAGCTTTATTTTCCCTTCATCGTCTTTTTCTAAAAGGGCTAATCCACTACTTCCTCCTGGGGTCCAGGCTGCATCTATGCCTAATATGTATTCAGGCATAACCATTAGATACTAAACGAACGTTCAATTGCTGCCAAAACCTATTTTACTGCCTTTATAGCCCTGTTCTTCCATTTTAGCAGCTGCTTCTTCTACTTTTTCTCTCAGTTCATTTTTATATTTCTCCAAACGTTCAGCTACCTTTTTCTCACTGGAACCAATAATCTGAGCCGCCAGAATACCAGCATTTTTAGCGCCATTGAGTGCTACAGTAGCTACCGGCACACCACCAGGCATTTGCAAAATGGAGAGTACTGAATCCCAGCCATCAATGGAATTACTGGATTTGACAGGCACACCAATGACGGGCAGCGTAGTAACAGAAGCTACCATACCCGGCAAATGGGCAGCACCACCCGCTCCGGCAATGATCACCTTCAATCCTTTATCTCTGGACTTTTCCGCATAGTCCATCATGCGCTGAGGGGTGCGGTGAGCCGAAACGATGGTGACTTCAAAAGGAACTTCCAGTTCTTCTAATATATTGGCAGCCTCTATCATGACCGGCAGGTCTGATTTGCTACCCATAATAATACCTACTTTGGGTTTGCTCATGCTTTGATTTTTAAACTATGTTTAACTTGCTCTACTTTATTTTTTAATACTCTGACATCCTGATCAATAATGGTAATATGGCCCATTTTGCGAAAAGGCTTGGTCAGCTTTTTTCCGTACAAATGGACTTTTACCCCTTCTACCGCCAGCGTTTCTTCCAAACCTTCCAACTTTGCCAATCCAGTAAAACCATCTTCACCCAGCAAATTAACCATAGCGGCAGGTACTTTAGTAGCGGTTGAACCTAAAGGCATATTCAAAATCGCCCTCAGATGTTGCTCAAACTGTGAAGTCACATTGGCCTCAATGCTATGATGTCCGCTATTGTGCGTGCGGGGCGCTATTTCATTGACCAGCAGTTTCCCTTCTTTGGTCAGGAACATTTCTACTGCCAGTAAGCCGGTCATATCTAGTTTTTCTATCACTTCTTTGGCTAAAGCATCCGCGTCAGTGGCAATCTGCTCGCTGATATTGGCAGGGGCAAAAAGATATTCTACCAGATTATGTTCAGGGTGAAAAACCAGCTCCACGACCGGAAAAGTCTTCATCTCCCCCTTTTCATTGCGAGCTACAATTACGGCTAGTTCTTTCTCAAAATCTATTAATTTTTCCAGCAATCCAGGAGCTTCAAAAGCTTTATCCAGTTCCTGCGAAGTAGTAATTTTCTGTACGCCTCTCCCATCGTAGCCTTCTTTTCCCAGTTTATGTACCGCAGGTAGCATGGTGATGTACTTACGAACATCCTCTTTATTTTCAGTAAGCACAAAGTCTGCCGTAGGGATGTCATTTTCTTGATAGAAAGTTTTCTGCTCCCGTTTATCCTGAATCAGCTCAATGATATGGGGCTCCGGATACACTTTGATACCTTCTTCCTGTAGCTTTTTTAGTGCCTGCGTATTTACATTTTCTATTTCTATAGTAACCAGATCGCAAGCTTTACCGAAATTATACACCGTATCAAAGTCAGTAAGTGAGCCTTGGGTAAATTTAGTAGCGATATTTTTACAGGGGGCGTTTTCGTCAGGGTCAAGTATCCACACATCCAGATTAAAGTCTATGGCGGATTGTATCAACATACGGCCCAGTTGGCCTCCTCCTAACACGCCTAATTTAAAATTTTGGTAAAATGCTGCTGACATTTCTTAATTTTTATAGATTAATGCGCAAAGTTAAAGTTTCTCGTCTAGAGATGCTTCTTTTGTCGTATAAGTTTCAAAACCTTCAATACATGCCTAGACTGCTGATTAAGTTTATCTTCCTTATTTTTGTTTGTTTTTCTTTCTGGTCGTGTCGATCGCAGGCCTACCGTTCTGAGCAAATGGTAGAAATGCCCAAGCCCAATATCCTGTTCATTGCAGTAGATGACCTCAGGCCTCAACTGAATTGCTACGGAAAAACTCAAATTATTTCTCCCAACATTGATCAACTCGCCTCTGAAAGTCTGGTATTCAAAAGGGCTTACTGCCAGGTACCGGTTTGTGGTGCTTCCCGGGCCAGCCTGCTTACCGGCCTACGGCCTACCCGCCATCGCTTTATTGATTATGCAACCCGAGTAGATGAAGACGCTCCTGAAGCGCTCACCTTACCGCAGCATCTGAAAGATCATGGTTATTATACTATTTCTAACGGAAAGGTTTTTCATCATCTCAATGATATGATTGAGAGCTGGAGCGAAGCACCCTGGCACCCTAATGAAAGCGGCACCAACTGGCGGGATTATGTGCTGGAAGAAAACATAAAACTATCAGCTGAAAGCGAAAGAGGCAATGGTCCTTCTTATGAAATAGCGGAGGTAGAAGATGATGCTTATTTTGATGGCAAGACCGCTCAAAAAACGATTGATGACTTAAAAAGATTGGCCGAAAAAGATCAGCCTTTCTTCCTGGCCGCTGGTTTCCTGAAGCCTCACCTCCCTTTTAACGCCCCTAAAAAGTACTGGGATTTGTACGATGAACAAACGATCAGTCCGGCAGAGAATAATTTTAGGCCTAAAAATGCGCCGGATGCTGCTATGCACAATTGGGGTGAGCTCCGCAACTACATTGATATTCCTGCCAAAGGACCACTGACAGACGAAAAAGCAGACTCATTGGTGCATGGTTACTATGCCTGCATTAGCTATACCGATGCCCAGATTGGTAAAGTTTTACAAGCGATGGAAGATCTTGATTTAGCAGAAAACACCATTGTGATTCTCTGGGGAGATCATGGATGGAATCTTAGGGAACATGGCCTTTGGTGTAAGCATGCTAATTTTGAAACCTCCCTCCGCGCACCATTGATGATCAAAGTACCCGATATAGAAGGTGGAAAAATGACCAATGCCCTTACTGAGTTTGTGGATATTTACCCTTCACTTTGCGAACTGGCTGGTATTCCGGTACCTCATCATCTGCAGGGAACCAGTTTTGTGCCCTTACTCACTCAGCCTGATCAAACGTGGAAAAAACATACGGTAAGTAAATTTCATAATGGATATACCATTAAAAATGATGATTATCGCTATACGGAATGGAGTGATGAGCAGGGAAAAATCTACGCCCGCATGCTCTATGATCACCGTACGGACTCCCTGGAAAATGTTAATATTTCTGAAACAGCGGAGAGCGAAAGCATCATCCAGCAAATGCAGCAAACTTTATACGCCACCTATCCGGAAGAGTTTGAATAGATAGTGTTATTGTGCGATAGTATTATGGTGTTATGGTAGGATGGTTTGAATTGCACTTATTAACCATAACACCATAATACTATCATCTATCACCCTTCTATCGCGATGCCCATCTTAGCCATTAGTTTGCTGGCATTGAAGCTTTTGCAGATTCCATCGTGGATTTTGTAGTCAAAGTAAATTTCGTCCTGCTCAATACTGCTGGTGAAGCTATAGTTGATCACAGTATTCAGCTCTTTTTCCATTTTACCTAATTCCAGATCGTGGGTAGAAACGAAGCCAAAGGCGGGAAGCTTACTCAGTTGTTTGATCAGTGAAGCTGCTCCATTATGTCTATCCTGTGAGTTGGTACCCTTTAGAATTTCATCCAGCATATACATGACTGGCATTTCGGGGTTTTGCTGCGGATTCTCCAGCATCTGAAGCAGTTGTTTCAGCCGTTTTAGTTCGGCATAAAAAGAGGACACACTTTCTTCCAATGAATCCTGAGTACGCATGCTGGTAAATACCTGGGTAACCGAGGTTTTAAGTTTTTTGGCACAAACCGGAGCTCCCATCAAGGCCAATACTACATTAACGCCTACTGTTCTCAGGAAGGTACTTTTGCCTGACATATTGGATCCGGTAATGATGCAAACTTTTCCTTTCCCTTGCATACTAAAATCATTGCTCACTCTTTTTTTGGAATCAATCAGACAGTGTCCCAATTCCTCAGCTTCAAACACGTAGCCCACTTCCACAATTTCCGGTACTATATATTCGGGATGAGAGAAAGAGAAACCGGCAAGGCTATTGAGGGTTTCCAACTCACTAATACTATCAAACCAATGGCTGATGTCGCCTTTCAGATTACTTTTCCACTTATCTGCTCTCAAAAGCCAGTATACATCCAGCAGGAAAACAATATTGAAAATGTGATAGAATACATTGCCTCTAGAGTTAAAATTATCCAGGATATACTCCAGCTTATTGATCTCTTTGGAAGCTTGTATCCCTTCATGCAGAAAGTTAGTCTTAAGTTTTTGTAACCGCTCATGTTGAAAATCTGTGTCCTCAACACTTCGGATCATGGCCCGATAGGCTTGCAGAGCGCTGATGCTGCTGAAGGTTTTTCTATGCGTAAGGCTCGCTTTTTCAGCCGTAGACCATAAAATAAAGCCGTTAACAAAAATAGCAGTAATCGGCCAGTACCCACTTATATCAGAGGTGAAGTACAGAATAATACCCGCTAATGTGATCAGGGGCATAACAATCATAGCCATCTTGTACAAACTTCTCTTTTCTAAGGCAATGGGCTCTTCCACCCAGCGAAGCAGGGTGTCTGTATCTTCCTCGTTTTCTTTGGCTACTCTCCCATTGGCCTGAAAATCCTGTCGCCAGTCCAGTTTTTCCTTCATCTCCTGTACCGCTTCTTGTCGGCTCAGTACTTCCTCCCTATTAGCCGGGTACATGAGCCAGGATGCCAGCAGTCCTTTTCCTTTGTAGGTGCTAGCCCGGTTGATCAGCTGGTACAATGAGTGCTCCCCAAACACATCCAAATCACCGGTGTAGGGGTGCTGAAGGTCAAGGAACTTCCCCCCGGTCTCCATGCCTTTTAGTTTTCCATTCAGCCTGGCTATTTCTTCTTCATTAATTTCTACCAGGCTATCAATATGAAACCTTCTTTTCTTCAATTGATTATGGCGCCTTACCAATAAAGGAAAAGCTATGATGAAGATGATAGACACAATAAATATGGCACTGCTATTTTGGGCATTGGCGAAATAAACAATCCCCACCAGGAAAAAGACAAAAAGCAGGGTACGCATCCAGGACATGCGTGTGTGCTGCTCAGCTAATCTGAAAGCTTTCGTTTTAAAAAGCTGTATTCTTTCTTCGTATGTTGAGTAGATTTCTTTATTCATGGCTTTGCATAGCTTCTTTATAGCATGTATTTGAACGTAAATATGAAAGATTGTTTCTTAATCGTATCACCTTTTCGCCTTTCTTCGGCTATATTTGTTATTTATATAAGCGATGGAAACAATTACTGATACATTTTATAATAAAACACCGTTAACATTGAATACCATTCAGGGCATTGATTTGCTTGATGTATGTAAAGAGTTTGGTACTCCACTTTATGTATATGATGCTGACAAAATAGTACAGCAGATTAACATGCTACGCAACCTTTTTTCAAGGACACCTTTACAAATCAAATATGCGGCCAAATCCCTAACTAATTTATCGGTGCTTAAGCTGGTCAAAGCACAAGGCATTGGCCTGGATGTGGTATCTATTGAAGAAGCACATTTGGGAATTAAGGCAGGTTTTGCTCCGCAGGAAATTTCCTATACACCCAATTGTGTGAGCTTTGAAGAAATACAGGAAGCGGTAGAACTTGGGGTAGCCATCAACATTGATAATCTCCCCATGCTGGAACAGTTTGGCAAAACCTATGGCAATACTGTGTCTTGCTGTGTGCGCATCAATCCTAACATTATGGCGGGTGGAAACACCAAGATTTCTGTAGGCCATAGCTATTCTAAATTCGGGATTTCTGCATTACAGGTGCGTGAACTGGTTGAGATTGTGGAAAAGAATGATATAGATATCAGCGGCGTACATGTGCATACTGGCTCCGATATTCTGGATGTGGATGTGTTTCTGATGAGTGCGGAAGTAGTCTTTGAAGTGGCAAGACATTTTTCAAACCTGCGTTTCATTGACTTTGGTAGTGGGTTCAAAATCAACTATCATCAGGAGGATAAATCTACCAATCTGCAGGAACTGGCTAATCGCTTGCAGGATAAGTTTCTTGAATTTTGTGAAGATTATGGCAAGCCTCTGGAGATGTGGCTGGAGCCCGGTAAAATTCTGGTCAGTGAAGCCGGTCAGTTTTTAGCAAAAGTAAATGTGGTAAAGGAGAACCCTGCCGTGACTTTTGTGGGCGTGGATTCTGGCTTCAATCACCTGATTCGTCCTATGTTTTATGATGCTTACCAGCACATTGAAAATATTTCTAATCCTGATGGACCTAAAAAGAAGTACCATGTGGTAGGATATATCTGCGAAACTGATACTTTTGGTAGCGATCGTGAGCTGAATGAGGTGCGTCCGGGAGATATTTTGTCTATCAAAAATGCCGGAGCCTATGGTTTTAGCATGGCTTCCAATTATAATTCTCGCCGCCGTCCGGCTGAAGTGATGATTTATCAGGGCAAAGCCCACCTGATCCGTCAGCGAGAAACGCTTGATGATTTATTAAAAAATCAGATTATCATAGACATATAATATGATAAAAATCCGTTCCCTATTATTTCTCCTTCTGACTTTTGCTTACTGTTCTTTTGCTTACGCTCAAGAAGAGAAAAAATTTGTTCATTATATCAACATTGGAGGGGGTTTTACGGCACCTGTCTCTTATGATAAAAGTTTTTCTACCATCGTTTATCGTGGATATGCAGGTTCAGTAGCTGCTCAGTATCATAGGCGAAGCGAAAAGGTAATGGATCATCTGGATTTTCGTTTTGATATAGGCGAACTCACTAATAGTACCAGCCTTGCCTATTTAACGTATTATCGTTTTGAAGGAAACTATAGCTACGAAAAAAAACTAAAAAATATTTGGCAAGATCGTCTGGAATGGCATGTAGGAGGCTCCTTTAATGCATTATGGACATTATTTCAGCATAGAAATTTTAACAATAATGCTTTTAACAATAGTGTATATGGATCTCTTAGCCCTCGGACTTCTTTAGTATATAACTTTAACCTGTTTAACAGAGACTTTAAATTAATAGGGTCTGCTTATCTTCCTATTCTTTCTGTAGCTATGCGTCCCTCTTACGGCTCCAGCAACTTCTTTGGTTTTCTGGACGATGAGCGTGATGATACCTTCAGGCAGCTTGTGGAAAGCAGTAAGCTGGTGTCACTGAATAAATTTTTCCGCTACAGTAATACCTTTGCCCTGGAATACTTTTTTAAAAATAATCCCAACCGTATCCGCTTGAGCTACGAGTGGAATTATCTACGCTATAGTGAGCCCCGGATTACACAATCTGCTTCGCACAATATTACTTTTTCTACTATGTTTAATTTCTGAGGCACCGTTAATTGTAGAAACTATGAAAGCATTTTCTATCAGTATATTGGGTACTATTTTGATCAGCATATTTTGCGTCTCCTGCGAGGAAGTACTGATCAATGAAGAGTATGAAGATAATGCAGTAGATGTATTCCATTCATTCTGGACCACCGTAGATGAGAATTATACGTTTTTTGATTTTAAAAATATTGATTGGGATGCAGTATATGCCGCTAACCGTCCCCGTGTAGAAGATGGTATGCGCAGGGATTCACTATTTAATGTACTGGCAGATATGCTATACGTCTTGCGTGATGGACACGTAAACCTACAGGCGGGTTTTGACCTGGCCCGTAACTGGCAGTGGTATCTAGATTATCCTCAAAATTTTGATTATTCAATCATTGAGAGAAACTATCTGGGTGACGACTATGAGATTTCCGGCCCTTTCCGCAACCGGGTAATTGACTCTATAGGCTATGTTTACTACTCCAGTTTTGAAAATGATGTTAGTGAGTCATTGGTAGATTATATTGTCACCAAATATTCCAGCCGGGTAGAAAACGAAAGCGATACTGTGATCATCAAAGGTTTAGTCATTGATGTGCGCAATAATGGAGGAGGCTCATTGAGTAATGTTGAAAATATTGTGGGACGTTTCGCTGATGAAAAGAGGCTTGTTCATTACTGGCAATATAAAAATGGTCCGGGACACAATGACCTTACTGATCCTATTGAAAAATATGTAGAACCTGAGGGTGACTATCAATATAAAGCTCCGGTAGTCATTCTCACCAATCGCTCATGCTACAGTGCCACCAATTTTTTTGTACAGATCATGAAAAACTTTCCCAATGTATTGGTAGTAGGCGATAGCACTGGTGGCGGAGGTGGGCTCCCTATCAACCGGGAGTTACCTAATGGATGGCGCTACCGCTTTTCTTCTACAGTAACTACTACTGTAAGTGGAGAAAACATAGAAGACGGGGTAGCCCCTGACCTAAAAATAGACATGAGGAAAGAAGACATGGATGAAGGCAAAGACACATTGATAGAAAGAGCTTTTGAGATTATTAATGTTGCCTATACAAGAGCTCAACAACAGGGCCAAAGAGTACAACCCACTATTCCTTGAATAATATTTTTTGTCAGATTGATAGAAATAGTATATTTACCACCTCTGGGACGTTAGCTCAGTTGGTTTAGAGCGCTGCCTTGACAGGGCAGAGGTCACTGGTTCGAATCCAGTACGTCCCACTTTTTTTCAGCTTGCTTCACACCTTTTCATGTGAAGCTTTTTTTTTATCTTCATAGCGAATTACTACTCAGCTATGATTAAAGATTACGTCAAAAAAGTATTTCCCGTGATTCTGGATTTCAGCATCAGTCTGGACAAAACCTCATCTATTCTGGATAAGCCTTGGGTTTCAGTGGGACAGGATAAAGAAAAATTTATTTTTAAGAAAAATCACGATCTTATTATTTCCAAAGAGGGTAAGGTAGAAATGGGAAGATGGGAGTTTCTTGAGGAAGCGCATTCTTTCCTGATCAATAGGGAAAATGGTAAATTTCTGTACAACAAAGGTTTTCTAGACAAAGCGGTTTTGATCCTGAAAGTAGATGGTAAGGATAATGAGTATCTTACGCTTGCCAACGAAAACGTATTGCCTGATCTAGATGTTCAGGGGTATTTAGAAAAGCTCCGTTATCGCAAACATAATATCCTCAAGCTGGAACTTGCTGATGGTACTTTCCTGGAAGCTGAACGTGATTATGATACCAATTTTCCAGTGGTAGGTAATCGAGTAACTATTGTGGGTGGGCAGCCCGCTCCTCCTGGTAAATATTATCTGAAGAATGATAGTCAGATACTGGAAGTAGCCAAAGGAAAAATTCAGGCTATTTTGCAAATGACTCAATACAATTATAATAACCGTAAGATTGAAATAGAGCAGCAAGACCCTGAGGATATTTCTGAAGGGGATACTGTAATAGTTAACGGGATGTCTCCGGTAGAAGGAATTTACCTTTTAAGCAAGCGTCGGTATATCACTGTGCAAAATGGTAAAGTAGCTTCAATTGGATTACGTAAACATGTACGTAACTGGATTATTGCGGTAATCCTCTTCGCAGTAATACTACTTCTGATCCTATATTGGTTTTTTATATAGTTTTTCTAAACAATTTATTGTCTGCTTTGTCACCATTACATTTGTGACTAATTTTTTCAACTATGAGTTTATGGCTGGCAATTGTAATTTTTATCGGTTTAGCTGCAGTAGTAGGTTTCGCCGGCACACATCTGACTAAGGCTGCTGATCAACTTGCTGACCTGACAGGCTTCGGTGAAGCCCTGGTCGGGGGTATTTTATTAGGCGCTATTACTTCTATTTCAGGAATCGTTACTTCTGTTACCGCAGCTTACGAAGGTCAGCCTGAGTTAGCTTTTAGTAATGCTGTAGGGGGCATCGCAGCTCAGACAGTTTTTTTAGCGGTTGCTGATATTGCTTATCCTCGCGCTAATTTAGAACATGCATCTGCCTCATTCACCAATTTATTACAAGGAGTGTTACTGATCGGTATGCTCGGCTTTGTGATTTTAGTGATGTCTACAAATTCCTTTACTGTAATCGGTACTCATCCTGCATCGCTCGTGTTAATTGCAATTTATGTATTTGGGACCCGCTTGATTTCACAAGCAAAAAAGCATCCTATGTGGGAGCCCTCTGATACCTCAGAAACTGTGGAAGATGTACCTGATGATGACAATCAAGAAGGAGTAAGTATGGGTTGGCTGCTTGTGCGTTTCGTAGTTTTAGCCATAGTGGTAGGCTTTGCAGGCTATTACATCGCTCAGATAGGTATTCTTATTACTGAAAAATCGGGTGTATCCGCTTCATTTATGGGAGCTCTTTTTACTTCTGTAGCTACTTCCTTGCCCGAGCTGGTGGTATCTGTTTCAGCAGTAAGACAAGGAGCACTTACTCTGGCAGTAAGTAACATTATCGGTGGCAATAGCTTTGATGTTTTATTTCTCGCTTTCGCAGATATCGCTTATCAGGAGGACTCCATCTACCATGCTGCTACAAATTCGCAGTTGTTTATTATTTCTCTTACCATATTACTGACTACTGTATTATTGATGGGTCTGCTTCACCGACAGAAATATGGTATAGGCCGTGTTGGATGGGAAAGTATTCTTTCCATTTTTATTTTTATTAGCGGCTATATTTTACTCTATCTGATGTAATAAAAAAACCCGCTTATTATCTAAAGTAAGCGGGTTTAATTTGTTAAAAGTTTCTGCTGTCAATTGACACTAAAATCACCCCTCAGATTGCGAAGTCTTTTGCGTACATCAGCAATATATACGCTCCCTGGATGCTCTCTCAGGAAGGTAGTGTAAACTTCCATAGCTTTATCCTCTTCCTGAAGCTGTTCCTCGTAAATTTTTCCAGTCATATATAATGCATTATCTCCCAATATATCGTACCCAAAAGATTGGGTAATAACATCTAGATGATTTAAAGATGCTTCAAAATTACCCAGTTTCATATCTATATTGGCCATAAGCCAGTGGATCTCATCTGCTAATTCATGATTTTCATATAGGTTAAGCATACTATCCAGTTTGGCCAATGCTTTATCTTGTTTATTTTGAAACAATAGTAGCTCCACATTGGCATAGTCCTGCATTGCCGACTCAGTGGTATCCAGCGCTGTGTTATTTTGTATAAGCAGGCTCAGCGACATTGCATCATTAGCTATCTCACGAGTAGTAGCTAGTTTAAGCACATCTAAATGGCCTTGAGCTAGTTCAAACTCTCCTTTGTAATAAGATAGTTTGGCGTTTCTTAGCTTAGCCTCATACCCCACCGGTTCTTCTTTATAGTCTTTTTCTACCTGAGAATATAAAAGTGTGGATTCCCATGGCTGGTCTATCAACAAGTAAATATCTCCCATGTCTAATTTGCACCTTGCTCTTAACTCTCTACTGGCTTTTGGATGCTGGGCCACCCTATTCAGCGCTTCAATTGCTCTATCCTTTTCATCCAGGTAAAATGCATACAACAATGCCTGACTTCGCATGGCTTCTAAAGTAGCATGACTAGGTCCGATGGCCGACTTGCTGCTTTCATCAATAAAATTCTGGTAATCTTCAATCAGCTTGATGATATCCTCTTGTGCTACGGGGTAACGGTTTTTAACCATTTCTTCCCTGGCTTTAATTTTATACCGTCTTGCAGATACATAATTAGAAGTGCGAGGGTATTTTTCAATGATGTAATCATACATCTTCAGCGCATTCTCATAATCCTGGTTTTCCAGCGCAATGCTAGCCACATCCATGACTCTTTCTCCTTCTGATCTGTTTCTTCTATCTATGGCCCTGGCTTGCATAAATGCTCCGTAAAAGTTTTTCTGCTGTAGATTAATCCAGATAAGGAGTTCATTGTACAGCTGCTTATCGGGCTCTTCCTGGATTTTATTGAGCAACATGTCTGATAAGCTCTGCAGATCCTCTTCTTCGGTAAGTATGTTCTGTAGTACATTTTTCACATAACTTATCCTGGCTTCATCTTCATCGGCATATTTGAGATACTCCAGTACCATCTTGTCTTTCTCGTTAAGCCGACGGTAAACATTGGCAAGTTCCAAAGCAAAAAGGTTAGGATCGTTACTGGCTCGCCTACCCTCCTCATAGTACTCAATAGCTTTTTCAAGCATATCACTTTTGATAAAGTGCGTAGCCACCAGACGCACCTTGTAAGGATCAGCCTGAACTTCATTGAGTACTTCATCAAAATATTTTTCAGCCTTATCATCTTCTCCCATACGCATTTGTAAGATGCCGGCATCCAGCCGGTAGATAATATTCTCGGGATAAGACTTAAGGGCTTTGTTAACATATTTTTCTGCTTCATCCAGATATCCATTATTCACCAACAACCTAAAGTATCGGCTATGAATTACGGGTATCAATTTTTTCTTGTCTGCCAAATCGTCATATATCGACTTAGCTTTTTCTACTTCTCCTTTATCATCGTATTGCTGAGCAAGTTCTATTTGCTCCTCATCTTGCGCTTGTACTGAGAAAGCTAAAATAGTCGATAACAAAAGAATAACAAATGTTAGAGGTTGATTTATTTTCATGAGTATCGAGTTATGGATTCTAACCTATTCACTAACATACTATATTATCGAAAGATTATTTAAATCGAACTATTATTATTTATTACTGTGTGAATAAGTGGAAAACTTAGAATAAGCTTAGTTGTTATCCACGACCTTTCATAACCTGTTCGATTATTTCGAGGTTATTAACACACTTATCCACAATTAATTTATTGAATTACAGCAAGTTATGAAGTATTTTATAAAATGTTAACTAATATGTGAATAACTTTTTTAGTGATTAACACTGTGCATAACATTGTTAATAATTATTCTTTAACTGTTGATAGAAGAAAGATAGGTTGTCAGGAAAGTTATCGAGTGAATAACTAGGTTATTTTCCACATCGAATAACCGGGGTATCCACATGTTATTCACTCGATATTGTGGATAACTTAAAAGGCTAAGTTGATTTCTCGGCTCCAATTAGCCCTCAAATCAATTACTTCTTCTTCAGTATAAAAGTAGACGGGTTCAGAATTTCGGTTCTCCAGAATGTTTGCTTTGTCCCATTCACCATTTTGGTTTTCATCTACCAGTATACGAATATGGTATTCTCCCGGAGGAATAAGTTCAAAAGAGTATGAACTATTGGCAGGTTGTGTTTCTGTTACAACTTCAAAATTATTGTTGAGCAGTTGTATAGTATAGCTTTCATATGCTGTAGAAATGGTACCAGTAATTGTGCCATTTTCGGAGGGTTTTTTGAAATTGAATCTTTGTATTATTCGCTGGCTACTGTCATTTTCTATAGTCATAAAACTACCGCCTGAGATATAAAGTACTAGTGGCTTAAGTGAATTACGTAATTCTTCACGATCATAGGCTACGGGTTCAAATGTTTGTGTACTTATATCTAGGGTATCGGCCAGCTGACTCAGTATGCTATTCTTGATAGTGACATCTTCTACTTTTTTCAAAGTGTCATTTACTGCTTGTAAAGAAGACATGTTTTGAGTTAAAACATTGAAATATTCTAGTTTTTCCTCCACCTCCTCAGCGCCTTGAAGACTATCCAAGTAAAGCCGATTTTGATTTTGCAATTCAATGAATGCTGTACTATCTCTTTCTTGTAGATAAGAGATTAACGAATCTATCAAGTGGTTTTTATTAATTTCCTTTTGTAGACTTACTTTATCTAATCTTTCATTCCATTGTAAGAGCTCGTCATAATTAAGAGGAAGGTAAAACAGAGTGTCATAGCTTAAGAGAATGCTGTCTGTACTGACTTTGGCTATAGGTTTACTAAATTCAATATTTGCACTAATATTATTTATTATATCACTTTTTGAAGAAAAATTTTGTCTTAATTGTTCTTTCTCTCTCCTTGTCTCAGTAAATTTAATGTAGAGCGTATCTTCTTTAAACTGACCTATAGAATCTTGCACACTAAGATAAGCTCTTAAACTGTCCTGGTTTATAGTCTGGTACAGCCTGATTGTTTTATGATTGTCCTGAAAGTTGCTGTACACATATCTCGTAGTATCTCTTGGTAGTTCAGGATTGAGGGAGTCTAAATATTGGAGCGAACTTTCCTCTAGGTCATCTTGGTCTATGCTCAGTTCATAATCCATTATGCCTTTGTTTGTCTTAATCTCAAAATATTTTCCATTAGCTCTTGCACTTTGGATTTCTATTTTTCGCACATCTTGGTTAAATAACTTTAAGTTTACAGTCTTTCCATACAAAGTTTTTTGAGGTAATAGTGTGCTATCTTTGACTCCACCCACTGAGTCAGGAGGTGCAATCGGGTTAGCATCTTCTGGAAGTAACGCTATAGGGTTTGCTTCAAAGCCGAAGGCTTCAGTATTAGAATCTATTTTCAGATTATTATTTTTATCATTGTATGCAAATATCTTATAAGTACCTACTTTGATATAGCGGATAGCATAATTACCTTCTTCATCTGTTTTGGTGAGATACATGGGAGGGTCCTCAAAAGGAGTTAAAGTATCACCCTCTGGATATAATGCGACCAAAATATCTTCTCCAGGCTTATCAGTTAATAAATCTGTAACTCTTCCCTGCACTTGAAAAGAGTCAATTTGGCTGCCCGTGCTAAAAGCCATGATAATATTGTCGGCAGGATTCTGTTCAGAAATATCTTTAATGGCATCTCTGAAATTGAATGTATAGGTGGTGTTTTCCTGAAGATCTTCATTCAATTCTACCACTACTGATTGCCGGTTTACATAGAAGTCAAAATCCTCAACCGGCGGATTGATTATAATATCTTGCTTAAGGGATCTTGCTTCTACATACTCATCAAATTCAAGGTAGATTTCGTCATCATCAAAATTTACAGTTTCCAATGGTGGATACATATTGACGAGTGTAGGAGGAATAGTATCTCTGGGACCTCCGGTAGGAACCCCTCTTCTGGCGCATGAGCCAATGACTATTAGTATACCCCAGAAAATACAAAGGCAAATATTTTTTATTCTCATAATTTATTAATTCCTGCTAAAACAAAAAGTGCCTGTTTTTAACGTGTAAAACAGGCACTTTGTATGTCAAAATACGAATTATCTTATTTCCCCAAATATATCATTATTATAGATATATCAGCCGGGGATACCCCACTTATTCTGGAAGCTTGTCCGATAGTTGTTGGCCTGATTCGGTCAAGCTTTTCTGTTGCCTCAGCAGACAGTGCTTTGACTTTGGCATAATCAAAGCTTTCTGGTATTCTATAATTTTCCAGGCTTTCTACTTTCTCGGCATGCGCTTTTTCTTTTTCTAAGTAAGTCTCATATTTGGTAAGAATTTCTACCTGCTCTAGTACCTCTTGCTCATAGGCAGAGAAATATATATCTAGTTCCTTATCAAGCTTTCTCAGGTTGGCAATTCCAATTTCAGGTCGCTTGAGTAATTTTTGGATAGAAATTTTTTCTTTAAGCAAAGCGGTATTGAGTTCATCCAGACCTTCATTATGCTCCTCAGGTGAAGCCTTGAGGCCCTTAATTTCTTCAAGTACACGTTCAATGTCTCTTCGTTTGTCATATACTTTGGATAGACGGTCATCACCAATTAAGCCTAATGTATGGGCCTTCTCACTTAGACGTAAGTCTGCATTATCCTGCCTTAGTAGAAGGCGGAATTCTGCACGAGAGGTAAACATACGATAAGGTTCTTCTGTACCTTTATTTACCAGGTCATCTATCAATACACCAATATAGGCTTCAGATCGTTTCAAAATAAAGCCTTCTTTTTCATGCACTTTGTTGTGTGCATTAATCCCAGCCATCATGCCCTGACAAGCCGCTTCCTCATATCCAGTAGTACCATTTATCTGTCCTGCAAAAAATAAATTATTAATCAATTTAGTTTCCAGGGTGAGTTTGAGCTGGGTTGGCGGAAAGTAATCATACTCTATCGCATAGCCCGGGCGAAAAAGTTTAGCTTTTTCAAAACCCGGTATTTGTTGAATTGCTTTGTATTGTACATCTTCAGGTAATGAGGTAGAAAATCCATTCACGTATACTTCTACTGTATGCCATCCTTCTGGTTCTACAAATATCTGATGCCTTTCTCTTTCTTTAAACCTATTGATTTTGTCTTCAATAGATGGGCAATATCTTGGCCCCTGCCCTCTTATTCTCCCATTGAACATGGGTGAACGGTCAAAGCCTGTTTCCAGTATTTCGTGAACATTGGTATTAGTGTAAGTAATGTAGCAGCTTCTTTGAACTTCCGGAGGAGCAATATCAGTAAATGAAAACTTACCTGGATTTTCATCCCCTTTTTGCTCTTCCATTTTTGAGTAGTCAAGTGACCTTCCATCTATCCTGGGAGGAGTACCGGTCTTCATCCGTCCTGACTCAAATCCTAAATTTTGCAGTTGTTCAGTAATTCCTTTTGAAGCTCTTTCTCCTGATCTTCCCCCACCCATTTGTTTTTCACCAATATGGATAAGCCCATTAAGAAAAGTCCCATTGGTAAGCACTACTGATTTGGCTTTGATCTCTAAGCCTATGCTAGTTTTTACACCAACTACGTTATCTTTTTCTACCAGAATTCCAGTTACCATTTCCTGCCAGAAATCCAGATTTCTAATCCCTTCCAAAGCCGTTCGCCACTCTTCGCCAAATCTCATTCTATCGTTTTGGGTACGAGGACTCCACATTGCAGGTCCTTTGGAGCGGTTGAGCATTCTGAATTGTATCATGGATTTGTCAGACACAATGCCTGAATAGCCACCCAACGCATCTATCTCTCTTACAATTTGTCCTTTTGCAACTCCTCCCATCGCTGGGTTACAGGACATCTGACCAATTTTAGTCATATCCATAGTAATAAGGAGTGTTTTTGATCCCATCTTAGCGGATGCAGCGGCAGCTTCGTTTCCTGCATGCCCTGCTCCCACTACGATCACGTCGTATTCTTGAAACATAATAGGATAGTAAAATTTAAAAACGTTTCACGTGGAACATTATTCAGATTTGTGAAAATCCTGAAAGTACAAATCTAAATATTTGTCTTCCATCTTCCTCATGCTACTTTTAGAAATATCATCTTTATCGTCGTACCCCATCAAGTGGAGAGCACCGTGAATGATAACTCTCAACAACTCTTGGAAAAAAGTAGTTTGCTCAGCTTGAGAATTATCCAGAACTCTATCAGTGCTGATGAAAATGTCTCCATCAATTAGCTTAGAAGATTCACTATTATCAAAGGTGATAATGTCAGTGTAGTAGTCATGTTGTAAATAAGTGATATTGATCTGGAGAAGATAAGCATCAGAGCAAAAAATATAGTTGAGGTTCTCCAGTTGAAACCCTTCATTCAAAATTGCTTTGTTAATCCAAGAAGAAGTAGAAGAAAGGATACTCAAATCAAATTCAATATCCTCAGTAAAAAAATGAACCAATAGAGAAGAAAAATTAATAATCAGTTGATATAGAAAATAAGCTCAACTACCTGTCCATTGTTGAGAAAATTAACTTCATCAGATAAGTGCTTCATCAAAAAGATACCCCGGCCACCAGGATTCTCAATATTTTCAGGTGAGGTAGGGTCTGGAAGGTTGTCATAATCAAATCCTTTTCCTTCATCTCGGACCGTAAACCTAATGGCATCATCCAGAAGAGAAAGGGAGAGGCTAACATTCTTCTTGGCATCCCCCTGATTGCCATGGCGGATAGCGTTGTGTACAGATTCAGTGACCGCTATCATGATATTCCCATAAATATCATCATTCAAATTAAAGCGTTCTTTGGCATTGTCTATAAAGCTCTCAATCATTCGGATGTTTTCAGACAGAGAGGGGATTTCAATGTTTATGGAGTTCATTCTTTATTTTGAATTATTGTTTAATCGTTGGAAATATTTATTAGCCTCATTTTTATAATACGGATTTAATCGAACAGGGACTGTCTTTAGAAGCTCTATTTCTTGTTTTTTTGTCTTAATATATTCCTCAAAACTTTCGGAAGCTTTACGCTCATACTCGCTTTTGGCAGTCTCCCCTTTTCTTTCATCATCAAGTTCCTGTTCACGCATAGACTTTTCTACTTCCAGTAAGCGTGTCATTATTTCTTTCTGACGTTCTACTAGCTCAGAGGTTAACTTCTTATTAACTAAATCTGTTTCTGTCTCTTCCATTTTTTTGGAGAGTTCATCACCAGTGCCTCCTCCACCCTCTTCATCAGACTCTTTCATCTCTTGCATCATCTTACGAATTTTTTCCTGTTCGGCTGCTAACTTAGCAAGTTCTTCTGAAAGAGCTCTACCAGATTTACCACTTTTTCTAAGCTGATCAATTTGCTCATTTAACTGACGCTGAAGCTCACTCATATTCATGTTCTGCTGTGATTGTCCAGGTTTTTTCTGGGGGTTACCCATAGCATCAGCCATTTGTTGCTGCATCTGGCTTAGTACATCATTAAGCAGCAGTGCCAAATTATTCATAGAGGTCATAGTAAACTGCTGTTTGCTAATGGCCTTATATTGTTGCCTTTCCTTCAGTGCTTCCATGCTTTCCTCCATGTATTGATTCATGTCTTTTACTTCACGCGTGATAAAGGATTGAATCTGAAATACACGTTCAGCAAGAGACAAAAGGCTGTCCTCGATCACCTGTGCGTCATCTCTTATTTTGAGTTGTTCCTGAGAAAGATCTATAAAGCGAGGGTCATTTTGTTTTACATCACGGAAAGACTTCATAATATCTTCCTGATCAAATGAAAGGGTAATCAGGTTATCCAGAATATTACGAAGATTATCCATGTTTTCTTGTAGCATTTCCATCTCCATACTCTGCTGCATTTGCTGCATCTTCTGCGCCATCTTTTTCATTTGCTGGGCGCTGTTTTTCTGAGATTGTTGGGCTTTTTTACGCTTGCCCTGATCTAAAGATTCTTTTGCCTTTTGCTGTTCTTCCTGAATCTGCTGATTTTCTTCAGACATATCCTGCATAGGTGCAGGGTTTTTCAGATCCTGATTGAGCTCTTCAAGTTCTTCCATTTCTTTTTGAAACTCCTCAAACTCTTTGTTCATCTCTTCTTGCTGCTCACTTAGCTCTTCGGTGCTGTTTTCCTTATTTTCAGATTCTTTAGCTAATTTTTCCTGTTCTTCAGCTTTCTCAGAAAGTTCATCCTCAAGTTCTTCCAGCTTCATATCAAACTTCATGCGCTTGAAAAGTTCAAGACTACGTTCAAGCTCTTCTTCTAGGTTCTGCTCTTTGTCACCTAGTTCTCTGAGCTTATTTTGAATCTTATCAAGCTCCGCCTGTTCCTCAAGCATTTTTTGAAGTTCTTCATAGAGTTTCTTCGTTTCTTCATCCAACAGTTCATCCATCAGGTTTTGCAGCTGATTGATCTTTTCCTGCATCTCTTCGGATTGCTGATTGAACTGCTCACGCTTCATATTGGTGGCTTCGTTCTGCTCTTTTAGCTCCTGAAGCTCTTTCTCCAATTCCTGTCTTTTCTTAATAATATCTTCCAGCTTTTGCTTTTCCTGCCAGGATAGTTCTTTTTTACCTCTCAGTTTTTTCTCAACCTCTTCAATATCTTTTTTGAGCTGCTCAGCCTGTTGAACAGTCTTGCTAATCTGAGTTTGAGTTTGTTCAGAAGATTTATTCAAGCTCTCTTTAATGGCTTTGCGGTCGGGAATACTGAATACATAGGAAGATGTTTTAGAAGCTTTATATCCGTTGACGGCATCATTGTCCCAGACTTGCAGAAAATAGCGGATTTTATCGCCCGGTTGTAAATTAAAGCTATCAATTCTCCACTGATGGTAATAACTCTGATTGTTTTGCCTGTTATCCAGACCCAGATTTATTCTTTGATAATTACTTTCAGCTCTATCAGGTTCATCGGCTTTCTCAAACTTATAATATAGGGCAAGTTGCGTTAGGCCATAATCATCGGATACATTGCCTCCCAATACCAAAAACTGGTACATGGTTGTATCCTGAAATTGTTCTAGACTTATTTTAGGGTGTTGGTCCGGAATTACGTCCAGGTAATAACGTATATTCTGCTTATTAGAGCTGTATTCATTCTTCAAGTCAATTTGATAGTGGTCAGGCTGGAAGATTTGTTTCTCAAAAGAAAAAACCTGAGTAGTTTCTTCTTCCAGTTTATGCGACTCTTCCTGGTTGACAAAAGTCAGACGCATACTATCAGAGGCCAGCGCATTAAACTTCCAGGTAACGTTTGTTCCTTCAGGTACCTGAAGGTTTCCAACATTATTAAGGCGCTCATCTTCTTTTCCCAAATAATCAGGATAATTCAAAAATACGCTGAAGTCTTTTAAATTAGGGCGCTCTACTACATTTATGTCATATTCCTCAGTACTAAATCCGGCCGCTTCTACAGAAAAGTTAACATCACGCTGAATGTTCTGGAAATTATATTGAAAAACACCTGCTTCATTAGGTGCCATGCGGAACTTACGACCAGCAGTATTAAGGTAAACTTTGTCAGGAATGGCCTCTCCTTCAATAGCTAGATCAACTGTAAAATCTTCATTTTTAAACGCTAGTAAAGTTTCGTTTTGAAGTTGAAAGGTAAAGGGGGCTTCAGGTACAAACTCTTTATTGAAATTTACCAGGCGCTTATTACTCTCAGAAAACAGTTGTGGGATAGAAACAAACAGGAAAAGAACCAGTATGGCAGGGATAGCCAGATATTTAATGTACTTGAGATTATCCTTAAGATTAATGGCAACGGGAAAAGAAACTACTGAGATTTGCTGTGTTTTTTGGGCAATACTCGCACTTAATAAGGTGTTATCAATGTCGGTATTTCTTTGTAGCTGAAGAACATTCAGAAGCTTATCTTTAACCTCAGGAAAAAAAACACCAATTTGCCTTGCTGCCTCTTCGTCACTAATCTGCCTCTTATTATTATATATCCGAATGAGAGGATCAATTACCCATTTATACAGTATAAAAAGAAACACTGAGACGAAAAGGAAAAAGAGGATGGTCCTACCTATTGAGTTGAGACGGATAGTGTACTCTAGAGAGCTTACTACCAAATAAATGGTAAGAAGCACTGCTCCAAAATAAATACTACCGCGAGCAAGCTTGTTGAGATAGAATTTTCTCTTGTAAAGCTTAAGTTGCGTAATTACGTTATTGGTGTTCGCTTCTGAGGCCATACGCTTAGAGATGAAAAGGGTTAAATGTATAGAACCTATAAAACAGGATATATAGTTCAGGCTAACTTGACAAAAAAGTTACATTAAGAAATATATTACTCTTTCTATAAGTCTTTCAGTTCCAACACAATTGGACAATGATCAGAGTGCTTGACTTCACTCAGAATAGATGCACCTGTTAAGTGATTCTCCATACTCTGAGTTGCCATATGATAATCAATTCGCCAGCCTAAATTTTTCTCACGAGCACGGGCTCGGTAGCTCCACCAGGAATATTGATGAGGAGAGCTATCAAAGTAGCGAAATGTATCAATAAAGCCGGTTTCTAAAAAATCTGTCATCCATTGTCTTTCTTCAGGCAAAAAGCCAGATGAGTTTTTATTTCTTACAGGATCATGAATATCAATAGGATGATGACAAATATTATAGTCTCCACTAACAATAAGATTCGGGTGTTGATTCTTTAATGATAAAATGTACTGATCAAAATCACTAAGCCATTTCATTTTGAAATCTTGCCGGATGTCCCCACTTGAACCAGAAGGCATGTACACACTCATCACAGAATAGCCGGAGTAATCCGCCCTAATCACTCTGCCTTCTGCATCGTACACATCTATACCACAACCATACTCTACATGCTGGGGTTTAATTTTACTTAATATCCCTACCCCACTGTAGCCTTTTTTGATTGCAGGCATCCAGTAAGTATGATATCCTAAATCCTCAAAATCTTTAACATTGATTTGCTCAGCTTGTGCTTTGATTTCCTGCAAACAAATGATGTCAGCTTTATCCTCCTCTATCCACTCTACTAAACCTTTAAGGACTGCTGCCCGAATTCCATTAACGTTATAAGAAACAATTCTCATGTACTATATTTCTATCCCAAGTTCTTGATCAAAATAGTCAATAATATGCATTTTCAGAAGCTTTTCCTGATCAAGTAAATCAAAGTGAGGAAGCTTTTTAACTAATTTCCAATGAGGCCATCCTTGTTGGTCTACTCCTTCTAGTATATAGAAGCCAGAAAGAGATAGAACTTTACATATTGCGATATGCATCAGATCCTGTTTTTCTTCTTTAGAAAAATGCTGAAAACCTTTTCCTAACTCTTGAACCCCTATAAGAAAAAGAACGCCATTAAGATCTTTGGGTTTTTTGCCTAGCATTCCTTCTACTCTGTTTAAAAGCTTATGCCACTTCCGCTCAAGTTCTAAGTCTTTCTTATACATAAAATTTGTTTGTTCGCCATTGTTTAGAAATGTTACTTCTGTAATGCCCTATCATAAAGTAAAAAATGATACAGAAAAGTAATTGATATCTTCAGTGAGTAAATATATACGTACCAAATATGCTGAATGATTTTATTTCGTTGCTATTTCCTCATTGCTGTGTAGTAAGTAAGCAGCCATTATCGCGAGGAGAACAATATATTTCTACTTCATTTGCTAACACTCTTCCTAAATACAGTTTATCTCAAAAAAACGTAAATCTGGAAAGAAAATTTTCTGGTCTGGTGGATGTAAAGTTTGTATTAGCTTATTACAAATTCACTAAGAAAAGTGGAGTGCAAAGAATACTCCATCAGCTGAAATACAAAAACTTACCAGAAATAGGTGTACTTACAGGAAAATGGTTTGGTAATGCACTAATAGAAGCAGGCTACCAGGATAAGTTTGATTTGATATTACCTGTTCCCCTGCATAAAGCGAAGAAAAGGAAAAGAGGCTACAATCAATCCGATTATATCGCTCAGGGGATAGCAGAGGTTTTGCAAATAGAGTGGTCCGGAGATGTCCTACTTAGGAAAGTAAATACCCAAACTCAAACAAAGAAAGGAAGAGCTGAGCGATTTAGCAATACTGAAAATATCTATGGGGTTAAGCATTCTTCCTCGATAAAAGATAAAAGAATACTGGTAGTAGATGATGTAATAACCACCGGAGCTACTGTCAGTCAATGTGCAGAATTGTTACTGAAAGAAGGTTGTAAAGAAGTAAGTGTAGGAGCATTAGCAGCAGCAGAATAAAAAAAGGCTTGACAAAATGCCAAGCCTTCCATAGCAATATATTTTAACTCTTAGTAGTTAGTACCCGCACGGATCATCGCACATCTGAAACCTATAGTAGCAGTGGCAGAATCTTGTTCAATATAACGGCGAGTACCAGGAGATAGCCAGTAAGCTACATCCGCCCAAGATCCTCCCTTATAAACTCTAAGCTCATTAGTAATAAGAGAGTTATAGTCTCCCGCATAATTCGGATGTTCTTCGTTATCGTATGCTTCTTCAGGGTCGAGAGTTCCGTCACGACGAATAGGGTTCAAATC
The DNA here is from genome assembly GCF_038039535.1 of Catalinimonas locisalis. Classification (NCBI taxonomy): domain Bacteria; kingdom Pseudomonadati; phylum Bacteroidota; class Cytophagia; order Cytophagales; family Catalimonadaceae; genus Catalinimonas; species Catalinimonas locisalis. The sequence continues at coordinate 80,389 of NZ_JBBPHP010000001.1, read as the reverse complement.
ACTGAAGTCCTGAAAAGAAAGCGGACGGTATACGTCTATTACCCACTCATTTACGTTACCAGCCATATTATATAAGCCAAAATCGTTAGGTGGATATTCATAAATGTAATCTGTGATCATCGCACCATCATTTAGTTTACCGGCAATACCAGCATAGTCACCACGTCCTCTCTTGAAGTTAGCCAGGAAATAACCCATCTCTTTGCCATAAGGATTACGGGTAGAGTGACCATCCCAAGGATAAATACGTTGATTGGTATGGTTCTCATCAAGGTACTGAGTTCCTATTAGCGCTTTAGCAGCATATTCCCATTCTGCCTCAGTAGGCAAACGGAAATCAGGAAGTACTACGCCTGTTTCTAAAGGTACCCTGCTACCTTCAGGAACATTGATATCAACTCCGGCTTCTTCAATAAGCTTTTCATTCACTACTGCTGTTCTCCACTTACAGTAATCATTGGCTTGTCTCCAACTCACTCCTACTACAGGAAAATAACGAAAGCCAGGATATCTGAGGTAATGATCAACATAAGGGTCATTATAAGCAAGATCTCTGCGCCATACAGTGGTATCAGGTAAAGAAGATCTATAAAATTCGGTGGTAGAATCTTGCTTGATGTCAAACAGATATTCAAGCCAGTGGATATTGGCAATTTCTGTTTGATCCATGTAGAATGAAGCAACAGTTACAGTTCTTTCAAGATTATCCCGGGTGCCCATTAAATCTTCTTCGAAAGAACCCATTACAAATCTTCCGCCCTCAATATACACCATGTTAGGAGCTTCGGGCTGTCCTCTGTATTCATCCAATGTAAAATTTCCTTCTACATTGTACTCAATGCCTGTTGCGGAACTTGACTGTCCGGGGTTAACACTGGTAGGATGAGTTTTACTGCAGGACGATAAAATAGCCACCCCACAGCATACAAGAGATGCGCTTTTGACCAGTTTCCAAGTTTTGTTCATAACACCTGTTTATTAATATTCTAAGTTTTGAAGCTCTTCAGCTAGTTATTCATGTAACTATGTAAAGATATTGCGTTAATAATTGAGCCACTAAATTGTAAACAAAAAAAGGATATTAACAGCAATTAGACTTACAAATTTAATGTATGTAAGTTAAAATATAAAATAACCAAGAAATACACCCTCATTGCAGACTATACACCTAACGTATAAAATGCCTTGCAAAGTATGCAATTAAGAGAGAATTTTGTAATTCTAAAGCATACCATCAAGTACATCTATAGCTTTGTAAGTGTTTTCAATATTCTGAATAACCAAAATAAGCCTTTTTTTAGTTTCTTTAAGTCGACAAGACTTAGAATGTTGTTGGACAAATTGTAATATTTTGCCGAAAGTTTCAGAATTGAAGTACTCCTGGTTCTCAGAAGTAGCAAAGTAACACTTCAAAGAATCATTTTTGAGCGTTAGCTTTTCAAATCCCAGCTTTTCAGCTTTCCATCGTAACCGAACCGTAGAAATCAGTTCCTGAACTTGTTCGGGTATGGGCCCAAAGCGATCTTCAAGCATTAACTGAAAAGCTTTAAGCTCTTCTTCATTTTTAATATTGTCCAGCTTGGAATATAAACTAAGTCTTTCTGTAGTACTGCTTACGTACTCTTCGGGGATAAGAATTTCCAAATCTGTTTCAATAGAGCAGTCCTGTACTAAAGGTTTAATATATTCACTTAACTCTTTAGTAAATAAGTCCTTAAAATCAGTTTCTTTTAGTTCCTGTACAGTTTCATCCAGAATTTTATGGTACATATCAAAACCTAGATCTGAAATGAAACCACTCTGCTCTGCTCCCAGAAGATTTCCGGCCCCACGAATGTCCAGATCTCTCATGGCTACTTTAAAACCATCGCCTAGTTCAGAAAACTCTTCTAAGGTACTAAGGCGCTTACGAGCATCAGCGGTGAGCCCTATAGTGGGAGGTGCCAGTAAATAACAGAAAGCTTTACGGTTAGAACGTCCTACCCTACCCCTCATCTGATGCAAGTCTGATAGACCAAACATGTGGGCATTGTTGATGATAATGGTGTTGGCATTAGAAATATCCAGCCCGGATTCAATAATATTAGTACATACTAGTACATCATATTCGCCATCGATAAATTTGAGCATCGTTCTTTCAAGACGAGAACCGTCCATTTGACCATGAGCTACTGCTACTCTGGAATCTGGAACAAGACGGAGAATGATGTTAGCTACTTCCTCAATATTTTGTACTCGGTTGTGGACAAAGAAAACCTGTCCGCCTCGTCTTAGTTCAAAACTCACAGCATCACGAATTAATGCTTCATTGAAGGTATGAATCTCTGTAGTAACAGGTCTACGATTGGGAGGTGGAGTAGAAATGATACTGAGGTCACGTGCTCCCATGAGAGAAAAATGCAATGTGCGGGGAATAGGAGTGGCAGTTAAGGTAAGTGCATCCACATTTACTCTAAGCTCTTTCAGACGCTCCTTTACTTTCACGCCAAACTTCTGCTCTTCATCAATAATCATCAGCCCTAAATCCTTGAAGACTACATCTTTATTGACAATGCGATGAGTACCAATCAAAATATCTACTTTACCTTCATGTACTTCTTTAAGAATTTCCTTGATATTTTTAGTGGATTTGAAACGGTTGATATACTCCACAGCGATAGGAAAATTAACCAATCTGTCCTTAAAAGTCTGGTAATGCTGCATGGCCAAAATAGTAGTGGGCACTAATACTGCCACTTGTTTCCCTTCATTAACAGCTTTGAAAGCTGCCCTAATCGCTACTTCAGTCTTACCAAAACCTACATCTCCGCATACCAGTCTATCCATAGGGTAAGGTTGGAGCATATCGGATTTTACATCTTCGGTGGCTTTAGCCTGGTCGGGCGTATCTTCGTACATAAAGGAAGATTCCAACTCAGCCTGAAGGAAGTCATCTTTCTTAAACGCATAGCCCGGTGAAGCTTTTCGCTTGGCATAGAGGTTAATGAGATCTTTGGCAATATCTTTAACCTTTTTCTTCGCTTTCTTCTTTTTGTTATCCCAATCAGGTGAACCTAACTTACTAATAGAGGGGGGTACGCTTTCTTGTCCGCTGTATTTAGAGATTTTGTGAAGGGAATGAATACTGACGTACAGCAGGTCATTGTCACGGTAAACCAGGCGTACCGCTTCCTGTTCTCTACCTCCTACGTCTACCTTTTCCAAACCAGCAAAGCGACCAATACCATGATCAATATGGACTACATAATCTCCGGTATTGAGAGAGCGCAATTCCTTTAAAGTTAACGCTTTGGATTTAGCATGAGCCGTACGTGTTTTATATCGGTGAAAACGGTCAAATAGCTGATGATCGGTATAACAGCTTAGCTGAAGCGTTTTATCAATAAAACCCTGACGAAGCGATACATACAAAGGCTCAAAATGTACGGTAGAATCAAGCTCTTCAAAAATAGTGGTTAAGCGCTCAATCTGATGCTCAGAGTCAGAGGAAATGAAAACCTGTAGGCTCTTCTCGTGCAAAGACCTCAAATTCTCAACCAGCAGTTCAAAGTTTTTATTAAAAGAAGGCTGTGGTTCACTTTCAAACTGAAAAACTTGATCGGTACGGCTGTAGAAACGGTTCCCAAATTCAATTTTGGTATAGGCTGAAATACTTTCTTCAAAGCTTTCAGCAGTTTCAAAGAGGATTTTTGGTTTTGAGATCACTTGCGTATTGCCGGAAGCACTGACGATTTTATCAAAATTATCTTCAGCGCTGGCAAAAAAGCGGTTAATGATATCTTTCGTTTGATCAAAATCCTTGAACCAAATCTTAGTTTTTTCTCCCGGTAAAAAATCAATAAACGATTGTCTCTCTTCCTGGAGAAGCTTAGTTTGTACATTAGGGATAATGCTCAGGCGCTGTACTTTGTCCTGAGAAAGCTGATTTTCAACGTCAAAGATCCGGATACTTTCAACCTCATTCCCAAAAAGCTCCAGACGGTAGGGCATTTCGTGGGCATAAGAGAAAATATCCACGATCCCGCCACGGATAGCAAACTGCCCAGCTTCGTAGACAAAGTCTGTTTTTTCAAAGTCATAAGAAATCAGCAGCTCACTTAAGAACTGCGTATCCAGTTTATCACCAGCTTTGACGGCAAAGGTATTCTGTTGAAAAGATTTTTTGTTAATGACTTTTTCTGCTAAAGCATCTGGGTAAGTGACAATCAATTCACCTTTGTTCAGAGGATTACTAATACGATTGAGAATTTCTGCCCGCATTAATACGTTAGCATTCTCAGTCTCTTCCAACTGATAAGGCTTTTTGTAGGAAGAAGGAAAAATAAGAACCTCTTGATTTTGGTTCAGATTTTGTAAATCATTATGAAAGTAAGCGGCTTCTTCTTTATCACTTACAACAAAGACATGATTCTGTGCGTGTATCTGATATAAAGCGGAAGCCAATACGGCATCCAGGCTGCCTACTAATCCTTTAATTTGGATAAAGCCTCCGGAATCATTTTTTATCCGGTTAGCAAGGGTATGAATAAGACTGTCGGAAGAGTAAAGTTCAATGAAAGTCTGAATCTGCACGCCAAAATTTATTTGATGAAATAATGCTCAAAATTAGATAATTTATGGGATTGCGCTTTACTAATTTCAAATATATCAAAACTACCCTAGGGCAATTATGTTTTATCATTAACAACGTCTTACACCCCGCTTGATATGCGACAGCAGAATAAAAATAATACTGAGGAGAAAAGAAGAGAAAGTACTATGGCACGGCTGGAAAGAATCCATCCTCATAAAATGTTACTTTACCTGGCCATTTTTGGTAGTAGTTTGGTATTTCTCTTTATGATTACTGCATATACATTTAGCCGTCCGGAAGAAGATTTTATTAATTTCAACATGCCAAAATCTTTTGTGGTAAGTCTGGTTTTGCTGTTGCTATCGAGTTTCGCTATTTCAAAAGCTTTACCTGCATTTAAAAAAGATAAGATAAAAGATGTAAAAAGAGCAATAGAAATCGCTTTGTTCTTGGGGCTTGCATTTACGATCAGCCAGTACATAGGATGGTATGAATTGAATAAGTCAGGTATACATCTTACAGGTGAAGATTCAGGGGCATACCTCTATATCATCTCCGGCTTGCATATTTTGCACTTAGCAGGGGGCTTAGTATTTTTAACATTGGCTTATACCCGAATAAGTACCGTTTACCGTGACCCGGTAAAAACTTTGATTTTAGTGACCAATCCATACCAGCGTGTACGTCTGGAAATGTTGGTTACTTACTGGCATTTTATAGATGCGCTATGGGTAGCTTTATTTTTCTATTTTCTGTTTAGCTTCTAGTGTTGTGATATATTCTTAAAATATCATCACTGATAAAAGAAGTTTCGGCAAGTAATAAGGGTCCAATTTTAGGAGCAGCTATCCCCTTTTCAAAAGTTTTCGGAGAGGTAAAAACTCTGGCTTCGTCCCACAATTGATGTTCAATCAAAAAATGTAGCAGTTGAGCACCTCCTTCTATAATCACGGATTGAACATCTCTTTGCCATAAGTCTTGAAGCAGGCGCGAAAAAAATTCAAATTGATTATTAGAAGCAGGGATGTTTACCCAAGTGAGATTTTTCTGAGTTTGGTCAATCTGTGAATTATAGCATAAAGTAGGTTGAGAGCCATCAAATAAAGAAAGATTTTTATCAAGCCGGAGGTGTTTATCGATGGCGATTCTTACAGGGTTCCTACCAGACCACATCCTAACATTAAGTTTTGGATTATCATAATGAGCCGTATTGGTACCCACCAAAATAGCATCTTCCTCAGCACGCCATTTATGAACTAATCTGCGGGAATGCGTATTACTAATCCATTTGGAGTCGTAGTTTTTACGAGCTACAAAGCCATCCTTTGTTTCTGCCCATTTAAGAATAATATATGGACGTTTTTGTGAAGAAAAGCTAAGATACCTTCGGTTGAGAAAAGCCTCTACTTCGGGAATGAGATTATCTTTCCAGGTGATGCTCGCAGGAAGCTTTTGTTGAAAAGGCGCTGAAACTGGACCGGCACTGCAAATTTTGTTTACCCCAAAATTTGACAATGTTTGAAAAAACTTTGGCTCAATGTCGTACAATGAATTAACATATAAAGTGCCTGGGCCCCTTGACTCACCAATAAAATCAATGGATAAAAGAGGTTTCTGAGGTGCCCAACCCTCAGCCATTATTTCAGAGTGAGCGGAGACAAGCACCCAACCCAAGAGTGGATTGGGCGACACTTGGCCCAAACCAGATGAGGCAAGTTGCAGAGTACGATTTAAAAGGTCAATTTTGCAGGGCATTTCACTGCTAATGTATCAATTAATACTTATGAAAGAAAAGCTGCATAGCGCTAGAGCTTTATATCATTCCATAACCCAACAAATACACTATAATAAAGGAGAAATTTACTCTATAGAAGAAAGCAGGTATATGGCTCTAATGCTGATGGAACACTATCTTCACTATCTGAGAAACGATATCTTACTGGATAGGCAAATCCAGTTGGATAGCCATCAGGAAGATCGATTGGAAAAGGCAATAGCGCGTATTTGTGACCATGAACCTATTCAATATGTGATCGGCGAAACATATTTTTATGGCCGATCATTATATGTATCTCCTGCCGTGCTAATTCCAAGAAGAGAAACTGAAGAGCTTACGGATATTATTATAAAAGAGAACCCTCAACCGAGGTTGAAAGTGTTGGATATCGGAACAGGCAGTGGGTGCATTGCTATAACTCTAAGTCAGGAACTTAATTCTCCTGAGATACATGCACTTGATAGTAGTCAAGAAGCTCTGGCAGTGGCAAAAGCAAATGCTCAACAGCATCAGGCAGTTATACGATGGTACTTGGAAGATATATTGAAGCCAACTGCTAATCGTTTATCATCATTTGATATTATCGTTAGTAACCCTCCTTACGTAAGAAAAAGTGAGGCGTTAGAAATGAAAAAAAACGTTTTGGAATTTGAGCCGTATCAAGCTTTATTCGTATCTGATGATGATCCATTACTTTTTTACAGACAAATAGCCAATCTCTGTACCCGACAACCGCTGCTTAATAATAATGGATGCCTATATCTTGAAATTAATGAGATGTATGGAACAGAAGTTGCAGAACTGCTTGATAAATATGGGTTTACGGATATTAATCTCAGGAAAGACTTGCAGCAAAAAGACAGGTTTATTTCTGCAAAACTTACTTTTTAAAGATTAGTCCTTTAGTTTTGTAGTAATTTGATGAACACTACTTTTTTATAATGATATTTTTATATTATTTTTACTAAAAATTTAACTTAAGTAATATTGGACCATATTTATCCGATTTTTGATACTATTCTGCAGAAAAAAGATAAAGAAGAGCTTCTTCAACAGAAAGGAAAAGTGATATGGATGGTTGGGCTTTCCGGTTCAGGAAAAAGCACCCTAGCGAGAGCAGCAGAGAATACGCTACATCAGCAAAAAAAACTTACTATATTATTGGATGGGGATAATCTTCGTACTGGCGTAAATAACAATCTGGGATTTAGCGAGGAAGAGAGGCGTGAAAATATACGTAGAGCAGCGGAAGTATCTAAACTTTTTGCTCAGTGCGGAATCATAACAATTTGCTCATTGATCAGCCCTACCCATAGTATTCGCAGGATGGCGAAGGAAATCATTGGAGAGGAAAACTATTTTGAAGTATACATTGACTGTCCATTGGAGGTTTGTGAACAAAGGGATGTTAAGGGATTGTATGCAAAAGCAAGGAAAGGTATAATCAAAGACTTTACAGGAATCAGCTCTCCTTTTGAAGCACCAGCAAATCCTGATCTACGTTTGAAAACAGGAGAAAAGAGTATAGAAGAGTGTCACCAGCAATTGGTTGACAAAATATTAGAAGTTACTTCACTATCCGTTTAAAATAAAGAAATTAATATATCAGCTATGAAATCTTATCGTTTGACGCACTTAAAGCAGCTGGAAGCAGAAGCTATCTTCATAATGCGAGAAGTAGCCTCTCAGTTTGAAAAACCAGTGCTGCTTTTTTCGGGAGGTAAAGACTCAATATGCATGGTCAGATTGGCACAAAAGGCTTTTTGGCCGGCTAAACTACCTTTTCCGCTTATGCACATTGATACCGGACATAATTTTCCTGAAACCATAGAGTTTCGTGACAATCTGGTAGAAAAAGTAGGAGCAAAATTAATTGTAAAGACCGTACAGGAGTCGATTGATAAAGGGAGAGCGGTAGAAGAGAAAGGCCCTAATGCCAGCAGAAATGCTTTGCAGACAGTGACTTTGCTTGATGCTATTGAGGAGTTTCAGTTTGATGCTGCTTTTGGCGGAGCCCGCAGAGATGAAGAAAAAGCCCGGGCCAAAGAAAGATTCTTCTCTCACCGTGATGAATTCGGACAGTGGAATCCTAGAAACCAACGCCCTGAATTGTGGAATCTGTTTAATGGTAAGAAAAATGTAGGCGAGCACTTTCGCGTATTCCCTTTGAGTAACTGGACAGAAATGGATGTGTGGCAGTACATAGCCGCAGAAAAAATGGAGATTCCTGAAATCTACTTTTCTCATGATCGTGAAGTTATAGAACGCAATGGTGTATTACTGGCTAGGTCAGAGTTCCTCACTTTACAGAAAGAAGAAAAATACGAAACCAGACGCATCCGTTTCAGAACGGTTGGTGATATGACTTGTACGGGAGCAGTAGAATCAGAAGCGGCTGACTTGCAAGCCATTATTCAGGAAGTAGCCTCAGCCAAAGTTACAGAAAGAGGTGGCAGAACTGATGATAAGCGTTCGGAGGCAGCCATGGAAGACCGTAAAAAGTTAGGCTACTTCTAGACTGAACATTTCTCCCAAAGCAAAAAAATTAGCAATGAACCAAGAATTAACACAAGAAGTAAACGAACAATACCTCAACATGGATCTGTTGCGGTTTACCACCGCAGGTAGTGTGGATGATGGAAAAAGTACTCTGATCGGGAGGCTATTATTTGATAGCAAAGCTATTTTTGAAGATCAGATGGATGCTGTGCAGCGTGCCAGCCTGGGTGGTGGAGATGAAAATATCAATCTCGCTCTGCTGACAGACGGTTTGCGTGATGAAAGAGAACAAGGGATTACTATAGATGTAGCCTATCGTTATTTTGCTACACCCAAGCGTAAATTTATCATCGCCGATACTCCTGGCCATATTCAGTATACCAGAAATATGGTCACCGGTGCCTCTACCGCTAACCTGGCCATTGTACTGGTGGATGCGCGTCATGGTGTGGTAGAACAAACCTGTCGCCATGCTTTTATTGCTTCTCTTCTGCGTATCCAGCACCTTGTACTTTGTATCAATAAAATGGATCTGGTAGACTACAGCGAAAAAGCATTTGAAAAAATTAAAGATGACTTTGAGGACTTCAGCTCCAAATTAGATATTCCTGACATTCGCTACATTCCTATCAGTGCGCTAAAAGGCGACAATGTAGTGCATAAGTCAGAAAATATGCCTTGGTACGAGGGATCAAGTTTGCTATATGCTTTAGAAAATGTACAAATTGCCAGTGACTACAATTTTATAGACTCTCGCTTTCCTGTACAAAGAGTCATTCGTCCTCAGTCAGATCAATTCCATGACTATAGAGGCTATGCAGGTAGAGTAGCAGGTGGCGTATTTAAGCCGGGCGACGAAATTATTGTTCAGCCTTCAGGCCTTACTTCTAAAATCAAGTCAATTGAAACTCTGGATGGGCCTTTGGATGAAGTTTACCCACCTATGGCAGTTTCACTCACTTTGGAAGATGACATTGACATTACCAGAGGAGATACTATCTGTAAGCCAGACAACCAACCCACCGTGGGTCAGGATATTGATGTGATGCTTTGCTGGCTCAATGAGAAAAAACTCCAGCCAGGAGGAAAATACGCGATCAAACATACCACCAAGGATGCACGCTGCGTAATAAAAGAGGTAAAGTACAAGGTAAATATCAATACCCTACACCGCATTGAGGATGATAAGGAGATAGGTCTAAATGATATTGGAAGGGTACAAATCCGTACTACTTCTCCTTTAATTTATGATAGCTATAAGAAAAATAGGACCACCGGTAGTATGATTCTTATAGACGAATTTACCAACGAAACCGTAGGAGCCGGAATGATTATTTGATAATCTATTTACTATAGGCAATAAAAAGCCAATGCTGGACATTCAGCGTTGGCTTTCTTTTTTTGTTTACTTTGATAATTTATTTCACGGCCAACTTATTAGCGTTACCATTATTATCGAAATAAATCAAGGCAATAACCACTTGAAAACATATCAGTATTTAGTGTTCTGCGGAGATGTCACATGAAGTTAGGAGACAGATAAAGCAAAAGTGAGAAACTTGCAAATAGTTGGACTGTCTGTCTTGTTATCTCAAGATTATTTGTTGGAAAACAAATTGCAAGTTCACGAAAATATAGTGAATGAAGGTGTTATGCTATGATAATGCTGAAATTAACAATATCCCAATATAAAAAAAGCTTGTAGAGAGGGGCAAAAAAAGTACCGACTGGGCCGGTACTTTTCTATATCTGATTTAAAAAAACGGATGCTACTAAAGTTCGCGTATGCGAATGTTACGAAAAGAAACCTGATCACCGTGATCCTGCAAAGCGATATGTCCTTCTTTGGCTTTCCCGTATGCAGGAAACTGGGCAAACTTGCTATTCGCAACCGCTTCTTCCCATTCGGGTGTCCACAGTTCGTATTCTACTACTTTTTCACCATTGAGATAATGCTCTACTTTGCCTTCGTTTACTACCAGGCGGGTTGTATTCCACTCACCGGCAGGCTTCACTGTTTCTACCGTTGATTTTTGCAGATCATAATTGTCTCCTGAGCGGTGTGTTTCAATTTTTGCATCAGGGTGTCTTTCATTATCAAGAAGCTGATATTCAGGTCCTGAATGATAAGTAGCGCCAAGTGAATCAGCCTCTACTACATGAAACATTAATCCACTATTACCACCTTCAGAGATTTTCCATTCCATCTCCAGCTCAAAATTATCATACTGCTTTTTGGTGACAATGTCACCCCCACCTTCACCTACCAAAGTCAGCACACCATCCTGCATTTCCCACTGGGAAGAGATAGTATCAGCTTTGAAGTTTCTCCAGTTTTCAGGAGCAGTAATTTCTTCCCACTCAGAAGAAGCTTCGGCAGTAGTTTCTTCAGCGGGAGTACTATCTGTGGTTTCAGCTTCATTTTGAGAAGAAGGTCCACAAGAGACAATGGCAAATGCCATTACCATCAAGCCCAGAGGCCATCCGTTCATTTTCATAAGTTATTCGTCTTTGGTTTTACTTTAAGATAATCCTAAAATCTTTTTATTGGTTTCATCATCCGATTTGCCTCCGGCAAAATCATCAAATGCTTTTTCGGTTACATTGATAATGTGATCCTGAATAAAAGGAGCGCCTTCCAGAGCACCTTGTTCAGGGTGTTTCATGCAGCACTCCCATTCCAGCACGGCCCATCCATCATAATCGTATTGGGTCAATTTGCTGAATATCGTACTGAAATCTACCTGTCCATCACCCAAAGAGCGGAAGCGTCCAGGACGATCTACCCAGTCCTGATACCCACCATATACTCCGGATTTCCCGGTAGGGTTGAATTCTGCATCCTTTACGTGGAACATTTTAATTAACTCATGATAATCATCAATATTGGCGATATAGTCCAGTTGCTGTAACACATAGTGGCTGGGATCATACAGCATGTTCACGCGCTTATGATTGCCAGTGGCTTCACGGAAGCGTTCAAAAGTCACACCGTCATGCAAATCTTCACCGGGGTGAATTTCATAACAAACATCTACGCCATTTTCATCAAACTCATTCAAGATAGGTGTCCAGCGATCAGCCAGTTCTTTGAAGGCCATATCTACAATACCGGGTGTACGCTGTGGCCAGGGGTACATATAAGGCCATACCAGGGCACCAGAGAAAGTAGCATGAACTTTAAAACCAAAATTACGACTGGCTTTGGCCGCCATTTTCATTTGGTTGACCGCCCACTCCTGTCGGGCTTTAGGGTTGTTATGTACTTTTTCAGGGGCAAAAGAGTCAAACATTTTATCGTAAGCGGGGTGCACAGCTACCAACTGACCTTGCAAGTGTGTAGAAAGCTCGGTGATCTCAACGCCTGCTTCCTTAGCTTTGCCCTGTAATTCGTCACAATAATCTTTGCTTTCGGCAGCTTTTTCCAGGTCTATGCAACGAGGATCAAAAGTGGGTACTTGCACACCTTTGTAACCGGCATCGGCCATCCACTTACAAGCATTTTCAAAAGTATCAAAAGGAGCTTCATCGCTCATAAACTGTGCTAAAAATACGGCAGGACCTTTAATAGTTTTCATAGGATATTAGGTTGCGGTTTGGGTTCAACAAAAAAATTTATGGCCTAAATTAAGGTTTATTTTAGCTTATTCAAATCGTAGTACATACAAGTGTAAAGCAAGTAGTAGGGAAAACCTAAACCTTTTTTCCAACGACCTGTACATGCCGGGGAATGGAGCGTAGCCGAATGATTTTATAAGGTTCAAAGCCTGCTTTCTTCTGCCATCCCGACATTTCCTTCACCGACCAGGTACCTGACTGGCTGGTAGCAGCAAAGTATAAATCTAGTATCGCCAGATAATCTCCTTTGCGAGCTTTGTCATCCCTGATAAACTCCTGAATAATGTAATATCCACCGGGTTTGAGGGCTGTAAAAATTTTCTGAGCGAGCATAGTATTGGTATCAGCATCAAAATGATGAACCAGACTGGAGATAAAAACAACATCATATACCGCTTCTCCTAAATCTATGGTAAGTACATTTCCCGCCTGATGTTTTACTTTATGAGCCATATTTTCTTCAGAAAGAAGCGGCCCGGCATATTTGATAGCTTCCGGAAGGTCAAGAATTGTGGCTTTCAAATCAGGATATTTTTGGCAAAGAGCAACAGAATAATAGCCGTGTGCTCCTCCCACATCCAGCAGGTAATTGGCTCTCTTAGGTATAGGCGTACGCTTGGCTACTTCCCAGGCCGAAACTTTAGCCATGGATCGCATCCCTTTCTGGTAGATTTCCCATTCTTCTTCACTCAATATCTGGTGCATATCAGCAGGCTCACCAGAGCGCACATAATTTTCATAATGCTCCACCAACTTCCACTCTACAAACTGTAATATCATCTTATCATAGACAGATTTTTCACTCTCCTGCAACATCCATTTGCGGGATAATCTGGTAAGTTGATATTCCTGTTGAGGGGTAGTGCTTAGATAGCCAAGATGAACAAGGGAGTTGAGTATCTTAAGGGTAGCATTAGGGTGTGTCTGACAATTTCTGGAGATTACTTTTGCGGTAGCGGGTTGTTGTGCAAGTGCTTCAAAAATGCCTAATTTAGCACCCACCATAATGGTACGAGCCATCATAAAAGCTACATGAGTGTCACTGATGGGTGTAGGTGCTATGCCTAGCCATAGCGCAAGGCGTTCCAATAAGTTTTCGGGAGTAGAGGTGAGTTTCATGAAAAAAAAACTGATTATTTAGCATATAGTTATCAGATGAAGACCAGGATCAAAATTTGTTGCATCAGCAGTAGAGAAGAAGCTGAGTTGGCCATTCGCTCCGGAGTTGATGCTTTGGGGCTTGTAGGACATATGCCCAGTGGTCCGGGTGTAATTTCAGATGAACTTATTAAAGACGTGGCGGAAAGCGTGCCCCCTCCTATCGCTACCTTTTTGCTTACCAGCGAAACCCAGGTGAAGGCTATTGTTCGGCATCAGCAGAAAGTAAGAACGAACACCATTCAGATCGTAGATGCGCTTTCTCATGGCTCATATCAGGAAATCAGAAAGGCGCTACCAGGAGTAAAACTGGTACAGGTGATTCATGTGGTAGATGAATCTTCCTTAAACGAAGCAAAAAGTGTTTCGCGGGATGTGGATGCGATATTGTTAGATTCCGGTAATCCTAATTTGTCAGTGAAAGAATTAGGTGGAACCGGAAGAGTGCATAATTGGGAAATCAGCAGAAAGATCAGAGAAGCGATTGATAAACCATTATTTTTGGCAGGCGGACTAAAACCGGAAAATGTGCAGGAGGCCATCCGAAAAGTAACACCATTTGGCGTAGATATCTGTAGCGGTGTGCGCACTGATGGAAAGCTTGATGCTGAAAAACTGAAGCATTTTGTAAGCGCAGTTCATTCTGCTTAGAAAGCTATTTTCGGAGTAAAGATATCAGATAAAACATTTCAATAGCGATTTGCTGACAACGTTCTTCGTAGCGTCTGGTCTCTTCATCTGTTCCATCAGCTTCTTTGGGATCACGGTAAGGAATAGCAAAGCGGTATTCCGTGCCTAAAACTACAGGGCAGTTCTGATCAGCCTCATCACAGGTCATCAGTGCGATAAAATTCTTTTGGGGATTGGTGGGATGATCGTAAGTTTTGGAAAAGCAATGCATAGCTTCTGCTTTATCTGCAAAGCGTACTTCATACTCAGGATTTTTTCCTCCGGGATTTATTATCTTTAAACCTGTCTTTTCCAAAGTAGCTACAGCACGAGGATTAAAGGCAGTAGCTTCCGTACCTCCGGAAAAAGTTTTCAGATTTTCAATACCATAGTAATAAGCAGCTACTGCAGCCCAGATTTGCCCGAAATGACTACGTCGGCTGTTATGTGTGCAAATAAAAATAAGCTGACTCTCCTGGTGTGTGTAGCGTTGAGATTGTATAGCCTGAGCGATCTGCTGTAAAACTTCCTTACGCCTTTGGGGAATACTGTTAAAATTATTGACCAGTCTGCTGATGTATTGGGTAAGTTTAGAATACATAAAATTAATGGATAAAGGGCGACTGCTAAAGCCGCCCCAAATTAGTTAATATTAGCAGCAACCAGATCCGGGTTCGCAGCAAGCTTCCTCTTTTGCTTTACTCGCAGAAGTTTTTGATGTTTTTGTTCCGGGCTTCTCAGCATAAACGGTGATGCTGAAAATTCCTGTTTCACCATTTTTGAAAGCGTCTATTTCTTCAGCGGACAGGTATGAATTTAGAATATCATCAGGTAAGCTGATCACTTTTTCTTTTTGCAAAGTGATATTATCAAAGCCAGCTTCCTGTATGTAGCCCAGATATTCTTCTTTCTGAATAGCCCCGGCCACGCATCCGGCATACATTTCCGCGTCTTTTTGCAGTGCTTCGGGCAGCTTACCTACCAGTACGATATCTGAAATACTGAAATGACCGCCAGGCTTAAGTACTCTAAAAATTTCGCTGATCACCTTTTCTTTATTGGGCACTAGGTTAAGTACACAATTACTTACAATGACATCAGCCACATTATCCGAAACAGGCATTTCTTCAATGTCTCCTTCGCGAAACTCTACATTGTTAAAACCAAGCTTTTCTGCATTTGCTCGCGCTTTCTTAATCATTGAGTCGGTAAAATCTATACCAATAACTTTACCCGTAGTTCCGGTTTCGTGGCGGGCAACGAAGCAGTCATTTCCTGCGCCTGATCCTAAATCTATGACAGTATCGCCTTTTTGTATTTTGGCAAATTGGGTGGGTAAACCACAGCCCAAGCCCAAGTCTGCATCGGAGTTATAACCTTGTACAGTACTGTAATCATCTGTCATGATGTTGTAAACCTCCGTAGAGGAAGTACCGGATCCACAGCAGGAAGAAGCATTGAGGGCTTTATCCTGCTCAGCAATTTTGCTGTACTTATCTCTGACGATTTTTTTTAGTTCTTCTGATGTACTCATGATATATTTGGTTTATAGCAATATTACGATGAATGAATATAAAATTTTTTTAGCAACAATTCTCTCCAGTATACTGGTCAAAGAGTAAATTGAATAGATCTTTGATTTCTTTCCATTTGACAGGGTTAATACAATAATTGACTGAAGTACCTTCTATACTTCCCTGAATAATACCGATAGCTTTCAGTTCTCGCAGGTGTTGAGAAATGGTAGCCTGGGCCAGACCAATTTCCAACACCAGATCTCCGGTAATACACTGGTTCGTTTTAAGCAAATGCTGCACTATGGCAATCCTTGCGGGATGCGCCATGGCTTTGGCGATTTGTGCCAGTTGATTTTGCTCGGTGGTAAAAAGATCAGTTTTGGTTACTCCCATAATTCTTGCGCTATATTGCAATATTACGATGAAATAAAAATAAAGTTAAGGAAAGCTCCAAAAAATGAAAGGATAATAAACATTTTCATGTCTGGCTATGCTTTTTTCTGTATTCCATTGGTGTTTGATGCGTAAATTTTTTGAAAATATGGTTGAAAGTAGATTTGGAGTTGAAACCTGACTCAAGGGCAATGCCCAGCAAAGTAAACTTATCATAGCGAGGGTCAAGTAGTTTCTTTTTTACTTCTTCTACCCTATGGCGGTTGACAAAATCATAAAAACTAGTTTGAAGTCCTTGATTCAGCAGGTGGGACAATGTTTTGGGATGTGTACTTAGCAAAGAAGCCAATTTATCCAGTTTTAATTCAGGGTCTAAATAGGGCTTTTGTTGAGCTACAAAAAATTTTAGCCCAGCAATTTCATCCTGCAGATTTTCCAGATGCTCAGTAGAAAGAGATTGGTTTTTGTGAGCATGAGTAATTGCAGGTTTAGGTCGACTTATCCTAATAAGTTGCTTCAATCCTATCCAGTAGATTAATACCGAAACATAGAGCAGAAGGGGATAATAGGCAGAAGGAGGCAAATGAAACTGATAACCAATCAGATCAAATAATGTGAATCCAAAAAGTAATATCCAGCTAATGAGGAGTGCTACCAGCAGTTTTTGTAGCCATGCCAGTGTGATGTATTCGTGGTTAGAATATTCCTCCTTAATCCACCGCTGGTATTCTTTGACCAATTGTAGTCCTGAATAACCGTAGACAAAAAAAGAAAGTAACCCGGCTATTTGTTCTGTAAACTGTAAAAGGAAAGCTAAATGACCCCGTTGGGTATCAACAAATACAGTTTCTGACAGAAAAACACTTAGTTGCAAGACAAGAAATGTGAAAGCCGGAAAGAAATGTAGCCAATCCCTGAATGACATTCGGAACTGAGGAAAAACAGTGCGTTTAATATAAAAGTAGAGCAATGGTCCTATCGGCAAAAAAAATGAAAAAGGCAGTATCAGTGGAGTTAGCCAGGGGTTTTGTGCCTGTAAATCTATTACCAAATGTTTGCCGGTGGTAAGGGCAAAACTGATGATAAGTAAAGCCAGAAAGATAGCAGCCCTGTCACCTTCTTTTCTCATGAGTAGGATAAGCAGCCCCAAGATAAGCCCCTGTCCTACCCCAAAGAATATCAGCAAATTATAAACGTTGAAGTACAAGCTATTCCTTTCTGTTGGTTAACAGTAGGGAAAATAGAAGATTCGGATGAATAAAGTAAAACCAGATTACTATTTCGCCATACGCAGACTGGGAAAACCGCTCTTACAATTACACTTAGCAAAGCAGATTTCTACCTTACTATGGGCCGGTGATTGACTTTGAGCTATTCAACTGCTCAATCCAATTGCGAATTAATGCCACCCCTTCCTCATGGATAAGGGTGCGCCCCAGTTCAGGCATCATTACCTCCGGATTGGTGCTGTTCATGCGGTGCAGCAAAATGGATGCTTCAGGCTTACCCGGCACAATATCATGCAGCAGATTACCGGAGGCTTTTCCGGCAGCCACAGGGGGTTTCATAATCCCCAATTTGTAAGGATCAGTTTCAAAGACAGTGAGGTTTAAACCTGAAGTTTTGGCTGGTCCCAAAGGGTTATGACAAGGTCCGCAGTTAATGTCCAGATAGGCTATCGCCCGTTCATTAAGCGTGCCTGAGTTAGGATCCTCCCAAAGCGGTAATGAAGGGCGATCTTTCGCTTCAGGCAAACCGTACAGGTAAGCATGTGCTGCCAGATAATCTAACTGGTTCACTTCTTCAGTGGCAAATTCATTATTCCGGTTTAGCTGCCACGCTGTTGGGCCAATGGGCATAAGTGTTTTGTCTTTCACATGGCAGCTTTTGCACTGATTCAGATTAGGTACAATGTAGTTGGTTTGTTTTATCGCCCCATCGGTGTGTGTCCATTGTACTGGTATAGTAGCGCCAAGAATTTCAAAATAAGCATCGGTCTGTTCCTCATTCCAGATGTACGACAAAGGTTGCCAGCCTTTTTCTTCATGCACCAGTAAGCGTGTCTCCAGTATTTTTCTTCCTTTTGCCGTATCCCGAAAGTCATTAGGGTAGTAGAAATTTTTGATAAGCACCGTACCTAGCGGAAACTCCAATACTTCTTTTTCCTGATAATTTGCGGAAGCACCTTCCGGGAAGTAAATAAAGCGTTTTTTGTGGGCATAGTCAGAAAACAGGGGTGTGTTTAGTTCGTAGGGCACTACATGAGCAGCAGGCTGCAAATCGGCCAGTTTTCCTTCAAAAAAACCGTACTCTGATAACCAGGCTTTGCCCATGCCATGGGTGTTAATTTCCTCAGGGACGGTGGTTTTTTCAGCAGCTATCGGTTGCTGCTGTTTTGGTTCTGAACTACAAGCAGCCAAAAAAGTATAGGTTATCATGAACGCTCCTAACCTTTTCATAAGCTTATCGACAACTGAACTTGGTAACATCTGTGCTCAGGTTTTCAAAGTCATTAGCAGCGTCCAGGTCTACAAAGCTGATACGCTGCTTCTCGTCAATACAAACTTTATAAGATTGATTTACCTCTCCATTTGCCAGAAAATAATCATCAGCTTTGATACCATCCAGGGCTATGTCAGGTATAGTAGGGCCTAGCTTAAATAAAAAGAGTTTTCCAAAGTCTGAGCCCAGGTAGGGTAGCCAATGGTCATTCTCAAACAGATTGTTATAGATGCTGATTTGCCCGGGAAAAGGATCGTAATTGTTATCACTGCGAAAGTCTGATTGTATGCCCCGCACTCCACTTTCCGGGTCAGGTTGTTCATTTTCATTGCTTCCTTCCATCGCGCTCATCAGCTCATAACTAATTACTGAGATACCTGCTGTTTTGTGGTCTCTGATTTCATTATCAAAAACATCTACATTTTTGGTAGCCAGAACGATGATACCGCTACCGGGAGGAACGGTACCCACAATGGCGCCAGGCACTGCAAAATTCTCCCTATTATTATCATGCACCACATTGTCATGCACTTTGATGTTTCGTCCATAACGGGTGAGGCCAGGGAGGTTGAATACCAAAATGCCTCCGGTATTGTCCCAGCATTCGTTTCCATAAATCTCCACCCGGTCGCTGTTTTCGCTTTCAATACCAGCTACATTCTGGAACACTTTGTTGTTACGAATAATGACATCTTCCGATTGGCCCACATACAAACCTGCATCAGAAGCACCCATAGACACACATTCTTCAATCAATACATTTTTGCAGATGACGGGATAAAAGCCGTAGGCTCCGTTTTCTTCATTGATAGGACCGGTCCAGGCTACTTTGACACGGCGAAAAGTGATGCCGTCGGTATCCATTACTTTGATGTTATCGCCTGAAGCATCCTCTACCGTTAAATCTTCCAGGCTAATGTTATTGCTGTTGGTAATGCGGATACCCTCGGCTCCTTCCTGCTGCCCTTTAAAGCTGAGCACAGTTTTGTCAATGCCTTTGCCCCGGATAGTAATATGGTTTTTTCCATCCATAATGAGGCTGCGCGAAAAAAGAAAATGCCCTTCTGGCAGCTCAATCACACTGCTATCTTCAGCAATGATAAACTGGGTGAGGATTTCTTTTTCCTTATTCTGATAATTCCGTTCAGGATCATAACGATCAGGGCCGCAAGCACAAAGGAGGAAGAATAGAAAGAAGAGAAGAAGATATTGTTTCATTGTGGCGATTATTTTCAGCAAAATAAATCAATAGAGACAGAAGAAACGTCCGAATTCCGGAGTTCGGACAAGTTAAGCGGGTTCAAAGCTATTCAAACGCTGCTTATGAATGTAAGTATTATATTTCATACAGCTGCTACCCCTGGTATTTGAGCTTTTACAAATTAACAGGTGGTTTTTGTCTAATGAATTTACTTATTGGCGAGATACATCCACTAAAACTAAAAACCAGCTATTGTATTCTTTAAAATCATCTTTAGTTAAGTGCTGAATTACGTCTCTATAGTTTGGGTCAAAGTAGTAGGCCAGTTCATAAGTGTCTAGAGATTCTTTAGGATCAAACAGTTTACCGGGCTGGTACTTCTCCAGTCCGGCCTCTGCTCTTCTTTTATCTAGCTCTACTTTGGTATTTACCCACTCCTTATATTCTTTTTCTCCGGTGGCATAAGGGATTACAAAATCAACGGATTTCTGTATGCTTCCCCCATCCGGATTCTCATAGCGGAAAAGATCGTCAGAAGTATTTTCACCAAGCTGATCTAAAGTAATGGCATAAGTAAGCAGCGGATCAAGGCCGGAAGTATGGTAACTCAAAGCATCCCGTTGCTCTAAATCCCGGCTGGTACCATCACCGTATAGGGATTTGTCCACGTATGCTTTAAAGTTTTCTTTAGCATATTTTACATAAGACGGATTTTCTGTTACCAGACCGATTGTTCCCACCAGTTTGATCTGTTTGGCTTTCCAGTTGTTCTCCGGAATATTAGGATTAGCCATTTCGGCTTCGGCTATCTTGACCAGCCATTGGTTTACCTGTTCTTGCTCAGCAGGGCTAAAGTAGCTTTTCGTTACCTGATAAGTGTGGATCAGAGGCTCAAACTTATTCTCATTAATAGGATTTCCTGTTGCCTGATAAACATTTACCCAGGCCAGGATATATTTTTTTGCCATTGCGGCATAGGCTTTATTTTGTGTGCCATAAAAAGCATTCAACAACATGGCTATCTTATCCATGTCGCGAAGGCTTTTTTCGGTTGCTACTCTTTTCGGATCTGTATCCAGCAGGCCTTCATAATGAATCACTTTTAGAGGATGAGGTTGCTCAGAGAGGATTGCCTGAGCAGCTTCTTTGACAGGATACCAAAGATTTTGCACTTCTTTATTCTCCTGAATGAGCTTCATCAAATACTGCTGCTCTTCGGGAGTGAGCAAAAGCGTTTGCCGTATGCTGACCTCCGCTACTGCTGAAGTTGATATGATAACTAAGAAAAAAATGGTGTAAAAAAATCTCATAGTAAATATTGTAGAGGACATAAAGCCTTTTTTTCTATATAAGCTTTTACCGGCGCAGAGAAAAATCCTTGAAAGGAAGGATTATAATGATAATACTTTCATATTTCTGAAGTATTTTTTCAAGCTTGATATGCATAGAAAAAAGATAGCTAACTTAAACCAGCATGTCGTTAAGCTTCACTGTTAATGGAAGTTGAGTTGCTGATATTTCACTTTCATTATTGATTGTCTTTTTTTCTTGATACTCACCCTCTACCGGTTGACGATAGGCATATAACCTTTTTTTAATCACATCAATAATCCATACTTCGGGAATCTGGGCAGTAGCATATAGCGGAAGCTTGATCTGACGGTCATAATGTAGGATACTATCAGATACTTCAATGAGCAAAAGCACATCGGCAGGCGTCACCCCGGTGGTAGCGTAATAATCTTCTCGGAAAGGCAAAACCGCAATATCAGGCTCAGGTTCAGAATGATCTTTGATGTGAACAGGGTTTTGAACATCCACGATAAAATTTGGAACTAACTGGGGGATGAGCAAAGTAGAAAGACGTCTTACTATTGCTGCATGTTGATTTCCAATAGGACTCATTTTTATTATTTCTCCGTGGATTAATTCTGTTCGGATATCTGTGCCCAGGATACCAGCCTCTGCCATCTGGTGGTACTCTTGAATAGTGAACAATCGCTTAGCTACTTCAACTTCCATCTTTTATCAGAAAAAAGGGTGAAAACTTATGTAATACAATATAAAAAATTACGCTTAAAGACTTCAAAGATGAAAAAGCAAAAAGATAATTAAAGAATTCTGTATTCTTTCAAAAACCATTCTTTATTCTCATTCTTACCCATCAAGCAAAAAACCTTAATATCTTTTTCATAACCTTCTGCTGTCAGAAGCAGATTAGCAGAAGCTAATTGAGAATTTTGTTTAACAAAACCTTCAACGTACCAACCATATTCTTTAACTCCCCAGTAGCTTCTTGAACCATCTCATCAGAAGCTAATTGTTCTGTAGCTACTTTATAAGCTTCACTGGTTTTTATCTGACCAATAACTAAGACTGAAAAGATCATAACAATCAAAGTAAGCGTAAATAATCCAAGTAGGATGTATTTTAAATAATTTTTCATTTTCAAAATCTACCTTGATGTCAAATGCTTATAATCTCTTACCACAGTGTAGAGAAACTGTAGCGGGCGCAAATCGCTCTGTATTTTCAGTAAATCCTGAATTTTATGAGCTGTAGCCGTAAGAGGAGCAGTTTGCCCGCTTTCCCGATAAGTATGGATCACCCGCATGATGATGTCTATATCCTGATCCCGTAAGTTCACCACTTCAGGAAAAACAGGCTGATGGTCTTGCTCAACGGAAAAGACAGATAAAGGCTGTCCAGCTTTTTGCTTTACTACGGTAGTGCCGGCAGCTAGGTCACCCAGACGTTGATCATTGCGAGAAATGGCAATGCTTAATACAGCGATTGCCCCACTCATCATGCCTATATCAACCAAACGAAGCAACCAGCGTATGAGGTATGCGCCTATGCCCGGTGCCGATCCATCCAGCTTCACCACTTTGATATTCATTTGTCTTTTGCCCAGGCTTTGCCCATCCATAAATATTTCACAGAGCAAATGATACAGAAAGGGAGGTAAGCTCAATACAACAAGAAGGGCAGTAGGAGGGGTAATACCTAGCTGTGAAAATACTAATAGAAATATGATTCCATAGGCAGCGATCACCAGCAGATCCAGAAAGAAAGCCTGTATACGGCTGCCAATACCTGCTAAAACATAATCTACATGTACATTTTGTGTAGTTTCTATACTTATACGCGGCATAGCTGCAATGGTTGATAGTTTAATTTGTAAATTTCTCTCGCTAAATTGGTCATCATTCAGATACTAAAAATACGATAAGTTTTCGGTTTGTGGCTACTCAAACTGAGGCAGAAAATACGAAATTGATGAGAGAAGCGGCCTTTGTCAAGCAAAATGAAAAGAAGTGGGAAGCACTGAGCGAGGCAATGTCTTCCGGTAAAAGTAACTTAAAACCGGATGAATTGGCAGATTATTTCATCCAGCTTACAGATGATCTGGGCTATGCCAAAACGCATTACCCTAAAAGTAATACTACCGCTTATCTGAATAACCTGACGGCTAAAGTACATCAGGCCATATACCGTAATAAAAAAGAAGAGCAGAGCCGCTTTGTTCGTTTCTGGAAAACAGAACTCCCTCAGATACTGTATGCGTCACGCAAGCAGATGCTCTATTCTTTTCTCATTTTTACGGTTGCCTGCCTGATTGGAGCACTCTCGGCAGCACATGATGATACCTTTGTACGCCTGATTCTGGGGGATAGCTATGTAAACATGACGCTGGAAAATATTGAAAATAATGACCCTATGGCGGTGTATAAAAGCATGGGAAGAAGTGATATGTTTTTTGCTATTACGGTCAACAATATTAAAGTTTCGTTCATGGCTTTTGTAGCGGGTATATTTCTTTCTATAGGTACTGGCTTTGTGCTTTTGCAGAATGGAATCATGCTGGGAGCTTTTCAATATTTCTTCTATCAAAAGGGGGTATTACTTCCCTCCTTCCTCACCATCTGGATTCACGGTACCATTGAGATATCTTCTATCATCATTGCCGGAGCAGCGGGTTTAGTGATTGGCAATAGTATTTTATTTCCGGGTACTTACCCCCGTATGGAATCTTTTAAAAAAGGAGCCCGCCAGGGGATGAAAATTGTGGTAGGGCTGGTACCTTTATTCATCATTGCAGGCTTTCTGGAATCGTTTGTAACCCGCCTTACAGAGTGGCCCTGGCCGCTACGTCTGGCGATTATTTTAAGCTCTGCTTTCTTTGTAATTTATTATTTTGTCATATACCCAGCAAAACTACAGCAGCATGCAAGGCAGTAAGATCAAATTATATGAGCAGCGTGATTTTGGAGATAAGGTCAATGCTACGTTTACCTTTCTAAGACAGAACTTTATTCCGCTGGGCAAGAGCCTGCTGTACATTGCCGGACCAGTATTAATAGTAGTGGGGATTATTTCGGCCATTACTTCCATGAATATACTTTTCAACGGTGGTGAATTTTCGGAAGCAGAAGCCATCTCTGTTTTGGGAGATACAAGCCTGATCAATATCATTTCTATTCTTTCGTCAGCTGTAGTAGTCTCGGTAGTGTACAGCTATCTTTCTTTATATACTGAGCGGGATGATTATGAAAACATCAGCGTAAACGAAGTCTGGGCAAGAGTTAAAGGAAATCTTTTGCCTATCGTACTAAGCATGATCGTGACAGCCATACTCATAATTATTGGCTTTGTCTTTTTGATCATTCCCGGCTTTATACTGATGGCTGCGCTGTCTTTCATTTTTATTTTACAGGTAAAAGAAAGACTTAGCTTTGGCGAAGCTTTTTCCCGTAGCTTCAGTCTGGTTTCTAATAATTATTTAAGCACCATTGGGCTGATACTGGTAATGATGATGCTCCAGGCGATCTTAGGCTCTATTTTCGGACTACCAGTGATGCTCATGACTGGCTTTGGTGCTTTCTTTTCTACTTCAGCAGACTATGACATTCAGAACAGTTCGGCAGTGATACAGGCATTATTTATTGTAGCTCAGGTAGTGGGTACTTTGGGCTCTCAGTTTTTGTATAGCATCATTCTGGTAGCTATAGGGTACCAATACGGTAACCTGGTAGAGAAAAAAGAAGCCGCTGGGCTGATGGAGGAGATTGATAGTCTGGGGCAGCAAAAATCGCACAGCTCAGAAGAAGAGAGCTATTAATAGTAGAGAATGAAAATGGCCAGGTAGTCAAATCCCGGCCATTCGTTTTTCTATAGCTTTCAGTAATTTATAGCTTAACCCACGCCTGCTTTTTATCGCTATCAACGATTGCATCGCAAAGTCTTAGTTCACGTAAGCCGTGTGCAAATGTAGCGTACTTGTCTTCTACATGTTTGCTTTCGCGAATAGCAGCATATACATCCTTAAACATTTGCTTGGAAGTATCAGGGAAACCTTCATTATGGCCGCCAGGGAAAGAAATTGCCTGCGCTGCACTCTCATGTACCAAAGCAGGATCTCTTAACAATGACTGGTTAGCAGTATCACGTTTACCTATCCAAAGCTCATTAGGCGATTCAGAGCACCAGTGAACGGCTTGCTTGGAACCAGAAAATTCTAGATTGATGCGATTTTTCCTTCCGGCAGCTACCTGACTCACGGTGGCCACCCCACGGTTTCCGTTATTAAAGCGCATCATCACGGTAGCATAGTCTTCTGTATTGATAGGAATATCCTGATAGTCTTCCGGCTTTAGCATTTTGCCAGAGTAGGTTTCAACAGGCTTAAGTGGTTTTTTACGAGTTTTGTGTACCGTGCTGAAGTCCGACATCACTTCGGTAATTTCCAGACCAGAAATATATTCTACCAGGTCCAGTAAGTGAGAGCCAATATCAGCAATGGCTCGGGAGTCACCTGACATTTCTGGCTCCAGCCGCCAGTTGTAGTCGGTAGCATAGTACAGCCAGTCTTGCAGATAAGTGCCGATGACGGAGAAAATTTCTCCCATTTCACCACTTTCACACATGGCTTTCATCTGTTTTACCAGAGGGTAATAACGCAGGTTGAAGTGTACTGCGTTTACTAATCCTTTTTGCTTGGCAAGCTCAACCAACTCTTCGGCCTGAGGTACAGTAGTGGCCAAAGGTTTTTCGCAAACAACGTGCTTTCCGGCTTCCAGGGCTTTTTTAGCCATTTCATAGTGAAGATGGTTAGGTGTACAGATATGGATACTATCTATACCTTCATGCTTCAGCAGTTCTTCAAAACTTCCATAAGCATGATCAATGCCGAGTGAATCAGCTTTAGCCTGGGCGATGTCGAGGGTAAAGTCACTGACAGCGACTACTTCTAAGTTGGGAATTCTGCGCAGCGCTTCAATATGGGCAGGGCCGATAAAACCAAGTCCTGCTACGCCAATCTTAATTTTTTGCATGTTTCAATAGGTTGGTTATTCTAAACTTATAGCGCCGATATTAATGCTTTTTATTGATTTACGCTAATGCGGTCCGCCATTCCTCCGGTGATTCCCATAAGGGAACAAAGCATAAGCTCTAGGCAAGGGCTACCTTAGATTATGCCCGTAAGCTTTTCTTCATAAAAAAATTGTAATAGGTAGTCAATTTGGCCAAATTGGCGTGAAGTAGCTCATAGGCTGTAAACGGTTTTCAATGCATAAAAGCTTGCCTTCAGTAAAATTGATCTTAAGTATGCTGATACTCTTTCTCAGCACTTATGCAGGTGCGCAGGAAAGGGTGCCGGATCTGGTGTATGATTTCAATGACACATTGAAACAGGAAGCGATTAAGCGGAACATACCAATTGAGGTGATAGAACAGTATCGTGCGGATGAAGATTTTGATTATCGCCATGGGTATCAGCAAAGCGTCAGTCTTTGGCAGCAAATCTGGCAGTGGATACTCCAGCAACTGGGAAAGCTGTTCGGAGAGGTGAATTTTAGCTTTCCTATAGGTTGGTTGCTATATATCTTTTGTGCAAGCATGATCATATTTGCAGTGTTGAAGCTATCAGGGGTAAATGTATCGGGACTCTTCAGCAGAGAAAAGCGGCTGAACAATATGCAGGTACAGGATATGCTGGATGAAGATATTCATGAACTGAACTTTGAAGAAGAGATCAGCAAAGCCCAGCAGGCGGCAGATTATCGCCGAGCTGTGAGGCTGCTGTATATCTATACCCTGAAAAAACTTGCACACAGTGACCTGATCATATGGCATCCCGGCAAGACCAATGCGGATTACCAGAGAGAGTTGGAGCTGGAAAAAATAAAATCGGATTTTCGCAGCCTGAGTATCTATTATGAGTATGCCTGGTACGGCGAGTTTCCGGTAGATGCTGCCTTGTACGAAAAAGTGAACAGCTTACACCAGGCTATTGACCATCAATTGGCAGTGAATACATGAGGAAGGAGTGGAAATATTATTTGATATTGGGCGGTGCGCTCCTGCTCCTGCTGCTGGTAGAACTGCTGGCCCCTACTCCAACGGATTGGACCTTTAGTCTGCATCACAAGCACAAAAGTCCTTACGGAACATTTATCCTGTTTGAAAACCTTTCTTATCTTTTTCCTGAACAGTCAGTCAATACACAATATCGCAGTTTATATGAGCTACAGGAGCAGGGTTATGAGCAGGAAAATGTGTTAATCTTCGCTGCCGATTTTTCTCCTGATGAGCAGGATACCGAAGTGTTATGGCAAATGTTAGATAGTGGTGGTTATGTATTTGCCACTGCCCGTGCATTTGGGGGTAAGCTGTCAGACACACTTAAGCTGGAAACCGATACCCGACTAAAAGAGCGTATCGTCCGGGAGGAAGATACGCTGGAAATACGGGAAAGCCTCTATTACTTTTCTGCCTTTGACTCCGCACGCTTAGAAGTACTGGCGGAGGATGAAAAGGGTGACCCGGTACTGCTTCGTTACAGTAAAGGTACAGGTGCATTATTGCTCAGCAGTGTTCCTCAAGTCTACACTAACTACTTTATGTTGGAAGACACACTGGCTCAGGAAGCAGCCCAGTCGCTTAGTTTTTTACCAGTACGGGACGTATTGTGGAACGAATATTATCATCTGGGGAGAATGGAACCTATTACTCCCCTGCGCTTTTTGCTGAGTGTACCGGCTTTACGCTGGGCAGTATACCTGAGCTTAGCAGGCTTGATATTATTCATGATTTTTGAATCAAAACGGAGGCAGCGAGCAGTTCCGGTGATTGTACCCCCTTCTAATTCAACGCTGGATTTTATACAGACAGTGAGCAACCTCTTTATGCGGTCAAGCAACCATCGGGAGATGGCAAAAAAGAAAATTATCTACTTTCGCGAATATTTATTGAGCAGATACCGGATGGAAGGTGAATGGAAAGATCAGCATTTTCGCGAACGGGTATCTCATAAGACGGCAAAGCCCCCGGAAGAGGTAGATAAAATATTTGATTATATCTTTACGATAGAAGGTAAGCAGGACCTTTCTTCAAATGAACTTTTAGTATTGAACCAATATATTGACAGCTTTTATACGCAAGAAGCAATAATCTGAATTTATGGAACCTAAGGACGAAAATACATTTCAAAACAGGGTGGATTTGAGCCAGCTGGCAGAAAGTGTAGAGCAGATTCGCAAGAATATCGGAGAATGGATTGTAGGGCAGGAACGCATGGTAGACCTTATCATTACGGCCATGCTGGCTGATGGACATGTATTGTTGGAAGGAGTGCCCGGAGTAGCCAAAACCCTGACTGCCAAACTGGTAGCCAAAACAGTGTCTGTAGGCTTTTCGCGTATTCAGTTTACCCCCGACCTCATGCCTTCTGATGTGCTGGGGACTTCAATATTCAATGCGAAAACAACAGATTTTGAGTATCGCAAAGGACCTATATTTTCCAATATCGTGCTGGTAGATGAGATTAACCGTGCTCCAGCCAAGACGCAGGCTTCACTCTTTGAAGTGATGGAAGAGCGTCAGGTAACCACTGATCTTCAGACTTTCAAAATGGAAGAGCCCTTTCTGGTACTGGCTACGCAAAATCCCATTGAGCAGGAAGGAACTTACCGCCTGCCCGAAGCGCAACTAGATCGTTTTCTGCTGAAAATTGAAGTAGATTACCCTTCTTTGGATGAGGAAACCATGATGCTGGAGCGCTTTCACCGTCGCCACAATCGTCAGGACATTTCTAATGTTAAAGCGGTAATCAGTGCAGAGCAACTCACAAATTATCGGGAGAAAATAGGTGGTATTCATGTAGAAGATCACCTGATACGCTACATCGCTTCCATTGTTAATGAAAGCCGTCAGGCCCAGGCTTTGTACCTGGGGGCATCTCCCCGTGCCTCTCTGGCGATTATGTCTACTGCCAAAGCTTACGCAGCCATTCACGGACGGGATTTCGTAACCCCGGAAGATATTAAGACGATGGCAATTCCGGTGATGGTGCATAGAGTCATCCTGACCCCCGAGGCGGAGATGGAAGGGCAGCGTGTTCATACGGTACTCAAGCAAATGATTGATAAGGTAGAAGTACCGAGATAGTGAAAGCTTCAGGAAAGAGATAGTCTACTCATTATCTAGTGGTATAAATCTCAAATAATTTGTAAAAAACAAATACTTTTGCTTCCCAAAATAATAATAGCAACAAATGGGAAGACCGGCAAGAGAAATCCGTTTGAACGAAAGGGAACAAAGCTTATTGGAAAAAGAATCGAATCGGAAAAGCTTAGAATTACGTTTTATGACTCGTATTCAGATCATTGTCTATGGATTTAAAGGGGAATCAGGAGGCAGTATATCATCAAAGCTGGGTGTATCCCAAAATACGGTAAGCTATTGGCGAAATAGATGGATTAATAATTATGAACGCTTACAGGCATTTAGTAAAGGGGTTGATGGGGCAGGTGTTAGTGACGGGGTATTAATTAAAGAGGTGTACAGGATTTTATCAGATGCCCCAGGTAGAGGCCGCAAAGAAGATTTTACTACAGCCCAACGGGAACAAATTGTGGCATTAGCTTGTGAAAAGCCTCAAGATTATGGGTTGCCTTTTACCCATTGGACCCATGTGACCCTAGCAGAAGAAGTGGTCAGCCGTGGGATTGTGGAAAGCATATCGGCTTCTCACATAGGACGAATTTTAAAAAAAGGCATTAGCCCCTCATAAATCGGAATATTGGCTTTTTCCTAAGATTGAAGATTTTGATGAATTTATAGCCGATACAGAAAAAGTATGTAACCTATACCTGAAAGCAGGTAAAGAAGAAACTGCTTTTCATGTGGTTAGTTCTGATGAAAAAACGGGGATACAGGCTTTAGAATCTTTGAGGGTTGCCTCTATGAAGGCAGGACAAATAGAAAAGTGTGATCCGGAGTACCAACGCAATGGTACCCAATGCCTGATTGCCGGACGGGATGTGAAAACAGGGCAAATCCTCCAATATTCGATTGGGGATACCAGAACAGAACAAGATTATCTGGAACATATTCAGGCCATTGTGGCCATAGCCCCTGCCGAGCCTTGGATCATTGTTTGCGACCAACTCAATACTCATATGTCAGCTTCCTTAGTAGAATGGGTAGCAAAGCAAATTGGATTTGAGGAAGATTTGGGTAAAAAAGGGTACAAAGGCATCCTGAAATCAAAGAAAAGCCGAAAACAATTCCTTGAAGATGAAAAACACCGAATTCGGTTTGCCTATACCCCTAAGCATTGTTCCTGGTTAAACCAAATTGAAAATTGGTTTGGATTATTGCAAAGAAAAATCATCAAAAGAGGACAGTTTAGCTCTACTGATGACTTGAAAAGAAAACTAATAGCTTTTATTGAGTATTATAATAACTGTTTAGCTAGACCTTATAAATGGAGAGCCAATAGTGAAAAACTATCCAAATTATTTATGAATTAAACCACTAGAATCTTCAGAAAGTCATCCGGATCAAACACAGATATACTGGATTTTTTATAGTCTTTGACATTTCTGGTGATAATAGATTTGATTGATGCTTCACGCGTAGCCACTGCGTGCTGAATAGCATCCTCAAAGTCTTTGAAGTTACTTTTGAGGGCTACCCTGAGGTCGTTTTCTGTTACGTCCAGTACCTGAAGTAGTTCCATTAGATCTTCTATAACCTGACGAGTTTGCTTATCGCCCAACACTTTCTTACAGATATAATGAACATTATTAATGCAGAGAGTAGAAGTGCAGAGGGCAATTTTTCCCTGATCCGCCAGTTCAAATATTTTAGAGGAAGAGGTTACAAAAGGTTTTCGGTCAATAAGCAGATCAATAATAATATCGGTATCTACAAAAAAATTAGCGGCCATACTTATTATTTCTGGCATCATCTAAAACCTTTTTGTAGTCAAAATTGGCGTCCACCTTCATTACACCTTTTAAACGCTTTAACTTAGGAGACATTTGAGTACTAACATCCTCAGTTTTATGTTCTGTTAAAAATTTAAAGTAATTTTCCACAATTTCTGATAAACTTCTTCCCTGTTCTGAGGCATACTTTTTAGCTTGTTCTATGGTTTCTTTGTCTAGGGTTAATGTTAGTTTGGTATTCATGCACGTGTCATTTTTAATAAATATACACGTGTAAAATTGTTAAAAGTTCCTTTATTTGTAAGCCATGCTCCGTACAACATATCTCACCCACCGCTTCTTTTTTGGACTAGCTGTAGTAGTGCTACTCTTTGTGCTGAGCTTTAGTTTTTCCTGGCTTTTTCGGGTGGCGCAGGTATGCTTTCTGGTTTGGTTGCTGCTGATCATCGCAGATATTCTCCTACTTTACAATATCAAAAAAGGAATTAGTGGCTACCGCCTTACTCCCGATCGCCTATCTAATGGAGATGAGAACGTATTAAAGGTTGAAATAACTAATCACTACAGTTTCAAAACCCATCTCCGTATCATAGATGAGATTCCTGTTCAGTTTCAGAAAAGAGATTTTGATATCCGCTTAGACTTAGCTTCGGCTAAGTCACATAGCCTGACCTATACTTTGAGGCCGGTAAAGCGAGGAGAATATGGATTTGGTGCTTTAAATATTTACGCTGCCTCTCCCATACATTTATTGTTACGTCGCTTTCGTTTCTCTCAGGATAAAGTAGTATCGGTGTACCCTTCCTTCATACAGATGCGCAAGTACGAACTGATGGCCATTTCCAGTCATCTGACGGAGCTTGGTATCAAGCGTATCCGCAGGTTTGGGCATAATCGTGAGTTTGAACAGATCAAGGAATATGTAGCCGGAGATGACTTCCGTACCATCAACTGGAAAGCGACTGCTCGCCGGGGAGATTTAATGGTGAATAAATATCAGGATGAACGCTCACAGCAGGTGTATGCCCTGATAGACAAAGGCCGGACGATGAAAATGCCATTTGAAGAAATGAGTCTGCTGGATTATGCCATCAACGCTAGTCTGGTAATCAGTAATATTGCCATCAAGAAAGAAGATAAAGCGGGGTTGATTACTTTTCAGCATAAAGTACAGCAAATGGTGCCTGCCGGCAAACGAAGTAACCAGATGCACCTGATCATGGAAGCTTTGTACGCGCAAAAAACTGCTTACAAAGAGTCTAATTTTGAAGCATTGTACGTTCAGGTAAAGCGGCAGATCAGGCAGCGTAGCTTGCTTTTGCTCTTTACCAATTTTGAATCGCTCTCTTCTCTGGAGCGACAACTTCCTTATCTCCGCCGGCTGGCGGCTACCCATGTATTGGTCGTAATTTTCTTTAAGAATACGGAACTCTACAAACTACTTCAAAAAGAAGTACAAAGCATACAGGACGTTTATCAGAAGACTGTGGCTGAGAAGTTTGCGCTGGAAAAGAAGGTAATGGCTGATACCTTACAAAAACATGGTATTTACAGTGTGTTGACCACTTCTTCTCAGCTCTCGGTAGATACGATAAACAAGTATCTGGAGCTGAAAGCAAGAGGGGTGATATGAATCAAGCAGACTACAAATACAGTCTACCTGATTCATTCAATCTTATACTTCTTTAGCAACCCAGGATCTACACCAGCCCCGAGGGTTTACAGCTCCCTTAGCAAAAAGCTGACATCCTCCGCATGCTCCTTCAAAGTCTTCTGGCTGCCAAAAGCGACAATTATCACAAAACTGATCCTCTTTTGGAGATTCGGCCACATACTCCAGGCTTTTGCGCATCTCCAGATCTGCCTCAGTTAGGGCTTGATTGTATTCACTGCAATCTGCCTGAGCTTGCTGTTCGTTTAAAGGATCAGTAGCAGGGTCTGGCGAAGACTGTGAGGGAGTGGAAGGCGCACTTTCATCGGGGATCACATTATTTTTGGTTTCTGAAGTAGCTCCACCACATGCACTCAATAAGGTAGACCCTGACAAAGCAGTAAGGCTTAAGAATCCAGCCTTTTTCATAAACATTTTACGATTCATCCTTTTCATAAGTATTAGAAATTTTTGTTGCGTTAGATATTTTCCCTTAAATCAGACTTAAAAAAGATGAACACTTAAGGTTGTTTGGTGACGACCCTAGTTTATAATCTATCTAAATTTTAAAGTTTTTTTATCATGTAAAAAATGATAGAATTGTGAGAGAAGAATAATTTTTTGCTATGCAAAACCAGATAGAAAAATCCGTAAGGCAAACCACCAGAAATGTTAAAAAAGTAACTCGGGCGGTCAGAGATATGTCACTCAGCGCTTTGTCCCTGACGCGAAAAAAGCATGATTCTTTCAAACTCAGTGAAAGTGCAGGTACTGCTCCGGGAACTCTTATTTACACAGGAGTAAATACTGAAGAACCTGTTGAAATTACGCTGTATCAGTATGACGAAGAAGGCATCAGCAAACATCAAAGCGATAACCTGCAGGAAGTGCTCAACCGGATGAGCAAAGAAAAATTTAACTGGGTTAATATTAGTGCACTGCATAATACGCAATTGATTCAGGAGGTAGGAGATCATTTCGGTTTGCATCTGCTGGCCATGGAAGATATTATGAATACTGTGCTTTCCCCTCAGTTTGAGGACTATGAAGACCATCTCTTCATTACGCTCAAGATGCTGAAAGTAAATCCTAAAACGCGCTTGATAGAGCAAGAGCATGTCAGCTTTATCCTGGGAGAAAATTATCTGATCTCTTTTCAGGAGACAAAACATGATGTATTTGAGCCAGTCCGCCACCGACTGGAAAACCAGAAGGGAAGAATCCGAAAGCGAAAAATTGACTATCTCCTCTATGCTTTGATAGATGTGATTGTAGATAATTATTATACCATCACAGAAGAGATTAATGACCATATGAACGCTTTGGAGGATGAGCTTATCCATGAGCCCAAACATGATGTGGTAGAAAGGATAACTCATCAGAAGCGACAACTGATAGAATTGCGGAAGATTGTATATCCGCTAAGGGATGCACTAAGAAAGCTTAATACTGAGGAAGAATTAATTCAGGAGAATACAATGCGCTTCTTTGATGACGTATACAGCCACGTAGACCATGTAATCGGAACTATGGAGTCGCAGCGGGAGGTGCTGATCGGATTTATGGATTTGTATATGTCTACCATTAGCAATCGTATGAATAATGTGATGAAAACACTCACCATCATCGCTACAATCTTTATTCCTCTCACTTTCGTGGCAGGTATCTACGGGATGAATTTTGACCATATGCCAGAGTTGCACTACGAATGGGGTTACCCTGTTGCTGTGGGAAGCATGCTTGTATTGGGTATCAGTATGTATATTTATATGCGGAGCAGAAAATGGTTTTAAGGGGTTTATTTAAGAAGCGGAACCAATTATTTATCTAAAAAACAATAACGATTTGGCTTTTAGTGTGTTATATTGATACAAATAATTTTTTTAACTGAAAAATTTTTTTATTATGGCACAGAGAGATAGCAGACATACCGGGAAAGATAACAAAGGAAAGCCAGGAGATACTATGCAGGATAAATCCGAAACCAAAACGGTTAAGAATAAAAAAGAACTTGAAAGAGAAGAGGAATTAAGAAAAAAATATACGGATGATCAAAATAATCCGGATCCTGAAAAAGCGCCGGTGAAAAATCCTAACCGAAATACAGATAAAACAGATATAGATAA
The DNA here is from genome assembly GCF_038039535.1 of Catalinimonas locisalis. NCBI lineage: Bacteria > Pseudomonadati > Bacteroidota > Cytophagia > Cytophagales > Catalimonadaceae > Catalinimonas > Catalinimonas locisalis. The sequence continues at coordinate 45,468 of NZ_JBBPHP010000001.1, read as the reverse complement.
AGGGCGCTACGGAGGTAGCTCTAACTAATGAAAAGTGATAAGAAACAAAAACCTGGATTTCACCCGACGAAATCCAGGTTTTATAATGTCTTTTAGCGTTTGATCAGATTACCGGAGCCTCGGATTGAGCTGTTGACCTCAGGCTCTCCATAATAGATGATGTCTCCACTACCACGAATCTCAGCCCGCAGAAAATCACTTACATTTACAGTACCATTTCCACTTCCCGAAATGTTAATGTCAGTTTCCTCAGAGAGTAGGTCGGCAGCGCGATAATCTCCGGAGCCATTGATGCGTACCTCCTGCTCTAGAGCTTCACCGTACAAACTAAAGTTTCCTGATCCATTAATTTCTGAGAAAAGTCGGTCATAATAAATTTCCATATCCATATTACCAGAGCCGGAAATTTCCAGGTTGAGACGGTCACCGGTAAATACACTTTCTCCGTACACATCTCCTGAGCCACGTACTTTTAGCTCTTCCAAGTCCTGCACACTAATGTATATTTTCACATCATCGCGGCTGCGATAAGAGCGGGTGCTTTTGATTTTGAGTTCTCCACCTCTTACACTGGTACTGATGATAGGCACAATATTATCATCGGCTTCAACTTCCAGCAGTTGCTCATCATCCTGGAGGATGATAAGGTCCATTGAGCCTTCTAGTATAATCCGGTCAAATTCGGAAAGAGCACGCTCCTCAATAATAATATTTCCTGAACCTTTGATGGCAGGGCCAAAATCATCATCATCAAAATCTACGTAGCAACCGGAAGTAAATACCAGAAGAAAGAAGGCAGGTAAAGTTTTATAAAAGATGTTTTTCGTTTTCATAGCTGTTAATCATTATCTCATTTGATATTAATACAGCTAAGGCACCGCTTACCCTACCTTGGGTTGGAAAAAAATTAATTTATTTTTTCACTCTTTATTTGTGTGGCCGTGAGAAGTACGATAAATGAAGATAAGGCACAAAAAAAAGCCATGGCTTGCATGGCTTAGAAATGATTATACGCAAAAGACTTTTTATAAGCATTCCATCAGGATTTTATACTCAGATGGTAAACTTATACCACTTTTCGCTACTCTTGCTGGAGGCTACCGCATTCTCAATAAAGGCCATACCTCTTATACCATCGTCAATAGTAGGAAAGTCAAGGTGCTGAGGATCGGGTTCTTTCCCTTCCATACGGGCACGCAAAGTCATAGCGAAGTTGCGGTAAATGTTGGCAAAGGCTTCAAGATAACCTTCAGGGTGACCGGCAGGAATACGCGTATGAGCCATAGCACTCTCTCCCAGGTAAGTCCGGTCAACACCAGGGCGATAAATCTGTATGGGCTGGTCCAGCCAGCGTACGATAAGAGAGTTTGGCTCCATCTGTCTCCATTCCAGACCACCTTTCTCGCCATACACGAATATTTTCAGGTTATTTTCTTCACCGGCAGCAATTTGGCTGGCATGTAGTACGCCACGGGCACCATTGTCAAAGCGGAGTAGAATATTACCATCCGTATCCAGTTCACGACCTTCGCCAAAAGCAGTCAGGTCAGCACACATTTCAGTAATCTGAAGACCGGTCATAAACTCAGCCAGATTCTCAGCATGCGTTCCGATATCACCCATAGCACTGCTAATGCCGGCCTGTTTTGGGTCTACTCTCCATGCAGCCTGTTTATTTTCTCCATGCTCAACAATTCTGGAAAGCCAGCCCTGCGGATATTCTACTACTACTTTTCTGATCTTACCTAACTTGCCACTTTTGATCATATCTCTCCCCTCTTTCACCATAGGATAACCAGTGTAATTATGGGTAAGGGCAAAGGTCAAACCTGTTTTTTCTACTACCTCTTTCAGTTCTTTGGCTTCTTTAAGGTTAAAAGCAAGCGGTTTATCACAGATGACGGCAAAACCATTTTCCAAAGCCAGTTTTGCAGGAGGCACGTGCATATGGTTAGGAGTTACGATAGAAATAAAATCCATACGTTCGCCTTCAGGCAATGCTTTCTCCTTTTGTATCATTTCATCAAAGCTGCCATAAACTCTCTCAGGTGGTAAGAAAAGTTCTTCGCCCGAAGCTTTGGATTTTTCGGGCTTGCTGCTGAACGCTCCGCATACCAATTCTATCTGTCCATCCATTGCAGCAGCGATACGGTGTACACCACCAATGAAGGCACCTATACCACCTCCAACCATACCCATTCTGAGTTTTCTGTTTACTGTAGCCATAGTTAGGTTATAAAATTTGTAATAAAACAGTCACTTAATTCGGTGAGAAAATTAACTTATTAAAAAATAGGGCGTTATCCACAAAGTTATAAATTTGTGACACAATAGCTACAGCCAAACCACTTTTTAAGGCTTCTGAGCTTGCTGCAAATGCGTTTTTTGGAGATAGGCACGTAGGCTACAATTTCCAAAAAATATGAATGGGCATAAGGTCATGAAAGAATCCAGTGAGCCTCATAGTAAAAGAGAAAGTATTCATAAAATAATCAATCAGAATTTTCGTAGTTTTTCTAACAATTATCATAAACACAACCGATTAATATGTTTAAAGCAACAACTTTGAAAACCGGATTGACGGTTTTTTTGCTTAGCCTCGTTTGCGCTCACTTCAGCATAGCGCAGGAAATTATCAAAGAAGATTGGAAACCAGAAGACACCGAATTTTGGGACCCCGAGCGGCCGAAGGTAACGCCCGGCACAGGGACTGAACCTCCATCAGATGCGATTGTCCTTTTTGACGGATCAGATTTATCTGCCTGGGAAAGTCAAAAAGATGGCAGCGCTGCCCCCTGGAAAGTAGAAGATGGATATTTTACTGTAGAGCCTGGCACCGGTGGTATTCAGACCAAAGAGAATTTCGGAGATTTTCAGCTGCACATTGAGTGGCGCTCACCTCAGGAAGTAAGTGGTGAAGGTCAGGGACGTGGAAACAGCGGCATCTTCCTTCAGGGTTTATACGAAGTACAGGTACTAGACTCCTATGATAACCGTACTTACTACAACGGACAGGCCGGTAGTATTTATAAGCAGTCCCCTCCCCTGGTAAATGCCATGCGCCCTGTAAATGAATGGGAAGTATATGACATCATCTACACCGCTCCCCGCTTTGATGAAAAGAATGGTGCTTTACTGGAAAAAGCTCAGGTTACAGTCTTACACAATGGGATAGTCGTACAAAATGCTACCAAGATTCAGGGGACTACTGAGTACATTGGTACACCTAAAATCATTTATCATGGTGATGGTCCTATCGCCTTACAGGATCATGGGAATACCGTAAGCTTCCGCAATGTCTGGCTAAGAAAGCTGGATCAATAAATTTTACACAGACATACCTCTTTACACAGGTATGCTTTTTTATTTAAAACCTATGAAAGAATTGAATAAACGTATCAACAGACGTTCGTTTTTATCAGCCAGTGCAAAAGCCACTGCCGGTTTGAGCATGCTGCCTTTTTTGAGCAAGACAAGCCTGTTATCGCAAAACATGTTTTTTGACATTTCACTGGCACAGTGGTCTTTGCATAAAGCTTTCAGGAGCGGAGAATTAGATCCCCTCAACTTTGCTCAGATTGCCAAGCAGGATTATGGTATCAGTGCTATAGAGTATGTAAGCCAGCTTTTTGCTGATAAAGCAGATGACGTATATATAAGAGAACTAAAAAAGAGAGCGGATGACAATGGAGTTACCAGCGTACTCATCATGGTAGACCGTGAAGGTAATTTGGGTACTCCTGATGATAAAGAAAGAGCACAGGCGGTAGAAAATCATCATAAGTGGGTAGAGGCTGCCAAGGAATTGGGCTGCCACTCTATCCGGGTAAATGCTGCCGGACAAGGCACTGCAGACGAAGTAAAAGACGCTGCTATTGATGGATTGGGAAGACTGACAGAGTTTGCCGACAAGCATGATATCAATGTGATAGTAGAAAATCACGGCGGCTATTCTTCCATAGGCACCTGGCTGGTAGACGTAATGAAAGGTGTGAGTCATCCTCGTTGCGGTACTTTACCTGACTTTGGCAATTTTAGAATAGATCAGAGAGAAACTTATGATAAGTATAAAGGGGTAGAAGAGCTGATGCCTTATGCCAAAGGGGTAAGCGCCAAATCTTACAACTTTGATAAGAAGGGAAATTGCAAAGAGATAGATTTTGAGCGCATGATGCAGATCGTGAAAGATGCTGGCTATACCGGCTATGTGGGGATTGAATATGAAGGGAGTGAGCTCAGTGAAAAAGAAGGCATCATAGCTACCAAGAAGCTTCTGGAAAAAGTAGGTGGTAAACTTTCTTAACAAACGCCATTTGAAAGGTTTGTGATGACTTATGTCATTTTGCAAGCCTTTTTTTCTTCTTTTCTTAGCCTTATTTTTTATTAAAATATAGCCTCTGTTTTCATGAAAATTATCAATATTGTACTGACTGTCCTTTTCGCACTATTTGCATTTTTTCAGTTTAATGATCCTGACAGCCTAAGTTGGATTGTGTTGTATCTTTACCTGGCAGTAATCTCAGGTATGGCAATTTTTGGGAAATACAACATGGCTTTGATTCTTCCTGGTTTAGCGATTTTTGTAGTTTATTTTGTTTATCTATTACCTAGTGTATTTGAGTTTTTGTCTAGCGGAGAAAACTTAATGAACCGCATGGACGCAGAAAAAATGTATATAGAACAAACCCGCGAAGCAGGAGGCTTACTTGTAGGGATTTTAGGACTGGTATTCCATCTGCTTACCAGAAAAAAAAATACTGTAGCCAGGAATGTCTGATCGCTCCAGAGCAGGTATTATCGGTGCGGGCATTGCAGGAATCGCAGCATCTATTCGCCTTGCCAATAAAGGATATGAAGTACACGTATTTGAGGCCAATGCCTATCCCGGCGGTAAGCTTACAGAAATCCGCCAGGACGGATATCGCTTTGATGCTGGACCCTCACTCTTCACGCTTCCCGAACTTGTAGACGAACTCTTTACGCTTTCTGGTAAGAATCCGGCAGAGCATTTTCAATATATCCAGCTGCCCGTCACCTGTCATTATTTTTATGAAGATGGTACACGACTGCGAGCTTACGCAGATCATGAAAAGTTTGCGGAAGAGATTTACCAGAAAACGGGTGAGGCAAAAAGTAGGATAGACAAAGTACTGAAGAATAGCCAAAGGCTATATGATTTGCTTTCTGACTTGTTCATGAAAAAATCTCTGCATCGCTGGCAAACCTTTGCTAACCCACAGGCACTTCGGGCCTACACCCAACTTCACCGCCTGGATTTTTTCCGTAACATGAACGAAGCCAACGAAAGCTTCTTCAGCGATCCCCGCTTGGTACAGCTTTTTAATCGTTATGCGACCTACAATGGATCTGACCCCTACCAGACGCCCGCTACGCTCAATATCATTCCTCACCTGGAATTTAATATTGGAGCTTATTTTCCTAAAGATGGGATGCATTCAATCACGATGAGCTTGTTTGAACTGGCTAAATCCCTCGGCGTGAGCTTTCATTTCAATGCTAGAGCTGAAAAGATTCATTTGGATGGAAATAAAGTAAATGGGCTAACAGTAAATGGTGAAAAGCAACCTTTTGATTTTCTGGTCAGCAATATGGATATCGTAAATACTTATAAAAAGCTACTGGCTGACCAGCCTCAACCAAAGCGTTTACTCAATCAACCGAAGTCTAGCTCAGCATTGATTTTTTACTGGGGTATAGCGCGCCAGTTTGATGAGTTGGGCTTACACAACATCTTTTTCAGCCAAAATTATCGGCAGGAGTTTGAGCATATTTTTAGAAAAAGAAAAGTGTATGAAGATCCTACAGTGTACATCAATATCACTTCCAAGTACAAGAAAGATGATTCGCCAGCGGGCTGTGAGAACTGGTTTACGATGATCAATGTACCTAATAACTCAGGGCAGGATTGGGATAAAATCATTCAACAGTCCCGCGAAAATATTCTAAAAAAGCTAAGCCAAATTCTGGAGCAGGATATAAAACCCCTCATCCAATGTGAAAGTATACTTGACCCCCGGCTGATAGAATCAAGGACATCATCTTCTATGGGAGCTTTGTATGGCAATAGCTCTAATAATAAGTATGCCGCATTTCTGCGGCATGCCAACTTTAGTAAAAAGTATAAGAATTTGTTCTTTTGTGGAGGCAGTGTGCATCCCGGGGGCGGTATTCCCCTAAGCCTACTATCGGCAAAAATAGCGACCGAACAGATTCCTGGTAGCTAGATTGAAGCTTCGGCTGAGGCCATAATGACTTCCGGATTTACCAGTTGCTTGTAGCGCTCGTATCTGCTCATGATATCTTCTACATAATTTACCGGCTCACTGCCACGGCAGTAGCCAGATTCTACCACCGGATCATTAAAGAATTCGGGCTCAGATTTTCTTTCTAAGAAATAGGCCACATCGTCCCAGTTTGAAGGGTTTTTACCAAATTTTTGTGCCAGACGTCTTGCATCTAGTACATGTCCCTGACCGGCATTATAAGAGGCCAGCACAAACTTGATTCTTTCCTCACTGTCGGGTATGTATTTACTCCAGATGCCATCCAACCAGCTTAGATAAGCAGTACCAGCCTGTAAGCTCTGCATTGGGTCATGCATATCAGATATACCATACAGTTCACCAGTTTCAGGAAGTAATTGCATCAGCCCAATTGCACCCGCCCATGATTCGGCAGTAATATCAAATTTAGACTCTTGAAAGGCCTGAGCTGCCAACAGACGCCAATCCCATCCCAAACTGTCAGCAGCCTGCTTGAAAATATCGTCAAATGGAGAAATCTTATCGCTGCTCAAGGAAGAATAAGTACTTTTTACCCTGCGAAGCGATGCTTTCGGACTCTTGTAATACTTATTGTAAATCACATAGTAGTCCGTTTGCTTCTTCATCTGAATTATCCAGTCGTTAACGGTGTTAAGCAATTGCGGAGCGTTACTACGGGTAGCCCAGGCAATCTTTTGAGGAAAGCTGACAGGTGTGCTCACGTCTATATTAGAATAATACGTAGCGTTTACCATAGCTACATCTTCATCCGCTACGGTGTAGTCAATCTCGCCATTAGCTACTTTTCGGATTAGTCCTTCAGCATCCTGACCAATCTCTGCCTGAACAATATCTATTTTACCACCAATTTCTTCAGACAGGTTTTCCAGGCGGGTTACAAAAGCAGAGTTTCTCTGAACATGAATGGTTTTGCCGTCAAGCTCAAGAGGGTTTCTGATAAGAATTTCATCAAGTTCATGGCGTTTCATCGTTAGCCAGTTTTCCGGCTTACGCTGTACCAGTACCTGCTTTACTTCATTATGATGCTCTGTAAAAGCAACCTGCTCCTGGCGACCGCTTGTTACGGCCATGTTAAAGGCGATGATGTCTCCTTCGCCTTCATTGAGCATATGGACCGCCTCATCAATATCGCTGGTAAGCTTAATTTGTAATCTGAGGTCAAGCTCTGACGCCAAGCGGGTAAGTAATTCATATTCATAACCCATAGGTTGACCACGGTAAATGAAATAACCTGTAGAACTATTATTCAGAATAGCTACAAGGCTACCTCTTTCACGTATCTGATCCAGATCAAATGAAACTGGTTCAGTTACCTTAGCCTGATGCTCGTAATGGTCTGAGCCGCTCTTCTCCTCACTGCATGAAAACACGAACAGGAAAAGAAAAGTTAGGAGCAATCGGGTGTGGAATATATATGTTATATAACTTTTTGCCTTTATCACTATACTCTATTTTAAGATTTAGTATACCTTTTTCAGTCTTCACTTACGAGGTAATAATCTTCAGAATATTAAAAATTAGTTCTCAAAAAGCTGTCTTTTCAAATGCAGAGGGACAATCCTTGAAACTAATGTTAGCAAAATTTTACAAAATACTAATTATAAAGTCCTGTTGATAAACGACAGTCCTTTGATATTTGTTACAAACAGCAATAAACATACCGCATGTAACATTTTAATTTATTTAGCTAAAATTATACTTTTTTAATAAATAATAAAAGAAATATATCTTTAAATATTGTCAAAAGATGATGACCGATGCAGAAAAGCTCATTGTAAAGGAATTAAACCCCTTTTTCAGAAACAAAGAGTATCAATGGCTACAACACCTACAGCAGTTTCGTAAGCTGAGAAAGAATGGTTTTCATAACATATTGATAAATGTAAAAGGTTACCCCAGCTTAATAGATGTTAAATTAGGTGTAAGGATAGAGATGGTTGAACAATTAGCATATCAGTTTACGACCGGTTTATCAGACTATCAGGTACATAGTAATACTTTGATGATAAAAATGGGAGAGCTGATAGACCAACCTCATTTGCGTTTTGAAGCGAAGCATGAGGAAGATATCAAAGCTGCTGCTTTACAAATTATGGGATTTATGCAAACCAAAGGTTTTGCTTTTTTGGAGGAGCATAGTGAAGTAAACCGCCTAGATAAGCTATTCAATGATAACCCTTATCACAAGTTAATATATACATACAATGCTTACAACCGTTGCCTCAGAGGGATAGTGTTAGCTCGTTTGGCAGGAAGAAGAGACTTTCAGGAACTGGTGAATATTTATAGAAAATCCCTTCTTAAGAAGAATACACCTCCGCAACTGATGGAAAAATATGATAAGCTGAGCAAATTTCTGAAGAATTTTTCCCTCAACTAATCATCTAACAAGCCTGGTCTCCGCTCTTTCGTTCTTTTCACCGACTGCTCATATCGCCAGTCATGGATCAGCTGATCATTACCGGAGAGCAGCACATCAGGAACTTTTATACCTTTAAATTCAGCCGGACGGGTAAAAACAGGAGGGGCAATCAATTTGTCCTGGAAAGAATCGGAAAGCGCAGAAGTCTCATCAGAAAGCACGCCGGGAAGCAGACGAATAATAGAGTCAGCCAGTACAGCAGCAGCCAACTCCCCACCAGAGAGCACATAATCACCAATACTGATCTCACGCGTAACATAATGCTCACGCACTCTCTCATCCACCCCTTTATAATGACCACAGAGCAGGATCAGATTTTTTTTGAGAGAAAGCTGATTGGCGATAGGCTGATCCAGACGTTCTCCATCCGGGCTCATATAAATAATTTCATCATAAGTGCGGTCAGCCTGTAACTGTTCTATACAGCGTACGATAGGTTCAATCATCAGTACCATACCTGCGCCTCCGCCATAAGCATAGTCATCCACCTGCTTGTGTTTATTCACAGCAAAATCGCGTAAATCATGTACAACAACTTCTACTAAGCCTTTGTCCTGAGCACGTTTCAGGATAGAATGTGAAAAAGGGCTTTCTAATAAAGAGGGCAGGCAGGTAATGATATCTATTCTCATAAATTTTCGGTTGAACGCACAAATTTAAGAAGCTTATCAAAAATGAATACAGTATTTAAACATCTGTGATACTATTCTTTTAACTTTACAGCACACAAAACATTATAGATTTTTTGATCTAAACCAATTGTCATGAGAAAAAAAATAGTAGCCGGTAACTGGAAAATGAACAAAACTCTGGAAGAAGGTCAGGCTCTTGCCTCAGAAGTGAAGCATATGGCCGAAGATGAACTTCCGGGAGATGTACAACTGATCATGTGTCCTCCATTTATACACCTGAGTACGCTACATGCTATGCTCAAAGGTTCAAATATAGGGCTGGGAGCACAAAACTGCAGCGAGCATGAATCCGGAGCATACACTGGCGAAACTTCCGTGAGCATGCTGAAATCAGTAGGTGCGCAGTATGTAATATTGGGCCACAGTGAAAGAAGAGAGTACTTTGAAGAAAGCAATGAGCTGCTGGCTAAGAAACTGGACATGGTTCTTAAAGCGGGCTTAACACCTATATTCTGCTGCGGAGAACCATTGGAAATAAGAGAAAGAGAAGCCCAGAATCCTTATGTGCAAAAACAAATAGAAGAAAGCCTCTTCCATCTTTCCAAAGAAGATATCAACAAAATAGTGATTGCCTACGAACCGATCTGGGCAATTGGTACCGGTAAAACAGCCAGCGCGGAGCAGGCTCAGGAAATGCATGCGGTGATTCGCAAGCAGCTGGCAGAGAAGTATGGAGATAGTGTGGCTGATGAAATTTCTATTCTGTACGGAGGTAGCGTAAAGCCTGATAATGCTCAGGAAATCTTTGCCGGAGCCGATGTAGATGGAGGGCTTATCGGTGGAGCCTCCCTTAAATCAAGAGATTTTATTGATATCGCTAAGTCATTTTAGGAATGGAGAAGAAAGCTTATCTGTCTTTACAGTTTCAGTGCAAAGAGACGCTCACCGAAATACTGATTGCTGAGTTGTCAGAGCTAGCTTATGACTCTTTCTGGGAGCAGGATGAAGGCTTTGAGGCCTATATTCTGGAAACTGATTATGATGAGCATGAGTTGCAACAAATTTTAGACAGATATCAGGGAGTAGGAAATGTGACTTTCAGTGTCAGTCGGGTAGAGGAGAAAAACTGGAATGTAGAGTGGGAAAGTAATTTTTCACCAATTGTGGTAGAAGACCAATGCCTGGTAAGAGCAGATTTTCATAAGCCTGAAAAGAACTTTCCTTACGAAATCGTGATCAATCCTAAAATGTCATTCGGTACAGGGCATCACGCCACAACTTACCTGATGTTGAGCTGGCAGCTGGAAATAGACCATAAGCAGAAAAAAGTGATGGATGCCGGTTGTGGAACCGGTATCCTTGCGATTATGGCACATCTGAAAGGTGCAAGCGAAATTATTGCTTTTGATAATAATGAGTGGGCTGTTGATAATACGCATGAAAATTTTGAGATCAACCGTTGTCCGGAGATCAAAATGTTTTCAGGTACGGTAACAGATATTCAGGAAGAAGAAAAATTTGACATCATCCTGGCTAATATCAATCGTAATGTGCTTTTGGAAGAAATGGACATGTACGCTGCCCGACTCAAAATTGATGGTATGCTGGTATTGAGTGGTTTTTACAATTATGACGCCTCCCAAATAGAAGAAAAAGCCCTAGCAAGTGGCTTAAAAGTAAAAGGCCGGAAAGAAAGAAATGACTGGGTAGCCCTACAACTAACCTTCTAAGCAGTGCCTCCCCCCTTCTATGATTTGCTCCTAGCCTGTTAAATGCCTCTAAACCTTACAATTCTTCGGGCGAAGCATAATTTTACTGGATATATTTTTGTTGTTAGCTAATTTTTTTGGGCTAAAAACGTTATGCACTTAATAGGTGATGAATAAAAGCAAGCGTATGAAGGTATTTTCTATCGTCAGCACCCTGCTGCTTATTGCACAAATTGTATGTGCACAACGCTATCAGCTAACTGATAGTGTAGAGGTGTATGGAGATGATGTAAAAAGACTACTTACTAAAACCAATGATAGTACGGCTATCAAAATAGGGGATCAGTTTGCTGGCTTGTGGCAGGAACTTTCTGCTGCGCAGCGAGATACTATTATGGCCACTTCCTCTCAGATGCTGGCTAAGAATTTTCAGCTTACACCCTTTTACGTCAATTACTATGCAGCAATCAATGCTGCAGTGGACTCAGCTCAGATCTCTAAGCAAAACCTGGATGAACTGCTCTCTATGCTTTTGCAGACTACCCAGCATTATGACCGTAAGGAGTTTGGGTATGCTGTTACTACCCTAAGAGATTTCTTTCAGCGTCAGGCAATATATTATGCCAACTATAATAAAGTCTACGCGCGCAATGGTAAATATTCTTTCAGCTTTATTGCCCCTCCTCAGGATACCTATACCCCTGAAGTAGCGCTTTCTTCAGGTGATGAAGAAGCATCGGACTGGAGTGAAGATGATGGCTGGGGCGATGGAGCGTGGGGTGATCCTGAAAGCAGTGATGAGTGGGAAAATGCAGAAGAAGATACTGAATGGAATGACGGCTGGGGTTGGGAAGAAGATACTACCGAGGAAGCTACCGCTGCACCAGTCGAAGAAGAGGTAAAGCAGTTAAGTGAATATATTGTGGAAGAAACTGTTCAACCTGAGTTGATAGGTCCTATCATGCATATGGAAAAGATGGATCTTACCTTTACTACTACCTTCGACTCTGCGAACCTTACCCAGACTAAAGCAGATTTGATGCTGCACCAACATATTCTAGTCGGAGAAGGTGGAAAGTTTGATTGGGTAACAGCGGGTTTAAGTCAGGACTCGGTCTATTATACATTTGAGAAGTATAACTTTGACACCAGGGTGCCTCGCCTCAGTGCAGAAAACGGTCATATGACCTATAAGGGTAAAGTAAAAGAGCCGGTGAAAGGCGCTTTTCAGTTTGCCAGTCAGAAACATTCCGGCTTTGAGACTGCCAGATATCCCCGCTTTATGTCTTACAATAGTGACATAGAGTTTGATATATATAATAAAAAGTCTGTCAATGAAAATATAGTGACCTATATAGGTGGATTCTCCCTCCTGGGTAGTAAGGTTACCAGTGCTTCTCTGATGGAAGGTGAAGCTATTGTTGAAGTAAATGGAGGAGGAAAGAAAAAGATTCGTGCCATTTCAAAATGGTTTAATGTAGGCGACTCACTACTTACCAGCCCCAAATCTACCATTACCATTTACCAGCGTTCAGATTCTATCTACCATCCGGCAGTAGAATTTAAGTATGCGATGGACTCCTCCCTGCTTACGGTTCTTTCCAATAGCGGGCGCTATAAGCATACTCCTTTCACAGCAACACACCTCAAGATGGACATTCAGGCAGATATTATGCGTTGGGATTTGCGTACTGATAGCCTGAACGTTTCTACCCTTACTGCGCGAGATAAGGTGCCAGTGATCTTTGAGTCTCATGAATATTACAATGAAGAAGCTTTCGACAAGTTAGGGCAGATGTACGGTTTTCATCCTCTTATCATGGCAGTGGGATATGGTAGAAAAAATAATACGCTGAGCTTTTATACGTATGATATGGCCAGAGATATGGGCCAGAATGAAAAGACACTTAAAGCTGCCATGCTGGACCTGATGACCAGGGGCTATATAGACTACGAACCTGAAACGGGCTTAGTAACACTCAAGAAAAAAGGAATCCACTACACTTTAGCTAAAGCAAGACGAGTGGATTATGATAACCTGATGATGCCTTCTTTTGAGGATGACGGCCCCAATGCTACCATCATGCTTGACAGTAAAGAACTGCTGATGAGAGGCATAAAACAGTTTAATATCAGTGAAGACTTAGGCGTTTCTATTGAGCCTACTAACAATGAAGTGACCATGCTGGGGGAAAGAAATTTCCGTTTCAATGGTAAGCTACAGTCCGGTAACTTTGAGTTTGTAGGAGAAGGATTTACCTTTAATTATGATAGCTTTAAAGTTGAACTTCCCAAAATTGACTCTATCAGCTTCTATCTGCCCAATGAAAAAGGCGAGCGTAAAAAAGTAGACAATACGCTGCAAAGTGCTACTGAAGATGAAAGTTTTATCGATAGAATGGGAGATGGATTCAAGCAAACTTCAGGAACGCTTTATATCAATGATCCTAAAAATAAATCAGCTCGAAAATCCCTTCCGGATTATCCGAAATTTGATGCCGAAAATGGAGCGATTGTATATTTTGACAATAAAAATGTACTAGATGGAGCTTATGACAAATCCATTTATTTTGTTATCCCTCCATTTGCCATTGATAGTTTGAGTAATGCAGACCCTTCTTCTATCGGTTTTGCGGGTACGCTCTACAGCGACATTTTACCGCCAGTAGATGAAACACTTAAGGTGATGGCGGATAACTCTATGGGTTTTGAACATACTTCAAATGAGGGCTATCAGTTGTACGGAGGTTCAGCCATTTATAAAAATCAATTGCGATTGGATGCCAATGGCCTGAGAGGAAACGGAACCATAGACTTTCTCACCTCCACCCTTGAGTCAGAGGAGTTTATTTTCTACATGGACTCAGTTACTACTATAGGGACTGCTGCAGAAATAAGAGAAGGTACATTGGGCACTACCAGCTTTCCTCAGGCTTATGTAGAAGATTACAGCATGCTCTGGTTACCGGGTGTGGATAGTATGTATATTTCCAATAACGCCGAGCCCTTTGAATTTTATAACCAAACAGCTTCCATGGATGGTTCAGCCATCCTCACTGAGCAGGGGGGCTTGCTGGGTAGCGGTACGCTCTTTACAAGAGGCTCAGAAGCTTCATCAGAGAAGATGACTTTTGAGCAAACCCGCTTTGACGCTAGAAACGCTACCTTTGAAATTAAGTCAGACAATCCTGAAAAGCCTGCTTTGGCTGGAGATGATGTATTTCTGGATTTTGACCTCGAGCAAAACATAGCGAATATCAGCCCTGAACAGGAAGGTGTAGCAGCGATTGCTTTTCCTTATGCCCAGTTCAAAACCTCAATCACCAATGCGGTCTGGAATCTGGAAGAAGAGACCGTGAAAATGAGTAAACCTGAGGATGTAGACATTGAAAACTCCTACTTCTATGCTACAAGGGAGGAACTTGACTCACTTTGGTTTAATGCGGAAGAAGCTATCTACCGGATTCCGTTACTACAGCTGGATATATTTGGTGTACCCTATATAGCAGCGGCAGATGCCAAAGTAATCCCTGAAAACAATCAGCTACAGGTATTGGAAAACGCTAAGTTTGAGACATTTCAGAATGCAACCTTGGTGATTGATACGCTTAATGAATACCATCGCTTAACCAATGGAACGATTGATATTTTTTCCCGAAATGAGTTTCAAGGAAAGGCATACTATGAGTTAATCGCAGCTACCGACACCTTTTCTATTGAAATGAATAATTTTAAGAAGGATACGGTGCAGGAACGCAGGCAGGTATTTTATCATACAGTAGCAAACGGTAGAGCAGAAGCCGATCAAAACATTATTATATCACCAGGGATGCTTTATCGGGGAGATGTACGTATGCATGCTGCCAAAGAAGCCCTGGAACTGGATGGAGAAGTGAAGCTGGATTTCAAACGCAGGCCAGATTACAATACCTGGATAGCTTATGCCAGTGAAGCAGGACAGAAGAAACTGGAATTTAACTTCAACGAGGCGCTTACAAGCACAGGAGAACCACTTACAGCAGGTCTGCACTTCAGCAGTAAAGACAACAGCCTTTACAGCACTTTTGTGATGGACAGGCGTTCGCCAGATGATTTTGATTTCTTCAAACCTAGGGGCTTGCTATCCTACGATGAAGAAAAGGATGAGTACATTATCAGGTCGCAAAAGAAAGAAAATAGAGGAGCCCTGGCAGGAGAAGTTTTTGCCTATAATGAAAACCAGCAGACCATTAATTTTGAAGGTCCGGTAGATTTTATGCCATTTAAAAGTGAATCTTTTGGTATAGAGGCGACGGCAATAGGTGATGGAAAGCTGGAAACAAATGAGTTTAAACTTGATGCGCTCATGACGTTCAATATTGACCTGCCTACTCAGGCGATTGATATTATGGGAGCAGACCTTAATGAATCGCTCAATAAGTCAGGAGCGCCATCGGCTACCAATGACCGAACTACTCTGCTCTATAAACTAGCCGAGATGATAGGAGACCAGGCAGCACGCGACTGGGATAAGAGCTCTGTCAGTAACTATACTCCTCTGGTGACTATGTCAGGAAAGTTAGAAAAAACCCTAGTATTTGCAGATGTTGATATGGCATGGTCGGATGAGCATAAAGCCTGGTACAGTACTTCTCCCCTGGGGCTATCTAACGTGATGGAGCAGGATGTTAATGGAAGCATGACTGGCTTCCTTGAAATTAAACCGCTGGAAATGGGAGGTATGATGGTCAATCTTTTTATGCAGGCTACGCCTGATTCCTGGTATTATTTCAGTTATCAGAATAACCGACTAGCAGTATGGGCTTACAACGAGGAGTTTTGCGACGTGATAGGCAGCAAGTCTAATATTGGAAAAGTAGATGGAGGGGAGTATGCTTATTTCCTTAGCGATATTGCTGAAACGATGAAGTATATCAACCGCTTTCGTAAAGATTATCTGGGCATTGATGAGCAGTATAATTTTAATACCACTGCACCAGTGATTGCCGGAGAGGATACAGAAGAGAAAAAACCGGAAGCAGACCGAGATGGATTCTAATTTTTAATATCCAAGGCCAGCAAATGTTGGCCTTATTTTTTGCGGATAAGGTGACTCACTTGGATATATTACCGAACTCTCTAACTTTACCCTGTTTATTGAGGTTATAAAGTAACTATGAATATTATCTGGATTATTCTATCTATTGTGGTTGCATATCTTTTAGGTTCTATCCCCACAGCAGTCTGGTACGGACTTCGTTTTCATGGCGTGGATGTTAGAAAGCACGGTAGCGGAAATGCCGGTGCTACCAATACTTTTCGGGTGTTAGGCAAAAGAGCCGGATCAATTGTAATGTTGGTAGACATTCTGAAAGGCCTGACTGCCACTATGCTGGCATTTTTCCTGATCAAAATACATGCAATTGACCACGGACAACTTGTAGAATATAAACTCCTGCTGGGTGTAACTGCCGTTATCGGGCATGTTTTTCCTTTATATACTAACTTTAAAGGAGGTAAAGGAGTAGCGACACTTCTGGGCATGGTAGTATCCATACAGCCCTGGGTAGCACTTAGCTGCATAGTAGTATTTCTCCTTACCCTTACTTTTTCCAAATACGTATCACTTAGCTCATTGTTGGCGACTTTGGCATTTCCCCTTTTGCTGATGGTCCCTCCCTTCAAAACAGACGAGCCTATCCTGATCTTTTTCGGCTTCCTGATGTTTGTGGTGCTTGCCATCACACACAAGAAAAATATTATACGTCTTTTCAAGGGAGATGAAAACCGAACGTATCTCTGGGCCAAGAAAGATTAACGCCAGCGGCTAGTTTGCGTGAGAATTTTTACCTTTACACTATTATTTTTTCAAAAGTTTAAGCCTGTATACCATGGTAAAAGAATACATAGAAAATCACAAAGACCGTTTTATTGAAGAGCTGTTTGAGCTACTTAGAATTCCTTCGGTCAGTACCGATAAAAAATTCAAAGAGGATGTACTAAAGGCAGCAGACTATCTTAAGCGGAAACTGGAAGCGTTGAATGTTGATAAGGTAGAAATCTGCGAAACACCCGGCTATCCAATTGTGTATGCAGAAAAAATGGTAGACGAAAAGCTGCCTACTGTATTGGTATATGGCCACTATGATGTACAGCCTGCTGACCCCTATGAACTTTGGGAGACTCCTCCTTTTGAACCTCAGGTGCGCAATGGTAAGATCTATGCACGTGGTGCCTGCGACGATAAAGGTCAGATGTATATGCACATCAAAGCATTGGAAGTAATGCAGGAAGCGGGTCAACTGCCCTGCAACGTAAAGTTTATGCTGGAGGGAGAAGAAGAAGTTGGTTCCGACCACCTGCCTGATTTTGTCAAAAACAATAAGGAGAAGCTCAAAGCTGATGTGATCCTGATCTCAGATACAGACATCATAGACAATGATAATCCTTCAATCACCGTAGGCTTGAGAGGTATGAGTTATATGCAGGTAGAAGTGACCGGTCCTAATCGTGATTTGCATTCCGGCATGTATGGTGGCACAGTGGCCAACCCAATCAATGTGCTGTGTGAGATGATCGCTTCTTTGAAGGATGAAAAAGGCCGTATCACTATTCCCGGCTTCTACGACAAAATTGTAGAGCTAAGTCAGGAAGAGCGTGAGGAAATGAATAAAGCGCCACATGATGATGAAAAATACAAAAAAGAACTAGGCGTAGACGAGCTGGCAGGAGAAGATGGCTATACAACTTTGGAAAGAATTGGTATCCGTCCTACGCTGGATGTTAACGGCATATGGGGAGGGTATATCTCTGAAGGGGCCAAAACGGTGCTGCCTTCCAAAGCTTATGCAAAAATCTCTATGCGTCTGGTGCCTGACCAGAATCATAAAGAAATTGATAAGCTTTTTGCTGAGCATCTGAAAGCTATCGCCCCTAAGTCAGTGAAGGTAGAAGTCACTTCTCATCATGGCGGGCAACCTGCGGTAATCCCTACGGATTCTACAGAAATAAATGCTGCCAAAAAAGCTTTTGCTGAAGCCTGGGGAAAAGAGCCGGTACTTACCCGTGAGGGAGGTAGCATTCCTATTGTAGAATTATTTCAAAAAGAACTTAAGCTTGATTCTGTGCTGATGGGTTTTGGCCTGGGAGAAGATGCCATCCACTCGCCCAACGAAAGTTATGGTATCTACAATTATTTGAAAGGGATAGAAACCATTACGCTTTTCTATAAGCATTATGCCGACATGAAGAAAGCATGATTTAAATGAATTAGTTCTTAAAAAACTTTGTCAAAGCTACTCCGCACATTGCAGGCTATACGCCTCTGTAATAGCTTTGACAAAGTTCAAATCAAATATTTTGGTCAAACTTCAAAATATCTACAATTTCAGAGTGGTAACCTTCTCTTCGTCTATAAACTTTTAACCAGTAACTTTAACCTAATAATATGCAAGTCTGGGAAACCCTGGAACAGAAATACTTGATTCAAGATGAGTGGCTGCGTGTGCGGGCGGATAAGTGCCGTATGGAAGATGGTACCATTGTAGAGCCTTATTATGTGCTGGAATATCCCAACTGGGCCAATGTAGTAGCAGTAACTGAAGATAAAAAAATAGTGCTCATTAAGCAGTACCGCCATGCGCTGGGTGTGATTGACCTGGAACTCCCGGGAGGTGCCGTAGATCCGGGGGAAGACCCCATTGAGGCAGCAGGACGAGAATTGCTGGAAGAGACAGGTTTTGAGGCTGCGCATATTGAGCAACTATGTAAGCTTTCCCCTAACCCTGCCAACCATAATAACTTTTCTGTTTCTTTTCTGGCTACCGGAGTCAAGCGTACTACCCAGCAGATTCTGGATGAGACCGAAGAAATTGACGTAGAATTATACTCAATTGATGAGGTAAAGCAACTCCTGGCAGAGCAAAAGCTAATTCAGACCATGCACGTAGCGGCTTTTTACTATGCTTTACCCAAGCTAGAAAAGCTATAAAAAAACACCAGTCAATCAGAACTGGTGCGTGTTTTTTCCTCTAAAGCAGTTAAGTACTAGAATAATTCCACATCTCGCAGTGCAATGATATCCTGCTGGCTATTGATCATTCGCTTGGTACGAATGTAGCGATTGAGATTGTACTCATCGTAATACTCAGACTCAGGATCTACACTACTGATTTTGACTCGGGCTTCCAGTCCCGGAGAATGAATAAACTGATTATCGTCTATCCACATGCCTACGTGGGTAATACGCTCTCGGGTACTATCAGTAGCAGCATAACCAAAAAAGAGTAAATCACCGGGACGGAGCTGGTCAAAGTTTTTGTTTTCATCTACCAGTTCTCCGGCATAAACCTGCTGAGAAGCATCGCGGGGTAGTATTTTACCATTCATGAAATAGATAGTTTTGGTAAATCCACTACAATCCACTCCCTTAGAAGAAGTTCCTCCCCAAAGGTAAGGCACTCCCATCAGCTTAAAGGCAGTCTCTACCACTGTGTTTTCAGTAGCTTCGGCCTCAGCTACCCAATCCTCAAAAAGGTCAGATTCGTTTTTTCGCACATAGGCATTGCGGCCATCAGGCAGGCGAACTTCGTAACTAAAAGGCGTCTCGTCTACCAATTCCACCACGTTACCAGCCACAAGGTCAGATACTGTGTTATTATTCCTGACCGGGTGCTCGTAGGCAAAGCCATACATTTCGGTAAAGATTACCTTCTCTTTAGCTTGCCAGTCAGCGTACTCCGTCTGGTTCATAGGTACAAAGCTTCCCTGCATCCAGCTGATGTATTTGTCAGGGGTTTGTACCAGATGCCACTCCCCTTCTTTCTTTAGTATTTTCAAGGGCATGCCCATAGTGGCTTGTGTAGCCAGTTCCCCGGAGTGGCGAGGCTGTGAGCGAATGTTAGCCACAGAAATATAAACTACTCCCAATGTATCCTCACCTAAGGAAGCATCCGGTAATGTATTGATGCTGTCTATTAGCTGAACATTTTGCGCTGCTATCTGGCTAAGTAGTGCTTCTTTGGCAGCAGGCTGATCAGTTTCTCCTTTTAAGGTAAGGGTGTCGCCATTTAGTTTAGCTTCTATATCAAACAAAGCCACTCTTTTATCAGGAGCATAATTTGATTTTATGTCTTCTATGGTAGCGTTTAGCGTATCAAGTCGCTGATCCGTTTGCTCCTCTTGAGGGGCGCAGGCGCCAAGTAAGACTAATGCGTAGAGTGCATTAGCTATTATCTTCTTTATCATAAGTTATTTTAAATTTACTCAGGTCAGGTTGATATTCCTTTTCTCGGGCCAGCTCATATTCAAAGATAGCTTTACCCAGTTCGGACAAAAAGGGCAGCCCGATTTCATCGTACTCATAAACGTTGTCATTAAATATCTGGTTCTCATTGACATAAATAACAGCCGTTAGCATAAATTCAACATTGCGCTCAAAGTCAACGATATAGGCATTGTCGGTAAGAAAACCATAAGCCATCCCAATCTTATTGAAGATCCGGATATTAGAAGGGATAGTCTCTTGCGTATCTCCAAAAAGGAAAAACTTAGAATAACTGTCATAATAATTTTCTGTAGTATCGGCCATATAGTCCGGGTAAGTAGTTTCCCGTGGGAGCTGCGACATGTATTGGAATAAAAACTGATAATCTTCTTCGGTCAGGTCAAAGCGTTCTTCTTCAGGTACTGCTTCGGGGAAGATTACAGCCTTCAGAACATCCTGAAGATTGGCTACAGAAATATAATTGTTTTGACCAAAATCTTTAGGATTATTGATCAGCGAATCATTTTCCATATAACCTTCTCCTAATTGTATAGGCTCATCTCCTACCCAGTCTTTACGACTACCGACCATGTCCTGCTGATAGAGAATTTTGGCATTATCATAAAAAGTAACTGGATTAGTTGTACGGTTTTCGTCAGCGGTATTGAAAACCGAAAGACGGTGGACAATGCGTAAATCTTCCAGCCCTTTCTCATGAAGTTCATTGTTAATATAGTCCTGGCCCAGAAATTCATAGAGACGGTTATAGGCGTCATTATCACTGACTACAAATATCTTTTTGATATAGTGGGCAATAGAAGGCATACCGCTTTCAGAAGTAGAATCGTAGCTCACTTTAGTCTGCCCTGAATATGCACTATCAGTCAGCATGGTACTGTATTTATTCAAACCCTCTACGCCCAATTCGTTTAGCTTTTGTAATGCCAATACCGCAATGGGAAATTTTACCGCACTGGCAGGGTAGAAATAAGTATTGCGATTGACACCATATGCATGCTCAGTAAATGTAGGAGTGTTATTTTCGTCACGGTCAATCTGGGTATAGAGAATCTGAACCTGATACTTCTCCGGATTATTCAGTACGGTATCAATCACCGGGGATTCCCTATTGCTAAGAATATCTACAATCAGGTTGTTTTCATTATTTTCGCCACTATCCGACTCCTCAACGGAGGAAGTACACCCTCCATAAGCCAAGGCGATAAACAAAAGAAAAATATAAGGTAAAGGTTTCATATGCTAAAAAATTGATTCTTTGAAAAAAGAAACGCTCTTTTAATTAAAGAGCGTTTGCAGCTATATGTTCCTAAAAACTTGAATTTTACATATGTAACGCCCGATTTTCGGTAGCTGCCAGACATGCCTCTTTCACCGCCTCTGTGAAGGTAGGGTGAGCATGCGACATACGGGCAATATCTTCGGCAGAGGCACGATATTCCATAGCCACTACTGCTTCGGCGATCATATCGGCTGCCCGCGGGCCGATGATGTGAACTCCCAAAACTTCGTCGGTGGCTTCATCAGCCAGCACTTTTACAGTACCCTCTATGTCCATACTGGCACGGGCACGGCCTAACGCTTTGAAAGGGAAACTGCCCGTCTTATATTTTTTCCCATCAGCTTTCAGTTCCTCCTCAGTATAGCCTACACTGGCTACTTCAGGCCAGGTGTAAATGACACTGGGGATTAATTTGTAATTAATATGCGGTTTTTGCCCGGCTAATAATTCTGCTACATACACCCCTTCTTCTTCTGCTTTGTGGGCCAGCATAGGTCCTTTATTGATCACATCACCTATGCCATAGATGTTATCGACTTTGGTTTTGAGGTGTTCATCTACTTCTATTTTACCCTGCTTGTTTACCTCTATCCCTACATTTTCCAACCCCAGGCCTTCAGTGTAAGGACGTCGGCCCACACATACCAGACAGATATCACCTTTTACTTCAACCTCTTCACCCTTACTGTCTTCCGCTTTTACGATTACTTCTTTGCCTTTGCTTTCTACCGAAGTTACTTTATGACTAAGCTTGAAGTCAAAGTCTAATTTTTTCAGGCTTTTCATCAACTCTTTGGACATGGTAATATCAATCAAAGGCGCTATGCGTTTTTCGTATTCCACTACCGTTACTTTGGCACCAATACGTGCATATACAGAACCCAGCTCAAGCCCGATATAACCTCCACCAATAATGATCATATGCTTAGGCACCTGCTTAAGTTCTAAGGCCTCAGTACTGGTGATGATTTTCTTTTTGTCTATTTTGATGAAAGGCAGGGTTGAAGGCTTGGAGCCAGTAGCGATGATCACATTTTTGGTAGTGAACTCCGTTTCTTTATTATCCTTGCCTTTAACAACAATAGTGTTCTTATCTTTGAAAGCACCAACTCCGGTATGGACAGTGATTTTATTTTTTTTCATTAGAAATGATACGCCACCAACGGTCTGCTCTACCACATCGTTTTTACGCTTGATCATTTGAGGCAGGTCTACTTTCAGGTTAGAAAGCTTGATTCCATGTTCCTTAAAGTTAGACTGAGCGTTATGAAAATGCTCGGACGAATCCAGTAGTGCTTTTGAAGGAATACAGCCTACATTCAGGCAGGTACCGCCAAGTGCATCGTATTTTTCAACAATAGCGGTTTTCATTCCTAACTGGGCACAGCGTATTGCTGCCACATATCCTCCGGGGCCTGAGCCGATGACGGTTACATCAAAATCCATAAGTGAATATTAGTTATAAAAATGATTGGTTTAGATGATTCAGTTAAACTGCGTAAAGTTAAGGTGATTACAAAGATTTACAAGGTAGAGATAGGGAAAATAGGCCTTTAGACAAAAAACCAATAGCTTTGTCTGATCCTACCTCTTCATGTGTAGCTATAAAAAAATGCTCAGGTCAGCTTATGCCAAGTGTTTATCGGATTTCTTAGGTTTTACCAAGAAACGCATAATTGGGAAACTGGTCAGAACCAGAATGGCAAACACCATTTCAAAATAGTAAAACCAATTTGCGTACTGGCCCTCCAGTATGATGTAGCGGATCAAGGCATCAAAAATAAAAGTAAGCATCATCACACTCAATGAAAAAGTGAGGCCTACATGAGGACGAACATAAAGTAAAATAATGGTTAGAGGTACAATAAAAAAACCTAAGGCATCATACCATATATTGATAATTGAAGGAATATCCCGGGAAGAAAAACCCAATTGTAACACTTCATCAATATGGTAAAACATCATTACCAGATAACCGGCGGTATAGAAAAAGATGATACTCTTTGCATATAAAGGATAGTTGCTCAATTTCTTAATCATAACTTGTTAAATAGTTGATTCTCAATTTGCTAACAAATAAAAAAGCCAGTGGTTTATTTGCCACTGGCTTGGTTATGTAATTTGATCAATCAGTTATATACCTAAGAGCAGACGAGAAGGATCTTCTATTAATTCTTTAATCCTATACAGGAAGCTTACAGATTCTCGACCGTCAATTACTCTGTGATCGTAAGAGAGTGCTACGTACATCACCGGACGTATCTCTACCTGACCATCTATAGCTACCGGACGTTCTACAATATTGTGCATACCCAAAATAGCGGATTGTGGCTGATTGATAATAGGAGTAGAAAGCATAGAACCGAATATACCTCCATTGGTAATGGTAAAGGTTCCTCCGGTCATTTCGTCAATGCTTAACTTACCATCACGTGCTTTTTTTGCCAATCTTACTACTTCTTTCTCTATCTTATCAAAGGCCATGGCCTCAGCATTGCGGATCACCGGCACTACCAAACCTTTAGGACTTGATACAGCGATAGAAACGTCACAATAGTCATTATATACCAGTTCTTCACCATCAATGAAAGCGTTTACCGCCGGCCACTCCTGCAAAGCCAAACATGCAGCTTTGGTGAAGAATGACATGAAGCCAAGGTTGACATCATATTTTTCCTTAAATGCTTCTTTATATTTTTTACGAAGTTCCATCACCGGCTTCATATCTACCTCATTGAAGGTAGTGAGCATCGCAGTTTCATTCTTGGCGGCTACCAGACGACGGCTAACGGTTTTGCGAAGACTGCTCATCTTCTCACGGCGCTGCTGGCGGTTACCATCTTCAGTGCTTGCAGCTTCAGTAGATTTAGGCTCTTCTTTGGCAGGTTTTTCGGTTGTAGCCTGCTTGCTTTGCGCAGGAGCAGTTTTTTCTGCTTTCTCAGCATCCTCCTTGGTAATGCGGCCATCTACGCCAGTTCCTTTTACCTGCTTAGGGTCAATACCTTTTTCAGCCAGTATTTTGGAAGCGGCAGGAGAAGCATGCCCGGTAGCATAGGTTTCACGGCCATTGTCTTTTCCGTTAGTGTCTGCCGGGGCGGAGGTTTTTTCTTTCTCAGTTGAAGTTTGAGATTGTGATGTACCCGTGCCTCCCTGTCCATTGGTTTCAATCACACAGGCGAGGGTTCCGATCTCTAAAGTTTCTCCGGCTTGAGCTTTGATTCTTAAAGTACCAGCTGCTTCGGCAGTAAGTTCAAAAGTAGCTTTATCAGATTCAATCTCAGCAATGACTTCATCCATTTCTACCTGCTCTCCATCCTCTTTGAGCCACTCTGAAATAGTAACTTCAGTGATAGACTCTCCTACGGTAGGAATTTTCATTTCTATAGATTGGGCTTCTTGAGAACTATCCTCAGCTTGCTCAGTCTTTTCCTGTTTTTTGTTTTCCGCAGCAGGCGCTTCCGAAGCGGAGCCTTCAGCTTCTTCTTCGCTTTCACTCTCTGCCTTACTATCATTGTTCCCGTTTCCACTGGCTGATGTATCAATTTCGCATATTACGGCTCCTATTTCCACAGTTTCACCTGCTTCAGTTTTGATATGGAGAACGCCAGCTTGTTCGGCATTTAGTTCAAAAGTAGCTTTGTCAGACTCAAGTTCAGCAATTACTTCGTCCATCTCGACGTAGTCACCATCCTTTTTAGTCCATTCGGCAATGGTAACCTCAGTAATAGATTCGCCGACGGTGGGAACTTTAATTTCTAAGCTCATATAAAGTTGGTTATGAATTTTATTGTTAGATAACCTTTTTTTACGCAAACGCCTTGTTCAAAATTTCTTCCTGCTCTTTGCCGTGCATTTTACCATAACCGGTGGCAGGTGAAGCTGCTGGCTTACGCGAAATAATTTCCATATTAACCTGACGGTATGTTCTGAGCATATAAGCCCAGTAACCCATATTTTCTGGTTCTTCCTGTACCCAATATACTTTAGCGGACTTATACTTCATCAGCTCTTTGGTCACTTGCTTATCAGGAAAAGGGTGTAGCTGCTCTATCCTGATAATGGCTACATCTTTACGTTTTTCTTTTTCTCTCTTCTCTTCCAGATCGTAGTAGATTTTACCAGAACATAGAAGTACCTTCTTAACAGATTTTTGGGGAGATGCTACGGTATCGGGAATTACCTCTCTGAATCTGCCTTGGGTAAACTCTT
Organism: Catalinimonas locisalis; assembly: GCF_038039535.1. Taxonomy (NCBI): domain Bacteria; kingdom Pseudomonadati; phylum Bacteroidota; class Cytophagia; order Cytophagales; family Catalimonadaceae; genus Catalinimonas; species Catalinimonas locisalis. The sequence goes on along the minus strand of NZ_JBBPHP010000001.1, from coordinate 19,647 downwards.
CAACCGGAGAAATTACCTTAGGGTGACGAAGTAAAGATTTAGGAGACATTACTACCAACGGCTTCCGGAAAGGCCACGCCATTTGTCTGCGCAAGGCATGGAAGAAGTTGGAGGGCTCCGTAATGTTGGCCACAATAATGTTGTAGTCAGCGCTCAACTGAAGAAACCTTTCAGGACGAGCATTGGAGTGTTCTGGACCCTGTCCCTCATAGCCGTGAGGTAGAAGCATTACCACGCCGCTCATTCTGCGCCATTTGGTTTCGGAGGTAGTGATAAACTGATCTATCATTACTTGTGCGCCATTGGCAAAGTCACCAAACTGAGCTTCCCAGATCACCAAAGCACTGGGGTTAGCCATAGCATAACCAAATTCAAAGCCCAATGCACCATATTCAGATAGGAGTGAATTATAAATTCTGAACTGCTCCTGATTTTTATCAATATGGTTTAAGTTATTGTAAGGCTCATTGCTTTCAGCATCATGGATTACAGCATGACGGTGAGAGAAAGTACCCCTTTCTGTATCCTGTCCGGCTATGCGTACAATTTTGTTCTCCAGAAGAATAGAACCATAAGCCATCAGCTCGGCGGCTGCCCAATTGTATTTCTTCTGCTTGAAGAACATATCCTTGCGTAGCTTAAACTGCTTCTCAATCTGCTTAATGGGCTTGAAGCCTTTGGGCAGAGTAGTAAGGGCGGTAGCTATCTTTTCAATGGACTCTTCCGTGATACCAGTTTCAGGTGACAAATCAAAATCTTCCGGCTTAGATTTACGCATATCCTTCCACTCTAGCTCAAGAGGCTGGTATTCGTAAGGCAGAGGATTTTGCTTCACCATATTCAGGCGGTCCTGAAGCAGATTTCTAAATTCTGTATCCATGTTCTGCGCCAGCTTAGCATCAACATCTCCCCGCTCAATAAGTCTCTTATTATAAACTTCTCTGGGATTAGGATGCTTGGAGATAATGTTATACAGTGAAGGCTGAGTGAACTTGGGTTCGTCACTTTCATTGTGGCCATGACGACGATAGCATACCATGTCTATAAAAATATCCTTGTGGAATTTTTGACGAAACTCCACAGCGAGCTTAACACAATATAGCACAGCTTCAGGATCATCACCATTTACATGAAGTACAGGAGAATCTATCACCTTAGCTACGTCAGAAGAATAAATACTAGAACGGGCATCGTCAAAGTCGGTAGTGAAGCCCACCTGATTGTTGATAATAAAGTGGATTGTTCCACCAGTATGATACCCTTCCAGTTGCGACATTTGTGCTACCTCATATACTATGCCCTGGCCTGCTAAGGCAGCATCTCCATGAAGCAAAATAGGAAGCACTTTATCATAATCGTTACCATATTGGTGATCAGCTTTGGCACGAATAAAACCTTCCACAACCGGGTCTACAGCTTCCAGGTGGGAGGGGTTAGGAGCTAATTTAACGTTTACTTTCTTTCCATTGGCAGTAGTAATTTCACTGGAGTAACCTAAGTGATATTTTACATCACCATCTCCATGCGCCAGTTCAGGCTCGGCTGTACCTTCAAATTCATTAAAAATCTGCTCATAGGTTTTACCCATGATATTGGCCAATACGTTAAGGCGGCCGCGGTGCGCCATACCGATCATAACTTCCTCAGTACCTTTCTCTACAGCATGATTGATAATTCCATCCAAAGCAGGTATGGTAGTTTCGCCTCCTTCAAGGGAAAACCGCTTTTGACCTAGATACTTAGTGTGCAGGAAGTTCTCAAATACTACTGCCTCATTCAGTTTACTGAGCACACGCTTTTTTTCATCCTGACTGGGAGCATAAGTAACAAAAGTCTTCTCAGCCTTTTGTTTGATCCACTCCATCATTTCTCTATCACGAATGTAGGTATATTCAAAACCTACATTGCCCAGATATATGCTGCGTAGTGTATCTATAATTTTACGAAGAGAAGCTTTTCCGATACCCAGATCTTTACCAGCCTCAAACTCTACATCCAGATCCTCTTCAGTGAGGCCAAAATGTTCAATTCCTAGTTGAGCCTTACGATCACGGCGCTTTCTTACTGGATTGGTGGTAGATTCCAGGTGTCCCCTTCTACGATAGTTGCGGATGAGCCGCAGAATCTTAGCCTCCCTTACGTCTATTTCTCCTTCTTCAAGCGCAGCTTGGAGGGCTGTATCTGAGCTTCCTCCATGTCCGTTAAAGCGTTCCTGAGAAAAATTATAACCTTCAAAAAACTTTTGCCAGCTTTCATCAACCGAGTCGGGGTCTTGCTGGTATGACTTATAGAGTTCATCTATATATCCTACGTCGGCATTTGAGATGTATGAGTATTTATCCATTCTCCCTAGAAGTTACTTTCATTTTAAACAAATATAGAAAGACAATACATAATTGTAAAATTGCGTATTCGCTTAGGCAAATACAATTGAATGTCAGAAAATTAAGCCAAGAGAGTAAAACATATTAAGCGTAAAAAAGTTAGAAATTAACCAAGATAAGGTAGCAGCTAAAGCGGATATATGATAGGGGTAGAACAACAATATTGCAATAGCTATATCCATTAGTGAAATAATTATAATTTCAAAAATTGAGTTCAGAAATATTTTTGTGAGGGTTGTAAGTTAAATCACAAAAAACTAAATTGTAATTTTCAGAGATGTGCTTAAGATGAAATATTAATAAATTAATATCTATACTTTAGCTTAACAGAGATGTATGAAAACATAGTAAATGAAACCTGAAGAAATGAACTAGATCTGATAAAAAATTCGTATCTACAATGTAAATTTGTTAGTCTAGGCAATAAATTTTTGTAAAAACAGGATAAACAATAGAAAAAATTTAAACATTTTGAAAAGTAACCTCAGTCTAACCAAACTAAGTGCTCTGATTATACCTATTGTAGCAGTAATTGTTGCTTATCAACTTTTCAGTTCACATCCCGAGTACACAAATCCCCAGGTAGCCTCACAAGGTATAGATTCTCTTCAAAATGATCCGGTAGAGGTAATAGTCCCTCCTGAACCTAAAATGTTATTTGGGTTAAATATTGATACTTTACAAGTAGTAGAAGCTACAGTGGAGCCTAATCAGTTTTTGTCACAAATATTAACTCAGTACAATGTCTCATTAGGTTTAATTGATAAGTTGGCCAAAGCTTCACGTCAAGTATTTGACGTCAGAAAAATCAGAGCGAACAGAAATTACACAGTACTATGCAGCAATGATTCATTAAGCACGGCTCGGTACTTCATTTATGAGCCTTCACGGGTAGATTATGTAGTATATGAACTTTCAGATTCAATCCGCATTTCTACTGGTCAGCACCCTGTAGACACTGTGACCAAGACATTTGCGGGCGTAATCGACTATTCAATTTATCAGACACTTAGTGATGCAGATGCTCCTACAGAGCTGGTAAACGAACTCTCCGATGTATATGCCTGGCAAATTGATTTATTTAAGGTGCAGAAAGGCGATAAATTTAAAATGATCTATGAAGAAGTACAGATCAAAGGAGAACGAGTAGGAGTAGGCAGAATCAAAGCCGCACAGTTTGAAAGAGGAGAAGAAGAGTTCTACGCTTTTTACTATGATCAGGGGGGCAAGGAAGATTATTTTGACGAAAAAGGGAATAGCCTGAGGAAAGCTTTTCTAAAAGCACCTCTTAAATACTCTCGTATTAGCTCTCGCTTTTCCCACAGTCGTCTTCATCCGGTACTGAAAGTGAGAAGGCCTCACCATGGAATTGATTATGCAGCGCCGAGGGGAACGCCCGTTAGAGCTGTAGGTGATGGTGTAATTACAAAAGCTACCTACAGTGGTGGTGCTGGCAATTATGTAAAAATAAAGCACAACAGCACTTATACTACCGGATATATGCACCTGTCAAAATATGGAGAAGGCATTAGAGTTGGTAAATATGTAAAGCAGGGAGATATCATCGGATATGTGGGTAGTACAGGAATATCTACTGGCCCACATTTGGATTATCGCGTTTGGAAAAATGGAGAAGCGGTAGATGCTTTAAAAATAGAAATGCCACCTTCTGAGCCTATCTCTGAAGAGCATCGTGAAACTTATGAAACCTATATGAAAGGCCTGATGGAGCAACTTTTTGAAGTGCCTTATCCGGAAAGACAGTTTATCTTAGCGAATGCTAAGACCAGTCTTAAAGTTGTGAATGTAGACGAAAGGCTATTGTAAGCAGGTGATGTAAAGTAATTGTAGAGGAGCCTTAGCGCTCCTTTTTTATTTGTTCATTTTCCAAATTTTCCAGTTTATCCTCTACCTCTACGGTTTTGCCTGAGCGGTCCTTAGATTTTACCCATTCTTTAAGCTTGGCAAAAAAGGGAACATAAGGCGCCAACAAAAAAGCTCCTGCAAATAAACCCACGATCCCCAGCACAGGTACCGCCGGAATGAAACAAAAAGCAATTCCTAACAACAAAGCTATGGTTCCCAAAATCGGACGGATGTATTGATTAAAATTCATATCAATATGATGGCAGAATTTTTCCTTTTGTTCAAAAACTTGGAAAAAAATTAATGAGGGACAAAAAAAGCCGTAACAAACTGCTACGGCTCATCAATAAGTTTGGAGAAGTGCTTAGCTCAAAAACTCAAAAATACCAGCCACACCTTGTCCGCCACCTACACAGGCAGTTACCATTCCATATTTTTCTTTACGCCGACGCATCTCATTAATCAACTGAATGGTTAGCTTAGCGCCAGTGCACCCCAAGGGATGACCTAATGCAATCGCACCACCATTGACGTTAAGTTTATCAGGATCAATACCCAACTCGCGTACAACAGCAATAGATTGAGCCGCGAAAGCTTCATTTAATTCAATCTGGTCAATATCATTAAGTTTCAAGCCCGCTCTTTCCAATGCCTTAGGAACAGCACGTACCGGCCCAATTCCCATAACTCGTGGATCCACGCCAGCCACAGAATAACTCATCATGCGGGCGTGAGGAGTAAGGTTAAGCTGCTTGACCATTTTTTCAGACATAACCAGCACAAAAGCTGCTCCATCTGAAGTTTGAGAAGAATTACCAGCGGTTACATTTCCATCACTGCGAAAAGCAGGCTTCAGCTTAGCAAGGGTTTCAATATCAGTATCTACACGAGGTCCTTCATCAGTATCAATAACAAAACTTCTACTTTTAGGCTTACCATCTTCTCCTACATAAGTCTCAGAAACATTGATTGGCACAATTTCATCTTTAAAACGACCCTCTTGTATTGCCTTAATGGCTTTCATGTGAGATTGATAGGCAAACTCATCCATGTCTTCGCGGGAAATTTTATAATCTTTGGCAACTTCCTCTGCAGTTAAACCCATGCTGGTATAATACTCAGGATGCTCAGAGGCAATCTTAAAGTTAAGAGCGGTCTTATGGCCCATCATCGGTACGAGAGACATAGATTCTGTACCTCCGGCAATGATACAGTCCGCCATGCCAGCATGAATTCGAGCAGAAGCAATGTTAATGGCTTCTACACCAGAACCACAATAGCGGTTGATAATCATTCCAGGCACATCACGTCCGAGGGCCATCAACGAAATCAGACGACCCATTTGCATGCCCTGTTCAGCTTCCGGCACTGCGTTGCCGACAATAATATCATCTACCATTTCTGGCTCTAGTCCTTCAATGCTGGAAGTAAGGTGCTTGATTACTTCTACTGCCAGGTCGTCAGGTCTGGTAAAGCGAAAGCCACCTTTTTTGGCCTTACCTACTGCCGTACGATATCCACCTACTATGTATGCATCCATATAATTATTGTTTTTCGGTAATCAATGTATAGACGCAATATACAGAAAAAATGTTCGTCATGCATACTACTTTTAGCTGAAAAAAGCAGACTGAATTGGAGTCTGCTTTGTATAAGCTTACTGATAAAGGAAGTTGCTGATGCTAAATAATTCAGCAAAAACACCAGCAGCAGTGACTTCCGCACCGGCACCCGGGCCTTTTACAACCAGTGGCCTTTCTTTATAGCGTGCGGTATGGTAAGAAATAATATTATCACTTCCTGAAAGGGAATAGAATGGATGATTCTCCCCTACCTCTTCCAGTTTAACCGAAGCTTTACTGTCCTCCAGTGTAGCTACAAAGCGGAGCTTACAGCCAGCTTGAGCAGCATTTTTCCTTCTTTTCTCCATGCTTTCGTCTACGTTTTCCAAGGATCTGAAAAATGCTTCCACATCAGGAGCTTCCAGGCATTCCTGAGGAAGAATATTTTCTACTTCCACATCTTCCGGTTCAAGTGATAGACCTACTTCACGGGAAAGGATCAGGATTTTACGGGCTACATCCATACCATTGAGGTCCTCACGAGGATCAGGTTCAGTGTAGCCTTTTTGCTGGGCTTCTTTCACTACTTCACTAAACTTTCTTCCTTCTTGGAAAGAGTTAAAAATATAAGAAAGCGTACCGGAGAGTACTCCCTCAACTTTGAAAATCTTATCTCCACTGTCTTTAAGATCCTGGAGCACGCGTATCACAGGTAGGCCGGCACCTACATTAGTTTCGTATAAAAACTTGACCCCTGCCCTCATTGCAGTTTGTTTCAGTTGTAGATAAGACTTGAAAGTACCCGAATTAGCAAGTTTGTTAGGCGTAATGATAGAAACAGCAGATTGAAGAATTTCCTGGTAATATTTGATTACATCCTCAGAAGAAGTACAATCAATAAACACACTGTTAGGCAGATTGAGCTCCTTGATTTTTCTGACAAATACCCCCATATCGCTTACCATACCTTCTTTTTCTAACTGTCCTTCCCAATTAGCCTGGGCTATGCCATTGTCATTAATCAGCATTTTCCGGCTATTGATCACTCCAATAAAGTTGATTCGGAGTAAGCGGTTCTCAAACAAATAGTCTGACTGCTGAGCTATTTGCTTTAACAAAGTGCTGCCGATAAGTCCTAGTCCTGCCATAAAAACATTAAGTGACTTGGTCTCCGACAAAAAGAAGGCTTCGTGTACAGTGTTCAGTGCCTTAGAAAGATTACGTTGAGAAATAACAACCGTCAAATTGATCTCCGAAGAGCCCTGGGCAATCGCACGGACATTGATACCATTTCTTCCCAGTGCGCTGAACAGTTTGCCTGAGATACCGGGTGTCTGACGCATATTCTCACCAATGATGGCCACAATGGAAAGGTGGGTTTCAACAATAGCTTTATCAATCTTACCGGAATCAATCTCAATGGAGAACTCCTCATCCATCGCCTCCTGTGCTCTTTTCGCATCTATCGGGCTTACAGCGAAAGTAATAGAATGCTCAGATGAAGCCTGAGTAATAATGATAATATTGATCTTACGTCTTGCCAGCGCACCGAATAAGCGGGATGAAATGCCAGGTATACCGATCATGCCGCTACCTTGCAGGCTCAGGAGAGCTACTTCCTTGATGGAAGAAATGCCTTTTACTGCCAGTATCTTTTCATTGCTGGGAGGGGTATTTGAAATAGCGTAAGGATTACGGCTGATCAAGGTACCAGGAAATTCACGGTGAAAAGTATTTCGTATTCTAAGCGGAATATTTTTGGTAAGCAGAGGCTGTATAGTAGGAGGATAAATCACTTTTGCGCCAAAGTGAGACATCTCCATCGCCTCCAGATATGAAATAGCATCCAGAGAAAAAGCGTTTTTCACCTGACGAGGGTCAGCAGTCATTACTCCATCCACATCAGTCCATATCTCAACTTCTTCAGCGTTGAGCGCAGCACCAAAGATAGATGCGGTGTAATCTGAACCTCCCCTACCCATGGTAGTAGTTTCGTCTTCTTCAGTAGAGGCTATAAAGCCAGTGATAATCTGTAAAGCTTTGTTTGTGGCAAAGTATTCAGAGATATTATAATTGGTAGACTCAAAATCTACTTTGGCCCCATTAAAATTAGCATCAGTACGGATGAGTTTGCGGGCGTCAAGGAATTGCGCGTCAATCCCCAGCTCTTTCATATACTGACTGATAAGATAGGCAGAAAGCCGTTCTCCAAAGCTAAGTACAAGGTCAAGTGTGCGGGGGGAGCGCTCTCTCAACAAAAACGTGCCGTGCAGCAGGTCGTCCAACTCATTAATAAGCGTTTTCAGGTAAGCAAAAACTCTGCTTTGGGCATGAACATTAATAAGGGTGCGGGCAGTATCAAAATGATGTTTCTCCAGTTCTTTGAGAAGCTCCAGATAGCTTTCATCACCACTGGCTGCTTTTTCACTGAGCAAAATTAGCTTATCAGTTACTCCGCTCATAGCGGAGACTACAACAGCACATTTTACCTGATTGCGATGATAGGTGGCTACAATATCTGCTACGGTCTTTATACTTTCGGCAGAGCCCACAGAGGTGCCTCCAAACTTCAGTAGTTTCATATTCACTTAAAATATTCTTCAGAGGGCGCAAGTTATAAAATCCCAGTGGATACAGAATATTATTTTGGACATAATATCATCTGTTTTTAGGTAAAAAAATGTGTTTTGAGAGAAATAAGAGAAGAGAAGGAACTTTTTAGGGGTATAAAAGTTTGAAATTCAAAAACAAAGAAAGTATATTTGCACCCCTAAAAAATGACGAATTATGAAAAGAACTTTTCAACCTTCGCGTAGAAAAAGAACAAATAAGCACGGCTTTCGCTCAAGATCAGCGAGTGCCAATGGAAGAGCTGTATTAGCCAGAAGAAGAGCTAAAGGAAGGAAAAAGCTTTCTGTATCTAGCGAAAAGAAGCATAAAGGTTAAAATATAGCCAGCCAAAGGTTGGCTCCTTCATTTTTTTTGTCAACCTTACTATCACTTTTTTTAGTTAGACTTCTAATTTTCAGAGCTGTACATTCTATTCTTTTCCTCAGATTAAATTTCGCGTAGTTGCGCCACACCTTATCCAAGCATGAAAGGCTTAGCAGTAAAAAGCTGATTGCGAGTTTATTTAAACAAGGTAAAGCGCATACTCACTACCCTATTCGCCTGATTTACCTTCCTATTGAGGGTCTACAGCAGCATCAGGTACTGTTCACTGTGCCTAGTCGGTCTTTCAAAAAAGCAGTAGATCGCAATCTTCTTAAACGTCGGATGCGGGAAGCTTATCGCCAACATAAACACCTAATTACTTACAAGTTTCCCGGAGAAGTTCACTTTTTGCTTGGCTATATTTATATTGCTAGAGATAAAAACTCATATCAGCGTATTGAAACTAAAATAGTTGAATCGCTGTATCGTTTAAAGAAGTAAGAGACAAACCATCAAGAAAAATCCATTGCTCATGAGTGCTAAAAAAATGGGAAAATACTCCCTGGTTGTGATGACTGTCGCTGTAGTGGGAACGCTAGCCTTCAGAGGTCCGGGTGACAATTACTTTGCGATTGCTAAAAACTTAGACATTTTTGCTACCCTCTTTAAAGAGGTAAACACTTATTATGTAGATGAAGTCAATCCCAATACTTTGATTAAAACCGGGATTGATGCCATGCTCAGGTCACTTGACCCTTATACTAACTACATTCCTGAAGATGATATTGAAGACTACCGCACCATGACTACCGGTCAGTATGGTGGGATTGGAGCAATTATAGGAAAACGTAACGGTAAAAATATGGTGCTGATGCCATATAAAGGTTTTCCGGCAGAGAAAGGTGGACTTAAAATTGGAGACGAAATCTTATCTGTAGATGGAATAGATGTAGAAGACAAAACCGTAGAAGACATTAGCAAGCTCCTCAAAGGACAAGCCAATACTAATCTTACTGTGACTGTTAAACGCCATGGTAAGGATGATGACATTGATGTTACAATCAAGCGAGAAAGAATTACAGTTGATAATGTGCCCTACTATGGCATGATCACTGATAAAGTAGGCTATATCAAGCTTAGTAACTTTACTACTGGAGCAGGCAGAGAAGTAGAAAACGCTATCAAAAAATTGAAGTCCGAAGGTGCAGAAAAGTTAGTTTTTGATTTAAGAGATAATCCCGGAGGACTATTAAGTGAGTCAGTAAATGTATCCAATGCTTTTATTCCTAAAGGCTCAGAAGTGGTAAGCACAAAAGGAAAAGTGACCGACTGGAATAAGGCTTACAATGCAATTAACAATCCGGTAGATACTGATATCCCTATCGCAGTACTTACCAGTAGCCGAAGTGCTTCTGCCGCTGAAATTGTTTCGGGGGTGGTACAAGATTATGACAGAGGAGTACTGGTAGGTGAAAGAACATTCGGAAAAGGCTTAGTACAAGCCACTCGTCCTCTTACTTATAATTCACAGCTCAAGGTAACTACAGCTAAGTACTACACTCCTAGCGGCCGCTGTATCCAGGCAATTGACTATAGCCACCGCAATGATGATGGAAGTGTAGGAAAAATTGCAGATTCATTAAAAACAGCTTTTGAAACCAAGAACGGGCGAGTAGTATATGATGGTGGAGGAATTAACCCTGATATTGAGGTAAAACCAGGCAGATTGACTCCTATCTCAATCAGCTTATATACGAAGAGTCTGCTTTTTGATTACGCAACTGAATATTACTACTCTCATCCCGAAATCACTGATGCCAAGAAATTTGAACTTAGTGATACTGAATATGAGGAGTTTGTGACTTGGCTCAAAGGTAAAGAGTATGATTATACAACTGAAGTAGAACAAACTATTGATGATCTTATTGAAAGTGCTAAAGACGAAAAATATTATCAGGATATTGAAGGTCAGATAACTTCTTTGCGCAAAAAAGTGCAGCATAACAAAGATCAGGATTTGCAGAACTTTAAAGATGAGATCAAAGAGCTTTTAGAAGAAGAGATTGTATCTCGCTATTATCTGAGCGATGGCAAAATAGAAGCTTCATTTGATGATGACAAAGTATTACAGGCTGCTCTGGAAGTGTTGAACGACGAACAAAAATATAAGGCTATCCTAAAAGGAGATAGCTAATCAGTATTTACATATCATTTAAAGTTTGAGGCCGGACTGGATTTATCCCTGTCCGGCTTTTTTATGAACTGCGTTTTACAAACATTATCTTCATCATTAGAGTAATGAGGTAAAATATCATTAATGGATAGCAGTTATATATTTGCAGGATAGTCCGCCTCGCAACTAATATCTTTCCAGAGACCACAAATTGCTAATTAGACAATAGTGTATAAGTATAGTTTTTTTATTCTGCTTTTTTTTAGGCTTGAGCTTTCAGTCCAGGCTCAATGGGCTGTTGAGTTTGAGCAGGATATTGCAGTAAGTCAGGAAAATCAAAATTTGAAATTTCCCTGGGCAGGAGGGCTCAACTCCGGACAGTATTATAATATTGATCTAAACCTGGATGGCCAGCAGGACTTAATTATCTTTGACAGAACCTCAGATCAGTTTATTCCTTTCCTTTCTCAAAATCAGCAATTTATATATGCTCCTGAGTATAGCTTTAGCTTTCCTGAAAATATCAGCAGTTGGGTAGTATTTGCAGACTATGATGGCGATGGCAGGCAGGATTTGTTTACAGCCTCCGGTAAAAGAAGTATTACAGTTTATAGAAATAATAGTAATGAGCAACTTAGCTGGGAACTGGTAGCTGATCCCTTAGCTACTATTGGCTTTTCGGGCTTCGAGGTAGCTATCCAGATCAATCCTTCCGATATTCCAGCTATCAGCGATATAGATAGAGATGGTGATCTGGATATCATCACCTACAATGTGAATGGTAGAGGAAATCTGGAGTACTATCAAAATCAAAGTGTGGAAAATAATAATAAAAATCTGTTAGAGTTTGAAGCTAAAGATGATAGCTGGGGTCAGGTAAGAGAATGTGGCTGTGGACAATTTGCTTTTGAAGGTCAAAACTGTAGGCCTAATAATAATCGTACTAATAAAAATAGCAAGCAACTGCATGTGGGAGGTAAAACCCTACTAGCTATTGATGTGGATGGAGATGGGGATAAAGATATTTTGAGTAGTGATGAAGGCTGTGGCGTATTATATTTTCTGGAGAACGTAGGGAATCAGGAAGCAGCACACTTTACTTCTTTTTCAACCAATTATCCAGAAGAGTTTCCTGAAGAGCTATCCATGTCTTTTCCTGCAGCCTACTACCTGGATGCTACGCACGATAGACTCAAAGATTTGATCATAGCACCAAACGTAAGCGGAGAAACTGTAGGGAGCGAAGATATGAGGAATTCCAGTTTGCTTTATGAAAATGTTGGCACTGCACAATTACCGGAATTTGTGCTCAGACAACGTAATTTTTTGCAGGCAGAAATGATAGATGTAGGAGAAAATGCTGCTCCCACTCTGGCGGACTATGATGCGGATGGTGATCTGGATTTGTTCATAGCTCATCGTGGAAGTGTACATGAAGATGGGTATTATGGAGGGATTTACCTTTACGAAAATACAGGTTCTAACACGGAGCCTTCCTATGCCTATATTACTTCTGACTTTCTGGGACTTAGCCAGTGGAAATTACAACAGCTTCATATCTATTTTGAAGATATTAATGGAGATGGCCTGCCGGATTTATTGGTAAGTGGAGCAGAAAATGCTTTTTCTTCTGTAGCAAATTTTTACTGGCTTGTCAATCAGGCTAGTAGTGGGCAAATGCCCTGGACTTTTGAGCCAGAGCAGAGACAAAGCCTGAGCCTAGAGTTTCATCCGGCTGATCAGCTTGAGTTTATAGATGCGAACGAGGATGGTAGTCTGGATGTTTTCATTGCCACACGGGAAGGAAATCTGGAATACTACCAAAACCAGAATAACGAAGGTCTACCTGATTGGGAACTTGTCACAGAGAATGCTGGAGGAATAAGCAGCAGTATATTTAACCGCAATCTTTCTGTGCTGCTGTATGATTTTGAAGGAGATGGAGAAGAAGATCTTTTGCGTTGTGATGCCAGTGAAGTCATGCTTTTATATCCTGATTTTCTTACCCAACTGGAAGAAGAAGCTATTGCAGATACAGTATTGGTGAGTTTAGGCGGTCAAAGGAACAAACTGGAAATGGATAAGCGTGTAAGTTTAGCGGCAGCCGAAATAGATAACTCTAACAAAATCTATATTTTCGTAGGAAGTCCTCAGGGAGGTGTTCGGCTAATGAGCTATTCCGCAAGTTCTGGTGGAGAAACTTCTTCACTCTTGGTTTTTCCAAATCCTACTCCCCTCTCGGATCCACAGGTGAAGGTTCGCTCTGCTTATCCCATCAAGTGGCTGCAAATGATCAGTATGAATGGAGCGGTGCTGGCGGAGTTTGAAGCAGAAAATGAAGTACAGGAAGTGACCCTAGATGTGGCTGGTGTGGCCAGAGGAATTTATTTGATAAGAGTCTGGGACAGTCAGGGAAAAGTAAGAGCAGGAAAATTGATGGTAAAGTGAAAGCATTATTGAGTATCCAAATGGCCGAAAAAGCTGAGGAAATCAGTTTCCAGTCAGCTTACGAACAGCAGATAATGCAACAATATCCGGAATTAAATACTTTTGGACTGGATAATTTTTCAGACGTGAACATGATTTCTTTTGCCCAGGAATTAGCGAAGCGATCTGAGCACATATTGATTGTATTTGAAAGCCATCATCCTGATGCAAATCCCAACAAACTGGTAAAGCTGATGAATGTGTTAATAAAAGAAAAACCGAGTTATGCTAAGCTAGTTTTACTGGGTCAGCATCTAATGATACAAAAAATGGGGAAAGCTTTAGGAGAAAATTTTTATGCGCATCCGACCGATAAAGAACTGATGAAGATAGCCGAAGGATTATTTGCCTAGGCGAAAAGGATCAGCGTCGAGGTGAGCAGGAAACTTCTTACGAAATGCACTAAGGTCTGACTTTGATAATACTATTTTCCCAATATTCTCAGTTTCGCCCAGGTCATTCATCAACTCTCCTTTAAAATTAAAAGCTACAGAATGTCCATTATAAGAGACATTCATTCCATCTTCCCCTACCCTGTTAACGCCCACACAGTAACTAAGATTTTCAATCGCTCTGGCTTGCAGTAATGTATTCCACACATGGACTCTGGGAGCTGGCCAGTTAGCAACATACAAAAGAAGATCATAAGCCTGACTTCCATCAGCATAAGTTTCATTACGGCTCCAGACCGGAAAACGCAAATCATAACAGATTAATGGTCTGATTTTCCAGCCTTTCCATTCTATCACTACCCTATCTGTACCAGCGGTATAAATCTCATGCTCCTCAGACATCCTGAAAAGATGTTTCTTATCGTAGCTCACATATTCTCCATCAGGTTGCATCCACAGCAAACGATTGTATAAGTCTTTTCCGTCTCTGGCGATAAAGCTTCCGCAAACTGCTGCCTGGGTTTGCATAGCTTGCTGTTTCATCCAGCGAAATGTTTTGCTGTTCATAGGCTCTGCTAAGTCTGCTGCGGCGTTTGTAAAACCAGTACTGAACATTTCCGGGAGTACAATGAGATCAGTTTTACCCTCAATCTGCCAGATTTTTTCTTCAAACATGGCGAGATTAGCATCTATGTTATGCCAATAAAGTTCAGATTGGATAAGACTAATGTTTAAGGTATCGGAGATTTGGCTCATAAGCTACAAAGTATTTCTGCTGCCCTTTTTAATGTTTCGTTGCCCTTTGCAAAACAAAAACGCAGATAATGATGATCAGTTTGATCGTGATAAAAGACGCTAATCGGGATACTGGCTAATTTCTTTTCTTGTGTTAGTTTCTCGGCCAGTTCTCGGTCGGGTAGTTTTGAGTAATCCTGATAAGAAAATAACTGAAAATATGTACCCTGCGCAGGTAAAGCCTTGAGAGATGAGTTTTGTGTAAGTCTCAAAAAGAGATCACGTTTTTCCTGATAGAAGTCAGCCAGGTACTGATAGCCATCCAAAGTATCCATGTATTCAGCCAGAGCAAATTGCGTAGGCGTGTGTACACTGAATTGTAGATACTGATGTACTTTTCTGATTTCAGTACTGAAGGAAGCCGGTGCAATGCAGTAACCAACTTTCCAGCCGGTAGCATGAAAAGTTTTTCCAAAAGAAAATACTGCAATACTTCGTGCGGCCAGTTCTTCATGACACAACATACTTTGGTGCTGCCTGCCGTCAAAAATTATATGTTCATATACCTCATCACTGAGAACCAAAATATTAGTATCTCTGATTGTTTCGGCCAACTGTTCCAGATCGTGAGAAGAAAAAACACTTCCTGTAGGATTATGCGGTGTATTAACTATAATCAGTCTGGTTCTATCATTGACTTTGTCTCTTACCTTATCCCAATTTACCGAAAAGTCTTTTGGATTAAGGGAGACAGGTACAGTAATTCCACCATTTAGTTGTATGGAAGGAATATAACTATCGTAGGCTGGTTCCAGCACAATGACTTCATCACCAGGATGAACAACCGCAGCAATACTGGCATGCAAAGCTTCAGTCGCTCCAGCAGTCACTGTCACCTCAGATTCAGGACTAATCTCTCGTTGATATAGTTTCAGTATTTTGGCAGCGATTTGTTCTCGCAGAGCAGGTAAGCCAGGCATAGGGGCATACTGATTATGCCCATCATGCATGTGTTTACTCACCAGTTCCTGTAAGGCATCAGGCACTGAGAAATCAGGAAACCCCTGAGAGAGATTAATGGCACCGTGTTCAGATGCCATTTTAGACATAATCGTGAAAATGGTAGTCCCTGTATTGGGAAGCTTAGATAGGATTTCTGGCTGACGAATTGGGTAACTCAAAATATTATCTTTTGGCAAGTTTTGGAGGAAGCTTTACTTTATAGTTAGCATCCACTTTGCCTTGAGTAATATTGTTGAGCTTACCTTTAATGAGACGTTTTTTTAGTCCCTTTACATGATCAGTAAAAAGGACACCTTCAATGTGATCATATTCATGAAGCACGATACGTGCGGGCATATCTTCCAAAGTTTCAGTATGCTCTTCCCAGTTTTCGTCAAAATACCGGATAGTGACTACTTCTGATCTGGACACATCAGCCCGGATTCCAGGAATACTCAGACAGCCTTCTTCAAAAGCCCATTCTTCACCTTCATAAGAAAGAATTTCAGGATTAATAAATACCCGCTTGAAGCCCTCATCATCATCTTCTTCTTCCATGGGGCCGCTGTCTACCACAAACATACGTAGGCTTTTACCGATTTGGGGGGCAGCCAAACCTACACCGCTGGCCTGATACATGGTTTCGAACATGTCTTCACTCAACTGCTTGACATCTATAGACCCTGGCTCAATATCTTCAGCTGGTTTTTTCAGTACAGGATCTCCGTATAGTACGATCGGATAAATCATTTCTTAACTATGCTTCTTTTCTAAATAAGATTGTAAAATAATAGTGGCGCTTACCTTATCAATATTACCTTTCTCTCTTCTGAATTTTTTGGTAGTACCGCCTTCTATCATAGCGTCAAGTGCTTGTTTAGAAGTAAAGCGTTCGTCTTCCAAGAAGATGGCATGCGCCGGAAAAGTTTTTTTCAATTTTTTAACAAATCCTTCTACATGTTTGGTTGCATGTGTTTCAGAATTATCAAGATTTCTGGGCATGCCTACCACGAAAGCCTCCGTATCTTCTTTACCACAATACTCTTGCAGATACTGAAAGATCAGATGAGTACGGACGGTTTCCAGAGGAGAAGCAATAATTTGTAAAGGATCGGTAGTAGCAAGTCCTACCCTTTTTGTACCATAATCAATTCCGATAACTCTCCCCATTTAGTTCATGCGGGATTTATCTCTAAAAAATTTACGTACTTGCTTTTCGAGCATTAGAGCTTTTGGGAACAAAATTTCGTTTTCTATACTAGCATGTATTTGTAGCTCACGCTCAAAATGTTGAAGTTCAGCATATACAACTCGCAGATGAAGGCTATTAATGCCCTGAGTATTGTATCCATTCGTAATATTGCGGATGCCCTTCATTTCATCATCATCAATATCATGGCTGATAGCGAAATCCTGAATGGAGTATTTTTCCATATCAAAGTACAATCGGTTGGTAGCCTGAGGGTTTATTAATGCCTCTTGTAAAGAGAGGAGGTAAGTAAAAAACTCGTCTTCCTCCTGGTAAATATGATAGATAAGATCTTCAACAAAGAGAGGGAAAATGAACTGTAAATCCTCAATAATGGATTTGTATTCTGCGATCTGTAGATTTTTAATAAGCTTACTAAGATAAGGCAAGCGGTCTTTGATGAATATAAAATGAGTATGTTTAAGGTACTCAACGATTACATCAATAGGATAAGTAGACAATATTGGACGTTCATCTTCAGAGACTAAATTGACAGACTCTAAGCTATTGATCACATGCTTTACATCCAGTCCTTTCTCAATACAAACTTGCTCAAGAGTCTTTTCATCATAGTCATAAAACTTGATACCAAAGTAATAAAGAACTGATGCATAAGCATAGTTCTCATCAACAATCTCCGTAATTCTCTTGTTGGTATCGATATTCATTAGTATTTCGTATTCATAAGAAATTTTCCCTGCGATTAAAAAATTAACAGAGAGAAATCAAAACAGCATAATATATAAAATTAATGCTTTGTAATTTTATATACAACTTAACAGAACGAATGAATGATATTTATGTTTATTTAGTATATTATTACTAAATTGATAGCTTTAGCAATAATTATTTAGTGGGCAAATGGCCTATGATAATTTAGTCGTGAATACTTTTAAATCTCAATACTGTGAGTAAAAATAAAAACTCTGATTTTCAGATACGCCTTCCCATTTTCATTACTCTGGCAGTAGCTGCAGGAATATTGATAGGAGCAACCATGGCAGGTGGTGATAATTCTTCTAATAACCTTATTAGTAGTTATCTGAAATTTAAAGATATCCTTACATATATCCAACGCGATTATGTTGATCAGGTAAATACTGATGAGTTGGTAGAAACTGCAATTACCAAAATGTTGGAAGAGCTAGATCCACACTCAGTATATATTCCTGCTGAAGAGTTAGAAATCGCCAAGTCTCAGCTTGAAGGAGAGTTTGAAGGAATTGGTATAGAATTCAATATTATTAAGGATACAATTTATGTAGTGGCGCCGCTTAGTGGAGGTCCTTCAGAAGAAGTAGGGTTAGTGAGTGGAGATAAGATTGTTAAGGTAGATGGAGAAACAGTAGCAGGGGTAGGTATTGACAATCAGGATGTATTTGAACTTCTACGGGGACCCAAAGGTAGCAAAGTTGATGTAAGCGTAAAGCGCAGAGGAGCCAAAGAATTAAAAGACTTTACTATTGTCAGGGATAAAATTCCTCAGGAATCGGTAGATGCTAGCTACATGGTAAATGATGAAATTGGTTATATCAAGGTAAGCCGCTTTGCCGCTACTACCTATGATGAGTTTAAAGAAGCCCTTTCAGAGTTGAAGTCTCAAGGTATGAAAAAATTGATCTTAGACTTACAACATAACCCTGGTGGATATATGGATAGAGCGATCAATATGGTTGATGAGCTTCTTGCAGGAAATAAAATGATCGTCTATACCGAAGGTAAGCAGCCAAGGTACAATTCTGAAGCACGTGCTTATAAAGATGGAATTTTTGAGAATAATCCGGTGATTGTACTCATTGATGAAGGCAGTGCTTCTGCATCCGAAATTGTAGCAGGAGCTTTACAAGATAATGACCGTGCATTAATTGTAGGGAGAAGATCATTTGGCAAGGGATTGGTACAGATGCCGATCCCTCTTGAAGATGGTTCAGAATTGAGGCTTACTATCTCCCGTTATTATACACCAAGCGGACGTTCTATTCAAAAACCTTATGAAAGTGGCTATGAAGAATATAGCCAGGATCTTTATAATAGGTTTAAACATGGAGAACTCTTTTCTAAAGACAGTATCCACTTTAATGATTCCCTGAAGTTTAAAACTTTAAAAGGAAGAACAGTATATGGAGGCGGTGGAATTATGCCTGACTATTTTATTCCACTGGACACTACTGAAAATGTCGGCAATTTCTTTAGCCAGCTGGTGACTACCAATGTGTTTCGCGAGTACACTCTTCTTTACTATGAAAACCATAAGAAGGAACTGGAGAAAATGAGCTATAAAAAATACTATAAGAATTTCGCGGTTTCTGATGAAATGCTGAATGATTTGACAGAGATGGCCAAAAAAGCAGATATTGACTTTACTAAGGAAGAGTTAGAAAACAGTAAAGACCTTCTTAGAACAAGAATAAAAGCTTGGGTGGCACGAAGCGCATGGGGGAATGATGAATTTTACCAAATCATTTATGAAGAGAACGAAATATTTCAGCGTGCTTTGAATTTATTTGACGAAGCAGAAGAGCTGGCGAGTCGCTAATTAGGAAAATTTTAGTAAAAAAATTTAAGGGCTTGAGAAAATTTTCTCAAGCCCTTTTGCATTTAAAAAAAAGCTTCTTACCTTTGCGCTCCCTTCAGCAATAAAGCAAGGGGTTGAGGCTTAAAAGAAGCCTCAATACACCAGAGAGTTTATAGTTTATCCAACTACATCTTTCTCTTTTTTGATAATCTTTCCTTTTCAAGCTGTTAAAATTTGCATCAAAATTTTAAAGAAGATTTGAAAAAAAAACTTCAAAAAAGTTTTGGTAATTGGGAAAGATATTCAGACCTTTGTCATCCCAATCGCGAGAAAGGGAAGGGAGAAAAA